>NZ_JARXYU010000006.1:0-339543 GCF_029893715.1 Paenibacillus sp. LBL | reverse complement strand
GTCTGTCCATTTTTAGAATGGAGCCACCATATAAGCTTGATCCTTATTGGATCCTGTTGTCTTTACGTCAATTTTCGAATTATGCAAAATGCTCAGTTAAAAGGGAGCGAAGGAATTCATGAAATCGATGGTAGCAAGTGAGACCGACCCAAATGTGAATCCACCATTCCAGAAGGAAGCCGATTACTCTTACCACGATACGATGATTCTTTGTACTATTTCCTCTCAAGAATATATGAACCTATCCCTGCACTTCCTGGACAAAAACTTGCTTCATGTCAGTTTATTGTTATGCAACAGGGCACTAGAATCCATGCTCAATGCATTATATATAAAGAAGGAGAGAAGGCGACCAACATCCAATATTGTGTTAGACGACATACTGCGGATGTTTTCTAAGCATTCAGGGCTAAACGTAGAATCGTTGATATTTATACAGACCATATCCTATTTATCACATGAGAGCTCCCTCATCAGCAAAATACAACCTACATATTTAATGAACCTGATCAAGAGAGCGGACGCGCTCCTTCTTCAAATCGCCAGCCAGCTGGAATTGCACTATAAAACATATCACTCTGTTTTTGAAAAATAAAGCTAGTTATTATCTACTTCTCGAGTAATTAAATATAAGAGGGGTGATTGCAATGGACGTTAGAGAGTTTGCGAATCGCTTTCAAAAAAGGTATCCTGATGTGGATAGATATGAGGTTGCAGATCATCAGGATATTAGCGAATTCGAGGATAGATTAGGGATGAAGCTGCCACAATCGTTCTGTACTTTTGTAAGCGAATTCTCTAATGGGATATTTTTACTGGATTGTGAACCTATCGGCGGGGTTAGCGAGAAATCCCCTTGTGGAACAGTAAGTAAGAGTAAAGTGATTCTTCCGGATCTTCCCGATAAAGTACACATTCGAGAGACAGATGAATTTATTGCCTCCCATCGTCTTATTTCTCTTACTATGTTTGATGCCGTTGCTAACTCCAATGATCACTGGGTATTCATATGTGAGGATGGAACCCCTAATAACGAATACAGATTAGGGTTTATTAGTCAAAGCTCAAAAGCCATTGTGAAGACATTATCCAGCTTCGAAGATTGGTTGACGATCTTTTGGGATCATGACAACGAGGATGAACAAGCTGTTCCGGTATTCAATACGTTTTATTCGACGTTGGATGATAGATTGGAAATATTAAGTGATTAAGTGCGGGGAGTTCATTTATATTTTTTGTGAGAAAAAAGATTGTCGATTTATGATTTACTAAATGACGGAGAATTGGAGAAATTATGGACATTTTAATTATAATACTTGCAGTTATTATTATTGCTTACTTAATAGGCATTGATAGGAACATACGTATCCAAAATTTATACTTCAAAGAAGTAATTAAACGACTAGATATGATGCTCAAAAACTACTCGTCATATGAAAATAAGAGAGATCGTTAATGAAGCTTCTCCGGAACGAACTAATGGTATACGGCACTTAAGCCAAAAGAAAAATTAAACAGCCTTAGTCCAATGGAAATCAGGGAAAGGCCGCTTAATTAATTTTAATTTTCTGCACTGTCTACTTGACGGGCCTGAGATAAATATAATATGAACAACGGCTTGAAATTTAATTATTAATGTATCTTTTTAGAACTTCTCTGCGAATTTGCGAATGTCTGTCAGAAGCTTCTTTATCCCCATGCGAACTAATTGAGAAATTTCATCTTTTTGAAGATTGAATTTCCCCTCATTCATATTAATCACACTATAATTTCCCATTCCATTATCCTTTAAAAAGACAATATAATTTTCTCCGTACTCAAGTTCTTGATATCCATCTAAGGAGATTATTGCTCTTTCACCGTTATTATCTATAATGCTGATTGGTTCAGTGAATGTGATAGTATCATCGTTAATAGTATTAGGGTGAACGATTTCTGGTTTTTTTAGAAACTTTTCAATTTTAAAATCAGTTAGAGTATAGAAATCGGCTAAAGACCCATCTTCATGTCTTACCTCCTGGTGCTTTCTTGATTGAAATTCTTCAGCAGGTGTTCCAAGCACAATAATATCGGCACTTTTACTGAGATCACTTTCAGAATCATAACTAATATATGAGGCTGGAAAATTAATAACTTTTAATTCCTGGTTATTTAATTTAATTAAGAAAAATATAAAAAAACAAGCAAGTATTAATACAATAGCCGATACTGTATATTTCATTTTACTTCCTATCTGTGTTTTCATATCTGATCCTCCTTAGTTACCCCATTTATTTTTTAACTGTGTTTTATCCTCTGTATTAGGTGCAATACTAGTTAATGCATTAGAGTCATTACACAATTTTTTGTTTTTTTCATCACAATATAATACTACATAATTTGTATATATAGTTAAAGAATGCAATTATAAAAAGCTACGTTTTTTTAAAAAGAAAGAAATATTACTGAATACTTTCGACTTATAGAAAAAAGTTACCAAGCATCCTGTTTTTGATTCAGACGCTGGCGTATGCCATTCGCTATGTCTAGGGAAAGAGGGCCAGGAAAGTGAGTTTAGCTACGGTCCGAGTGATGGGGAGGAAGCTGTATATGTGACATCGGCCAAACTTACCGATCGGATGAGAGAGCTCATTTTACCAGAGGGACGTTAAAGCTGTTAGCGGCTCTTCCTATATGTTCCGGCAGGCTCAGATTACAATCGGGTGCTAAGTTTATGGTTTATCTTGTACGTGTCTTCGGAATCAATGACCAACGCCGAAAGCCCCAAATCCCCTAAACAACGGTTGAGACGTATAAAAGCAGGGTATTGGGAGATGAATGAATACCATCATCAGGAGGCGATGAAGTGAACAAGAAGACCTACAAGTTGAAGCATATGGCCGGAGCATTTCTTGCCGGAGCCATGCTGTTTTCAGGATTTTCGTTGGCGGCTGCGAATCCCGAAGGAACCTTGGATGCAATTAAACGCACAACGTCGAAAATAAGCTACTACGTTAACGGCAAGGACCACTCGACACCTGCCGGTCAATTTATGAACCAAGGGACGGCAGCCCCGGATTCTATTGTTCAGAACGGCACGACCTATGTGCCTGTGCGAATGGTTTCCGATCTGGTTGGACAGCTGGTGTACTGGGAGCAGGCGTCCCGGACGATCTCTTTGGGGCTGCCTGTGGTCAAGCTGTACAATGCGGCGGGCGAGTCGGTTGGTTCCGCTACCCTGGAGCAGGTCAATGACGGGGTGAGGGTGAAGATGACCGCATCCGGTCTCACGCCAGGCAAACACGGATTCCATGTGCATGAGAATGCGATTCAGGGTGGGGATTTCAAATCTGCCGGCGGTCACTTTAACCCGACAGATAAGCACCACGGCCTTGCGCATCCGCAAGGAAGCCATGTTGGCGATATGCCGAATCTGGTCGTAGGCCCTGACGGAACCGTGGAAGCGGAGATGATCATTCAGCATGGAACCCTTGAAAAGGGTCAGCCGAACTCGGTGCTGGGCCGCTCGCTCATCATCCATGCCGGTGAAGATGATGGCGTAACCGATCCATCAGGGAATTCCGGCGACCGTGTGGCCGGCGGGAATATTCCCGAATAGTTGGTAAGCTGCTCGGGGATGGCTTTTGCAGCATAGGCATGCCATCAATAAACGCATCTCCACAGGGAGATGCGTTTTTTTCTAATGATGGTGCATCCATATCTAATAAAATGACGGGATGAGCATTTTTATGGAAGGAACCATCTTAGAACCGGCGGCCTGGCGGGGCATGGGCACCCGTTATTGTGCAGCGGTTATTCTAATGAAGGGCCTGTTCGATTTTCCAGTTGACATCGTATGTGATCTATCATATTATATCTCTTGTTGTAAATGAATGGCTTGCTGAATTGAATAAACCAAACTCTATCCTGTGGATGGAGTGGCGGAACTTTGTCAAAGAAATATTCTTTGGTTTCATTCGCCCCTTGTCAGTGAAATGACAAGGGGCTTTATGTTGTTATGGACCAGAAAGGGAAGAGGTTTACCATGAATATGAGGTTACTGAAATATGCTTTACTTGTTTTTTTAGGGGCATGCAGTTATGGATCGCTCTCTACCATCATCAAGCTTGGAATGAAAGATGGATTCAGCATGCAGCAGCTGGTAGGATCACAGTACTTTTTTGGATGGGTCATGCTGCTCCTGTTGGTCTTGTTATTTTCGCGAAAAAAGCTGGGGATGAAGCTGGGCCTCTCGTTATTAGTTGCTGGCATCACGATCAGTTTGACGGGCATATTCTACGGATTTGCTGTGGAGGAATTGCCTGCTTCGATTGCGATCGTTCTTTTATTTCAATTTACTTGGATTGGGGTCATTCTGGAGGCTATCGTTGATAGAAAGTTCCCGAGTCGCGAGAAATGCATTTCGATGCTCATCCTTCTTATCGGTACGATCTTAGCAGGGGGGATTCTTGAACCAAGTGTTGGTGGGATTACGGCCAAAGGTGTTATTTTCGGCTTAATGTCGGCCGTGTCGTTTGCCTTCTATATATTCGTAAGCGGGAGGGTGGCTACACAAGTGCCTGCGGTGAATAAAAGCTTGTATATGACCACTAGTGCCCTGATCATTATTTTGATGGCTTTCTCGCCTTCCTTCATTTATGATGGTGCGATTCCAGACGGACTTTGGAAGTTTGGTCTTCCTTTAGGGCTGCTGGGCATCGTGATTCCGGTCCTTTTCTTTTCCATTGGTGTCCCGAAGCTGGGCTCAGGTCTGGGCGCGATACTGGGTGCGGCGGAACTTCCGGCAGCCGTGGTGGCTTCGGTGTTAATTTTGAATGAAGAGGTGTCGCTGCTTCGATGGGTTGGGATCATCGTTGTTCTGCTTGGCATTGCTACGCCGCAGCTTCTGCCGATATGGATACGGAAAAAATCCACAACCCCCCTACTTCCCAAGGTAGAAGAGTTATAAACTGCGAACTGAATCGTAGCTTTGCATGGGACGGTAATTCCCGCTCAACCGCAAGGCTCATATGTAAAAGACTGCCCCTAAAGCCTACGCTGACGTAGTTCCTTTGGGGGCAGTCGTGTTTAGCATGTGTGATTACGATGGCCTTACCATTTTACTTCGCGCTAGGCAGCAATTTATTCAATACAATCGCTGCAAGAGCAGCCGCTAGTATGGGTGAACCGAACAAATACTGCACGAATGTAGGCAATGTATATAAGAAGTCTTTAGGAATGAGTACTAACGCTAACGTCAAAATCATCGGTATGGCGATAATGTACATTTCTTTTTCACCGATTTTCTCGTTCTTCATAACCTGGATCCCGTTAATCGAGATGATCCCGCAGACGATGGCGAATACGCCTCCGATGACGGCGGTTGGAATTGAGGAGATCAAAGCGGCCAGTTTGCCTGAACAACCGAAGAGGATAAACCATCCGCCTACCGCAAGAAAGACTCGGCGGCTTGCCACGCCCGTGATGGAGATAATGCCTGCATTGGTAGAGTAACCGGTGACCGGCGTGGAGCCGAGTCCTGAAGCAATCAGGCAGCTGATTCCTTCGCCGATGACGCCCCGATTAATATTTTTATCCGTTAACGGTTTATCAATGACGTTGCTGATGGCAAACCATGTACCTGTCGTCTCCGCCAGCAGGACGAGATAGATGATGACCATGGTGATAATCGCCGACAAGTCGAACGAAAAGCCAAAATCCTTAAATGGTATCTGCGGCATGCTGAACCAGCTGGCGCTGGCGACAGCGCTGAAATCCAGCACACCCATCAAGTTGGCCGAGATACAGCCGATAATTAACGCGATCATGACGGACGTAACCCGGAATATCGCGCCTCGCGTTCGGAACAGGGATCCCAGGATGACAAACAGGATGAGTGCAGCCGCTGAGATCAGGGCCAGCAGCACGTTTTGATTAATGGTTGCGTCCGTGGCGCCGTAAATATTGTCCCGGATGGCAACCGGCAATAAAGACAGACCTACAATGAAGATGATGGTGCCCCCGACAATGGGCGGGATGAAGGATTTCACGATTTTATTGAAAACTCCCGTATACCCCAAAATCACCACGAGGATTGCACCCACCAGGCTGGCACCCAGCACGGAGCTCCAACCGAGCTCCCCGCCTCCGCTGGCGGCATAAATCGCAACAATTGCACCAAGAGGAACATAGGATGGACCTTGCGCCATCGGCAGCTTCATGCAGAAATACGTTTGCACAATCGTGGCAAGCCCGGCTGCAATAAACGTGGATTGAATTAATGCACTGGATTGATTGGGCGATAAGCCGATTAACATGGCAATTAGGAAAGGAACAACATAAACGTCCATCGCGACGACATGCTGTAAACCGAGAATGGCGGATTTCCCGACAGATATTTTACCGTCAGGTGGAACCGTTAAATGCTGTGAGTTCGTTTGCGTGTTATCTTGTTTGTCTGCTTGTGTTTTCACTCCGATGGACACCTCGAATGTTTGGATTAATTGCGATATATCTTAGCGTGAATGAACCTTTTCTCCTTGTACCCAGACCTCGCGAATATGTTCAGGCCGTGCGAGATACATAATCTTCTGAAAAATATCTTGTACGTCCTCCAACTCATCAAAAATCGGCAGCTTCGCGGACGGCAGTCTCGTATCGATCACCTGCACATCCCATACGTAGTTTTCCTGAATACGGCCAATCGGCAAGCTTAGGCTTTCACCGCCTCCGGCCGTAGCCAGATAGAATGCCTCATGGACCGTGATCCGCGACTTGGGTACGCCGCGCTCGGCAGCCGGAAGGGAGGTGTTCACGCCATCCTCCAGCATCCTCGAAGACATCACGGCTTGTCTTATATTATCGAAGAGACTGGGCGAGAAGCCGCCGGATAGATCAGAGCCCAAACCAATCTCAACATTGTGGGCATGGAAGCGAGCAACCGGGATGACGCTATTGGCGAAATAGGCGTTGGATATCGGGCAATGCGCGATAGCGGTTCCGGTGTCAGCGAATAATTCGGCATCCTGATCATCGAGAAAATTACAATGAGCCATGACCGATTTATCACGCAGCAGGCCAAAATCATGCAAGGCAAACGCATCGTTTTTCTGGAATCGATCCTTCACATGACCGTGTGCCCAATCGCTTTCGCTGCAGTGGGACTGCACATACGTATCGTATTTGGCTGCCAGCTCGCCCAAACCCTTCAGCCCCGCATCGGTACAGCTTGGAATGAAGCGTGGAGTGACGACGGGATACACGCCTTGTTTCGTGGTCTTGGCGAGTTCCTTGACAGCGATAATAAATGCTTCCGTATCCACCAATGCTGTGGATGTGTCTGCATCGCGGTAGTAATCCGGATTTTGCTCGGGATCGTCCATGACGACCTTCCCAACAAGTCCGCGCTGGCCTTTGCCCGCACAGATTTCGGCTAACAGCAGGCTGGCTTCCTTATGCACCGTGGCAAAATAAAGCGCCGTCGTGGTTCCGTTGGCTAGCAGGGTGCTTACCAAATCCTCGTAGACCTTTTGCGCAAACTCGAGATCGGAGAATTTCGATTCCAGCGGGAAGGTATAGGTGTTGAGCCAGTCATAAAGCGGAATGTCCAAAGCGGTTCCAGATTGAGCCCACTGCGGGGCATGAACATGCAAGTCAACAAAACCTGGCAGGAAATACTGTCCCTCCTCTAATCGATGAAAGCTGTCGCTGCCCTGATACGAATCCAGCAAGGATTGATATTCGGTGTCTTCCGGTGCCACGACTCGCTCAATCATTCCGTCCGCATTGATGCAATATAGACAGTCTATTAACACTTGAATTTCGGTGGGAGATTTGCTTGAAAAAGAAGTCCCTTGAAACAATTGCATATATTTACTCATGTTTACCGCCTTAATGTTCGTTTTTTCGAGCGCTTTTGTCATTATAGTCCGTTAAAAAAGAGATGTCTATAGTATAAAGGCGAATAGATATGAGCACTTGTCTGGTAGGGTGATCACTAAGTATGAAGGGTTGTCCTTGGAGAGAAATAGGGGCTATGATGAGTATGGAGTTCAGGATTCTCCTTTATCCAACGTTTAATGAAACTTAAGTAATTGATAATATGTTTTAGTCAAAAAAAGAGCCAAGGCTCGAATTATTTTGAACTCACTAATTCCTCACCTTTGACTCTCCAAATCTTCACACCGCTTACAAAAGTATTGGATTCTTTATCATATGTCACTTCCTGTGCCTCCAGCGTTTCGTTTAGATTTGTTGCTACGATATGAGCATTCTTAATTTTGTAAATTGATGTTTGGGCAGCAGTACCAACTGTAGCAACAATCTCATTGGTTCCGTCCTGCTCAATATCTGTCTCCACCGTATGCGCTTTAACAATTGTTGTATATGCATTTAAATGAGTGATCTACGGCCCGATAACCATTGAGATGAGTGGATCTTCATGAAAGAAGTCTGCGGACGCAATACGTCCGGAGTCTTTTTGTATAAACAAGAGGATATCAACTGGCCCACACAGAATAACTTGAAGCTGCCATTATTTTTGAGATTTGAAGAGGATTTGTAATGAAGACAAAATTGATCATGGTCGGAGGTCTGCCGGGATTCGGCAAATCGACGACGTCCCGTATGATTTATGATATTTTAACCGAAAGAAACATCGAGGCCCGGCTTGTGTTGGAAGGGGATGTTGACCATCCGGCGGATTATGAGGGAACGGCGTGTGTGACTGAAGAAGAATTTGGGCAGTTGCCGCAAGCCGCAGGCGCCTTTAATATTGATCGAGCGGGCCGCCAAAAAAGGCAGCTGGTATCTCCTGCCCTACCAGAAGCTGAAGAACGAATACGGTACCTCTTTTCCGGATGACCTAAATATCATTCCTTGTCCAAGCAGGATGTTTACGAGCTCCTGCTGGATCTCAATAGGAGACTCATCACCGAGCGGTGGGAGGCATTTGCAGAGCAGGCGTTGCATGAACCTGTTGTCATGATTTTTGAGTGCTGCTTCATCCAGAATCCGGTGACCGTCGGCATGGTGAAGCACGATGCGCTGGAGGGCGTTGAAGGGACGCTGGAAGTATTGGAAGCCCGGCGCAAGCTGGAGCACCGGATCTTGGACAGTCTCGGACTGAACAAGGAGCGAATCAACAACTCCCTTTATGATCAAGAGACGTACAGAACCATGCTGATGGACAAGCTGAAGCTGCATGGGGTCATCCAATAATGTTATTTTCGTAGATAAGGAAGGACGGTTTAATGAAGCGCTTATTAATGATCATGATGCTCTACATAACGGCTCTATTGGTAGGTTGCGATAAGGAACCCGGTTGGGAGACGATGCAGCTTCTAGACGAACAGGTTGCCGAAATCCGGATTTCAGCGTTCGAGACATGGGACGAGATGAATGGGGATACACTGCTGTCTTTCAAGGATGAGAAGGCTGTAATCGCATTTGAGGAAGCGATCCTTGCCGCTCGCAAGCAGCCGGATGATGCCAAACGAACGGACCCGGATTACGACGTGATGGTCATCTATGCCCAGCAATCTCCGATTCATGCCATCAAGCTGTGGTTGGGAGAAGAGGGTCATGAAAGTGTGTTCAGCTACGGTTTCAAGGATTGGG
This sequence comes from Paenibacillus sp. LBL, assembly GCF_029893715.1. Lineage (NCBI taxonomy): Bacteria > Bacillati > Bacillota > Bacilli > Caryophanales > Paenibacillaceae > Paenibacillus > Paenibacillus sp. LBL. Next base: position 329,946 of record NZ_JARXYU010000006.1, on the reverse strand, counting down.
GAGAAGATGTATATGTGGTTTCGGCCAAACATACGGATCGGATGAGAGAACTCATTTTGCCAGAGGGGCGTTAAAGCCGTTATCGGAGCCCCTCTCTTTTTCTGTTCAGTAGCTGGATATTATAGAAAGTATGAGTTTATTTATTGATTGTAAATATCTTTGGAATTAATGACTATTACCGAACGCCTCATCCCATAAAATAACGACTTAGACGTATAAAATCAGGGGATTGGGAGATGAATGAATAACATTATTCAGGAGGCGATGAAGTGAAAAAGAAGACCAACAAGTTAAAATATATGGCTGGCGCATTTGTGGCCGGAGCCCTGCTGTTTACAGGAATTTTGTTCGCTGCTGCGAATCCCGAAGGAACCTTAGATGCGATGAAACATTCGATGTCTAAAATAAGCCACTATGTTAACGGCAAGGACAACTTCACCGCTGACGGCCCGTTTGCGAAACAAGGAACGGCGGCTTCGGATTCTAAGTTTCCTACCGGCAGCAGCGATGTACCCGCTCGCATGGTTTCGGATCCGGTTAACCAACCGGTGTTCTGGGACCAGGCTTTCAGGGAGGAAACTCTGGGGCATCTTGTAGTCAAGCTGTACAATGCGGCAGGAGAGTCTGTTGGCTCCGCTACCTTGGAGCAGATCAATGACGGGGTAAAGGTGAAGATTACCGCATCTGGCCTCACACCAGGAAAACATGGGTTCCATGTACATGAGAACACGATCAAAGATAGAGATTTCAAATCTGCTGGTGGGCATTTTAATCCGACCGACAAGCATCATGGCCTCAAGCATCCACAAGGAAGCCATGTTGGCGATATGCCGAATCTGGTCGTAGGTGCAGACGGTACCGTGGAAGCGGAGATGATCATCCAGCATGGAACTCTTGGAAAGAACCAGCCGAACTCCGTTTTGGGACGCTCGCTGATCATTCATGCCGGCGAGGATGACGAAGTAACCGATCCATCCGGAAATTCCGGCGACCGGGTGGCCGGGGGGAATATCCCGGAGTAACCCTGCAAGCAACAGGTAACATGTAGTTTGTAGCATATGAGAGCCAGTGAAAAACGCATCTCTATAGGGAGGTGCGTTTTTTGTGGTGATTGTGTAGCGGGACGAAGAAGAAGAAAACGAATCCTGCCTTCAGGAGGTAATCAAAGGATCTTGTATAATTTATTAAAGGTCGATAATTTGACTTCATTCCGAATAATGTTTATACTTTGTATAAACATTTGTGTGAGGTGGTAGCATGTCGCAAGTTCAAAAATGGGGAAACAGTTTAGGCATTCGCATCCCAAAGGCACTGGCCATGGAGATAGGACTTGAGGAGGGATCAGAAATCGATCTTGACGTTGAAGATGGTCATCTCGTCATCAAACCACGGACCAACACACTGGAAGATCTACTTTCGAAAATAACGCCTGATAATATCCATTCCGAGGTTCAAACGGGTGAGCCGCAAGGACGGGAGTCATGGTAAAAGAACAATACATTCCTGATCGTGGCGACTTGGTATGGATTCAGTTTAATCCTCAATCTGGTCATGAGCAATCGGGGAAACGGCCAGCTCTTGTACTCTCACCTGTAACGTATAACGGTAAGGTCGGTTTAGCCTTATTTTGTCCGGTTACTTCCAAGGCTAAAGGCTACCCCTTTGAGGTTGTTATTCCTCAGGATTTACCGATAGAAGGGGTTATTCTTTCTGATCAAATCAAGAGTCTCGATTGGCAATCTCGCCAAGCCAAGTTTATTTGCAGAGTTCCTAAGGAGACCTTGAATGAGGTTTTGTCTAAGGTAGATTTATTGATTCATTAATTGAAAATTATTGTATACAAACCGCTCCTTCGTTTCGGTTATATTGGAGCGGTTTTTCTACAATCGAAATCAAGAAATACATTGAGTAAACATCTAGGAACCCCATTTAAACTCCCCGCACCATACATGCTAAAATAGAACCATCATACGTTGTTATTGGAGGTATCTTCATTGAACATTCAACTGGGCCATTTTGAAGTGAATTCGGGGCAATTGGTTGTCGCGGATCCTTGTTATGAGTTGGACAAGCACATGGTCATCATGGGTGTGTTGGAACCCGTATTGAATGGAACGTGGGCTTCCGAAGTGGAGAAGGTGGAGATCCCGGATTGGGGCGAAGCCAACGCCAAGCTAACGGCTTACCATCATTCGGCAGTTGAACAGGGGCATTCCTGGAGTGGATCAAGTGTCCTTTTATAGCTGGGGTGGATAGCGGGCAGGCGGGTATTTTTGATATTCAAAAGTATCGAATTCCGGATGCGGATTCAGTATCGGATAGCTCGGACACGGATACGGAATGGTATTATGCCTGCTGCGACATTACCGAGAGCGGGGAAGAAGCGGGCGTCCTGGATGGGGGCGTCGTATCTCGTACCGGCATGGGCGATGGAGCATACGGCGTGTATAAGGCCGTGAATGAGTTGGAACAGGTGGTTGGCGTAAAAATTGTGTTTATCAAGAGTTAGCGGAGTGCCAATGAAACGAAAATAAGCAAGAGTGAACAGCCATGGAAGGGGATTCTTTTATGGCTGTTTGGCTGGTCGTCCGTGTATCCACCTGAGGAGGAGTAAAATGGCTTCGTAAGGGGCTACTGAGCCGAATGAGCCTACCTATTAACCAATAACATACATATTCACCGGGATGCTATCGAACCTCATTTTAATCGCTTTCTCTTTCATTTCTACTGGATAGCTGACTCTTGTTGCCAACGCAAAAACACCTCCAAAGTTGTCCCCATTTCTTACGAGATGGTTGCTTTCTATTGAAGGTGTTTTTAATTTGTCTCACGTTATAGGATCAGTCCCAGGAAACTCACGCTTTTTTGTAATTACTCGTAGACATTACCTGCTCCAAATACATCATAACTCATATTTGTAATTCTTATACGAGCATTCGTTATTGGCGAAGCACTAAGAGATATGCTTTCACTGTACCACGTTCCATTTTGTGGATAGTTACCATTTACCGTTTTTTGTCCATACCAGTTAACATTTCCTCCTGATAAAGGTTTAACAATTTCGTAACGAACTGACGCTGTACCAATTCTATCATTCTGCCAACCATGTACAGTTACAGAGCCTCTAGAAATATTGAAATTTGTTTGTCCAAGTAAAGGTTGTTGACCAAAAAGGTCAAAAGAATAATATACTAATTCAGCAAATGGCTGGATAGTTGTTTCAGGTTCCTGAATCATTTTATGAATTGGTGTTCCAGCTTTGACTTTAAGATAATCTGATGAACCTGGGTCAAGATTAACTTCTAAAGGCTTTATTATAACCTTCCACCCCTGTTCAGTTTTTGAAACGGTGTATGGGAGAGGAGGGTAATTATCTACGTCTGTATATGTAAGTTGGACTTGGAGTTGATATTCCGTATCATTAATGTTTTCAACTTTGAGAATTTCGTAGCTAACTAAAGTGTCTGTTGCAAATTCATTATATCCTTTTTCTCTACTCTTATTGTCAATGTAATTTAGATCATTAGAATACTCAATCATTCCATTTACATCATTTTTAAGTAAAGCCTTAAAATAGAGGTGTGCAACATCCAATGCTTCATTGCTTTTTTCAACCGTGTTCGCTGAGGTGGCAAAGATTGAAGTACTCAGAAAAAGACTAAGTAAAAGAAATAAGGGCATGATTTGTTTTAACTTGTTCACAATTTCCCCTCCCAATATTTTTTGTACACGCTTATATTACAATAATAGGAAAATATTTTCAATAATATTTTCACTATTTTTAGACATGTTTGGCTTTATATACGTCTTACAGTAAAGAAAAAAGTTTGGAGGTGAGGTTAGGATGGACAATTTTACAGATGAAAAAAAGTTGATTTTAGAGATAATGAACGGAGAAATAGATAAATTCTCAATTATAATCGATCAGTATCAGAACAGAATATTTAGTTATTTTATTAAAATGGGCATGAATTATAGTGATGCACAGGAACTTACCCAAGAAACTTTCTTCAAGGCATACACAAAACTTGATCAACATAATTTATCGAAAAAGTTTTCAACATGGCTTTTTAGTATTGCTATCAATTTAATGAGGGATTTTCAAAGAAAACAAAAGTGGATGCTAAAACTTCCTTTTGCCGTGAATGAAAACGTAGCAGATTACAGGACACCGGAAAGTGAATTTATATATGAGGATCAAAAAAAATCCATAATGAATTTATTGAATGTTTTGCCCATGAAAAAAAAACAAATACTGATACTTCGTTATCTGGGTGAACTCAGTTATCAAGAGATTGCTGACATATTGCAAATATCTTCAATGAAAGTAAGAAATGAATTATTTAGTGCTAAAAAGAAGCTTCGTTCAACAATTCAGGAAAAAGGAGATGATTTAAATGAAATGCTTAGAAACTTCGGAGATTGAAAATTTAATTTTTGAAGAGGATAATAGTCTCCAAAAACTCCATATTGAAACATGCCTTCACTGCACACAAGTTTATCAACGAGTTCTTAATGAGCATCGTGATCTACGTTATTTATTTAGTGTGGAGAGCCCCAAAGAACAAATAAATGAAAACGTTATGCATTCCATTTATAATCATGTTAGAACGAAGGATCCAATTCGTCAAAAAAAGGGATGGAAAAAACAAAGGTTATTGGCTGTGTTCACATCAGTCATATTAATTATTGGGTCATTCCTCTATATATCTGGGCCAACTATTGCTGACACGTTTAAATCACTTTTATCAGGGGGCACAACTGACATTGGATTGTTAGATGCAAAAAATTATGGAACTATTCTGGATCCTGGCGTGTTAGTCGTAGATCATGGTTATACCTTAAAAATAAACGAAGTTAGTGCAGACGGCGGACGTATGGTAATGGCTCTTCAGCTTATTAATTCTAATGGTTTAAGTTCAGAAGGTATGCTGAAATTAGGTGAAGAAAACCGCATATATGTTCAAGATGAGAAAGGAAATATATTAGGTGAGTTTAGCAATGTAGGCAAAACCAACGATTACTACCAGTTATCTGTGATATTTCCTAACATTATTGAATCAGAAAGCATTAAGGTAGTTGGTGAAATTAATCATCTTGGAGGTACGGTCAGTAATCAAAAAACGATACAGGGAGATTGGAATTTCAATTTTGCGTTGGATTTAAATAAAGCTAATCAGATATCCACTGTAAAAGAAATTAATCAGTCCTATATTGTTCCTAACACAAATATTACTGTTCAGATGAATAGGTTAATTCAAACCCCTTCATCAACGAGACTAGAGATGGAAACCACTTCGACCTCCCATAGATTAAAAGTTGGAAGTCTTATGTTTCACTTTGAAGATGATACTGGAAATGAAATCCATAGTGTAGGAAGTACCAAGGGTGGGCATAAGCAGGGATTGCTAGAAGTACATCATTATACTGACCCCCAAGATGAAAAAATCACACATTGGTCTTACTCCTTTATAAATATTCCAGATGACGCTGTTTTTGTATTTGATGGTCTTTCACTATTGGAGGAAGATGGTTCTTCGATTGTTTTTAATACAAATGAATTGAGACAAAACAGAATAACGTTCAAAGGAAAAAACAACGAAGATCAGATTCATTTAAATGATGTCACTATATCCACTGAGGGAGGGGATAAAAACAGTCAAACTATAATTAAAATTAATGGCTTTAGCAACAGTAACTTTATAAATGATCAATGGTTTATTCAGCCTATTGGTGACATAAAGAAATATCCAGTTCAATTCAGAGGTGGCTTATCTCCTTCAGGAAATGGGACTGAGATTAGTGATAATTCTGAATTTGTTATAGAGGGACTTCCGCATATTGAAGGAGAATTTAAGGTAGTCCGGACATTAATGGAAAGAATATATACTTCTGTTGATTGGAAAATAGATTTAAATGAAAAATAACTTAGTGATAGTCGGATATTTAGTAACGACGGTATTCATTCAGTTACCAAAGCATTGCGGTATTGACTTTAACGAACAGCAACAAAAGAAACCCTACCTACCACTTCAAAAGAAGAAGGCGAACGGATCCTCCGTTTGGCCTTCTTCTTTTGAGGTGGGGTGAATTTCAATTAGTGCCATAAAGTATGATTTTTGGGACACTTTAGAATCCCTATGTTTCTACGTTCAAAACCATTAAAATGACTTTAGGAATGTTCCAAGATATTTAATCACTTTTTGAAACGACAAGATGGGAGTGGGACTGTTGAAACTGGCATATGGTCGAGTATCTACGAGGGACAAAAATTCGGAAAGGCAGCTCGTCAAATTTCGGGAGCTGGGTGTAGAGGAACGGTACATATCTGTGGATAAGTTAAGCGGCAAGGATTTTGAGAGACCAAAGTATCAGGCCGTGCGTCTTCTGATCCGAAGGAATGTGTCATATGAAATCCCGTCCAACCTGACGGATGGGAAAAGGAATGTTGAAGTCAAGTTTGTATCGACTGAAGGGAAATTGGCTGGTGGGGTATAGGGTGTCCGAAGTATCGACTAGGTTAAGAAGGAGAAGTTGGAGATGAACTAGAGAAGTACTTGTGTACGAGGTAATGGGATTCTTCCCCGTGAGACAAGATATTCGGAAGAACCACCAGGAAATACGCAATGTAGTTAATAATGCAAAACCCTAAATAAAAATTCGTCTCGCTATGCTATAACCGGAAACGGTAGCTCAATCAAGACGAGAAGACAGCTAGGATATACCGCCCCCTTCCAGCGGAATTTTGAACAGCGCATTATGCAGGTCGAGCGATCTGCGATTCAGCGTGTCATAATCGGCATTGGTCTTCTCATTAATGATCGCGATCACCTTGGACAGCGTGTATTCAAAAGGGAGCTCCAGCAGCGGAAGCCCATATACTTGTTCGCTAGATCAATCATGTTTTGCGGAATACGGTCAAAATAACGTTTCATTTTGATGCACAGGCCCGCGCAGTTGTTCTCGCCAATTCATGAATGACCCGATTCTGCAGCTACTCGCTATCTTTAAAAATATATCCGGTGGATAAGAGCAGCTCATTCGAAGCCAGCCAATCGAATACATCCGGATTTTCAATAATATTCACAATGGATATTTGGTGATCAATTCCTGCCGAACCTGCAACGAGTTTAATGCCTTCGATCGCTTTGATCTGAAGGATGTCCCTGATGGTAAGCATTCTTAACACACACCTTTGTTTTTGTTCTCATTGTGCAATGTGCACAGTGAATATGCGATGTTTTTAGTTTCGCTGTACAATGATCGGAGTGTAGCCCTGGATTACAATAAGGGTGTCAGGAGCGGTTTGCAACTTCAACTGTGATATAATTCACAAAATATCCTTTTGGCAGTGGAAAGTCATTCACCTGTTATATGTTCGACGTTTATATATTGGCTAATTTTGAATTCAGTATAGCATCTAAGGTCATTTATCCACAACTAAGGCATAGCCGATTCAAGGTGAATGAACATTCAAAGGGGATAGCCTGACAAAAGACAGCACTGGTCCATTTGTAAGCTAAGGAGGCGATATGACGGGAAGCTGCGGGAAGAAAACCAGTACTGAAGCCGTTTGTGTTGTAAGCGCAGCCATCTCTTGCGATGCGGGATTCCTTCAACAAATAAGTAGCTTGAAATTTTATGGGACGGTACACACCATCTTTGATCGAACGGTGAACCTGAAGTGTCCGAACGGTGAATTATATACGATTGCCACTGACAGTGTGGACAATGCTCCGAATACGCTGATCACGGACATCGACAGCTTTTCGAAAAAGGGGCTGGCGATTGGAGATCAGGTCTATGCGGAGGGAGAGCGGTTATACGTAGGGAAGAATGCAGCTGTTATGCTTCAGCAAGTCCATGTATGGCGGAGCAAGCTCCCATCCTATTCGGAAGAAGAAGAAATCTTAAGAAACCATGTAGCTGCAGCCCAGTTATGAATTGAAGCTCATGGCAAGGCCGGCGGGATGAAGCGATCGGCAGAGACCGCAAATCCTTTGGATCAGGAAATGGATAGATTGCTGAGAGAGCGCTCTGCGGGGCTTCTTGAAGCGTTATCCAAAGGCGAAGTCAGTCTTGCATTCATTTCGTAATTGCTTGTTCATTGTAGCAGTCTTGGTACCGTTTACATAATCCCATAATCCGCAAACATCGTCTAAAATACGCAACCTATTTTGGAGTGGACAAAGATCTGAGCAGGTTATACTTTTAAGAATTCTTTCAGATCCGTTAGGGCAAGATATGGTTTGGAACAACGTCTGGCAAGATGGAGCTGTTCCTATCACAATGTCGAAGGAGTGAGATGGATGGCTAATAAAAATGATCGTAATCAAAAGGTTGATTCTGACCGCGACACGACCAACATGGATATTGACGCTGGAGAAGCCTTAGGAACTGCAGGCGGTGGCGTCGCAGGTGCTGCCGTTGGTTCCATATTGGGTCCAATCGGCACGATTGCAGGTGGTATCGCAGGCGCAGCATTGGGTAACAAAGCTGGCGATGCTGCAGAGAATGACGACAACGATTCAAAATAAGCTGCGTTAGTACAACCATCTGCGTGAGTAAAAATAAGCGGACCCGGGGATTCCCGTGCCTTCGATTATTTGTAGCTGCATGTTTAAAAGAACCGCGCTCCCGCGCGGTTCTTTTATAGGAGGGACCGTATGAAGAAAGATATGCGCTGCTATCATTGTTTTTAGTATTTTACTTAGCGGTTGTAGAATGCAACAGCGATACCTACTAATACGGAACAGAAAACCGGGACAGAGGTTCCTGAACGAGAAAATGATGTACCACAATTCACACCGCTTAATGAAAGTAACTATGAAGGCGCTCAAAAGGGGTCGATAATAGTAACCGTCAAATCACTTGAAGATAAAATGCTACTTGAAGAACGTAAGTTTTGGTATTATATTGCCTTGAATGAAGAAGAAGGAAAATGGAAGACAGAATGGCATCTGATAGCATCTGTAGTTGTAGCTGTATAGGCCCGCCTATGGTACGATATGAGGGATTGGCAAGCTAGTAAGCTAGTAAGCTAGCAAATCACCATGCAATCATAGACATCTGGATTGGGGATAACATCTTGAAGACGTTTAAGAAAGTTTACATAGAGATTACGAGTATTTGCAACTTGGCTTGCACGTTTTGTCCGCCGACGGAGCGCAAGGCCAACTTCATCAAGGTAGAGGATTTTGCGAGAAGATTGGACGAGATCAAGCCGCACACCCGTTATATTTATCTGCACGTGAAGGGGGAGCCGCTGCTCCATCCGAAGATCGACGAACTGCTGGATATCAGCCATGAAAAAGGATTCAAGGTCAACATCACGACCAACGGCACGTTGATCGCGAAGAACCGGCATAAGCTGCTGGGCAAGCCAGCGCTGAGACAGATGAACTTTTCCCTCCACAGCTTTGATGGACACGAAGGTTCAACGAACCGCGAGGGATATTTACGGGAGATTCTATCCTTTGTCCGTGCCGCAGAGGAGTTTAAGGTCATCTTTTCATTCCGTTTATGGAACCTGACGCAGGACAATGCAACCAATCTGGACAAGAGCCGAAATCGCCAGACGCTCGAAATATTGGAGCAGGAATTTAATCTGGACTACCGAATCGAGGAGAGGGTTGAACCCGGCGGGGGCGTGAGGGTGGCGGATCACGTCTATCTGAACCAGGATTACGAGTTCCAGTGGCCGAGCCTGACAGCGCCGGAGGATGAAGGAAAAGGCTTCTGTCATGCGCTTCGCAGCCAGGCGGCCATTCTTGTGGATGGCACGGTTGTGCCATGCTGTCTGGATGGGGAAGGTGTCATCAACCTGGGGAATATTCATCAGAAATCCTTCTCGGACATCGTGGACGGGGAGCGGGCGAATAATCTCGTGGATGGCTTTTCGCGGCGGGAAGCCGTTGAGGAATTATGCAGAAAATGCGGGTATCGGCAGCGGTTTGGAGCTTAAACCAGAGAAGCGGAGAAAAATTCCGCTTCTTTTTTTGTACCAATCTGTGGTATCGTTATGTGTTATGACGTAAAGGAACGGCTTGTGGAGACTCTAAGAAGAGATGCCCCATGTTACGTGATGCGAAAAATATAGCTATTCACCATAAAGGAGATTCCATGACATTTCAAGATTTAAATATATCCCCTGTAATTCTTAAGGCTTTAGCGAAGGAGAATTACAAGGAGCCAACGCCGATCCAGGCTCAGGCGATCCCGGCTGTGCTGGCCGGCAGAGACTTGCTGGGCTGTGCCCAGACCGGAACAGGGAAAACAGCCGCTTTTTCGGTACCCATGATCCAGTTATTGAACGAACAACCCCCTAAACCGGGCATGGCGCGACGCATTCGTGCATTGGTATTGTCGCCGACCCGGGAGCTTGCCCTGCAAATTTCGGATAACGTCAAGGCCTACAGCCAGTTCACGAAATTGCGTTCTACCGCTATTGTTGGCGGCGTTTCGCAGAAGACGCAGGAACGGGCGCTCCAGCAAGGTGCGGACATCCTGATTGCGACCCCGGGCCGACTGCTGGATCTCATGAATCAGAAGCGTATCGATCTGCAGCATGTGGAGATTCTGGTGCTGGATGAGGCTGACCGTATGCTGGATATGGGTTTTATCCATGACGTGAAACGAATTATTTCCAAAATGCCGAGCAAAAAGCAAACGCTCTTCTTCTCGGCCACGATGCCTGCGGAGATCACCCAGCTTGTAAAAACATTGCTGCAGAATCCCGTAAAAGTTGAGATCACACCGGTATCTTCTACGGCTGAACGAATCAAGCAATCGGTGTATCTGCTGGAAACCGGGAATAAACAGAAGCAATTGAATGAGCTGATGAAGGATCCATCCATCGTGTCCGCATTGGTCTTTACTCGTACGAAGCGCGGCGCTGACCGAGTTGTGCGCGATCTGACCAAGGTGAATATTACGGCACAAGCCATTCACGGCAACAAATCCCAGGTCAGCCGCCAGACGGCATTGAAAAATTTCAAGAGCGGGGAGACCCGGGTGCTGGTGGCGACGGATATCGCCGCCAGAGGCATCGACATTGACGAATTGTCGCATGTCATTAACTTTAATCTTCCTAATATCCCGGAAACGTACGTTCACCGGATTGGCCGCACAGGGCGTGCTGGCCTTAGTGGGACGGCGATTTCGTTCTGCGAAGTGGACGAGATTCCTTTTCTCCGCGATATTGAAAAACTCATCGGAAAGCCCATTCCCGAGGTTAAAGATCATGACTTTCCGATGTCGAGTTCATTAAGATCCGCCAAGGTGGACCGTTCCCCGAAATCGGGCTCGGCAAGACCGGGCAATGCCAAGTCGGCGGCGGCCAGACCTGCTAAGCCCAAGGGTGATGCAGCCCGCAAGCCGAAGGCCGACACGGCACGCAAGCCGAAGCCGGACGCAGTGCGCCATTCGAGCACGGATACCGCGCGTAAACCCAAGGTGGACGCAGTTAGTAATCCGTATTCAGAGATGGCACGTAAGCTAAAGGCGGAAGTAACGAATAAGCCCAAGGATGGCCAAGCCCGTAAACGCAGGTCTGAAGGATTCAATAAAGGCAGCAAGGCAGGCAGAACCTCGTAAGAGGAGTTGACGATTAACGGATGAGTTTATGCAGGCGTTCCCGCTATTCCACAATCATCCTAAACAGAAGAACAAGAAGCACCCGTTCCCTTCATTGAAGTGGACGGGTGCTTTTTTATTCGAAATGGTATGTATTACGCATTCTTTCTTCCCACAAGAAACAGGAACAACGGAATTCTGAGCCTGCGCTCATAGGTTTCGTCGTTCGTAAAATTCTCTCGCACCGGCTTGGACTCTCGAAGCTGTTCGACGATAAAGCCGGCTTCCTGCATCGCTCGGAAGTAAGCCTCGACGGTACGATGGTATTTATGAACGGTGCCGCCGAGCCATTGTTGTTCGCGGTAGCCCTCGTTAAAGTAATGGTCCACCACCCAGTTGGTTCTTGTACCCGATGGCTGAAGGGTGGAGGTGATGACGGGATGCTCGACGGAGAAGATCAACCGGCCGCTTGGCTTCAAGGTCTGATGAATGCAGCGGAAGACATGCTCAATATCCTGAAGGTAATGAATGGCAAGTCTGGACAGCACCAGATCGTAGGCATCTGGCGGGTACGTATAATCCTCTATCATCGTGTGTACTACGGTACCATTGCTGTAAGCTGCAAGTGAACTGGAGGCGGCTTCGACCATATTGCGGGAACCCTCGATGCCGACATAAGTGGAACAGCCCTTATCCAGCAGCTCGGTGCCATATCCGGCATCTCCGCACCCGAGGTCCAAAATATGCTGATCGGAGATATCCCCGAGCAGCTGCGAGATGACGGGCTTCTCTAACGTATCGTTGGCGTTCTCCTGCCATTGCCTCCGCAACATGTACTTCTCGAAGTTACTTTCGTTATCGTAAAACTCTGATCCGCGATAGCTCATAAGTACCTCCTTCAAAATACCTTCCTGGATCTACCATGGTGTATGGTAACATATCGGAGGGTGGTATAAACCATATTCCGGGAAAAAAGTTAAGAGCGAAGCGACTAACAAGTTAGAGTAAACACGCGCATTCCATGTTGACTTTAGAATAACACGCGTCATAGAATCTGATAAGAACACAATTACGAGTAAGCGTCATGATCGAAAAAATGACAGATAGCGAGAGTGAACGATGAAAATTCAAAAGATAAAGAATAGAAGCGTTTTGTTTACCAACCATATCCCCTCGGGATGGGATTTAAATGTCCAGCTTATTATGGGAGACCGGAATAATTACATCATTGATACGGGTCTGGGATCTTTGAACATCGAACCAGTTAAAGAATACATAAAGCACGACCACAAGCCCATCATTGTGATCAATACACATCATCATTGGGATCATATATGGGGGAATGGTTCGTTCCGGGACTGCACCATCGTATCTCACAAGCTATGCAGGGACATGATGGATTCCGGCTGGGAAGACATGATCCAGAAAAACAAGAGATTCATTGAGGGTGAAGCAGAATTGGTCCTTCCCAATCTGACATTCGATAACGAATTATATTTCCCTGAGGACCATATACGAATCATGTATACGCCAGGACATACTGTGGATTCCATAAGTGTACTGGATGAAGCGGACAGGGTGATCCATGTTGGCGATAATGTCGGAGACTCCATGGATGAAATCATTCCAAGCCTATACGTAGACAAGGAAATTTATATTCGGACACTGCTGAACTATAAAGAAATGGATTTTGACACTTGTATATCGGGTCATAATACCGTTTTGGATCAGCAGATCATAGAACAGATATTGAGCAAGCTTTAGGACAACCGGGCAGCTCTGCAGTGCACTAGTAAATAACCGAGTGAGAAAAAGGGGGGAATCCCTCGTTATCACTCGGTTTTCTAGTATCCGTCAATGCGTTTGGATTTTGATTGTCGGTTGCCTCACCGCGTCCGGGTATGAAGATCGCGCGGATAAAGCTGTTCGGAAGCAGGCGGATGAAGCTTGGCATCGAATGATTCCTCCTATCGGAAACTTGGGTTGGGCTGATTGTGAGATAAACCGAATTTATTGCCCGCCTTTTTTAACCGTAGAGAGTTCGCCTTATGTTGGATGATGGTGACCTCAATCTGACCGGTCATGCAGCCATGAGCCTTATCAAGGGTTCACAAGGATTAATGGGTTAAGGAGGTGCCAATTCCATGAAAAAAATATACGTCGTGCGGCATTGCCAAGCGGAGGGACAAGCTGCGGATGCTCCGTTAACCAGGGAGGGGGTCCGGCAATCGCATGCGCTTGCGGAATTTCTGTCCGACAAAGGGATAGACCATATGGTTTCGAGCACTTATCGCAGAGCCTATGACACCATATCGCCTTTGGCGGATCGCATGGGCATACAGATTAAACGGGACGAGAGGCTAATGGAGAGAGTTCTATCGGGCAAAAACGTTCCTGCATGGCGCGAGATGCTGCGCAGAACCTATGATGATTTGGACCTGTGTTATGAGGGCGGAGAATCCAGCAACAGGGCGATGAATCGTGCGGTTCGTGTAGTGGAGGAGATATTGCAGAGTCCCAGCCAAAATGCCGTCATCGTGTCACATGGCAATCTGATCTCGCTCCTGTTGAAGTATTACGATAACCGAATCGGTTTCCGAGAGTGGGAGGCTCTGTCCAACCCTGACGTGTACCAGCTTAGCTTCCAACAATCAGATGTTCCGGATATACACCGAATATGGAGCCCTTAACGGCAGGCACGAAGCCATGTATGTAAAAAAGAATTCATAAGCATTTATTCCCTATATTTGGCGGCACGCCTTCCTCTATAATGGAATTGCACAGGTATAGCAGCGCGTGAATCCTAAAGATCAGACTTCATATAACAAAGGTGAAGCGCATTGTGGACGAGCTATATATGTGTATGGGTTCGCAAGATCATTAGAGAGATTATGAAATAAAGGGGATATGAATCATGGCCAAAACCAAACGGGGCCGCGCACTATGGAACATGCCATCACGCGGTCGCGGCACATGCCCGGTATGCAGCACTTCGCGCATTAAGCTGCTCTACGTTGCCAACAAGTCTGACGGCACGGCGCTTAAGGTATGCAAGAGATGCCAAAATGCCGATCAGAGCAGAGTAGACGCGGCGGTTGTGTAAGCTGGGACGCAGCGATTAGCCGCAGTGTGCAAATCAGGCCGAGCGCCGAGTAACAACCAGAGTCATTAGAGACCCGTTCCTTCGATAGAAGGGCGGGTTTCTTAGTTTTGCTATTGAAGCCTATTTATCATGGATAGGTTTACATTTTATTCCTCATGGTTTACCATCTAATTTAATGATTGATAAATTAGATGTTTGTTAAATTATTTAGGGAGCTGAGGATTGGCTATGCAATTGGACAAAGTGGTCAGTTATCATAAAGCGCTGGCGGACCCGACCCGAATCAAGATGCTCATCCTGCTTGCCGAAGGGGAGTTGAACGGACAGCTTCTGGCTGAGAAGATTGGCGTCACACCGGCGACGATCACCCATCATGCTGCCAAGCTGCGGGAAGCGAGTCTCATTAATGAGCGCAGGGACAAGAACACGATCTTTTTTTCGCTGAATGATTATTTTATTAGAAATACCGCGACGGCGACGGAAAACCTGATCTATCAAAGAGTACGTTCAACTGGCGGCTCGGAGCGCGTGTTGGATGAGGATCAACGGATGAAGGATTCCGTTATGAAGAGCTTTTTCACTTCCGATGGGAAATTGAAGAGTATTCCTGCCCAACTGAAGAAGAAACTCATCGTGCTCACGCATATGGTATCTCAGCTTGAAAAGGAACGAAAGTACAGCGAGAAGGAGATCAATGAGTTCATTAAGGGCTATCATGAGGATTTTGCGACCCTTCGCCGAGAGTTCATCATGCACCATTTCATGTTCAGGAATGACGGGGTGTATGTGCTGAATCCGCAAGAAATGTGGGCAAGGTGGAAGGATTTATCGTGACCACGGTTGGCATATTGTGAGTGACCCATGACGAGGGGCTGAGGCAGAAGTACAACTTGACCCTGGATGTCATTAAGGAGCTCATTCTTGAGTTCGAACCGGATGTTATTTGTGGAGAGGTCCTTCCGAGCAGTTGGAAGCAGTACCAGCAGGACAGATCCCATCGTGGATACTGGGGTGAGCCAGCCAGCGAGTATTGGGATTTGATCTTTCCGTTATGCGAAGAGAAGAAATATGAGTTCGTGCCGATCGATTGGGTAGAGCTTGATGTGTGGAACGATTTTGACCCTTTTCACAGTTACGGCGAGCTGCAAAAGCAGCAGTTAAATGCCGAGCTGGATGAGTGGTTTGAGCGGCAACTGTCGACTTGGGCATCGGGTCCGATTCCTCTAAATTCAGCAGCGTACGATCGGGTTACGAAGGAGAAGTATGAATGGCTGGAGCGAATCAATCCGCAGGCCCATCTACTCAGGTGGGTATGCCGGCATCTGATCATGAATCAGCGAATCAAGAATGCTATTGGGCAGCATGCGGGAAAACGGCTCTTATGTATTGTAGGCGCAGACCATAATCATGCGCTGTATGAAGGGCTGGCCCCGGTAAAGGATATCCAGCTGGTATATCCGCTGAGGTAGGGCGCGGCCAGTGCAAGTCCCTTAGGGGGTCTTGCAGGCTCCAAAGGCTCGCTCGCGGCTCGCGCAAGTCCCATAAAGGGACTTGCAGCTCCCAAAAGAGGCGCTCGAGCTGGCAAAAACAACAAGAGTCAAGGAGCTGTTTATCGCTTGGGGGCAACTTCATAGAGAAAGGAATCGAGCTAGGCTGCGCATGTGACGACTCGGCGTCAGGGGATATTGGGATCGCTGTCTGTGACCATTGGGCCGGGCCAAATGTGCCATATGATGCGGATCTATGGAAACTTTACCAAAAATGGTACAAGTCTATTATAGGTTCTAACAAATTTGTTACATCCTACTTGCGCTATGACGATATTATAGAATAATATGAAAGAGCGCGGCTTTCATAGTGGAAAACTCGCGCTTTTTTTGCTATCTAACTTGCCTGAGTACCTCCTTATCGGAAGCCCCCCTATAAGAGAGTGTGATGACGAGTAAGGCCGGCATGCCTTAAGTTCGACAGGCTTGAGATGCGCATTTTTATATTTTCCATGTATAATAGAAGAAATCATTCAAATAGGAGCTAGGAAATGAAAAAGCTAGGAAGAAACGATCTATGTCACTGCGGAAGCGGCAAAAAGTACAAAAGATGTTGTCTTGAAAGAGATGAACGCACGGTTTACGGTAAAGTCATCCAGTTCCCTGGTGCGAAAGCAGCAGAGCCTAAGCTACAGGTCGATCAATTGCAGCAGATGATTAACGACAAGCTGGGGTGGATGGATTGGAACGACGATGAGCATCGCGAGCTTGCAGAGTCCGTGTTTCCTCAGATTTGCAAGGATTACGAATTGCAGGATGAGCAGCAGCTGTTTCAAGTGTTCAGTCTCTTGATGGTCTGGAACAGCTTCTCCAGAGAAGCCAATCCGAAGTACCGCAAACAGGGCGGATATGCAAGTGCGTTAGAATATATAGTAACCTCATCGCTGAACATTTCAACGACGAAGGCTGATATTGCGAAGAAGCACGAGGTTTCCGTCGCCACGTTGACGCGCAACAGCGGTCAGATTCAAGACTTTATGGATGGAGTAGCGGCATCCGGTGACGACGCGAACGTCGACGATGAAGAATCCGATGGGGAAGACAAGGACTTGTCCTTGGGACGCTAGAATTCGCTTAAAATGAAATCGAATTGAATGCGGATTCCTCGCATTCCGGTATATAGCTGTGGTCGCTCCAATGGGAGCGGCCACTTTGCGTTGAATAAGCCAGGCTGATCACATGAAGGCACTGGATATTACAATCTGATCACCTATGGTGGATTCGAGTGAGCAGCACAACCTTACCCCCTGCGTGCCCCTGTCAGCATCCAGCCCAGGGCAAGGCCATACGCCAGATGCCCGGTCAGCCAGAACGCCAGGGCGGCGAGGTCGGACAACGCCGGTGTGCGAACAGACAACGCCGTGGTGGGGAACAGAAGAAGTCCAACGGCAAGACAGACCAGGATAACAAAAGACATGCTGCGTTTACGAGACCATGCTTTTTGCTGCAGGAAGAGGGTTAGAGCCATGCTCAGCAGGACGGAGATTAGAAGGTGCAGCATAAACTCGGTGAGATCGGATAGCTGCAGTTCCTTCAGGACAGGCACGTAATCAACGTTCAGGAGCAGCGTGTAGACTTTGTATGAGGTGAAATGCTCTACCATATTCAAGATCAGTCCAAGGATGATACCGGCGGCAATGCCTGCCCAGACCGATTGAGTAAACCTGTACTTACGCCACATGAGCGACATTCCCCCTTTAGTTGCCATTGTATAACACTCGTCTATTGGAGTGAAACGAATCTTCACTGTAGATAAGAGCGAAGCCGACTACGCGGGGAAGCGCAATGAACATAATCAGATAACCTAATATACTAGCCTGGTCGCCAACACCACTATTACGCGAGTAACCTTGGCTCTTGGCGATGTCCTCGACATATTATCGGACTCAGGATCCGCTATTTACCTCAATTATGCCCGTTTTTTGAATTTTGCGGACTCAGGATCCCTTATTACATCATAAAACAACCAAATTGCTGACTCATATCACAAATAGCGTATCTCATGTCCGTTAGTCTCAAAAGTAACATTTTTCTAGCAAAATAACGTATCCTCTATCCGTTAGCGCAAGAGTAGCATGCCCACAACAATCATAACCATCATAACCATAACCATGAATAACACCATCACACTACCATCATTACAGCGCAGCAGACTTCAGATGATGCACGGCGTTACGGACGTCAAGCCATCCGGAATGGGCGTGAGCTCTGCTGCGCCAATACCACTATTTCACGACACTATTTCACGAGTAACCTTGGCTCTTGGCGATGTCTTCGACATATTAAAGGACATCAGATCCGCTATTTGCCTCATTTAGTTCCTTTTTTGAATCTAACGGACTCAGGATTCCTTATTACCTCATAAAACAGCTAATTTACCGACTCATATCACAAATAACGCATCTCATGTCCGTTAATCTCAAAAGTAACACTTTTCTAGGAAAATAACGTATCCTCTGTCCGTTAGCGCAAGAGTAGCATGCCCACAACAATCATAACCATCATAACCATAACCATGAATAACACCATCACACTACCATCATTACAGCGCAGCAGACTTCAGATGATGCACGGCGTTACGGACGTCAAGCCATCCGGAATGGGCGTGAGCTCTGCTGCGCCAATACCACTATTTCACGACACTATTTCACGAGTAACCTTGGCTCTTGGCGATGTCTTCGACATATTAAAGGACATCAGATCCGCTATTTGCCTCATTTAGTTCCTTTTTTGAATCTAACGGACTCAGGATTCCTTATTACCTCATAAAACAGCTAATTTACCGACTCATATCACAAATAACGCATCTCATGTCCGTTAATCTCAAAAGTAACACTTTTCTAGGAAAATAACGTATCCTCTGTCCGTTAGCCCCAAGAGCAGCATGCCCACAACAATCACAACCATCATAACCATCATAACCATCATAACCATCACAAACCCCCGGTATTATCGTAGATCCAGGTGAGTTGATTGTGCCCATAACCACACCTATAACCATCACAAACCCCCGGTATTACCGTAGACCCAGGTGAGTTGATTGTGCCCACACCCACACCCATAACCATCACAACTACCACCATTTCAGCACAGCGAAATTTCTTAAGACTGCGTTACGAGGTGCAGCCATCCCGAATGGGTTTAACAGCTTTCGATTGGTTCGTCATCAATAGGCTCCTCTTCAAATCATGTATTTATTTGAATTGCTCGGATGTACTCATTATGGGGATATGCCTTTGAAGCGTCTGTGTTTCAGTGTATCGAGATCAGTTTTTATGCGAATATGGCTATTCCGGTAAGTGCGGTGTCCTAACGTTGACTCCGCCGTTCCTTCCGTTGGCCCTAGTACACCTTATCTCAGCCTAAAATCCTTCGCTAAATCGCTCAACAACGAGGTCACCCAATATTGCACAGGTTCGTGCATAAGAATTTCGTTAACCAACGGTTAACGTTTGACACCATCCAAAAACCTATGTACAGTAATAGACAAAAGAATAGGAAGTCCACTAGGGGAGCCGTTGGCGGCTGAGACAAGAGTGTATCTTGGACCCTTTGAACCTGATCTAGTTCGTACTAGCGTAGGAAAGTGGAGCCTTCGTATATAAGGCCTCGGTACGTTTTTCTATCGTACCCGGGCTTGTTGACGAAGCCGCTCCAGTTTCGGGGGCGGCTTTTTAGCGTTGCCTTGAAGGCTGTGTGCGTAACCGGACTTCCTGCTTTTCAATTCATGAGAGGTGGGGATAAGTATGAGTTTCACGCAAGAGCTTCGCAGGCAGTCGGATGGCATTTTTCAAGCGATTTTTGATCATCCCTTTGTGAGAGGGATTGCTGCAGGAACATTATCGAGGGAACAACTGATTCACTATGTGAAGCAAGATTTTGAGTATTTAAACGCCTACATGCGGATTTATGGCATCGCCATATCCAAATCTACCAGCAGGAATGAGATTGCGACTTTTAATGAACAGATTTCTTTTATTCTGAACAGCGAGATTCATCCGCATCAGAACTTTTGCGCTGCCGCAGGGGTGACCTACGAGGAGCTTCAGGGGTATCCGCTTGCGCCATCCGCGCATCATTATATCCGTCACATGTTGACGGTGGCGCATGAGGGCAGTCTTGGCGAGATTATGGCAGTGCTGCTGCCATGTCCCTGGACGTATCTGGAGATTGGCCGCAAGCTGCTGGATGAAGTGAAGCCGGATGAATCTCACCCGTTCTATGACTGGATTTATTTTTACGGCAACCGCGGGGAAGAGGCGACGGCGAAGTTTTGTAACGGTGTTGACCTGTGGGCGGAAAGCGCCACAGCGGCGGAGCGGGAGCGGATGACGGAGCATTTTATGCTGAGCTGCCAGTTGGAGTACATGTTCTGGGACATGGCTTACAAGCAGGAGGAGTGGCCGGTGCAGATGCAGGCTGCGGTGCTGTAAAGAGTAGTGTCTGTAACGATCTAGCATAGATAAGAGAGGCTGATTTCATATGAATATATGGGAAAAAGAGGTTTCGGCGCTTTTGAGCAAGGTACAGCAGACGAGCCCCCTCGTTCACAATATGACAAACGTGGTGGTTACGAATTTTACGGCTAACGGCTTGTACGCGCTGGGCGCGTCGCCGGTAATGGCATATGCGCCGGAGGAAGTGGCGGATATGGCTGCCATCGCGGGTGCCGTGGTGCTAAACATCGGCACGCTGAACCGCGAGCTGGTAGACGCGATGATTACCGCCGGGCTATCGGCGAATGCCCATGGCGTACCGCTCCTATTGGACCCGGTCGGTGCGGGCGCGACCCGCTTTCGGACGGAGTCGGCGCAGCGGATCCTGCGCGAAGTGAAGGTTTCGCTGGTGCGCGGGAATGCGGCTGAAGTGGCTCACCTTGTTGGGGAGGCCCGCGAGATCAAGGGTGTTGATGCAGAGAGCAGCGGAGATATCGGCAATGCCGAGCTTGCGGTGCGGGCTGCGCGGGAGCTGGACACCCTGGTGGTGATCACGGGTAAAGAAGACGTGATCACCGAGGGGACTAATGTTCGCATCATTACCGGCGGCCATGCGCTGCTCACAAAGGTCACCGGAGCAGGTTGCCTGCTGACCTCGGTGCTGGGTGCTTTTGCCGCAGTTGAATCCAACCTGCTGCTTGCAGGCACAGCGGGCCTCGCCTTCTATGGCGCAGCCGCCTCCCGGGCAGCGGAGCGTACGGCTGATCTTGGGCCGGGGAGCTTCCAGAACGCTTTTCTGGATGAGCTGTCCAAGCTTCATCCAGGTTCGCTGCAGGGCTACGCGACCATCCGTGAAGCTGCTGCTGCAGGTGGTGCCCGATGACAGAGGTTCGCGTACCTCGGGCGTTGACCATTGCCGGATCGGACAGCGGAGGCGGTGCCGGAATCCAGGCGGACCTGAAAACCTTCCAGGAGCTCGGCGTGTACGGCATGTCGGCTATAACCGCCATTACCGTACAGAATACTTTGGGGGTTCACGGCGTCTATCCGCTGCCCCCGGAAGCTGCGGCGGAGCAGATCGAAGTGGTAGGCTCGGACCTTGGGGTAGACGCATTGAAGACCGGGATGCTGTTTAACGCTGAGATCATCCGTCTTGTTGCTGATCAGATCCATAAATTTGGCTGGGAGAAGGTTGTTGTTGATCCGGTGATGATTGCCAAGGGAGGCGCCGAGCTGCTGCAGAACGAAGCGGTGCTTGCAATGAAAGAGCACCTCCTGCCACTGGCGTTGGTGGTTACCCCTAACATCCCGGAGGCGGAAGTATTGGCAGGGATGCGCATTCGGACGATGGAGGACCGGCGAGAGGCTGCAAGGCGTATTCATGCGCTCGGTCCGAAGATCGTTGTTATTAAAGGCGGCCATGATGAGGGAGGACCTGACCGAGAAGATAGGGATCACGAAGAAGCCCGGATATATGGCATCAGCGCAGGGGCGGATCGGGAAGAGAATTTGGAAGAACATTCGGAAGAACATTCGGACAAATACGTGAAAGAGATTTTGGCAGAACACACAGAAGAGCAGATGGAAAAACACATGGACAAACACCAGGAGGATCACATAAACGATCACATGGAAGATATTTTGAAAGAGTCCACGGAAAAGCACATGGAAGTGCATCTGGACGTTGTGAATCATCCCGATGATCAAGCGAGAACAGCCATGTACACGGAAAAGTTTAGTCACATGAACTTCCCCATTTTCAAGGCTGTAGGAAATGATAGAGATCCTCAAGTCATCGATCTTATATATGATGGTGCTGCCTTCACGGAACTCAGCGGGAAGCGGGTGAATACCGTTCATACACACGGGACCGGCTGCACCTTCTCAGCGGCGATCGCTGCGGGCTTGGCCCAGGGCATGAGCGCATTCGATGCCATTCGAAGCGGGCGCTCATTCATTCAGGCGGCCATTGAGGACGGCTTGAACTTGGGGCAAGGACATGGGCCGACAAATCATTGGGCGTATCAACGTCGTCAGGGGGTGCTCCGATGACGGGGAGAATCGCACCCGAGATGATGAGACAGCATCTGCGAATGTACCTCGTACTCGGTAGTGTGAACTGCATCGCAGAACCCGAATGGGTTGTGCAGGAAGCCATAGTCGGCGGTGCGACCATGGTCCAGTTCCGGGAAAAAGGGCGAGCTGCGCTTACCGGCGAGCCAAGGATTCAGCTGGCACGCCGAATCCGGAATCTGTGCCGCCAGGCCGGTGTTCCGTTCATCGTCAATGACGATGTGGGGCTGGCTCTCAAGCTGAACGCCGACGGCGTGCACATCGGCCAGGACGACGAATCCGCGGCTTCCGTCCGTGAGCGGATCGGTAAGCGGATTCTTGGCGTCTCCGCGCATACAATAGAAGAAGCTCGCCGGGCGATCCACCACGGCGCCGATTACATCGGTGTTGGTCCGATCTATCCGACCGTCTCGAAGGAGGATGCCAAGCCGGTGCAGGGCCCAGGACTTCTGCGGGCCATGCGCGCAGCCGGAATCGATATGCCGATCGTTGGGATCGGCGGGATAACGGCAGAGAAGGCGGAAGAAGTGGTTGGAGCGGGAGCCGATGGTGTTGCCGTGATATCCGCCGTGACTGCTGCAGGGTCTGTTCGGGATGCAGCTGCCAGCATCAGAGCCAAGGCTGACGTTATCTAGAATTGAATCGGAGACGAGGCATTCCATTATTAAAGCGTAGTGTGGGTCGGCACAATCCACCGAAAGATGCAGATGTCATATTTTGACTAATGACAATGATATCCAAAATATGATAAAGTTTGTTTATTCCGTCTCCGACGGAATATCGTCCGTTCGGAGTGGACAATAAACGAAAAAACATCTGTAGGTGATCGTGACATGAAGAAGAATAAACTCGGCTTACTGCCGAAAATCCTGATTGCCATTATCCTAGGTATTGTGATCGGCTCATTATCGCCGGAATGGCTGGTTGCATCCCTGGCTACGTTTAGCGGGTTGTTCGGGAACTTCCTTGGTTTTGCTATTCCATTAATTATTATCGGATTCATTGCTCCCGGGATCGGAGAGCTCGGAAAAGGAGCAGGTCGTCTGTTAGGTGTCACTACCGGGCTTGCGTATATCTCCACGGTTCTAGCCGGTCTGTTAGCGTTTGTAGCAGCGACATTATTGTATCCGCATGTGCTGGAGGTTGGCGGCCTGATCAATTCCTATACCAATCCGGAAGAGGCGCTGCTGGAACCTTTTTTCAAGGTGGAGATGCCTCCCGTATTCGGCGTCATGACGGCTCTGCTGCTGGCCTTCACGCTTGGGCTGGGCGCGGCTGTTATCAAGGGACAAGCTTTGCAGAAGGTGATGGTGGATTTCCGGGAGATTGTTGAGAAGCTGATCGCCTCGGTCATCATTCCGCTGCTGCCGTATCATATCCTCTGCGTGTTTGCCAATTTGACCTATGGCGGGCAAGTGACTATGATCCTGTCGGTATTCGCAAAAGTATTCATTATGATCATTGCGCTGCACGTGCTTTTCCTGGTCATACAATATTTCGTTGCAGGTCAAGTCGCGCGCAAGAATCCGTTTACCCTGCTGAAGAACATGGTGCCGGCCTATTTTACGGCTATAGGTACTCAATCCTCGGCTGCGGCCATTCCGGTTACACTGCGTCAAACCAAGCTGAACGGGGTCCGTGGGAAGGTGGCTGATTTTGTTATCCCATTGTGTGCAACCATTCACCTCTCCGGCAGTACGATTACGCTGGTAAGCTGCTCCATGGCGGTTATGCTGCTCACGGGTATGCCAGCTTCCATCGGGACGATGTTCCCGTTCATCCTGATGCTCGGAATTACGATGGTCGCCGCTCCCGGCGTTCCTGGAGGTGCTGTTATGGCAGCTTTGGGTTTGCTCGAGTCGATGCTGGGTTTCGATACAACGCTGACCTCGCTCATGATTGCCCTTTATATTGCGCAAGACAGCTTCGGCACAGCCTGTAACGTAACAGGAGATGGAGCGATTGCCGTGATCACGGACGGCGTGAGCAGGTCGGAACCTGCGTAGCATGCTGTACGTTAAGAGCCAGTTCAACACCTATTCGTGTGTTGGGCTGGTTTTTTTGTGGCATCGATGGCTTATTGCGGACGTTGGATTTTTTTTCGGTAAAATTAGAGGGGTTGAGGATGTTGGAGGGGAAAATTTTATGGATAATCTCGCTGACAGTTAACTTGTAAAATTACGAAAGAAGAAAGCAATGCATCCCATCTAGCATCAAATAATTTCACTAAATCATAGAGCGGTTGCAAGCAGTGTTTTTATGAAGAGGAGAACAACCTATTATGAAAAAGAAAATATCTTTGTCTCTATCTGTTATTTTGTTAATAGCAATATTGGCATCTTCCCCTTGGATCACGGAGTCTTTCGCAAAGACAAGAGCCATGACAGACTTTGAGAAGAAATGGGAAAGCACCTCGGACGGTTGTGGATTTAATTGCTCGGGCTGCGGGTTTTTAAGTTCCAAGAAGGTGATGTTTGGCCGGAACGTGGAGTTGGCATTTGCTTGCGGTCTATCTCCAACAACGAACGGAGAAATGGAGAAAACGAACGGCAAGTTTTTCGTTTCGTTTTTGGGGACTGTGCATTGACTGTAAGATTATAGCCTTATAACTTCCAAACAGAATCTAATAGACTTAATAATAGGAAGAAATGACTATATCACGATATGGTGTATGTGTATCATGGACATATGAAGGACCTCAGAACCTTTTCCAGTTATTTGAAATGAAGTAAAATTACTAGTTAACAAATGACGAAGAGGTTGACTTATGACCAAGATACTTGTGCCTCCTGAGGTGCTGCTCGCAGTGTCGGATCAATTTGATAGAGCCTCCGATCAACTGGAAACCAATAAAAATACTTTGAATCAACAGATCCAGATGCTGGTATCCTGTTGGGATGGCACGACGTGTTCTCGTTTTTATTATGATTTCCAGCAAGCTTACCGAGACATGAAGTTGACGATTGAGCACATGCAGGTGACCAGTCAGGAATTGAAGAGAATCGCCTATAGATTCATGCAGGTGGATAATGAGGCAGACCATACAGATCCCAGATGTTTGGCTCCACAACTAGTGTTCCCAGACGGGATGAGCGAAGTCCATTCTGGGAAGGGGATAGAGGAAAAGTCGTTTGGAGATCAACTGAAGGATCTGGGGGATGAAGCCAAAGCCTTCGCGGAGGGAGCCAAATCAGGGGCAACTGCGCTGTGGAGCTCGGTTAAAGATACGACAAGCTCCTTGATTGAGGACCCAATTGGCACCGGTAAGCAGATGGCGTACGATGCTACGGTCGGAACGGCTGAGGAGATCGTGAATACGACTGTATGGGGTGCCAAAATGGCATTTGATGTCGGGGATACCCGAGAAAAATTCGATGAGAGGATACAGACTGAGCAAGAGCGAATGAATGAGATGGGGATGTCGACCTATCTTGGGCAGCAGGGTGCCCTGATCCTTGGCGGCGTTGCTCTTAACCGGGTTGGGGTGAAGAAGACGCCTAATCTTAGGCATGATGCGGGTGGAGATGGCGGTAGGGGAGAGAACATTGGTGTCAGGGTTAGTAGTGATACTATTATTAACTCAGCAACACAGGCTAAAAAGGGTGGAGAGACTGTTGCAGGACATGCTCTACAAAAACATGCAGGAAGAAATCCTGATATTTGGGGCAAAGTTAAGGGTGGCTCAGACCAAATTAATCAGACAGCACAGAAGCATTTGGAGGACATTATTGATGCCCCAGGAGATTTATTACAGTTACAAACGATAGGGGAATCACATTCCTAGAAAAGAAATTGCCTGATGGTCGGGGAGTAAGACTCAATCAAGACGGAACATTTAAGGGCTTTATTGACCAATAAAAGGAGTGGATAGTTTGGAGAACCTTGAAATAATACTAGAGGACATCCGAAAAAATGAGTTAGATAGGTTAGTATCTGATGAACTTAAAATTAACTCGTCAGAAGTTAAGTCTTCCCATTTCTTTGACAACATCAGTGGAGCAGATTTTGAATTCCATCAAATCAAAAGTCTCATGGATGTGCTTTCACCGATTGGAACGGGAAATGTGTTTCTGAACCAAATGGAAATAGGATGTAGCTTAAAAGATGTGATGATAATATTTTCCTTTGATGAAGAATTTGGAGATATTACATTTAATTTTCCGGAGAATGAGCTATTTGATGGAAAAAGTTCGGATGTAAGGCTAAAAGCCAAAAAAATATTAGAATCTCTTGTGGTTCTGAGAGATAAATTCGATATTCCAAAAATCAGAATCGGTTTTGAGCCTGCATCTGACGATGATACTTGCCTAGTGGAGATTGGTCGGGAAGCAGTTGATCTAGAAAGTGCAGTAGAACTTATTTTTAGATAGTACCCAACTCCTTAAGGAGCGCAACTTCGAGCACATAGCTGTCAGAGCCGGAAGAAAAAAGAGATTCCCATCAATTGAGGAATCTCTTTTTTCATGTATGCTATCTAATTCCGATATAACTCCTTAAGGATGTTCAATCCTTTTAATTGGTTTTCCTCATCCTGCTGCAATAGCAGCGAGTTAATTTCAAGGATAATGTCATTATCTTTTTTACCTAGTGACATAAAGTCAAAGAAGTCGATATTTAGCGCTGTTGTAATTTTTTCGAGGGTTTGAACAGTGAAATTGCCTTCTCCTCTTTCCAGCCTGCCTATATAGCTAAATGAGGACCCGATTTTCTCGGCAAGCTCCTCTTGAGTTAAGTTCTGGTTTTTTCTGATTTCTCGTATAGCAATGCCCAATCTCTCTGTAACCGATTTATGCATACATGTATCGACTCCTCTTATATATGAAGTGTAGACAAAAGGAAGTTAATATTGGAGTCACTAAAAGTTTCATTTTATATTAATTATTGTCCTTAAAAGTTTCATATGGTAAATTGTAAATATATTCTAGTATGAGAGATGACAACAAAAGTTATTCTTTTTACAAGTGAGATTTTTGCATTAATTGACAGGTGTTCGATTCATCTATACTATTACTATTGATTCTAAAACCAAATTATGGATGTTCCAAAGCGAGAATATTCTTATTGGAGGTTTTTGAAATGATACATACAACCACGATACGATCAGAACTGGAGACTTACCTCAAGAAGACGGGATTAACGATAAATCAATTTGGAGAGCTATCCAAAATTAACTCAGGAACATTAAGTACTATCATTAAGGGGGTTCGACCCATTGCCATGCAGCAGTTGGATCGTATTGTTGCAGCTATGGGATTGCCTGAGGGCAGCTTTTATGAGTTATATCTGGAGGAATGTTTCAGTTATCCACTCAATTGGAGAAGGCTGAAGCCATTTTTATATCGTTGTGCCGAACTGGATAAGCTGATGTTAATTCAGAAGGTTGTACGATACATGACAGATAACCTAGCCTATGTGCCGTTACTTTTTGATACAGCTGAAGTTTTATTAAACCAAGAAAAGCGTTCAGCAGCAGCAATCATATACGAATCTGTAGCTGAAAGTGAGAAGTATCAACATTCAGAGCGATTAGCACTATGTCATTACCGATTATTTACAATATCCATAGGGCATGACCAGGAAAAAAATCTTCGGGCAGCCACCAAATTTGAGGGATTCGTCGAGCGGTTAGATGAAATAGATCAATTGGATGCGTTGAAAGACTTAGCTAATACATATCTATCACTTCGTCAATGGGGCAAAGTAGATGAGATGTCAAAAGAAATGGGCAGAAAGGCAACTATTCAATATCATCATAAATATAATCAAAACAGTAGATTTAAATATAATTTACTTAAAAAACCTAAGCGACCGTTGTTTTTGTATATCATATACTCGCACTTACTACGTTCAGCAGTTTGTGACGAAATGGGTAATTACGAGCTAGCATTAAAGTATGTTTCACTATATTCGGATTTGAGTTGGGTCAAAGAGGATACAGCAGAAGCACTTCGTATCAAAGAAGAATTTAAAATACTGGCTCTAGTAAATACATGTTTATATCAGCTTATGATGGGACAAGTTGAAGTACTGCCGCAATATGTAGCTTATGTTGAATCGAGAGAAGCTGAGATCCTTCCGGCACTAATCAAAATTATTCAAGCTGCTAATAAGTATAATTTCAACATTGATTTTGTTCTGGAAAAATTCGAAAGTCAAATTTCTTCCTATGCAGTTAAACAAGCTAATATTGGAACTTATACCTATCAAGTAGTAGCCGATCGGTATACTCATTTTTTAAGTGAGCTATCTCTTTATTATTTACGCAGTCAGCGATATGATATCGGTATAAATTGCTTATTGGATTGTTTGGCATCAGCCATTGAAATTCATAGTGATAGTGCTATTCTTAATTGTGTAAGAATGTTTGAGAAATTTAGAGATTTTACATCTGTTGAAGTACAAAATAAATATAATACTTTAATTAGCGAGGTGCCAAAGAAATGAAAAGAAAAATTGCACTATGGTTAGTTACTGTAATTGTTACTATCTCTATTAGCATTCCATTACATGCTGCTGAGCCAATTTATGTTCAACTTTATACTCATGGTGGGGGCGCGTATTAATTGAAGTAATTTATATATACAGACGTTCCTATTGTCATAGGGCGTCTATTTTTTCACAAGCTCAGAATAATTATCTTGAAAAATTTATTCTAAAAACACAAAATTACAGGCAGTTACTGCCAAAATCAAAATAGAGAATAGAGTTAATTTCAAGTAAGACAGTTATGAACAGACCTTACCTTGCCCAGCAAAGTAAATTGTTTATGTTATGATTCTATCAGGGGTAGTATCTAGTGCGAATGTAAAGCGAACATGAAAAACCAGGTGGGTTCGCACCACATTATATCCATATTATATAAAATTATTAAATACATGTATTTTTTTATTGATACCTTTATTGATTAATAAGCTGTTTTTTTCTCTATAATTTTCGTTTTTTAATATATTTTTACCGAAAAACGGAGTCGCACCCTGCATGGGTGCGTGGATTGAAATCAAAGGTTCCACACGGGCATTGTCTCCTTTCTTGTCGCACCCTGCATGGGTGCGTGGATTGAAATGATTTCGGCTTGCTATCCGGGGTGGGTATCCCCGTCGCACCCTGCATGGGTGCGTGGATTGAAATATTCCGGTACACATCGCCCATTAAAACCTTTTGTGTCGCACCCTGCATGGGTGCGTGGATTGAAATCGCTTGGCTGCCGCTTTGACAGCTTCGCGTGACGCGTCGCACCCTGCATGGGTGCGTGGATTGAAATTTCGTATACTGAAGCCGCGAGCCTTGGAATTTCTTAGGTCGCACCCTGCATGGGTGCGTGGATTGAAATACCTCTGTAATATCACCATCAAATAGCTTTTCTTGTCGCACCCTGCATGGGTGCGTGGATTGAAATGTCTGACCAAACTTGCCGTACAGGGTGTTTAGAAAGTCGCACCCTGCATGGGTGCGTGGATTGAAATAATACAGTGTTCAAGGCACTTGGAGAAATTATTACCGTCGCACCCTGCATGGGTGCGTGGATTGAAATATTGAGATACTTGGTATACTCAAGATCGCTTAATGTCGCACCCTGCATGGGTGCGTGGATTGAAATTTGCCATTCGGGCGGCGGCTCATGACTGTGCCAGGTCGCACCCTTCGTGGGTGCGTGGATTGAAATATCTGGCTGAATTACGGAGGGCGCTACGGAGTCGGGTCGCACCCTACATGGGTGCGTGGATTGAAATTGCACATTCCGGAAGAGTTAGCAGCCCGGAGATTTCGTCGCACCCTACATGGGTGCGTGGATTGAAATCGGATCCCGTGCACAACTCCGGCAGGTTGGCCCGGACCGTCGCACCCTACATGGGTGCGTGGATTGAAATGATAAAGCGGAAGGAGGCGCATCCCCATCGAAATGTCGCACCCTACATGGGTGCGTGGATTGAAATACCAATAAACCAACGGGGTCCGATCTCTTGTAAGTCGCACCCTTCGTGGGTGCGTGGATTGAAATTTTCACGTAATCTATTGCTCCGCAAATGTCGTAGAAGTCACACCCTACATAGGTGTGTGCTTTGAAATGGCGGCACTCAAAGATGAGTAAAAAGTAGTACATTTTACAATGTAAATAACATACTTAACATAAAAACAACGGTAAGTCGCAGATTTTTTGCGATCATCCGTTGTTTTTTAGCTAATCCAGTTATAAATGATAGAAAATTGTATATTTCAGGAAGGTCTTGGAGATGCGCCTGCAGAATTATATATGTTAGGAATATTAGTATTTTAATAGGAATAAAGAACTATGTTGTATGTATATACAAGGCAAATAAAGGGGGCATAAGATGGCCTATATCGCCCATATTCGCAAAAGTGACCTGGAGCATCAGTCTGTTGAGGAGCATCTACTCGGTGTCAAAATTCTAGCCGAGATGTATGGGGAGCCTTTAGGTGTTAAGCATATTACGGGGCTTGCTGGGATGCTTCATGATATGGGGAAGTACACGGATAAATTCAAAAATTACTTATACGAAGCTTTAGAAAATCCTGAGTCTCCTCCGAAAAGAGGCAGTGTTGATCACTCTACCGCTGGGGGGCGTCTGCTCTATAAGTTATTTCATACTGGGAGAATTGATAGATACAAGGGCATTTTAGCAGAGATTGTAGGTAACGCGATCATATCTCATCATTCTTATCTAAAGGATTTTTTGAGTCCTGAATTGGAATCGAATTATTTAAATCGTGTTCGGGACAAAGAGATAGAGGAGTATGAGGAAAGTGTACAACGTTTCTTTGAATATACAATCGGTGAAGATGACTTCCGTCTATATGTTAACCAAGCAGAACTTGAATTAAGTGAATTCATGGGTAGAAACTCATCAATCACCCTAGAGAATAAATGTATGTTCCTCACTAAGTTTGTTTTTAGTGCACTTATTGATGCGGATCGAACCAATACCAGGTGTTTTGAGGAAAAAAGTTTAGATGAATACAAGAGGCCGCACTTCGAGGGTCTCTTTGATACCTACTACAGCAGATTGATGAAAGAGATAGATTCCTTTGCAAGTTATAGTTCTTCACCAATTAATCGACTTCGAAATCAGATGTCAGAGCAATGCGACCGTTTTGCTGAAAAACCCTCGGGTATTTATACGTTGTCGATCCCAACGGGCGGCGGTAAAACATTGGCCAGTCTTCGATATGCACTCAAGCATGCTCGAACTTATAACAAAAGGCATATTATTTATGTCTTACCATACACGACAATAATAGAACAGAATGCAGCTGAAGTGCGACGGATTCTTCAGGATGACGCTAATATACTGGAGCATCATTCCAACGTGGTTGAGGAATCTGATGAAGATGATGAACATATGGAAGGTATGTTGTCCGTTCGGGAAAAGTTGAAGTTAGCCAAAGACAACTGGGACTCTCCAATTATTTTTACTACGATGGTGCAGTTTTTGAATGTGTTTTATGACAAAGGGAGTCGAAATATTCGCAGACTTCACAATTTGAGCGAATCCGTCATTATCTTTGATGAAGTGCAGAAGGTACCTGTTTCATGTGTATCCCTATTTAATACAGCACTGAACTTTCTGAATCTGTACGCTCATTCTAGCATTGTTCTTTGTACGGCTACGCAACCAGCACTTGATTTCGTGGAGCACAAACTGAGTATCAGTCCAGATGCGGAAATGATCAAGGATATACAACAAGTAATTACGGCATTCAAAAGAGTAGAGATACAGGATTGTGCAACAGATCATTTTTTTAATAATGAGAGCCTAGTAGAATTTATCACTGATCGGATGGGCGAAACAAAAAGTGTTTTAGTGATTTTGAATACGAAATCCGTTGTCAAAAATTTGTATCAGCAACTGTTAACGGGCATCTCCGAGATTCCTATTTACCACTTAAGCACATCAATGTGTGCTGCTCACCGAAAAAAGAAACTGGATGAAGTGCGGGAACTTCTAAAGAATGGAGACAAAGTGATTTGTGTCAGCACGCCATTAATTGAAGCCGGCGTCGATGTCAGTTTTGAATGCGTCATTCGCTCCTTAGCAGGCTTGGATTCGATTGCGCAGGCAGCCGGAAGATGTAACCGTCATGGGGAACATGTTCTGAGACAGGTGTATGTGATTGATCACGAAGAGGAGAACTTGAGACATCTTAAGGAGATTCAGAAGGGAAAACAGATTTCCAAGAAAATTTTGATCGATTTGAAACGGGATTCCTTGTGTCATGGCGGTCACCTATTGTCTGTGCAAGCAATGGAAAAATATTTTCAGGAGTTCTATACGGATTTCAAATCGGCATTGGACTATTCGATTCCTAAATTAGGACAGAGTATGACCAACTTATTATTCGGGGGATTAGCTAATAACAAATACTATCAAGAGTACGCTACCAACAAGAAGGTCAGGCTGCCTTTGTTTATAGTCAACAGTTATCAGACTGCGGCAGAGCATTTCAATGTGATTGATGACCGTAATACTTCAGTAATCGTCCCTTACGGAGAAGAAGGTAAGGACATTATAGCAGAGCTTAACGGGGCTGAGCGTATTGACGACTTCTCGAAACTATTGCGAAGAGCGCAGCAGTTCACTATCAATTTATTTGATCATGAATTGCGGACCTTAGACAAGAACGGTGGATTAGAACGGATATTGGATGGACAAATGATGGTGCTGCGTGACGGAGCATATAGCGAAGAATTTGGACTCGATATGGAGAATGATAGCTGGTCGGGTTTGGAATTGTATTAGTCATATTTTTTGAAAGGAGGTGAATCTATGAGAAACTCCGTAGAGTTTAAGGTTTATGGTGATTACGCATTATTTACTGATCCTCTGACAAAGCTGGGCGGGGAGAAACTTTCCTATCAGGTGCCGACGTATCAGGCTATTAAAGGCATTGTAGAGTCAATTTATTGGAAACCCACACTAATTATGGTCATTGATAAGATTCGTGTCATGAAAGCGATCCGTATGGAGTCGAAAGGCATTCGACCAATCGATTATAGCGGAGGCAACACGCTTGCTAATTACACGTACTTAAAGGACGTAGAATATCAAGTGCGTGCTCACTTTGTTTTTAACATGAACCGACCGGATCTGGAATTTGATCGTAACGAACATAAACACCATAACATATTAAAACGTTCGCTTCAGGTTGGTGGTCGCAGAGATATCTTTTTAGGTGCACGTGAGTGTCAAGGATACGTGGAGCCGTGTGTTTTTGGCGAAGGCGAAAGTTTTTACGGTGGCTATGGGGATATTCATCTGGGTCATATGGTGCATGGGATTAATTATCCGGATGAAACCGGTAGAGAGCAATTAGAGGTAAGACTCTGGAACGCTGTTATGAAGGATGGGGTTATTACTTTCCCTAGGCCAGAGGCGTGTACTCAGGTCCGCACTATCTCGGATATGAAGCCGAAGCATTTTGATCATACCAATGTGGAATCTGCAGATCAATTGTTAGCCAGTTGGGGAGAGGAGGGGAATCCATGAGCTGGCTCATGAAATTATATGAAACGTATGAATCGAATCTGGATTGTGTCGGAGAAACGGAGCAGCGATATAATCGTGAATTTACACTACTGCCTGTATCACACACAACTCAGAATGCTCATATAGAAGTCACTGTAACCGAAAGTGGAGAGTTTCATTCTGCCGAGGTTATTGTTGATAAAAGTGATATGAGTACACTGATCCCATGCACTGAAAAATCAGCAAGCCGTGCCGGGGCGGTGATTGCTCCTTATCCGCTGCATGACAAGCTGAGTTATGTATCCGGAGATTACGTCGCTTACGGCGGTAAGATTAAGGGAGAGGAGCCTTTTGCAACTTACATACAAGAACTTCAGAACTGGGCTGATTCACCCTATACACACTCCAAGGTGAAGAGTATCTATCAATATTTAAGCAAGAAGCAATTAATTCATGATTTGGTGAGGTGCAGTATTCTTTGTGTGGACGGGGCCAATCAGCTTATTGAAAAATGGGATAAGAAATATGAAGCTTTGTATCCTGAGAAGCCTGCGATTTTTAGTGTTGTGGCTGGCGAACAGACAAGCGCATTTATCCGCTTTAATGTGTATTCGCCTGATCGAATTCTCACAAAGGTTTGGAACGATTCTGAAATGTATCTTTCATTTATCCAATATTACCAAGAGCAGTTGGGTAGCGAAGATCTTTGTTATGTGTCCGGTAAGAGGTTGCCGAGTACGGACAAACATGCGAATAAAATTCGAAATGCTGCTGATAAAGCCAAACTGATCTCGGCGAATGATACGACAGGTTTTACTTTTCGAGGACGATTTATCCACAGTAGGGATGCTGCAAGTATCAGTTATGACGTGTCGCAAAAAGCACATAATGCATTGAAATGGCTCATTAATCGGCAAGGTAAAACTATGGATCAGCGGGTATTTCTGGTATGGGGGAACGATGCTTTAGTTCTTCCTGATCCTTCAGAAGACACCTTTGCCCTTGATCCTGAGGCCATA
Organism: Paenibacillus sp. LBL; assembly: GCF_029893715.1. Lineage (NCBI taxonomy): Bacteria > Bacillati > Bacillota > Bacilli > Caryophanales > Paenibacillaceae > Paenibacillus > Paenibacillus sp. LBL. The sequence goes on along the minus strand of NZ_JARXYU010000006.1, from coordinate 294,711 downwards.
TCAGAGGCCATCATTAAATCGAGTACGAATACAGCACTTGCGAGCGAAGTAGCTAAAGCCTTGGACGGTTACCGGAACAAATTGGTTTCGAAATCGGATCCATTCAGTGGAGAGGTCAATATTATGATTCTTGACTCGGCAACTACGGGGCGTATGGCTGTATTGTATTATCGTAATTTAAACATGGAAATTTATTTAAATAGGCTAGTGAAATGGCACACCTCGTGCGCGTGGCTCCATCGGTACCGAAAAAATGAACAGGGCGAATTCGTTTCTTTCTATGGAGCGCCGTCAACAAAGGATATCGCTTTTGCCGCTTATGGGCCAAGAGCCGGGGACAAGCTGGTCAAAGGATTGATGGAGCGTATGCTTCCATGTATTGTGGATGGCACCAAAGTTCCTCAGGACATCATCAAAAGTGTATATATTCGTGCTTCTAACCCGGTATCCATGGAAACTTGGGAATGGGAGAAAACGCTGAGTATTGCTTGCGCATTGATTAATAAAGATTTTACAGATCGACAGGAGGGACTTGGATTGGCACTAGATGTGAATAACGATGACCGCAGTTATTTGTTCGGACGAATGCTTGCGGTTGCGGATGTACTGGAACGACGAGCTTTAGGCGATGAGAAGCGGGCGACAAATGCCATACGATACATGAATGCCTTTGCTAAGCATCCTGAGCGCACATGGCAAGTCATTCAAGCAGCTTTACAGCCTTATCAAGCCCGATTGGGAAGGGACGCGACCTATTGGAGTAAGATCATTGATGAAATCGGGTATGCGTTCAAACCCGAAGAGTTTAACAATAAATCTTTGAGCGGCCAATATCTGCTCGGCTTTTATAGTCAGCGTCATGAGCTCTACCAGAAGAAAAATAAAACTGACGATGCTACTGCATCAGAAACATCTAACGATTAAGGAGTGATTGGAATGAGCAATTTGGATCATAAAATTGATTTTGCCGTTATTTTATCTGTACATAATGCTAACCCGAACGGAGACCCGCTTAATGGAAACCGTCCAAGACAGAATTATGACGGTTATGGCGAGATTTCCGATGTTGCGATTAAGCGCAAAATCAGAAACCGTCTGCAGGATATGGGGGAGACCATTTTTGTACAATCCAACGATCGTAAGAACGATGAATTTAATAGCTTGCGTGAGCGTGCAGACGGCAATGCTGAGCTGAGTCAGATTTTGAAGTCAAAGTCCGTATCCAGTGATGATTTTGCTAGAGTGGCATGTCAGGAATGGATTGATGTCCGCAGTTTCGGGCAGGTGTTTGCGTTCAAAGGCTCAGGCTCCGGAGGTGTTTCTGTCGGCGTAAGAGGGCCGGTATCCATTCATACGGCAAGAAGTGTAGATCCCATTGATATAAGCAGCATGCAGATTACGAAGAGTGTCAATTCCGAGTCAGGCAAGGATCGTGGATCGGATACGATGGGGATGAAGCATCGGGTGGATTTTGGCTTGTATGTGTTCTATGGAAGTGTGAATACGCAGCTGGCAGAGAAAACCGGATTCACCAATGAGGATGCGGATAAAATCAAACAGGCATTGGTTACCCTTTTTGAGAATGATTTATCTTCGGCCAGACCGGATGGCAGTATGGAAGTGCATAAGGTGTATTGGTGGGAGCACAGCTCCAAATTAGGTCAATATTCATCCGCAAAGGTACATCGTTCCTTGAATATAACATCCAAGACGGACGAACCGAGATCATTTGAAGATTATGCGGTTGAAGTGTATGCACTAGATGGGCTAAAGGCTGAAGTTCTGGATGGACAGTAATCAAGACGAAGATTATTTGATGCTCTCGGGCATTCAGCATTTTGAATTCTGTAAACGACAGTGGGCACTCATTCATATCGAGCAGCAATGGGAAGAAAACGTGAAAACAGTAGAGGGCCAATACCTTCATCGTAAGGCAGATCAGCCCTTTATCCGTGAGAAACGCGGAGACAAGCTTACCGTTCGTGGGATGCCTGTAAAATCGGAGGAACTCCAAATTACAGGGATCTGTGATGTTGTTGAGTTCATTAGAGACGATGATGGTGTCTCGATCCATGGTGCAGAAGGCCATTATTTGGCTTATCCCGTTGAGTATAAGCGCGGGAAGCCTAAAGTTAGCGATGCCGATGTTTTGCAATTAGCTGCACAAGCCCTTTGCCTGGAAGAAATGCTATTGTGTCGAATGACTACTGGTTTTCTTTTTTACAATGAAATCAAGCATCGAGTCGAGGTGCCTCTAACAACGGAAATCAAAGACAAAGTGAAATCCATTGTTGCTGAAATGCATGACTACCATCGACGGAAGCATACACCAAAAGTGAAGACTGGTTCTTTTTGCCGTAGCTGTTCCCTTCATGCCATATGTATACCGGAGATTATGAACAAACGAACGGTCAGGAGCTATCTCGAGGGGAAAATCAGAGAATGAAAAAACTCTTAAACACGTTGTTTATCACACAGCCGGATGTGTACCTATCTCTTGATGGAGATAATATTGTTCTATTGAAGGATCAGGAGAAGCTCGGCAGACTTCCGTTGCACAATTTGGAATCGGTGGTTGCCTTCGGTTACACGGGAGCAAGCCCAGCACTAATGGGGTACTGCGCTGAGAGGAATATATCCATTGTTTTTATGACGATGAATGGCAGATTCTTGGCAAGAGTCATTGGTGCGAGCAAGGGCAATGTAATTCTACGTAAGAAGCAGTGCCTTGTGTCGGAAAATGAGGCTCTCTCAGCAAGGATTGCACGCAATTTTATTGTAGGGAAAATATATAACCATAAGTGGATTCTTGAGCGAATGACAAGGGATTATCCTCTCCGTATTGATGTGGAGAAATTTAAAACAGGATCACAGAATTTATCTTCCATTATGATCAGTATTCGTGAGTGCGAGGATCTGGAGCGAATTCGGGGGTTGGAAGGGCAAGCGGCATTAGTCTATAACCAATTATTCGACCACATGATTTTACAACAAAAAGAGGATTTCTACTTCCGAACCCGTTCTCGTAGACCTCCTCTAGATAACGTTAATGCTATGCTGTCTCTTGCGTATACGTTCTTGGCTAATGATACGGCATCAGCGTTAGAGGGCGTTGGGCTAGATGCGTACGTTGGTTTTTTGCATCGGGACCGCCCAGGCAGGGCCTCTCTGGCCCTGGATTTGATGGAAGAACTGCGTGGCGTTTATGCAGATAAATTTGTTCTATCATTAATAAACAAGAAGGTCATCAACAAAGAGGATTTTCTGAGGAAAGAAAATGGAGCCGTGATCATGACGGATGAGGGAAGAAAGAAATTTCTGACCGCATGGCAAAACAAAAAGCAAGAGAAGATTACACACCCTTATCTTGGAGAGAAAATCTCTTGGGGACTGGTTCCCCATGCACAAGCCTTGTTGTTAGCACGTCATTTGCGCAATGACTTGGACGAGTATCCTCCATTCTTCTGGAAGTAGGTGCAGTCAATGCTTGTTTTGATAACTTATGATGTGAGCACAATGAGTAGCGAGGGCCAGCGAAGGCTAAGAAAAGTATCGAAAATTTGCCAAGACTATGGACAACGCGTTCAACACTCTGTTTTTGAATGCATTGTTGATGCTACTCAGTTTGCTGTGTTGAAAATGAAACTGATAGATGCGATAGACAAAGAACAAGATAGCCTTAGATTCTATCAACTTGGAAACAACTATAAGAATAAGGTAGAACATGTAGGCATAAAGGATTCTTTGGATATGGAAGGCCTTTTAATTTTGTAGTGCGAATCGGAAGCGAACATGATTTCACTGGGGGATTCGCACCTCAAAAATTACATTAATTTATTAAATTAACAAATTAAGTATGTGTTTTCGGGACATTTTCACAATAACAGAATGCTTTTTTAACGAAATGCCGATTATTTGACTTTTTTTGTTTAAAAATCGGAGTCGCACCCTTCGTGGGTGCGTGGATTGAAATACGACCTACTGTATAAGTTCTTTCTCAATACCCTGTCGCACCCTTCGTGGGTGCGTGGATTGAAATAATTGCTTGCACGGGACGCATGACCGGCCTTTTTTGGTCGCACCCTTCGTGGGTGCGTGGATTGAAATTTACCGATCAGGTTTAACGGCGTAACCTGACCGGTCGCACCCTTCGTGGGTGCGTGGATTGAAATCTCCGGTGTCGGCTCCGACGACCCGGATTCCGTCGTCGCACCCTTCGTGGGTGCGTGGATTGAAATTTCGTGTCCCAGGGCTTCCCGGTCCTTTGGGTCGTCGCACCCTTCGTGGGTGCGTGGATTGAAATCGTAGAGAGTGGCGAGCCATACGACTTTCATCTGTCGCACCCTTCGTGGGTGCGTGGATTGAAATTGGAAGCCGGTTTTCCATTCAAATCCTTGCAGCGGTCGCACCCTTCGTGGGTGCGTGGATTGAAATCTTGATTATCACTTGCTTTAATTCGAAGATGAATTGTCGCACCCTTCGTGGGTGCGTGGATTGAAATACTCCGGCACAGTTCACGCATGCTGATTCCTTCGTCGCACCCTTCGTGGGTGCGTGGATTGAAATTCCAGGCTTTTGGTATACAATTGCAGTATAATCAGTCGCACCCTTCGTGGGTGCGTGGATTGAAATGCTCATTGTTATCTGCCCTCCGGATTAAGTAGCGGTCGCACCCTTCGTGGGTGCGTGGATTGAAATAATGTATCCAAGTGACGATAGATATTCTTGACGTTCGCGTCGCACCCTTCGTGGGTGCGTGGATTGAAATACGTTGTTTCTCCCTCCTCTAATACTGCCAGTAATGGTCGCACCCTTCGTGGGTGCGTGGATTGAAATCTTCGCTCCCGGCCAAAGCTCTGTTTCCTGGTTGTCGCACCCTTCGTGGGTGCGTGGATTGAAATTTGGGGTCAATTCCGATGGCGTCTGCAACTTCCTGTCGCACCCTTCGTGGGTGCGTGGATTGAAATCGCACTGCGCAAAAAAGGATTCGATGTAACTTCAGTCGCACCCTTCGTGGGTGCGTGGATTGAAATCGCTTATAGCACATATCCCCCGCCTGGAATAGCTTCCGGTCGCACCCTTCGTGGGTGCGTGGATTGAAATTATTATTTAATGAAGACCATACATGCGAATATTTGGTCGCACCCTTCGTGGGTGCGTGGATTGAAATACCTTATCAATAATTTTGAATAGGACGAAAATCGCAAGTCGCACCCTTCGTGGGTGCGTGGATTGAAATCAGAAAGTTGATAACAACCCAACGACCGTCTAATTCGTCGCACCCTTCGTGGGTGCGTGGATTGAAATTGCAATAACAGAATAATGTTACGGCCCCCAGACGTCGCACCCTTCGTGGGTGCGTGGATTGAAATACGAGGGAAATCGGGTGTTGATCGCCAAAGCCCCTGTCGCACCCTTCGTGGGTGCGTGGATTGAAATATACGGATGTTGCTACGGACCTGATGCAAACGGACGTCGCACCCTTCGTGGGTGCGTGGATTGAAATTTTGTTGACACTGAAACTTCCGGGATTTAACATAACAGTCGCACCCTTCGTGGGTGCGTGGATTGAAATATTGAAGGTGTGCTGGTGGCTGCGTGGCAGCAAGGTCGCACCCTTCGTGGGTGCGTGGATTGAAATCACACGTGAATTGCAAGCCTTGACCTCTCGTGAAAGTCGCACCCTTCGTGGGTGCGTGGATTGAAATATCGTATTTCCTCCTTTGATTTTGCGGCATAGCCGGTCGCACCCTTCGTGGGTGCGTGGATTGAAATGCTTCTAGGATATCGTCATCATCCATCAAGTCTAGTCGCACCCTTCGTGGGTGCGTGGATTGAAATTGCCTTATCTGCACGTTCCTTGTGCTTAGTCCTTGTCGCACCCTTCGTGGGTGCGTGGATTGAAATACCAGGCTGGGCTAAAAGTAATTCCGTAGACAAGTCGCACCCTTCGTGGGTGCGTGGATTGAAATATGTTAACTCCGGTTGTTCTTTCAATTGCTGCTGGTCGCACCCTTCGTGGGTGCGTGGATTGAAATGTCAGCAATGCAACAGCGTCCGTATCGATCATCAGTCGCACCCTTCGTGGGTGCGTGGATTGAAATATCAAGGTCCGCCTCATAATCCTCCAAGGTAATGCGCGTCGCACCCTTCGTGGGTGCGTGGATTGAAATGCTCATCAAGCGTTAGGAGAGGCAAAAGCATATAAAGTCGCACCCTTCGTGGGTGCGTGGATTGAAATACGTAGGACAGTATCGTAAATAGCAATGTTGTGGTCGCACCCTTCGTGGGTGCGTGGATTGAAATACGTTGATTGGTTGAGTAGGCGATAAAAAGACCGTGTCGCACCCTTCGTGGGTGCGTGGATTGAAATAGTAAAGGTCTTGATCTTGGAACATTGGCTCAAAGTCGCACCCTACATGGGTGCGTGAATTGAAGTTGAAACTAAATTTGATGGCAGAGGTGAACCTGTGAGAATGACGATTCTCGTACAAGGGTTGTTTTACTTGGCTGGGATCCTGTTGTCTCCCACGTATATCATCATGAGCCGTGGTGATCAGGCGATAGGTCGATTTCCATCCAAACGGGTTGCTCTGCCTCAGGCAGGGTTGCTCTTCGCAACGTACGGGATGCATCCACTTGTCCATCCCCCCGGAGGGGGATTTCAAGAAAGGGTTAACCCGCTATAATGAGCCATAGGCCGTGCACAGCCGCGAAATAAATTATTTGAAATTGAATATACATTGCCGAAATATGGGAGATCATGTATTGTTCATGAATATTTCATCTGCTATGATTTTGTATTAGGTATAAAGAATCAGAGAATTGGGGTTGAAGATCGATGAACCGTAAAATGATAGTAACCACAGCCGCTTCTTTGTTAGTCGGTGTGGTTGCAGGCACAGGCATTATGATGAATGATCAGGCTTACCAGTCGGTGAAGCAGGCAGTAGGCGGAAGCGCAACAAATAACTCGATTGGTCAGATCGATATCACCAGTATGGATATTGAGACCGCATTGATGGCTGTACAGCAGCAGCGGACTCAATTGCTGGATACACAGCTTAACAACCAGATTCAAAACGTGCAGAAGCGCAACGAGGAAATCGCCAAGAAGAACGATACGATGGCGGAGATTAACGGTGCCTTGGCCGGTGAATCGGTAAATGGCCAGTATTTGATTCCGGATGATCTCGCCGCCAAGCTTGCAGCGGAAGGAATCGCGGACGCATCCAAGAAGGAATACACGGCAGAAGAGCTTATACAAGCAACCGAGAAGCTTAAGGGGTCCATCGACAATCTTTCGAACTCCCAGCAGATGGACATGCTCCAATTGCAGTCGATGACAAACAAGCGCAACGAAGCCTTTGACGTGATGTCGAATTTCATTAAAAAAATGGAAGATTCGCGCAGCAGCATCATCGGAAATATGCGATAATAGAGTCGTTACATAATGAATAGAGAGGAATCTGCCGTCTGGCGGATTCTTTTCGTCTATGGAGAGAATGTAAATGACGATGCTGGCAATTGATTTTTTGCGTAATCATACGCTGTTTCGCGGTGTGCCGCTGCATGAGCTGGAAGGTGCCGTCCAATCGATGCATGAAGAGCATTTTCATGACGGCGATGACTTGATTGTTGAGGGGAGCTACGGCAATTCCTGTTATTTTATCATGAGCGGACAGGTTCAGATCGTGTCCCGGAATTTGATCGGCCATACAGTGACGCTGGATGTCTTGGGCGAGGGGGCATTGATCGGGGAGGTTTCTCTGTTCCTTGAAGAAAAAAGGACCTCGGGTGCCCAGGCCATCGGTGAAGTGACGGCGCTAAAGCTGGAGCAGAACGCGTTCAGCCGTCTGGCCGCGGCTAGTCCGATGTTCCATGAAAGCTTGTCCTTCTCCGCCCGGATTCGCACGATGCATGCGATGCTGAGCAAAGCGACGATCTGGGCCGCGATCCCGAACGCGGAGCTGCGCGGGCTTGCGGAAGTTACGGTCAGACGGAAAGTCTACAAGGGCGACGTCATTGTAGCGGAAGGCGCCCTGGCGGACCGTTTCTACATGATCGCCGAAGGCCGCTTCGAAGTGCGCAGCGGTCGGCGGAAGAAAGCGATTTATAAGCCCGGGGATTATTTTGGCGAGATGGATCTGCTGAGCGGCGATGCGCATACGGGAACGGTGACGGCCCTGGAGAACGGCGAGCTGATGGTGATGGGCCGGGATGAATTTCATTTTGTTCTGCAGCAGTATGAGCCGGTCCGGCGGCAGTTCCATGAAGTGCTGCGGATTCGCAGGCCCGATCTGCTGTCGGATGAGGTGTTGGCTAAATTGCACCACACGGCAGCGGATACCGTCGCTCCGAATGCTCCGAAGGAAGCAGCGGCTGCGGTGGAGGCCATGAACCTGACTCCGCCGAAAAAGGAACGCTGGATGGATGTACTGCTGGCGCTTGGCGGTATCTTCGTTGTATTGACTGTGCTTGCCATCTGGCTGAAGCAGCCTCTGTGGATATATGCTGCGATGATCTCCGGCGGATTGGTGGGACCGGTGTCCTTTGTCGCTTATATGAGAAGCTCCCAATTGCTCGGCTTCAAGCCGATCAGGCTGGCCTCGGTATTCGTGGCCTCGGGTATCATTGCCGTGCCGATTGCCTGGATGCTGGAACGCTTATGGTCGGTTGGCAGTGGACTGGAGACCACGACGTCGGAGCATATTCAAGCAGCTCTTATGATCGGCGTCATTGAGGAAATTGCGAAGCTGCTGGTGTGTTTCCTGTTTCTCCGCGGCCGCAGGCAGCGGTTTCTGATGGATGCTGTGGTATTCGGGGCAGCAGCAGGCATGGGCTTTGCCGCGATAGAGAGCATTCTGTACGGATACATGTACTTGCAGCAGCATGCAACTTCGGGGATGCTGGCTGTTCTGTGGGTCAGAGCCCTGCTGTCCCCATTCGGACATGGAACCTGGACGGCCATTGCCGCTGCCGGTTTGTGGTACGGGCTGAGGGGGGCATCGAAGCGATCTGCCCGCACGAATCGTGCGTTGAAGCCAATCCTGATGATGATATCCTTGCTGCTGCTCAGCATCCTGCTGCACGCGGCATGGGATTATCCTTATGCCGCCGGATTATGGAAGATGGCCGGCATGGTACTGGTCGGAGGTGTCGGGATCTGGCTGCTCATCATGCTCATTCGCCAAGGCACGAAGGAGGAGCGGGAGATGCACCGTGCTGTCAACCCTGCCCAGCAGGTGGAGGACCGAATCCGGCATGCGGTCGGCCCGAACGCTGCCAGGGCGGGCGTCAAGGCATCCGGCTCCGCGCAGCCGTTGACCTGCGCGGCTTGCGGCACCGTGTCACCTGCGGGGACGCGTTACTGCGGCCGCTGCGGCCAGGCTTTGCAGCTCTAATACATAAAGGGATAGGCAAAAGGCTTGAGAGCCCGGTCTGCCTATCCCTTTTTTTCATGGACCATTAACCATACAAGTACGACTTCACATCGGGCCCGATATAGGCTCTCCAGATGATCAGATTGTAGGGATCGTCCCAGTCGATATTTTGCGGCTCCTCGAACATGCGGTGCAGGCGGTTATTGTTGAAGATGATGGAGCCGAACTGATCAATAGCCACCCCGTCTACCCACAGCATTCTGTCGTCGGACAGCAGCTTGTTGAAGGAGCGGGTGTAGGGTGAATAATAACCGATGCCCTTGCCTTCCAGCATGGTGTAGAATACATTGCCTTTATTGTCCGCATGCATCCCGTCGGTCGTCGTTCCTTTGCTGCCCAGGGTCTGAACGGAATTCCGGATGATCGAATCGGGAATATTGAAATTCCGCAGCAGTCCTGTATCGATAGCGTACAGATTGCGTCCTGTAACCGCGCAGTAGAACAGCGTGCTTCTGTCAGCAGATAAAGCGATGCCGTCCGCACCGATTCGGACCGGCTTGTTCCGGTAGACCGGCTCGGTGTCGATCTCAAACCGGAAACGGGGCACGTCCTGCGTGCTGTAATGACTGTCCAACACCCGCCGGAACTTCCTGGTTCTCATATGATAGACGATGATCCCGCCATACACCGGGTGGTCCGGAAAGCCGGAGCCTGAATCGGTAATATAGGCATAACCATTCCGGTTATCCACTACGATATCGTTCAGGAACGATGTACGGGGCGGAGCGATATCGTCCGGGATGACAATGGAATCGATCAGGCGGTTTGTGCCGAGATCCCAGATGACCAGCTTTTGCGAGCCTTCGGGTGAAGTGTCGTAAGCGATCTTTCCCTGATCCAGAATCCACATCCGGTTATGTTCATCGATCTCGTAGCCAAGGACGGATTGCAGCATCCGCACATCCCCCGGCGTATTCCACTCCCAGCTTGGAAAAGCGTCGAGCACCGGCTTGCCGTTCACCATCACAATGGTGTTCAGCGTAGCGGGAATCCCTTCCGCCCAACGCGGAACCGATACGTAGAAGCGTCCTTGATGGTCCACTTTGATGCCTGCGGGCATGCAGTGCTTCCAATACTGATGCTCCTCGAATCGCTGCTTCATCGAAGGATTCGGGAAATTCCAGTCCAGGCGGTTCCAGTGGAAGAGCATCTGGTACGGACTTGAATAACGGTGAGCTTGCTTGGGATGAGGGTTTGCAGACGGCTGCCACGGCTTCCCCATCTGATGCGGTATATACATGTTTAAGACCTCCGATACAATGTTCGGTTTATCCGATACGAAACAGCGCACATCACCCTTGCGCTGATTCCTCTGAGTTAGTTATATGCCCAGAGGGACGGATTGGCACCGAATAAATCGATTGGAGGCCTTATAGATTACATATTACACTTGCTGAACCTTAATGAGATTTGTGTTGCCGGATTGACCGATCGGCACACCGGCCGACAATACAATAATGTCGCCTTTTTCGATGTAGCCTGTCTTGATTGCATTGCGGGTAGCGGATTCGAACATTTCGTCCGTCGTTGTAACCTTGTCGCCTTTGACCGGAATGACGCCGGAGAGCAAGCAAATTTTGGCCAGCACTTCTTCATGCTGTGTGACCGCGATAATCGGTGCTTGTGGCCGATATTTCGATATCATTCGCGCCGTAAATCCGCTCTCTGTTGCCGTAATGATGGCTTTGGCATTCAGGACGAGTGAAGAGCTGACAGCCCCTTGACTGATGACTTCGGTAATATCCGCCACTTGTTGTCTGGATTTGAATGCAAACTGCTCCTTGTAGTCGATCATCGTCTCGGCACGGCGGGCAACTGCCGCCATCGTGCGCACGGATTCAACCGGATACTTGCCTGCGGCAGATTCTCCGGACAGCATGACAACGTCGGCACCTTGAATCACCGCGTTAGCCACGTCACTCACCTCGGAGCGGGTTGGTCGTGGATTAACCTGCATCGATTCCAGCATGTGGGTTGCCACGATAACCGGCTTACCGGCGAGGTTGCATTTATCAATCATTTCTTTTTGCATCATAGGTACCTCTTCGATTGGCACTTCCACGCCGAGGTCTCCGCGGGCGACCATGATTCCGTCTGAAGCTTCGATGATGTCATCCAGGTTCTCCATGCCTTCACCGTTCTCGATTTTGGAGATGATTAACACATGCTCTGCACCGCGTTCCTTCAGGATGCTGCGGATTTCACGGATGTTATCGCCACTGCGCACGAATGAAGCGGCGATGATCTCGACGCCATTCTCCAGACCAAAGCCGATATGCATGATATCCCGTTCCGTCACACCAGGCAGCGTCGTCTTGATTCCTGGCAGGTTGACGCCTTTGCGCGGTTTGAGAGTACCGCCGCTAATGATTTTGCAATGAATATCCTTGCCGTCAACATGAAGTACGTTCAGGTCTACAAGCCCGTCATCAATCAGTATACGGTCACCGGGTTTAACAACTAGATGCAGTTCGGCATAATTGACCGAGATGCGTTGTGCGTCCCCCAGAATTTCCTCTGTTGTCAGGATCAGCTCCTGACCTGCCTGCAGAAGGCAGGAAGCCTCCTTGAGCTTGCCGATACGCACCTCGGGGCCTTTAATGTCCATCATGATGGGCACATACGTATTTAATTCGGCAGCTGTCCGGCGAATATTCCGGATACGGGTTGCATGATCCTCCAGCTCTCCATGTGCCATATTTAAGCGGGCAACGGTCATTCCCTCCTGGATCATGTCCCTCAAGATGTCAACGGAATCGCACGCAGGTCCCATTGTACAGATCATTTTTGTTTTTTGCATGGTTGCTCCTCCTTTAATTGTATCCTCCAGCATTTTTTTGCAGCATTCGATTGAATTAAATCATCCTTAATGATCACATTGTAGCCTGTCTTGTCGAATCATGATATGAACTATAGTACAATGATTGGAATATAGTATGGAGATGAGGTGAATCATGGGTACCCCGGTGGAAGTACGGCAAGTTAGCGGTGTCGATTGGTATGAAGAAGCTGATCCAGAGCAGGGAACGTGGCGCTTAAGCCTTGTGACATATGGAAAATGTGTATATTGGGTGAATGGAGATAAGCTGATTATGGAGAAGGGAGAGTTGCTGCTTATTCCAGCCGGTGTTCCGTATTATGGGAAGAGCATCCCCACCGTAACGCATACTCAAATCATGGTTCAATGGACCGAAGCGCTGTCGACGGGATTGTCGGTGCTTGAACGGACAGAAGCACTGAAACATAAACCCGGCTGTTATGAGTTGATTCACGAGCGTTTGAAGGTAATTCATCAGCAGTGGCACGAGCGCCCCTCTTATTATGTCATCCTAATAGAAGCATTATTGACAGAAGTGCTGATTTATATCAGCCGCGAGCTCGACAGAGGCGCAATTACGCCGGAGAAACACCTGCATGTGGAGCGGATGAAGTCGTATATCGAGCGGCACTACCGCGAGAAAATAACAAAAGAGGAGCTCGGTGATGCCATTGCCAAAACACCCAATTACGCTGCCGTGCTGTTCAAGAGTGTCACAGGGCAGACGATCAGCCAATACGTGCATGCTCAGCGGATGAAGCGTGCGGCCTATTTGTTAACGGAATCGCAGCTGACGGTCCAGGAGATTGCCGAATTTCTCGGCTACCAGGATATCTCCTATTTCTACAGGATTTACAGACGAGTGACGGGCAGCGCCCCGTCGGATTTGCTGCAGGAGCGTCCTCGGACGATATAGAAAAGTGAAAAAAAAGAGGGCTAAGCCCTCCCAGCACGTGTTATTTATTGAAACGTATCATTTTCGAATAGCTGCTTCACATACGCTTGCAATTTATTCTTGTCTACGCCGAGCACCTGTGCTCGTCCGACCTTTTCGTTGGACAACAGCGAGAACGGGGGAAGCTGCTGCTGGTCGATTTTGTCCAGATTCACGTCAAAGCCGAGAGCCATCAGCTTCAGCATTTCTTTGGGGCTTAAATCAGTCTCGATGTAGGGCGCAATCGAATCCAGGATGCCCGGAAGTTTGATAAGAGAGTTCGTGGTCTGCATTTTTTTGGCAACTTCCGTCATCAGGATGCGCTGTCGTTCCGTCCGAGCAAAATCAGATTTGGCATCATGCCGGAATCGCACGTATTGCAGGGCCATTTTACCGTCCAGATGCTGCAGTCCCTGCTTCAAATCAATGTCGTACATGTGCTTGTCGGCTTTGCTGGTATAGTACATGTCTTTCTCTACTTCGATATCGACTCCGCCTAATGAATCGACAAGTGCTATGAACCCGACAAAATCCGTATATACATATTTATGTATGGGCAAGTCTAACAAATCGCCGATGGTTTGTCTGGTCAGCCCGATCCCTCCATAAGCAAATGCCGAATTCAGCCGTCCTTTGCCATGCCCGGGAATTTCTACATAAGTATCGCGCAATAACGAGAATAGATGGGCTCTCTTCGTAACCGGATCGATGGAGGCAACCAGCATGGTGTCCGATCTGCCAGCGTCATCACCGCGGGAATCCCCGCCGATGAGGAGGATATTGATGCGCTCTTTTCCTTCCCATTTAGGAATTTCAACAACTTCGTTGTGAGCCGTATCGGTTTCTTCGGCTGGCTTCACAGCCGTGGAAATATGGTTTGAGAATTGGATGATAGAGTAGGTGTAGTAGGAGACGATCCCCAAGACTCCAATGGATAACAGGAGCATGGTGTATTTCAACCATTTTCTTTTCATAGTTCGTTTAACATCCTTTCTGTTATACGTTTGCATATTTGACCATTCTAGCAAACTACTGAGGAAAAATCATTTTTTCTAATAGAGACCGGGCAGGCGTAAGGAATTACGGCAATTTGGAGCCATCGTGATTTGATTATTTATATTGACAAAACATTTTGAAGCGATTACATTGTAAATGTAAACACGTGTTCACGATTCAGTGATAGTATCCGATTGATATGTCACGGAGAAATCTGCATAGAACCTTGTCTACAACCTTCTATGGACGACACAGTACATATTATATACACGCCCGTTTATGAACACGTGTTAATGAGGTGGGACTCGATTGAAAAAGTCTGAAATTAACAGCACGGAGATCGCCAGAATGGCCGGCGTTTCTCGCAGCACGGTAAGCAGAGTCATCAATAACTACCCGAATGTTCCCCAGGCTACGCGGGAGAAGGTCATGCAGGTGATCGAGCAGTATAATTACGCACCCAATTTCTCTGCGCGGATTATGTCGGGGAAGAGAACGTCGACGATCGGTTTGTTCATGGTTTCCCGCGAGGAAGTCTTTAACGATTCGCTCACCAACGCACTCATTACCCGCGTAATTGAGAGCGCATCCAAGAGAGGATATTACGTGCTGACCTACATTATCCGCAATACGAAAGACGATGACATCATGCGGAATGTGAAGAATACGTTCTACCAGCAGCGAATCGACGGAGGCATCTTTATCGGTGCAGCGAATCACGAGCCGTTCATTGAGGAGCTGATTGCGGACGGCTTTGTGGTCGGTGTGGTCGATCAGCATTTGGAAGGGCGCTCTGAGCCTAACCGGGTGATCAGCAATTTCAACAACCTGGAGGGGATGCGGCAGGGTGTCGATTATCTCTACAGTCTGGGACACCGCCAGATTGCGCATATTGCCGGAGACCCCTTGCGCTGGTCGGGACCGGAGAAGCTGGAGGGCTTCAGGCAGGCAATGGAGGCCCATGGCTTGCAGGTCCGGTCCGACTGGATCATTCCATCCAACTTCTCGGAGCGAAGCGGCTATCAATCCGTGCAGCATTGGCTCAAAGTGACAAAGGATTTACCGACAGCGATCTTTGCTTGCAACGACAGCGTTGCCTTCGGAGCGCTGCGTGCATTGAACGAGGCAGACATCAACGTGCCCGGCGATATTTCATTAATGGGCTTTGACGATCATTTGTTAAGTGCGAGGATTCATCCTGCGCTGACGTCCATTCATGTGGATTTTTCCGATATGATGGATGCTTTGACCGGCAAATTGATTGAAACGATTGAAGTCAGTTCGACGGATTCGAAGCGTTATGTGGGAACAACCGAGCTGGTGATCCGGGATTCCTGCCAGCCGTTGCGGTGATGCATACGACAGCGTATTAGATTGGTTAACCATCAAGTTCAGTTTGATCCAGGAGGTTGGCTTACTCAGGTAAGCTGCTTCTTGATTCAAAATAAACACGTGTTCACAAAAAAGGAGGGCAGCCATTCGCGTAATTTGCATCCAAATCAATAGAGAAATAAGGAGACGAGAAACTTATCCTAAACGAAAAGAGGGATTGGCCAATGAAGAACAGGGGATGGGTCTTGCTGTTGACTGTCTTATGCTTCAGTCTCGTTTTTACTGCTTGCACAGGTGCCTCAGAAGAGCAGAATGCAGGCGGAAACTCATCGAATGGAGGGAAATTAACGTATTGGTATCCATGGGGCGGCGATTCGGAGAAATGGGATCAATGGCGAATGGACGAATTTACGAAGGAGTATCCGGATATTGAGTTTAATGCTACTTATGTTCCGCCAGATGGCGGCATTTCGAATGGCAAGCTGCTTGCAGCGATTTCCGGGGGCAACCCGCCGGATGTTGTCATTACGAATGAATATGCAAGCGCATACGCACTGGCTGCCCAGGGGGCATTGATGCCGATCGACGACCTGCTTGCAGCTACGGATTTTAAAGAGGATGAAATTCTGGATGCTTACCGGGATCTAATGAAGGTGGAGGGCACAACGTACCTGTTCCCTGAGGATTCCAACGTCAACTTGCTGTACTACAATGTGGACCTGTTCAAGGAAGCCGGTCTCGATCCCGATCAGCCACCACAAACCATTGAGGAGCTGGATGCTGCGGCTGAGCAATTAACGAAGCTGAATGGCGATAAAATCGATCGACTGGGCTTCATCCCTTGGCTGGACGCCGGGGACGAGTCGTACATGTGGGGTTATATCTTTGGCGCAGATTATTATGACACCGCTTCCAAACAAGTGAAGCTCGATGATCCGCACCTGGTAGAGATGTACAACTGGATGAACACGTACGCACAGAAATATAATCCCGAGAAAATCAAATCGTTCTCTTCCGGTTTTGGCGGGGCGTTCTCTCCGGATCATCCATTCTTCTCGGGCAAGGTTGCGATGACCATCAACGGCAATTGGTTCAGCAACGCATTGAAGCAGTATGCTCCGAATGTGAATTATAAGGTAGCTGCGATTCCGGCACCGGATGGAGGGCGGAAGAACTCGTCCAACTTCGGCACGAATATCTTCATGATTCCCAAAGGCGCGAAGAATCCCGAAGCCGCCATGAAATTCATTCTGTTCGGGGTGAAACCGGAAATTATGGCCGACAACATCAACCAGTGGCGTTCGCTGTCCATATACAAGGAGCAAAACGACGCAATCAAGTGGGATAAAGAGGGAGATGAGATCTATAAAATCGTGCGTGAAGTCGCAAGCTCCCCGGATTCCGGCCATCCGGCGCTGACGGCGGTTGCCAAGGAGATGTCCAACGAGCTTATGCTGCTGCGCGACAGCGTGATCTATAACAACCATGATCCGCAGCCATTGCTTCAGGCTGCCCAGAAGAAGCTCCAGGAGGAAGTAGACAAGAAGAAGTAAGGGCGGCTTGATCAAGGTGTTATCAGTTGTAGGCACTAGTCAGCCGGACCTTCCGGTTAGAAGAAGTGTGAGGTGGTTTCTATCCGCACCAAATTCAAGGGACAGTCTATTGAAACCTATGTCATCTATATCATTCTGATTTTGGCCGCACTTGCTTATATCATCCCGTTTCTGTGGCTGATATCCGGATCGCTCAAGAGCAATACGGAGCTCTTCGCGGACCCGCCGGTTTGGATTCCGTCCGAGCCGGTATGGTCCAACTATGTAACCGCATTTCAGCAGTTTCCGTTCTGGCTGTACTTCAAGAATACGCTCTACATCTGCGCAATGGCGATCCTTGGCGGAGTATTAGCTAATACGCTGGTTGCTTACGGCTTCTCCCGCATTGAATGGAAGGGCCGCGATGCCTTGTTTATCGTAGTGCTCATGACGATGATGCTGCCGTTTCAGGTGACGATGATACCGCTGTTTGTCCTGTTCCAGAAGTTCGGCTGGATCGGAACGTTCAAGCCGCTGGTGGTTCCGGCCTTCCTTGGCAATGCGTACTTTATCTTTTTGCTGCGGCAGTTTTTCATGGGCATCCCCAAAGAGCTGTCCCAATCGGCCAAGGTGGACGGTGCATCGGAGTTTCGTATTTACTGGCAGTTAACTCTGCCGCTATCCCTGCCCGTCATTATAACGGTGGCGATCTTCGCCTTCACAGGAGCCTGGGGAGACTTTATCGGTCCGCTCGTCTTCCTGAGCGATAACAAGCTGTATACGCTGTCGCTTGGCATCCAGCAGATTATGTCCGTCAACGATCCGCGCTGGACGCTGCTGATGGCTGTCGGCGTGAGTATGACCCTGCCGGTACTCGTCATCTTTTTCCTGCTTCAAAAATATTTCATCCAGGGGATTACCTTCTCGGGAATTAAAGGATAGAGGGGAGATGGGGGCATCATGTCTTCCAAGACAGACCGTAAAAATCTGAGGAATGGGCTGCTGTTCATTTCACCCTGGATCATCGGGTTCCTGCTATTTACGGCATATCCATTGTTCAGTTCATTGTATTACTCGTTGACTGATTACAACATCATCAATGAGCCGGTGTGGGTGGGTCTGGACAATTACGTCAAGCTGTTTACGGGGGATTCCTTATTCTACAAGGTGCTGTACAACACGCTGTTCATGATTGTGGTTGGCATCTCGGTGACAACGGTCGGGTCGGTATTCATCGCGATTCTGCTGAATAACCGGCGCATTCGGGGCTTGGCTTTCTTCCGGGTGGTGTTCTTCCTGCCAACGCTGGTTCCGCTTGTTGTGCTGTCGATTCTCTGGATTTGGGTGCTGCAGCCGGACAACGGCGTGCTTAATACGATTCTCGGGTTCATCGGGATCGAGGGACCCGGTTGGTTTTCCAGTCCTTTTTGGGCAAAACCGGCTTTTGTGCTGATGGCACTCTGGGGCTCGGGACAGATGATCATTATTTATCTGGCAGGGCTTCAGGGCATTTCGGATTCCCTCTACGAAGCGGCTTCAATCGATGGGGCCAGCTCATGGAGACAGGTGTTTCATATTACAATTCCGATGCTGAAACCGGCGATTGTATTCAATGTCATTACGGGCATGATCGGGACGCTGCAGTCTTTTGCGGAATCCTTCATCATTACAAACGGCGGTCCGGACGGCTCCACGATGTTCTATTCCCTGTACCTGTATCAAAATGCCTTCCAGTATGCCAAGATGGGCTACGCTTCGGCCATGGCCTGGATCCTGCTCGTCATTGCGCTGCTGATCACTTTATTTTTATTCAAGCTATCCAACGGGTTTAAAGCGGAGGAGTAATTCTGCTCCGCGTTAATATACCAAGCCATCAAACTTGATCTTAGAAGGAGATATGGAAATTATGGAGCAAAGTATGCTGGGAACCAAAGTCATTACACAGATCGGAATTATCGTGAAGGATATCGAGAAGGTGGGAGCGAGTTATGCTAAATTTTTCGGCATCCAGCCTCCGACATGGTTCTGGACCGATACTCGGGAAGTCGCACAGACCGAATACAACGGCGGTCCTTCGGAAGCCCGTTCGAAGCTGGCTTTCATTGACTGCGGCCAGCTGCAGGTGGAACTGATTGAGCCGGATGAGCAGCCATCGACTTGGCGCGAATTTCTGGATACGCATGGCGAAGGGGTCCACCACATTGCATTTGTCATTGAGGGGATGAAGGAGAAGCTTGAGATTCTGAATGGCAGCGGCATGCCTCTAATCCAGAAGGGGGAATATACGGGCGGCCGTTACGCCTACGTGGATACGTTTAGTGAGCTGAAGGTACTGATCGAGCTGCTGGAGAACGACAAATAAGAATTATCTTCATGATGAAGGAGAGAGCCGAATGAATCATATGGAGAATAATCACTTGCTCAAAATGGGAATCGTCGTCCATGATATAGAAGCGGCGGCCCGGCACTATTGTGAATTATTCGGCATGGAGATGCCGCCTATATCGATACCCGATCCGTATGCCGCACCGGAACCGACGGAGGATTCGTATACGTGGCAGCGGGGGGAGCTTCGCCCGACCCGGACGAAGATGTGTGTCCTGAAGATGGGACCGATGGTGCTGGAATTGCTGGAGCCTTATGATGAGCCGAGTCCGTGGAATGAATACAAGCAATCCCGCGGGCAGGGCGTGCATTTTGTAATGTTCACCGTGAACGGTTTTAATCAGCATATTGATTTCCTGGAAGGGAAAGGGTATCCGCTGAACCATAAAGGCGAGTATGGGGCAGGCCGTTACGGCTATTTTGACTCCGAAGATAAACTTGGCGTTACGCTTGGATTGCAGGAGCTCGGTCCGAAGCAGGATTAGAGAGGTATGCACAACGGGAACGAGAAGAATGATCCCATTCGCAGAGAAGGAATAGAATGAAGTCAACAATCAAAGGGGTGAACCATATTGAACATCGTGATCACCGGAGCCAATAAGGGGCTGGGCCTCGAACTGACGAGGGAGGCGCTTGGCCGCGGGCATCAGATCGTGGCGGGTGTACGGAACACAGAGAGCAGTCATCCAGAGCTTCGAGCATTGCGATCCGACTACCCGGCGCAATTACAGATCATGAATCTTGATGTGGATCAGGAAGCCGTCATTGCGTCCGCGGCAGAAGAGATCCATGAGATGTGGGATCAAGTGGATGCGGTCATTAACAATGCCGGCATTCTGAATGGCCGGGATCAAGTCATCGAGAACTTAAACTTTGACGATGTCGAGAAGAGCATGCAGACCAATCTCTATGGGCCCATGAAAATGGTAAAACATCTGCTGCCACAGCTCCGCAGGAGTTCGGCACCCGCCATTATCAACGTATCGTCGGAGGCGGGCTGCTTCACGGGCGCCTATGGCGGCGATTATCCGTATGCGATATCGAAGAGCGGACTGATCTTCTTCACGGCCCAGCTCCGCAAGGCGCTTGCTGCCGATAATTTCGTGGTGTACGCCGTGCATCCCGGTTGGATTCGTACCCCGATGGGCGGAGATCAGGCACCGGGTGATCCCGTGGATACCGCCAAGGGCCTGCTGGATCTGGTGGAACGCCGCATGGTGCCGGAGCAGGACGGCTGGATGATCAATCATAAGGGCGAGACGATGCCTTTTTAGATCAGGGCCTGCGTTTCGATCCGGATGAGTGCTGCACCAAGGAAAGGAGGAGTTTATAATGGCACAACCCAAACACATACTGGCCATCGTTGGCGATTTTTATCATGACAGACAGCTCGCCACGGATTCCCTGAACCGAATCGTGAAGCCCTTTGTGGAACAAGGCCTGGTTCAGCTTCGCTATGGGACCGTGACCGACTTAGCCGATAGGCTGAAGGAACAGCCGGATGCGGTGGTGCTCTTTGCCGAGGATCGGATTGATCCTCAAGGGAGTCCTGACAAGCGCTGGATGACCAGCGAGGCGGAGCATCAGATTCAGGCTTATGTTGCCGCCGGTGGCGTATGGATAGCCTGGCACTCGGGGCTCGCGTCATATGCGGAGGATGGAGAGTACGTTAACATGCTGCGCGGCAGCTTTGACTATCATCCGGATGTGCACCGCGAGGTGATCTATACGCCTGTAGCCGGGACAGCTCTGGGAGGAGCGGGCGATCGCTTCGGCTTTCTGGATGAGCATTACTTTGTACATTGCCGGGAAGAAGAGACGGAAGTGTTCCTTCGTTCGGAGTCTGTGGACGGGGAGTCCGTCGCGGGCTGGGCTCATCCTTACGGAAGCGGGAAAGTGGTCTGCATCACGCCTGCCCACCGGGAGGAAGGACTGATGAACGAGGCGTTTGCAAGTGTAATGAGACAAGGGGTTGCTTGGGGATTGGAACTGGAACAGCCATAATGGAATTGCATGACCTGAAACCAAGAGAACATGAGGCGTCTTATATGCGATATAGTATACGGTAAGAACTAGATGAGGCGGGTGCAGAAGCACTCGTCTTATTTTTAGGTTTTTTCGGTTTGACTCTCCTCTAAGAGGAGGCCTTAGACTGAAGGTCGAAGGAGGGAACACCTATGTTATATACGGTAAAAGAAGTGTCGATTCTGTCCAAGGTGACCATCAAGACACTGCATCATTATCATAAACTCGGCTTGCTCTTGCCTGCCGAAATAAGTGATGCCGGTTACCGGTTGTACGGGACGAAGGAGCTGGAACGGCTGCAGCAAATCCGGTTTTACCGGGAGCTGGATTTCTCCTTGGAGCAAGTTAAAGAGCTGCTGACGGAGACGCCGGAGCGGCTCTCCATCTTGTCAGAGCAGGAGCAGCTGCTCAAGGAGAGGCAGGATCGGCTGGAGAGCATCCTTCAGACCTTACGGCGTTCCATTCATTACACGAAGGAGGGTCTGGCGATGGAACCTCAAGATCTGTTTAATGGCTTCGGCAGTGCAGAAGAATGGGAGGATGCGTTAGCGGAGCAGAATCAGCATCTGAAAGAGCAGTATGACGTGGATTTGTTGGAGGGGGAGCCTGTCGATGTTTCCAGTATGAACGAGCAGGCGAGGGAAGCAGCCGCTTTTATGTCCGCCATAGCGAATGCTCTCATAACCGGGATCAAGCACGATGATGAGCGTGTTCAGCTTTCGATTCGGAATCATCTGCAGTTTATGAACGAGCAGGGTCACACCTTCTCGGCTGCCGATTTTGCGGGGCAGACGAAGTTCTTCCTGCGCGATGAATTTCATCTTCGAATGCTGGAGGAGCAGCAGACGGGATTGGCTTATTATCTGCATGCTGCTGCGGAGGCGTACGCGGAAGTGTGATGAGGCCGGGTGAAACGGTCAGTCGAATGCCAAACAAGACACCTTCTCTATAGTGAAAGGTGTCTTGTTTTATATGGCTTATATGAGAGGGTCAGGTCCACCGCGCCGCCCACAGCTTCATTTCCTTGCAGATGACGTGCAGATCCATGCCCTTGGGGGTCAAGGTGTACTCGACCGTAACCGGAACGGTAGGGAATACCTCGCGTTCAAGCACGCCCTGCTCTTCCAGATGACGAAGCGTTGTGGTCAGTGCCCGCGGACTGACGTTCGGGATCTTTCGCTGGAGCTCGCCAAACCGTTTCGTGCCGCCGAAGAGCTCGCGGATGACAAGAAATGCCCATTTTCCGCCTAAGACCAGTAGCGTTTTTTCGATATTGCATTCGATATGTTCGGGTGTTTTGGGTATGTAGCTGCTCGATTTATTCCCCATCATGAAAGGCTCCCTCCGATATTCTACTAACTATACTCAAGTATATCAGCTATCCTCTCTATAATATAGTGAAGAACATTTCACTTCTTCCCTAAGAATAGGAACTAATTTAGAATAACAGATGTACCACCATCGTTATCTTATTGAAGGAGGAATTGCAATGAAATATAGAAAATTGGGCCGTACAGGTCTCAAGGTCAGTGAGATCAGCTTGGGAAGCTGGCTTACATACGGCGGTTATGTTGAGCGCGAGAATGCGGTGAACGCCATCAAGACGGCTTATGACCTGGGTATTAACTTTTTTGATACAGCGAACGTCTATGAAAAGGGTGCGGCTGAAGTGTTGGTTGGCGAAACGCTGAAAGCGTATCCGCGTGAATCGTATGTGCTGGCGACCAAGGCTTTCTGGCCGATGGGTGATGGTCCGAACGATCGTGGCTTGTCCCGCAAGCACATTATGGAGCAGGCGCATGCCAGCTTGAAGCGTCTGGGCCATGATTATGTTGATATTTTCTACTGCCACCGTCATGATCCGGAAACACCGCTTGATGAAACTCTTCGCGCGCTTGATGATCTCGTTCGCCAAGGAAAAGTGCTGTATGTTGGCGTCAGTGAATGGCAAGCTTCGCAAATCGCGGAAGCATTGACCGTAGCGGATCGTTATTTGCTGGACCGTATCGTGGTAAACCAACCGATCTACAACATGTTTGAACGTTATATCGAGAAAGAAATCATTCCGCTCAGCGAGCGCTCGGGCATCGGTCAGGTGGTATTCTCCCCGCTGGCCCAAGGACTGCTCACAGGGAAATACACCTCCGCTTCGGATATTCCAGCCGACAGCCGCGCTGCGAAGCTGGATTGGATGCGCAAAGGCATTACCGAGGAAAAAATCGCGAAGGTT
Organism: Paenibacillus sp. LBL; assembly: GCF_029893715.1. Classification (NCBI taxonomy): domain Bacteria; kingdom Bacillati; phylum Bacillota; class Bacilli; order Caryophanales; family Paenibacillaceae; genus Paenibacillus; species Paenibacillus sp. LBL. The sequence continues at coordinate 271,016 of NZ_JARXYU010000006.1, read as the reverse complement.
CATGAGCTTGAGAAGATTGCGGCAGAGCTTGAGGTGTCCGTAGGCAATCTGGCGCTTGCCTGGATTCTGCGTCAACCAAACGTTGCCAGTGCGCTTGTCGGCGCAAGCTGTCCGGAACAGGTAACCGAGAATGTGAAGGCATCCGGCATTGAACTCAGCGAAGAGGTTCAAACTCGCATTGAAGAGATCCTGAAATAGAAAAACAGCAGGCCAGCTTGAAATGGAAAGCCGCTCAACCATTCGTTGAGCGGCTTTTTTTTGGCGTGGTTTATTTAACCCAGTCGATACGTTGCAAATGGCTTGGCATACACAAAGCCGTTGCTGACTTCGTCCAGGCTCGAACCTAGTGTCTCATCGATCTCGATTTCCAGACTCTTCAGATTATCATCCAGCTGCTCGGTTTTCGTAGCGCCGACAATGACCGTGGACACCGCAGGGCGATTCATCAGCCAGGCAAGGGAAAGAGCGCTTGGGGAATGACCGTGCTCTGCGGCGAGCTGACTGACTTGCTGACCGAGCTTTAGATTGTGATCTTCCAGGAAGCGATTGAAGTTCGGATCAGTCTCGGCACGGGAGCCGGAAGGCGTGCTGCTGCCTTGGCTGTATTTGCCGGTAAGAATACCGCCAGCCAGAGGGAAATACGGAATGATGCCAACGCCCTGATCCAGACAGAGGGGGACCAGCTCCAGTTCCGGTGTTCGGTCCGCGAGAGAGTAACTCGTCTGGGTGGACACATACCGGGCATATCCTTTAAGCTCGCTGATGCCAAGCGCCTTCATAATTTCCCAAGCTGCATAGTTAGAGGCGCCGATATATCTCACTTTTCCCGACGATATCAGGTCATCCAGCGTGCGCAAGGTTTCCTCAAGAGGAGTATCGGGGTCAAAGGTATGAATCTGATACAGGTCCACATAATCCGTCTTCAGCCGCTTAAGGCTGTTCTCAAGCTCTTGCAGCAGATGATAACGGGAGGAGCCGCGCTCATTGGGTCCCTGGCCATTCACAAGTCCTGCCTTCGTAGCCAATACGACGTTATGACGCCTGCCGGACAGTGCTTGTCCAATGATTCGTTCCGATTCAGAGCCCGCATAAATGTTGGCGGTATCGATGAAATTGATGCCATGGTCCAGTGCATGGTCGATAATGCGTGTCGAAGTCTCTTGATCGGCCCTTTTGCCAAAAGCATTCGTGCCCAGGCCGAGCTTCGAAACCTTGAGTCCGCTGCTTCCGAGACGGCAGTAGTTCATCTTGATCGACTCCTTTATGTACAGATTTACTATAGTATAAACATTTTCACGGGAGCGGTCCAAATGGATCAGGGTCAGAACAGCACGGCACTGTTTTGTGTCTACCTTCAAAAGGCTGCGGGAAATCTCCTGAGGCTCCTTGCGATAGGGAGAATACTACGTTAGTATAGTTACGTACCAATAGGAAGGGGTTATTATAATATGAATGAAGCTATTTTCAATCAATTGGATTTTGCTAGAGGCGGAACGATCAAAACGGTAGAAAATGTAACGGAGCAAGAGGCCAATATCATTCCGGAGGGATTCACGAACAATATTCGCTGGAACCTCGGACATATCTACACCGTGCATGAACAGTTCGCTTTTGCAACGGCTGGTGAGCCTGTACAAATGCCGGAAGGCTTCGAGGTATGGTTCGCCACCGGTACCAAGCCTGCGGATTGGACCACTGAGCCGCCTGCGTTATCCGAACTGGTAGCGCTTTTGCAAGAACAAACCGCGCGTATTCGCGAAACCTTCTCGAATCGTCTGGACCAGTCTCCAGCACATCCGCTGACCATCGGTCCACTGACGTTCCAAACCGTGGGCGAGCTCCTTGCGTTCAGCATGTATCATGAAGGCATGCATACGCAGACCATCAAGTCTTATAAGAAAATGATACGTTAATCATGAGAAGCGATAGAATGGTATCCTTGCGGATGCCTTCTATCGTTTTTGGTTTGCCCCCTGGGATGATCGATCCCTATAATGAAATTAGCAGATTGGAATAACGATTGGAGGATATTACGATTATGGCTATAGAAATAGAACGCAAATACCTTTTGCCGGCATATCCCGATGCCTTGATTCAGGAAGGAATACTCGTGGTTGAGAAAGAGCAGTTCATCGAGCAGACGTATTTGGCACTGGACGGCGATCAGGAGCTCAGGGTACGCAAAATACAAGATTTGAAGTCCGGCCGGCTAGAGTTCACCCATACGTTCAAGAAGGGCTGGGGCATTGCCCGCGAAGAGATAGAATACGCCATTTCGGAGGGGCTGTATGAGCAGGTGGTGCAGGCGTTTGGAGCGGTTCCACTGACCAAGCGAAGAGTAACCGCCAGATGGGACAATACCTTAATTGAAATCGATGATTACGCACAGATCCAGATGCTTGTGCTTGAAGTGGAGTTTCCTTCTATGGAAGCGGCAGACGGCTTTGTGCCTCCGGCGTGGTTCGGACAAGATATCAGTATGGAGAAACAATACAGCAACAAGAAAGTATGGCGTGATCTGCAAGTGAGCAAGGAAGCGTAGCTTTACGATCCGCTGCCCGTTCCCGTTGTAAAAGACCAAGTGCGGCTGTGCCACGCTTGTGTGCCTTCTAACCGATATTTTACCGAAACTGTATAGGTGTGGAGTCCTCGCAATATTTCCTTGGGGAACAGGAACAGGGTGTCTCTGGATATCTCCTCGTAAAAAGGAAGGAGGGCACCCTCCTCATCCGTAATGGCGGCCTCAAACTTATCGATCGGACCTGCAGCCGTCGCTGAAATGATATAGCCTGAATGTTCCACGTCAAATTGGACCAAGGGATTAGGCGTCTCAAACCCGTAAAATCCAATTCCGGTATTCTGCATACCGTCGTAAGGATAGATGGCGAGGCCGCCAGCGATGGGCGATGTTGTGCTGCCTGCCAGGTTCACGACAGCCGTGCCGCCAACGAGAGCGATCCCGATCTCCTGAAAGTTTGGACTCAGAACCATTTGACGGTGGTATGCGGTATCCAGCCAGCCCTTCATGGCGTTCAGACTGCTCTTCTGGCGAAAATGCATGACTTCGCCTGATGCATACCCCTGCTTGGAGGGGGACACATAACCTGCGGCCGCTAGTCGATCTCGGATACGGGTTCCGCGATAGCCGGGCAGCCCAGCCTTTTCGTTATGGGCGCTCAGGTTGGGCGCCACCTTATTTATATTGAAGTAACGGGCATGAAGCTCAGCAGCTTCGGTGATCCGGTCATTTAAGGTGACAGCAGGAAGTCCGGCTTTAGCTCGAACCTCATTCAAGTAGGCGAGCGCTTCGTATTGATCCCGGGAATATGAAGTGAGGCTGGAAGTTTCGATTGTGCTGGCGGATAGTTCAACGTTTCCTGGCCAAGCGCCGGTTAGTGCAAGGCTTGTGATCAGCATCACAGCAGCTGCGATACGTGCAATCACAGATCCACATCGACGGGGGGGATGCAGCATGGATGGAAATTCTCCTCTCAAGCATAGTTTCAAGAGAAGGGATTCGATGGACTTCTTCATTTCTCCTGCTCGCCGTTTCCTGCATACCATTTATGTGCAAAAAAAAACGCAAGCCCATCCTGCGGCTCGCGTTTTTTTAATGTGTAGATCAAATGCTACTTAAACCGCCCATACTGCTTACCGTAAGACAAGACGCGTTTGTACAAGCTTCGGTCCTTTAAATTCTTGAGAGGATACACTTGGGGGCGGGTATTAACCTCCAGAATCCAAGGTCTGCCGCTGGAATCGATAGCCACATCGAGACCCAGTTCTTTGAAACCGCGGTAATGCCGGTCAAAGTTATAACCAGTGGCAACGCCTATCTCCTTCAGCTCAGATTCTGCCTTCTGGATAAAGGCAGAATTAAATCCTGCACCACTCATAGTTTTATGGAAAGTGCCAATGCTGCCTCCCTGGTTATAATTGGTGGCTACCTTGCCCGGGCTGCCGATTTTCGTGAACAGGACGGTGCTGACCCATTTTCCCTGACTTGTCTTCTGTACCATGACCCGGATATCGAATGGCTTGCCTTTGCTTTTGGCTAACCGAATTCCTTTTTGGAGCAGATAGGGACGTTTACCGGCAAAGCGGTTCAACTCCCGATACAATTCGGAAGAACTCGAATACGTGGTTTTTTTGGTGTTCAGCTGAGTTTGGTAGCCTCCGTCGGTTTTGCGGATCCGAATAATGTTATTGCCGCCAGATCCGCCGGTTGGCTTGAAGTAGACGTTGGAATAGTCGCCCAGCATGGTGGACAGGTTTTTTTTGTTAAACGTCAGGGTGACCGGTACATATTTTCGGAAATAGGAATCTTCAAGCAACCATTGCGTTTTCTTCCATTTGCTCTTGATGGTGCTGCTTTTATATTTCATAGTTAAGAGGCTCACCTCTCTTTTTTTGTTCAGCATATGCCGAAAAAGTAGAGCGAGCCTCCACGATGGCCTTGAATCAAGCTATCTGCCTGAGAACAATTTTTTATCGAAAAACAACAAGATGATAAATAAAGCTGCTGCGACAAGCAGTATGGAAGCTGGAATGATAAAAGCCAGCAGTGTAGCCGTATTCTGCATCTGATAATACATCAACATGCCCAGGGGCATGATCCCGCCTCCCAGGAGGCTGGTCCAGAAGTGCAGTGCAGCCGTTTTTTTCATACTGAGTTTCTCCCGAAACACGTAGTAAAACATGCCGTAGGCAAACAAGGTCAACCAGCCTACCACCAGGATGTGGGCATGGCCTGCAACCATGCTGTAGCTGCTTCTTCCTGCCATATCCGCTCCGATTAAAGCGCCGATGAGTGTATAGATGGCCGCAATTCGCATCAGCCATTTGCCGTAGTTCAATATGAGATATTCCCCCTTGCATAAAGAATCAGTCCCAAGTATACAAGAGTTATATGAACGGAGCATGAACAAAATAGGATCCGGAATTGAATAGGGGGACATCATCTACTATAATCAGGTAGATCTGTCATGAAGGAGTGAATGTTCCGTGCGAGACCCGCTTATAACCTATTGTCTTTCGAAGAAAGCTGCAACCGAGGACTATCCGTTTGGACCGCTTCCGCTTGTGATGAAGGTCGGCGGCAAAATGTTTGCCCTGATTACGATAACGGAAGAGAAGGTCAGTCATATCTCCCTGAAATGTGATCCCGTGATCGCTGAGAATTTGCGTGAACAGCATGAAGCAGTACAACCTGGATATCACCTGAACAAGAAACATTGGAACACGGTAGCCATCGATGGCTCCCTCACGGAAGCGGATGTACACGATATGATTGATCATTCGTATGATTTGGTGTTGAAGAGCCTGCCCAAAACACAGCGTTTAGCCATCTCCCAGCGGCTGGTATGATATCATCTGAAACAGCCATAATCGCCCCTCTTGGCAGAATGGAAACAGATAGGGTCTGTCATCCGCTAGCCAGAGGGCGATTATTTAACATGAGTTAGCTTAGCCCGGCCCCATCCATTGCACCCGTTTCTTCATTAGAATGGTTTCATGCCTAACGTGTCTACTTTCTCTCCTGTAATATCTACGCCCATGCGGTTTGTAATGTCGCGGTAATGGCCGGCCCGCCGCTGTACCGGACTTCCTTCGATTTCTCCAAGGTTCGCTTCCAGACCGTTCAAGACCATAACCGTTGTGCCGAAGCCCGGATCTCCCAAGCCCCTGAACTTCTCCGGCGGGGAAGGCTTCCATCTGCCGACCATGACATCATGAGCAGATGGCTTCGGGTTCTGCGGTGTCATCCAGAACAGGATAGCAGTCATGTAGCCGATTTTGCCATCGGCGGCAACGATCTCCGGATTGTCCAGAAGCACGCTTTTGTCTCCGTAAATAATAGAGCTGAACAGGCCATAGTTGAAGTTCCAGCTCAGCATGATCGGCCCGCGGCCGTAATAACGCTTGTCCGGTGTTCCGGGGTACAGCTCAGCGCTTGCCGGATCAACGAAGGCATCCTGGTTGACACCTGTCCGGCCGGCGATGTTTTCATTCCAGAACAGCCCCCAACGAAGAGGACCTCCCGGAGCGGTGGACCAGCCTCCGCCTGTCTCGTGGGACAGGTTAGCGAGGAAGGCGGCAAGTTCACGCTTGCGGTCCTTCTTGAATCCTTCCTTCAGGAACGTTCCGCCGTCAATGATAACGGTTTCAATTGTTTTGTTCCGGTTGCTGGCCGAGTGAAAATCTGCTGAACGCACCACAAGTGTTTCTACCCGGCCGTCCTTGTCCAATCTATAAATCTCTTGGGCAGAAGGTGTTCCTTGCCGCGTGCGGATTTTGATCTTCAGATTGGACACTTCCGCTACCGCATGTATGAGATTGTCGTATGAGAAATAATCCTTCTGATCGGCTTTGTAGTATTCTTTGCCCTTGGCGACCTTATACCATTCCTCTGAGCCGAGCCGGTATGGGAACAGCGCTTCGAAATCTTCTTTCGAGAGGAGCGCTTTAACCGCTTCGATAGCTTTCTCCGGGGTATAATCCGGGTCGAGATCATCCCAGTTCTGAACGATTTCCTTGCGGCTGATCAGTCGGTGCTCGCCGACTGCAAGAGAGCTGCTCTGAGACTGACTGACTTGTGCAGGAGCTGAGGTGCCAGCTGTGCTGGATTCGAGGCTGACGTTCAGAGTCGCGGGTGATGCTGCGGCCTGAGGCGTTTCATCGGCTGCAAAGGCATGAAGCGGCGTCATGAGGAGTGTTGCACTCAGGGCTGCAATCATACTTCGCTGGATGGTTTTGCCGGATAACGGATACTTCCACAGGGTCATACACATTCTCCTCTTTATCATTGGGATGGATTACATTGCCATCATATATACGGTATGTCGTTTTGTACATAGTCAGGAAATCCCACGAGTTTACGATCAATGAACACTTAAGATGCTGACGTGCTCAATCGGGCGGAGGGAGATGTATCGATTGGCAGGGGATTTGCTGTGGAATGAATGGGGATACCGTCGAACCACCGATACGCGGATTCATAGTGTACTCCGACTTGAAGACTAGTTTTCCATGCCAAAAACATTATAATGTTATTATGTTTTTGATCCTATTAATCTGTTATTCTATGGAAATGGTGGTGTGTTTCAATTTGTTCTGTTCATTTCCGTAGATTCATATATATTAGAGGATAATCATCTTATAGACGAAGAAGGGTTAGCTGACATGAGTTTATTTGTTCGCGAGAAGGGATTTTACAAAAGCTTTTTCTGGCTGACGCTTGTGATCGGGATGCAGAACCTGATATCAGTCGGTGTGAACTTGTCAGACAACGTCATGCTGGGAGGGTATAGTGAATCGGCTTTATCGGGTGTTGCCCTCGCAAATCAGATCCAATTCCTGCTGCACATGCTGGTTATGGGGGTATGTGAGGGGCTGGTCATCATGTCGTCCAGATTCTGGGGAGCCAAGGATTTAGGCTTGATCAAAAAAGCGGCAAGCATCGGAATGCGTATGGCCATACTCCTCAGCGTTGTGTTATGGGTGATTGTTTTCTTTTTCCCGCATGAGGTGCTGTCCTTGTTTACGAAGGAAGAGAATGTGATTGCTGCCGGCGTGGAATATTTAAAAATCATCTGTTTCTCGTATATCTTCTTTGCCATTACCAGCTCCCTGCTGGCCTCTTTGCGGAGCGTGGAGACGGTAAAAATCGGTTTCGTGGTATCCTTATCCACGCTGATCATCAACATTTGCCTGAACTATATCCTCATATACGGATATTTGGGATTTCCGGAGCTTGGTGTGGCCGGATCGGCCATTGCAACGCTGACAGCGCGAATCATTGAATGCATCATCGTCATCATTTATATTAAGCGATTTGACCGTAAAATTTGGTTGAAGCTGCAGGATTTCCTGCAGTTCGATATGGGACTCTTCAAACAGTATATCCGGGTAGGATCCCCGATCCTGATGTCCAACACGATCTGGGGCCTTGCGATGGCGGCGCAGACGGCCATTCTCGGGCATATGGGGGAATCGGCCATCGCTGCAAACAGTATCGCCACAACGATCTTTCAGATGGTGACCGTCATCATCTACGCTTCCGCCAGTGCAACGGCTGTAATCATTGGAAAAACGATCGGCGAAGGCAGGATGGACAAAATCATATCCTATGCCAAAACGCTGCAGATCCTGTATATCCTCCTGGGTTTAGTGACGGGAGCTGTGCTGTTTATCATCAAGGATCTCGTGCTGGGTCTATACTCCATTTCCGATGAAGCCCAAACACTCGCACTGCATTTCATGACGGTATTGTCCATCACCGTAGTCGGAACGGCCTATCAGATGCCGGCTTTGACAGGCATTGTGCGAAGCGGCGGAGACACCCGCTTTGTGCTGTACAACGATTTAATCTTTATGTGGCTCATTGTACTGCCATCTTCGGCACTGTGCGCGTTTGTGTTCAATCTGTCGCCACTCGCCATATTCATCTGTCTGAAGTCTGATCAGATCCTGAAATGCTTTGTGGCTATCGTGAAGGTCAATCGTTTCAAATGGATACGATCCTTCAGTTCGTGAGGAGATCATTTGCTGATTGATTTGCATAGACCAAAAAAGGAATCCCCGGTTCGACTGAGGGGGATTCCTTTTTTGTTACAGTCCGATTTAATCGTCCAGCAGGTTTAATGACTGGGCTCTTACCAGTGCCTGTGTACGGGAGGTAACACCGAGCTTATCGTATAATCTGGATAAATATACCCGGATCGTCCCTTCGGACAGGCCGAGTGCAGCGGCCATCTGCTTGTTGGCAGCACCTTGCAGAATAAGCCGCAGTAAATTCTTCTCATTTCGATTCAGCTGTTCTGGTAGAGCCGATTGAGACGAGGTAATATGGGGGGTATCTGCCTTGACATGATTGGGGAAATATTCCATAAGCATTCTCGCATAATGATGTGTCTGAATGAGCCCCATATCCACGTCCTCTTCTTGCGCTGGGTGGGAAGTATAACGCATCAACAGTTGATACATGTCCTCTCCTTCGTCAAGGAAGGTGCGGACATAACCGTTCTGTGCACCTAAACGCAGTGCTTCACGAAGAAGTTGAAGAGACTGCTTGCGTTGACCACGCTGGTACTCCAGCAAGGCTTGCAGGCATGTGATTTCCATGATGCTGGATATTTGCAACTCACGCTCTGCCTGGGGCTTTAACAGCTCCAGAAGGTGCAGCGCCTCAGTTTCTTTGCGCTGTTTGCCTAACAGGCGGACAAGCGCCAAATATTCAGGTTCCCGGCTGTAGGTCGGTCGATCTTTGATTGAAATGGGGAGAACGGCGAGTTCTTTTCGGGCATCGGTTATACGTCCTTCCCGAACATAAATCAAGCTGCGCACGGTTCTCAGTGAAGATAGCCACGAGCTCTCTTTTCTGCAGCTGGCTGCGTCCCATGCTTCATCCAAAACATGATGGGCAAGATGAAGTTTACCCTCGGCAGCATACAGTCTTGCTTCGGTAATATGCAAAGGTATGAACAAACCCATTGTTTTTTGGGAAGGAGGGGCTTTTCGGAGCTGCATCAGCAGCTGGCGACATTCCGCTAGGCGATTCCACTCATAGTAACCTTCACATAATGACATCTTTACATATAAATTCATGAGCGAATGATCCCAGCCATGGGCTTCCAGTACCCCGGTAAACAAATGCGCAATCCTTTCTGTATCCGCGGAAAGAGCGCCCTTCATACCAAGCGAGGTGCGCCTTACGTAAGGCTCCTGCCGATTATAATCAAACTGATAGTAGATCGGATTGTCGGGCGTAAGATTGTCAAGGATGCCCTCACTGAAAGCAAACCATTCGGCAAAATCCCCGTTCAAAAAAACAAGATTGGACCGCACAAACAGCATGCTGCTTCGGAGCTGCTCTCGTCGGCTAGATGATGGGAGGTTGCTGCACGCTTCCTCGATGTTCGCGAGCATACGCCCAGAGCGTTCAAGATCCCCCATCAGAACGACAACAAAGGTATGCAATAATGACGTTTCCAGCGTGACTGGGAAGCTTGTCGGGACGCGATCAAACCATTGCTGCAAGGTGGTAAGCTCCCCTCGCTCAAGCACGGTTTGCGCATGCTGCTCCAGCAAGCCCACCGCAGACTCGATATCCTGCGCTGCAAACATATGGTCGATGGCTTCATCTGTGGAGCCGATGGAGGCGTAATATTGGCCTGCGAGTCGATGACGTTTAACATATTCCCCGTCACACTCACGCTGTAGCAGGTCCTGCAAAAATTGTGAGAACAGATGATGATAGCGAAACCAGGTATGTTGTTCATCCAGTGGCACAAGGAACAGATTCTGCTTCCGCAATTCTTCCAGCATAGATCGGCTGTTATCCGAATCGGTTACGGCATCGCAGACTTGGACGTTCAATCGGGAAAGGACGGCGGTCTGGAGCAGAAAGCGAAACACCTCGGAAGGCAATTTCCCTACCACTTCCTGAAATAAATAACTCGAGACATGAAATTGATCGCCTTTGATCTCCTCCATGAAAGGTTCTAACCTGCTGCCTGAGCGAAGGGAAAGAGCAACGAGCTGTAGCCCGGTAATCCAGCCCTCGGTTCGGTCCAGCAACGTTTGCAATTGCATCGAATTTGGCTTGGGATAACTGCTGTCTGTGGCATGGCGGAAAAAGCGCTTTGTCTCATCGGAGGTGAATTGCAGCTGATCCGTTCCGATGTGGTTGATCTTGTGATCAGCCCACCGCTTAACGGTGGAGAACGGCAGATCCGTACGGGATGAAATCAATAAATGAATATGCCCAGGGAGGTAATCAATCAAGTACGAAAGCCCTTCATGGATTGGCGTATAGTAAATGCTGTGCAAATCTTCCAGAATGAGATGAAGAGTTTCACTCCACTCATACAAGTCGCTGATCAGCGTATCCAGATAAGCTGTAATCGACACGCCGGGCAGCAGTTGCGTATGGTTCATAAGCCGTTCTCCTTGCTGCTCTGGAAGAACCGAAGCAATGGAGGCCGTAACGTACCTCCAAAAGCGGACGGGATCGTTATCCCGTTCATCCAGTGACATCCAGGCGCACCGTTCGCTTACTGCATGAGCCCACTGCGCCAGAAGTGTGGATTTGCCATATCCGGCCGGCGCGATAACGGTGGTCAGATGTCCTTGCTGGCCGGCCGTCATATTATGCAGCAGCCGATCTCGGGGAACAAGATGCTCCCTAAGTCCGGGAACGCTGATTTTCATTTTCAGAATAGGTGAATTGATCGGTGGATTCATAGGATACCCTCGCAATATACGAACTCTTTTATTAGGGAATTGAGTCGAGATAACTAGATTATATGAAAAAAATGATGAAAAGTTAACGTTTGTCAATCGTTTCGCTTCCATTTATTTGATAGCATACTTGGTGCCGAGGTCCCACTTGAGAGTATGGCTGATAGGTGCCGATTAAATGAAGGAGGAGATTATGAGAAGACGTTCAGGAAAAATCCTGCTATGTATAGCACTGCTGCTGATGCAGTTGAACCTGATGCATGGGTCCCCGCAAGCTTTTGCAGCTGCATCTGCTGCAGCTCCAAAGCTGGTTGCCGGGTACTATCATACGGCTTCGCTCGTTAGCAGCGGTGATGTGTATGTATGGGGGCAGGGTGACAGAGGGCAGATAGGGGATGCTGCATGGAATGCTCGGAATACACCGGTGCAGGCAAGAGGTTTGAATGATGTAATGGATATTCACACCGGAGTTCGCAGTACCATGGCGCTCCGGAGCGATGGGACGGTATGGACTTGGGGATCGAATGAGAATGGGCAGCTCGGGATCGGAACGACAGCGGATAAGAATGTTCCGACGCCAGTAAGCGGGTTAAGCGGAATAAAGGCAATCTCGGGAGGCCTGGGCTATCACAGCATGGCTCTCACGGAGAACGGGACAGTGTGGACTTGGGGAAAAAATGACAACGGTGAGCTCGGAAACGGAACGACGGTCCAACAATACTCGCCGGTCCTTGTTATCGGATTAAGCGATGTTACAGCGATTGCAGCGGGAGGGTACTACAGTCTTGCGTTAAAATCGGATGGCACCGTATGGGCATGGGGAGCGAATGGAAACGGCGAGTTGGGTGATGGCACGATTGTTGATAAGCATACTCCGGTTCAGGTTTCCGGCTTGAGCGATGTCATTGCCATCACGGCAGGAGGTTCCCATAGCTTAGCCATTAAACAGGATGGAACGGTATGGGCATGGGGAATCAATATGTATGGCACGCTTGGGGATGGTACCCGGACGAATCGAACCATTCCGGTGAAAGTCAGAAACCTCCAACATATTAAGGCAATAGCCGGGGGCGGGCACCACAGCCTGGCGCTGGACCAAGAGGGCAACGTATGGGGCTGGGGGGACAACAGTCGGGGACAGCTTGGCCTAGGTCATAACTCTTCCAGGACAACTCCGGAACAACTAACGGGCATCGAACATGTTCTTGATATTGCGGGGGGTGGCTTTCATAGCGCAGCCTTAAAAAAGGACGGCAGAGTTTGGGGATGGGGTCTGAACAGCTCGGGTCAAATCGGAGATGGGACAAGGAACGACAGAAATGCACCTGCATTAACAAAGGCCGTGCTGGATACAACGGCGCCGGATACAGGCAGGGGAATATTAAGTCCTTATCTTATAACGGTGGATTCCATCGGGATCGAGTGGCTAGGAGCCTCGGATAATTTAACCGAGCAGGATGAATTGCAGTATTTATTATATGCATCCCACAGTCCGAATATCGGAACTGTCAGCCAAATCGAGCGGAATGGAATACCGATAGGGAGTTATGCCGCTGGTCAGCTCAAAGTAGTGGCAGACCGTCTTAACGAAGGTTCGGACTATTATTTTAACGTAATTGTGAAGGACGCTGTAGGGAATAAAAGCGCCTACAATATGCTGAAGGTTGCCACGAAATGGCCGCAAATATATACACTAACCTACGATGGCAACGAAAACATGGCAGGGAATGTTCCGATAAGCGGAGAGCTGTTTGCCAGAGGAGACGAAGCTGACATACAGGATAATACTGGTCAGCTGACGAAGGACGGTTTTTCGTTTGATGGTTGGAATACGCAGGCTGACGGAAACGGAATCGATTATCCTGTCGGCAGCAAGCTCGTATTTGGTACAGAGAACATCAGGCTCTATGCCAAATGGAATAAGAATCCCGATCCTGTGAAACTTGAGGCCGTGTCGTATGCACCGGCTCATCAATCTGCAGGGGTTGAGATGAATGAAACCTTGACGGTTACATTCAATGAAGAAGTAACGGCGGTATCCGGTAGATCGATTCTGCTTAGAGACACCTCTGATCAGCATATACAGAACGTATCGATGTTGGCGATACGGACAGGGTTTCGGTTATTGGAAACACGGTGGTCATCAATCCGTTGACTGAATTCGATTATGGCAGAAGTTATTACGTCGAGATTGAGCCAGGGGCTTTTACAGGCAGCCACTCGGGAAGGAGTTATGGGGGGATTCAAGGAGAGGATACATGGAGCTTCACGGCCAAGGAGCTGACAACTCCGGTGTACGATACCACGCTGCAAGAATTAACGCTGAATTCTTCCGTGGAAGCAGTGAATTTGAGCCCTGCGTTTAGCAGATTTCACAATGACTACACGGCTCAGGTAGGCAACAAGACAGATCGCCTCACGGTGACTGCACTGGTCTATGATGCCAGCGTCATGGTAACGGCGAGTGTTTATGGAGAAACTGGAGGATTGGAAGCAGGGCCGATCGATATCATCTCCGGTCAAGAGAGCCCGGATATCCCTCTTGCCGTAGGGAACAGCCGGATCGAACTTGCCGTGACGGCACCTTCGGGTCAACATCATAAATACGTTATACATGTAACGCGCGCACCTTCCTCGGGAGGAGGGACTACACCCGAGGAGCCTGGTGGCGGGGGTACACCTATCGAACCTGGTGAAGGAGGCGGTCCGGGAACTCCGGGGGGAGGTTCATCACCGGGAAGCACAGGATCAGGGGCTGATTCCACAGGTTCATCCGTTCCTGTTGAATCTCCAGGGAACCGAGTGAATGTCAGGGTTACACTGAACAATAAAATTCAGGAAGGGATGGTTACAGGCTTGTTCCATGAGGCAGAAGGACATACCGTCGTATCGATGAAGCTGGATACGGCCAAGCTGGAAGCCCGTTTAAAGACTGTGGAATACAATCCGGTGATCATCATCGCTCTTGCACAACCAGCGGATCATATCTCCCTGGAATTAAGCGGAACGGCAATGGACCAGCTTAAAGCTAAGCAGGGAGCGATTGAAATCCGTTCATCTCTAGGAACCTTCCATCTTCCTGCTGAGGAGGTATCTTCAACCCGCTGGAGAGCTCCGAGGGGATTTGACAGAACACTTGCAGCTGATCAAATCTTGGTTTATGTAACGATAGCGGCCAGCGATGCTGCGAAATTAAGGTTTATTCAACAGACTGCTGAGCAAGCTGGCACTAGACTTGTCGGTTCCCCTGTTGATTTTGACATAACTGCTACAGCCAATGATTTTCCCTTGCGGTTAGAGCAGCATAAGCAATATATGGAGCATCGGATTTCTTTGCCGTTAGGGATGCAGAATCCTATAACAACGGCTGTTAGGGTGAGTGAACGTGGAGAATTTATCCCTATTCCGACAAGATTGGAAATGAAGAAGGATGGAAGTCTTGAGGTCGTTCTGCACAGTTTCGTAACTGGAACGTTTGCCTTCATATTCAATGAAATCCGTTTCGCTGATGTTCAGCATCATTGGTCCGGTGATGCGGTGAATGACCTTGCCTCGCGCATGATCCTTAACGGACGGGGGAGCGGCAAGGACACCACGAGCATGGATCAGACTGAAGTGGTCGTACAGTCCTTCGCCCCGAATGCCCAAGTAAGCCGTGCGGAGTTTGCAGCCATGATGGTGAGAGCACTCGGTTTGCAGGAGGGGCAGGAGCTTTCCGCCTTTAAGGATGTCAGCTCAGACGCCTGGTATAGCGGTGTGCTTGCATTAGCTTCACGATATGACCTGCTTCAAGGATATGAGGACGGCAGTTTCCGTCCGGATCAAGCCATCACACGTCAGGAGGCCATGGTGGTGATGGCGAGGGTTATGGAGTTGACTGGTTTAAATCGTGTTGTGGATGAAAACGAAGCAGTATTCGTTCTGTCATCATATCAGGATCATGACGAACTATCCGCAAGAGTAAAGCCAGCAGCTGCTGCACTAGTGAAACAAGGGATTGTGCAAGGAGATGCCGCAAGGTTAATGCCATTGCAGAAGTTGTCCCGGGGTGAAGCGGCGGTGATGCTGCAGCGGTTACTGAAGGCGGCAGGGTTGATTGATGGATAGGCTGGAATCATGTTTGAAGGGGATGCCGTGAGGCGTCCTTTTTTCTGTCCCTATGGATTTTTGTGTGCAGCATCGTATAACATGACATAATTAGAAAATATTGCGTTTTCAACTGGAATTTCCGCCAGAAAGTGTTGATCAAATGTTGGCAATTTCCGAACATTCTCGACATTTGGATAAGGTAATGTTCTGTGATATACGCAGTTTTCCACCAAATTTTTGCTAAAAAACACATTAAACTACATAAAAAGCTAAAATTTTTGTTTTGACATCTGCTTGTCTATACCATAGGATAATAGTATAAAAAGTGCTCAACTTAGGAGGATAAGGTCAGGAAATGAAAAAGACATGGTCAATTCTATTAACACTCGTATTATCCGTTGGATTGCTTGCAGCTTGCGGCAACGATGATAAGTCTACTGACACTGGTGCAGCGAATGGCGGTTCAGAAGGATCTCAAGATAAGAAACGCATTGCACTTGTACTTCCTGAGAAGATCGGCGTTAATCCTTTCTTTGCATTAATGGATGAAGGATTGAAAAAAGCGGCTGCTGATTTCAACGTTGAAGTGAAGACGATTGAATCGACTGACCCGGCCTCGATCGAGCAAAACCTGCGTACGGCCGTTGCCGAGAAATATGATCTGATCATTACTTCTACCTTCCAGATGGAAGATGCACTGAAGAAGGTTGCACCGGAGAATCCGGACGTGCCTTTCGCCATTATCGATACAGTGGTAGATTTGCCGAATGTCCGCAGCGTTGTATTCCGTGAACATGAAGCAGCTTATCTGCTGGGTGCAGCAGCTGGACTGGCTACGAAGACAAACAAGGTTGGCAACGTGGTTGCAGACGACATTCCTATTATGCATAAATATATGACCGGCTTTGCCGAAGGCGCAAAATCGGTAAACCCTAACGTTGAAATATTTGTTAACTATGTCGGCGGATTTACAGACCCGGCTAAAGCGAAGGAACTCGCACTCCTCCAGAATTCCAAGGGTGCCGATTTCGTTGCTGGCCTGTCTGCTGTCGGTGACCTCGGCGTGTTTGAAGCCGCAAAGGAAAAAGGCTTCTACGCTTCCGGACAAGATACGGATAACACGGGCACGGATCCTGAGCACGTTGTGCTTGCTCAATTGAAAGGCACAGACGCTGTTGTGTACGAAACAGTTAAAGACTTCTCGGAAGGCAACTACTCATTCGACATTCGTGACTATGGCCTGAAAGAAGGCGGCGTAGGTCTCACTTACGTTACCCATGAGAGCAAAACACCGCTCAATCCATTCATTGGACAAGACATCGTGGACCAGCTCAAGGTGATTTCCGACGATATTATCGCGGGAAAGATTAAAGTAACCAACGCATTGGAACAAAATTAATTCTCACCTGGACCGGCTGCCACATGAGCAGTCGGTCTTTCATTCAGAAGCGAAAGGAAGGCATAACTTCGATGCTACTCCAGATGGACAATATTACAAAAAAGTATGGCGAGTTTAGCGCAAACCGCGGCATTGATTTTTCGCTGCGTGCGGGTGAGGTTCATGCGATTGTCGGGGAGAATGGTGCAGGCAAAACAACGCTGATGCGGATATTGTACGGGATGGAGCAGCCAACCTCGGGTACGATTCGGCTGAATGGCAAGGAAGTTTCGTTTGCAAGCCCGGAGGGTGCGATTCGCGGCGGCATCGGCATGGTTCACCAGCACTTTATGCTGTTTCCTACGTTTACAATTGCCGAGAATATCGTGATTGGCAATGAGCCGGGCTCCGGTGCCAGGTTTGACCGCAAGCAAGCGGTGAAAACGGTGGATGGACTCTGTGAGCAATACGGAATGAAGGTTGATCCGCACGCAATCGTGAGCAGCAGTGCACCGGGTGTACAGCAGCGGGTTGAAATATTGAAGGTGCTGTATCAAGGTGCTGAAATCATTATTCTGGATGAGCCGACAGGCGTGCTGACGCCGCTTGAGGTGCAGGAACTCCTTGAGGCCATTAAACAGCTCTCTAAACAGGGCAAAAGCTTTATTCTGATTAGCCACAAGCTGAATGAAGTTCTGGATGTGGCTGACCGGATTACGGTGCTCCGCGACGGTGCGGTTACCGGCGTTGTGGAGAAGGGAAACACGGATGCCCGTCAGCTCTCCCGCCTTATGGTAGGCCGCGAGTTAGCGGAGCTGGATAAGAAAACGATAACGCCGGGTGAGAAGGTGCTTGAGGTATCGGAAGTCTCGATTCGCGGAACGAAAGGGAAGCCGGTGCTGGATGGCGTGAATATACAAGTCCGGGCAGGCGAGGTTGTCGGGGTTGCCGGCATTTCCGGCAACGGTCAGTCTGAGCTGCTACAGGTGATTTCCGGCTTGGCTCAGCCCGACAGCGGCCGGATAGCCGTATCGGGCAAGGATGTTACCGGTATGTCTACGCGTGAGATAAGAGAGCATGGGTTAGCCCACATTCCGGAGGATCGTTATGTATGGGGAGCTAACCGTACGGCAACCGTGATGGATACCGGACTTATGGGTCACCATCGCCGTTTGCAGAAGGGCGGCTTCCTTAAACTGAAGGACATCCGCTCGCTTGTTTCCGGTTGGGTTCAGAAGTTCTCCATCAAGACGGGGTCTCTGGAGACAAGCACCCAGTATTTATCCGGCGGCAATCTGCAGAAGCTGATTGTTGCCCGGGAACTTGAGCAGGGAACCCCGTTCCTGATCGCTGCCGAACCGACGCGCGGCGTTGATATCGGCGCCATGGAGACCATTCATGGTGAACTGCTCAAGCGGCGTGAAGAGGGGACAGGTATTCTGCTGGTATCTTCTGAATTAACGGAAATTTTGAAGCTGTCCGATCGGGTTCTGGTTATGTTTGAAGGTCGGATTGCAGGTGAGTTGTCAGCGAAGGAAGCGACAGAAGAGAAATTGGGACTGCTGATGGCGGGAGGAACCTTGTAATGAATAAATGGACAAAATTGACGCTTCCGCTGCTTCAGCCGATTGCGGCGATCATGGTAGGTTTGCTCGCGGGGGCGATTGCCATCATGATTGCCGGAGGCGATATTCTGGAGACCTATGCAGAGATGTGGAAGGGCGCCTTCGGCGGCATGTATTTCTTCACGAATACGCTGTCCCGGGCGACGCCGATCATCCTGATTGGTCTGGGTGCGGCATTTGCATTCCGCGCCGGATTTTTTAACCTGGGTGCTGAAGGACAGATGGTGTTTGGTGCGCTTTCCGCCGCATTGGTCGGTTTATATATGCCGGGACCCGGCTGGCTGGTGTGCATCGTTGCCATCATTGCAGGTATCGTTGCGGGTGGTCTGTGGTCGGTGATGGCCGGATATTTTGACGCCAGATTCCGGGTTAACCTGCTGATCTCCACGCTGCTGCTGAATTATGTGGCTGTACTGTTTGCGGGTTATCTGGTTGCCTATCCGCTGAAGGACCGTTCAGGTTCTGCTGCGATGGCACAGTCCGAAATGCTGGACAACAGTGTCTGGCTGCCGAAGCTGATCTCCGGCATGCCGCTGCACGTAGGGTTTGTGCTGGCTGTGCTTGCCGCGTTAATTATATTCGTATTATTGAAGCGTTCCGTGATCGGATACGAGGTCCGGATGCTTGGCGGCAATCCATTGTTTGCCCTGTTCGGCGGGGTTAAGCGTGGTCCCATGATGCTTGGCGCGATGTTCTTCAGCGGCGGCTTGGCTGGTCTTGGCGGCGCTGTTGAAATACTGGGCTCTCAGTATCGTTATATTGATGGCGCATTATCCACGGCTGACTATGCTTGGACGGGCATTATGGCTGCATTGTTGGCAGGGTCGCATCCGATCGGCACGCTGATTGCATCGATTTTTTTGGCCGCATTGCAGACAGGCGGCATGGGCGTCGAACGAAATACGGAAGTGCCGCTTGAAGTGGGAGCCATTATACAAGCCGTGCTGATTCTGTTTATTTCCGCCCGATTCACATACAGCTTCCTGAAGCGCAGAAAGGGGAACAAATCCGATGGAACAGCTGTTTGATCTTGCATTAATCAACTCGGCCCTGCGTGTGCTTACTCCGATCCTGCTTGCAGCCCTCGGCGGTGCCCTGTGTTCGCGCGTCGGATTGTTCAATGTCGGTCTGGAAGGCTTTATGCTGTTGGGTGCTTTTTCCGCCGTGGTGGGGAATTACTTTTTCGGTAATGTCTTTTATGCGATTTTGTTCGCGATTGCGATCGTCTCGATATTTTCCTTTATATTTGCCTATCTCAGCATCAATCTGCAGGCCAACGTCATTGTGGTTGGTATCGCGATGAATGCCTTGGCTGCCGGATTGACGACATTTAGCTTACGGGCTATTTTTGACGTAAAAGGCGCATTTTATGATAATACGATGGTGGGACTGCCGAAATGGAACATACCGATTATCGAGGACATTCCGGTGCTGGGTCCGATACTGGCTGGTCTGACACCTCTTGTATATCTGTCCTTTTTGATTGCGGGCTTGATGTGGTATTATTTCTATCGCACAAAGAGCGGCTTCCGTTTCCTGGCTGCAGGTGAGAATCCGCTCGCTGCCAAAAGCGTGGGAATCCGCGTAAGACGTTATCAGTATGGCGCCGTGCTGGCCAGCGGCGTGTTATGTGCGCTTGCAGGCGCGCAGCTGTCTCTTGGACAGGTGACGATGTTTACGGAAGGCATGACGGCCGGGCGCGGCTTTATTGCGCTGGTGGCAACGATGCTGGGCCAATCGGGTCCGCTTGGCGTTACGGCGGCAAGCCTGCTGTTCGGCTTTATGGATGCACTGAGCATCCGGTTCCAGGGCCTCGCACTGCCTACACATTTCACGCAGATGCTGCCTTATGTCGTCACGATTCTGGCCATGTTCTTCTTTAAGAATAAAAGCTTCCAGCAGGATGCACTGAAGCAGGGCTCAAGCTCCAGATAGGCGCATACGCCGCGCCGCGATAACCGGAAATTGAGTCCTCCAGACGTTAAGCGGTTGTGGATACGATCCAGCATAGAGGAGATGAACTTGGTGCACAAAAAAGCAGAACGTTTGAAAAAAATGAAGCCGGTGGCAGCTAATAACCTGACGGATGAACAGCGTGCCAAACTGCCGCCGGGGCAGACGCTGACCGAAAAGTTTCCTATCCTGCATGAAGGGGACGTTCCTCGCTACGACATGTCGGAATGGAGACTCAAGGTATTCGGCGAGGTCGAAGAGGAACTGACGTTTACTTATGAAGATTTAATGGCCATGCCAACGGTAACAGTGAACACCGATATTCACTGTGTTACGCGTTGGTCCAAATTCGATACGGTTTGGGAAGGAATCCTGTTCCGGGATTTCCTCGCGGGCCTCAATGTGAAGCCGGAAGCCAAATACGTCATGTTTCATGCCGATCCCGATTACGATACGAATGTGCCGATCGAGGATCTGCTTATGGACAATGTGATGCTCGCCTACCGCTTCAATGGCGAGCCGCTGACGGACAAGCATGGCTGGCCGCTTCGCACGGTCGTACCGCATCGTTATTTCTGGAAGAGCGCGAAGTGGCTGCGCGGCATCGAGTTTATGAAGGAAGACCGCCCGGGCTTCTGGGAACGCAATGGCTTCCATAACGAAGCGGATCCGTTTAAGGAAGAGCGGTTCAGCGGCGAAGCACTGGATATACCTGAAGATGAATGGACACATAAGGAGTTTGACTAATATGTTGATGCCTATTTTGCAAGTGAACTCAGAGGATATACCTGAATTTGTGATCGTCTGCGGTGATCCGAAACGTGCGGAGACGATTTCCCGTAAGCTCACAGGTGCGCGCGAGCTGGCATTCAGCCGCGAGTACCGCACTTTTGTGGGGAGCTACGAAGGCGTTGAGCTGGCGGTTACCAGCCACGGCGTTGGATGTCCGGGAGCTGCGGTTTGTTTCGAGGAGCTGATCCGCGCTGGCGCGAAGACACTCATTCGCGTGGGCACCGCCGGATCCTACCGGGCGGATACCCCTGCGGGAAGCCTTGTGGTCAGCACTGCTGCGATCCGTACGGACGGGCTGACGAAGCAGCTGGTGCCGGACGGCTTCCCTGCGGTCGCGGACAGCCAGGTTGCGGAGGCGCTGTACGAAACAGCACTTGCGATCGGCGAAGGCGTGGTGCGCAAGGGGATTACGGTCACGCTGGACGTGTTCTTTAACGGCGTTGAAGAAGTGCCGCACCAGAAATATAAAGCGGCCGGGGCACTGGGTGTGGAGATGGAAATTGCGGCATTGTATGTCGTTGCAGCCATCCGCGGCGTTCGTGCTGGCGCAATCGTGGCGATGGACGGCTTTGCCGATGCCGATCTGGCGGCCGAGTACGATCCGAACACCAACGTAGTTGCCGACGCAGTGGAACGCGAGATTAACACGGCCTTGCAAGCTGTGGTGAAGCTGGCGAAGCAAGGGTAACCAGTGGGTAAGATAAAAAGCCGATTTCCCGAGAGAGCTCAGGGAAATCGGCTTTTTATTTATGGGTATGGCGTGAGGGCAGGCGGCCCGGGCGCCTGCGGCCCGTGCAAGTCCCAAATAGGGACTTTGCATCGCCAAGTCCGGGCGCCCACAGCCCGAACCTCGCGGCCGTTACTGTTTTGCCGGCTGCACAGTGAAGAAAGGGACCTTCGCAACGCCTGCGGCCCGTGCATAAGTAAACAGCTGCCCCTTATGGTGGATTTCATGGTCCACCATGCTGCCCAGCCATACTGATCCAGGGGCTGCAAATCCGTTAAAGTCGAGCGGTTTCTCCAGCTCCGCATCCGACAACTCCGCATAAGCGGCTGTTGTAGCATCGGTTGAAGCTTGGACGATATTTCTAATGTCCTCAATCGTTTCGAACTGGGTAGAGATAGAAGGTGGAGAGAAGGTGCCATTTTTGATAGACAGCAGGAACATCTCGGAGGAGGCGGCAATGTGAACAGCCAATGCACCCAAGGTGTAGGCATCCTGCCAAGGTTTATAATCTAAATGCTCAGTGTGTACATCCTCCAGCAGTTGATTGAGTACCGTGCGATGCTTGCGCCACCGTTCGAATTGTTGCTGACCTTCATGACTCATGATTTAACCTCCTTGATCGATGATAGAATATAGAACTTGGGAACTGCGATTTATGGTGCCAGTACTTGTAAACAGTTCGTCAAGAGATACGGGAATCCTTCCCGATCGGGCGCAGCTTACGCAAAATTGGAGGATGAACAAGATAAGCAAAACTCCTCTATCCATGATCAATATGATGCAAGATAGCAGTATATAAATATTCGGCCAAGTCACCATCGCTGAATTGATTTATATATATTTGTAGCGATTATCGCGTGTATACGTATTTGCAATACATGTTAACATTTCAGAGTCACATACAATGGATTGTTCGAGACAGCTTTTCCATTCGATGATCAATTGCTGTACTTCATCGGAAGAAGGGGATTGATTCATACAGGATGCCATTTTTCTGAATATCTTCTCCATCTGCTGTTCAAATTCAGATAACAGGCTCGCTTTTTGGGGTCCTCCGCTTTAAAAAGGAATATTCAGTATGTTCCATTTTCCCATAAATGGAGCCATTATGGCTTGTCTGAATAACGCGACTTTTTTCTTTTTGTGGAGCATGTCAAAACTCTCGATATACTTGATCTGAGCGTAAGATTGCATTTCATTTTTTCACCTCTGTTTTAATTTAGTTTGAATGATGAACTACGACGTAGCGTGATGGTCAAGAAAAAGCTGTTGCGAAAATTAAATCGGCGATATATACTAAACTCAATAGTAATTAGTCAATCAATAATGAATGAATACAAGTGATGTTCAGAAGTTAAAGTTAAAGTGAAAGGGAGGTCGATATGATGGCCAGAGCTTCAACCTCTGTCAATCGGCGGAATGATATCGTGGCAGCAGCTATTGAGGTGTTTGCCGAGATCGGGTACTATCGCGCGACCACGGCTCAGGTAGCCGAGCGTGCGGCTATATCCCAGCCTTATGTCTATCGCTTCTTCACCAAGGAGTCACTGCTTGTAGAGTCGTTGTCTGTCTCCTGGAAGCGCATCGCGCAAGCATTTCAAGTGGTGATTGATTCATCTGCACCTGAGGAACTGGAATCGGGATTGATCCGGGCTTACGAAGGGATCATGCAATCCTATCGCAGTGAAATACTGCTGCAGATGCAGGCACAGACGATTCAGGATGCACCCATCCGCGAAGCGATGCAGCAGGGGATTAATGAGATACGGGATCTTGTTGGAAATGCCTTTGTGTCAGCAGGTTTTGAAGACGCAGATAAGAAAATCTCCGATTTTCTGGCGCGGGGCATGTTGTGTAATGCAGCCATGGCCATGGATATGCCGGATTTAATGCCCAAAAAATAAAGCATGCTCAGGCGCTTTTTTAGTGCCACACCGCGTATGATGGAAGTTGTATGCGCGGTGCAGGAAGAGCATGATATTTTTCAGTAATTGTAATTGATCAATCAATAATATAACTGAATAAAAGGAGAGATTTATATGCAAAAAGCGATTGTATTGGGTGCAACAGGTGGCGTAGGAGCTCCATTGACAGCAGAGCTGGTTGAGCGTGGAATCGAGACGGTAGCCTTCGGACGCTCCATGAAGAAACTGAATGAGCTGGCTGATCAACTGAACCATTCCCCTCTGCTCACATTGGAGACGGGGGATGCATTCAAACCGGAGGATATCATAAGGGCTGCTGGAGAAGCGGACATTATTTTTCACAGTGCCAATATTCCCTATCATGAGATGGAGTCCAGGCTGCTGCCACTAGGCGAGTCGGTGATGAAGGCAGCGGAGGAGACGGGAGCCAAGGTTGTGGTGGTGGATGGTATCTATCCTTACGGTCGCCGCTTAATGGAAAGGGCAACAGAAGAACACCCCAAGAAACCTCATACTCGCAAGGGCAAGGTGAGGCTGGCTTACGAGGAATTGATCTTCTCATCGCGGTGGCATAAGGCACGACCACTGATCGTACGGCTTCCCGACTATTACGGTCCCTCTGCCCAGGCATCCTATCTATCCGTGACCATGGAAGCCATTGCCGCAGGCAAGCCAACTGCGTTCGTAGGCAATATGAGGGTTCCCCGTGAATACGTTTATTTGCCGGATGCCGCACGGATGATCGTCGAGGTGGCGGCGAGGGAAGAATCCTACGGACAGAACTGGCATATTCCCGGACCAGACGTGATCTCGGGACATGAGCTGGTGCGGATTGCGCAGAGGGCTGTCGGGAAGCGGAAGGCGGTTATGCCGCTGGGGCGGATCGGGCTGTCCCTGATCGGGTTGTTCAATCCGGTGATGAAAGAGGTGGTAGAGATGCTGTATCTGACGAAGGAGCCCTTGGTGCTGAGCGGTGATAAGTATGAGCGACAGATCGGCCCGATTTCCTGGACACCCCATGAGCTGGCTATCACGGAAACGATGCGTGGTTTAATGGAAAAGCGAGCATGAGGAATGACAAGTGAGAAGGAAGAAGGAAAATTGTATGAATTTTCAGAGGGGATACGGGGGTGTGAGATACGGAGCTGCAGTGTTGCGATAACAGGCGGAGCAGATTTTTTAAAAAGTAATTGGTCAATCAATAAATTTATGCAAAATCATAGAATAACCTATTTCAGTTTAAGCTCATGTGCCTTTATAAGGAGGTGATTCGGGTGGCCAAACTTCAGCTCAAATTTATGGATGGTTTTTTTGTAGCGGTTATGCTGCTGTGTGCGCTCAGCTGGTGGGGCTAGGGGTAGTCAAGCTGGAAAGTTAGGGTGATCCGTAAATAAGAGGAGGGATACAGGGTGAAGGAAGAGATGAGTTCTATTTGGTTTTCTAAATACTCATTCATGCTGGGTATGGCAACTGTTCTGCTGGTGCTGTTCTCCATGTGGGATTAATTTTGTTGAAAAAGCGCTGACCGTCAACACGGTCAGCGCTTTTTTTATACGAAGACTCACAGCCGGCTCAATGCCGAATTAAATTTTTTTAAAAGAAAATCCATCAGTTTCTTTTGCCCAAACGTTATATTAACAAGAAAGACAATTCGAAAAGTGAGAGGTTGGCTAATGGAAGTATGTGATCTCTATGAAAGCCTGAAGGACGACGTAACACGTTATGCCAGATCCATCGCCAAGCACGCTTATGAAGCAGACGATCTGGTTCAGGATGCCTTTATGAAGGCCCTCAAGGAACCAAATCTGGCGGACCTGCCCCTTCATAAGCAAAAGGCCTGGTTCTTCAGAGTCATCAAAAATCGCATGATCGATATTAGCCGACGGGAGAAGCGGCTTGTATCGTGGGAGGATGATCTGGATGCAGCGGTGCTTCCCGTTTCAAGCCGCAATATAGAGACGACCGAGTGGCTTGCCCGCTTGCCGCAATCACAAAGCGACATCGTATTTAAACGTTTTTGGCTCGGAATGTCCAGCCAGGAAATTGGAGAACAACTCGGAATGCCCGCAGCAACGGTTCGTTACAAATTGCAAACCGCCATCAAGAAATTAAGAAAAATATGGGAGGAAGATATGAAATGAGCAAAATGATTGGAAATGTAGGCATGCTGGATTTGACACAGGCAACGGAGGAAAGTGTAAAAAGCATTGAACGGATCGGCAACGTGGGCATCGTCATATACCGGGCAGAAACGGCGCACCTCCTGACGATGCTGAAGAATGCAGGCAATATCGGCAAAACGCTTGAAATACCGGCAGGTCACCGTTATTACAACGGGACGCTGCGACTGAATGAGGAATATTTTAAGCAGCTGGATCACCCGGATCGTGTATTTGTTAATGGCACGGTTATCATCGACAAAGAAGTCTCCTTCGAGGCGTTCCAGAGCGGTAAGCTTCATCTGGTGGTCAACGGCGAGGTGTATACTCCCCAGCATCTGGCGGGTGTCGTTACCTCAGCGCTTCTTAAAGTGGGAGGAGCCAGCGCGGAGATTTACGCCTATCAGTATGAGCCCCGATTCGAGTCGGGAAAACTGAAATTGAACAATGCCTATCTGGCCTCCATCACCGACCCCATCAGTCTGGTAATGAGCGGAGTGCTGGAGCTGGATAAGGACCTGGATATGGAGCGTTTTGCAGCTGGGATTGACAGTCTTCGTATGAACGGCAAAGCGGTTATTCATGAGAGCCAATCCCCATATTTCTATGATAAAGCGAAGGCGATCAATGGTTCCTTGGAGGTTATCCCGACAGGCTTCGAATATGTAACCAAGCCATTGAGACTAAACGCAAGAACCATTCGCCGATTCAACGGCCACAAGTTCTACACCAAACAGCCGATCATTATGGAGGCTGATGTGACTCGTGATGCCTTCAGCCGTGCTATATCAGAGATACAGTCCACGTCATTCATCATATGCAGCGAGGATATCGAGGATTTGATATGGGAACGCTGCCCGAATCTGAATACCGAAATTTTAAGTTATGAGCAGTCTTTTATTTTCGTTAGCGGTGAGGAGACTTGGTCGAAGGATCAGCTGTTGGCTTTGGAACAGCCAGTAACCTTTATTGTAGATGGAACATTCATTCTTGATGACGATGTAACGGAGGACGATATTAAACATTCGATCTCATCGCTGGATCTCTTCGGAGATGTGGTTGTCGGGGAAAAAAGAATTAAAGGCATTTTGTACCCTTACCTTAGAGTGAACAATGGCAGTATTATAGTGAAGGGGACGGAAGAGGAGCTTGCGGGTATTGGTAATGTCGGAATGTTATCGTTATAAAGAGAAGAGGAATGAACCATGAATATTAATAATGAAGATATTGCCAAGCAGCATATTCTCGACCTCCGTCAGGAAGTGGAACGATGCCAGCTGGCAACAAAATGGAGTCTTACACGCAAGACGACAGACCACGCAACAGTGGCTGCGCGTAAAGCCGATGGAAAATGGAAGTCACTACTGGAAACCATCATCATGATGGGAAGAAGAATGCTCTAATCCGGTGTAACCGGTTGAGCAGGAAACCTATGTATACGGATAATCGTCGATGCGATGCGTGTCGGCGATTTTTGATTGCGAGGCAAACGGATCCTTTTGCAAAAAAAAGTGAGTTCGAGCAGCTGTCCAGAGGCAGCTGTTTATTATGGTTACCTATTTACGTGTTCTTTCGGTATTCATCGTCAATATTTTGCTGTTTGCCGCTTTATCCATGATCCTGCCCGTGTGGCTGTTTGTAGCACTGTTCCTGCTGCGGGGCGGAGGTGTGACCATGCTGTCCAATCTGCTGGACAGTCTGCTGATGTCTGCGTTTCATGAACAGGAGCGGAATCTGTATGCCGGCATGAGATCGGTATTCCGGAGTTTAGGATCGTCCGGGGCAACGCTGGTTTCCGGCCTGATCCTGGCCCGGCAGGATTACCGGCTCCCCTTCCTGGCCACAGCCGGGGTGCTGCTGCTCTGCGGTCTGTATTACGTGTGGTGGATTCGTCCGGTCCTATCCAAGAGATTAAGCAGCAGTATGGAGCCGTGAATAAGAAGAGGCTGTCTAAAGGGTCGAATTGACCTTTTCAGGCGGCCTTTTTACGGTTACAGGGTTATTCCCGATATTCACATAGAAGTCCGGTGTTATGCTGATCGGCTGCCGTGTTCCTATTTTGTTCTGCAGAAAGTCTCCAAATATATTGACATCAAAAATTGGTACATGTTTAAATAGAAGAAGTGTTAGCACTCTTCTGACTAGAGTGCTAAATGAAACCTCGTTCAGATTGGAAGGGAGATTTTTTCATGGCGAAAAAACAGTTTAAAGCTGAGTCCAAACGGCTGCTCGAGATGATGATCAATTCCATCTATACGCAGCGTGAAATTTTTCTGCGTGAGCTGATTTCAAATGCCAGCGACGCGATTGACAAGATTTATTATAAAGCTCTGACCGACGACAACTTGACCTTTAACAAAGAAGATTACTACGTTAAGATTACCGCAGATAAAGCAAGCCGCACACTGACCATTACCGATACAGGGATCGGAATGACGAAGGAAGACCTGGAGAACAACCTCGGCGTCATCGCGAAGAGCGGATCCCTTGCGTTCAAGAGCGAGAATGAAGCGAAGGACGGCCACAACATTATTGGCCAATTCGGTGTCGGCTTCTATTCCGCGTTCATGGTTGCTGATGTGGTTACCGTGACAAGCCGAGCCCTCGGCAGCGACGAAGCGTTCAAGTGGGAATCCGAAGGTGCGGAAGGGTATACCCTAACACCGGCTGAGAAGGAATCCATCGGAACCGAGATCGTGCTGAAGATCAAAGAGAATACGGAAGACGATCAGTATGATGAATATTTGGAAGAATACCGCCTGAGAGCCATCGTTAAGAAGTACTCCGACTTCATCCGCTATCCGATCAAGATGGACGTGAAAACGCAGCGTCCGAAGGAGGATGCCGAGAACGAGTTCGAGGAAGTTCAGGAAGAGCAGACCATCAACAGTATGGTGCCGATCTGGCGCAAGAACAAGGGCGAGCTGACGGACGCCGATTACGAGAATTTCTACAACGAGAAGCGTTACGGCTTCGATAAACCGCTGAAGCACATCCATGTCAAAGCGGACGGTGCCGTTGTATACAATGCGATTTTGTTTATTCCCGAGAATACGCCTTTCGATTATTACACCAAGGAATACGAGAAGGGGCTTGAGCTCTATTCCAATGGCGTCCTGATCATGGACAAATGCGGCGACCTGCTGCCGGATTATTTCAGCTTCGTGAAGGGGATGGTCGATTCGGAGGATCTATCTCTGAACATCTCCCGCGAGATGCTCCAGCATGATCGTCAGCTGACGCTGATTGCGAAGAACATCAAGAACAAGGTGAAGGGCGCGCTGCAAAGCATGCTGAAAGACGAGAGAGAGAATTATGAGAAATTCTTTGAATCTTTTGGCAGAGGCCTGAAATTCGGCGTCTACAATGACTACGGCATGAACAAGGAAGATCTTCAGGATCTGCTGCTGTTCACGTCTTCCCAAGAGAAGAAGCTGGTCTCGCTGGATGAGTATGTATCGAGAATGCCGGAGGATCAAAAATATATCTATTATGCGTCCGGCGATTCCATTGACCGGATCGAGAAGCTTCCGCAGACGGAAATGGTGCTGGATAAAGGCTATGAAATTCTGTACTTCACCGACGATGTGGATGAGTTTGCCATCAAGATGCTCATGAAATACAAGGAGAAGGAATTCAAATCGGTATCGAGCGGGGATCTTGGCATTGATTCAGAGGCCGACAAGCAAGAGAACGAAGCTGAAGAAAGCGACAACAAGGAGCTCTTTGAAGCCATGGGCGGCCTCTTGGCTGGCAAGGTGAAATCCGTTAAAGCCTCCAAACGCCTGAAATCCCATCCGGTATGCCTGTCCACAGAGGGCGATGTATCCATTGAGATGGAGAAAATATTGAAGGCAATGCCGAACGGACAGGATATCCAGGCAGACAAGGTGCTGGAGATCAACACAAACCACGAGGTGTTTACATCCCTGAAAGCACTGCAGGGGGATCAGGACAAGCTGAAGCTGTACACGAATCTGCTCTATAATCAGGCGCTGCTGATCGAAGGCTTGCCGATTGCCGATCCGGTGGAATTCACGAATGACATTTGCAAAATCATGGTGTAAGCAGCGAAAGCTAACGACCATGAGATGATAACAGACAAACCCGAGACTCTGGTGTAAGGTGCCAGGGATTCGGGTTTGTTTTTTTGACTTGCTACCGATTGTGCTGTGCAGATCGCTATTGTTACACCACATCCGCCGCAAGATCCGATAACAATCCGTTCTCAGGTGCCATGCCCAACAGGTCGTAGACCGAGATTGGGAACATCGGAAAGCCGACGTAGTAAGGCG
Source organism: Paenibacillus sp. LBL (assembly GCF_029893715.1). Taxonomy (NCBI): domain Bacteria; kingdom Bacillati; phylum Bacillota; class Bacilli; order Caryophanales; family Paenibacillaceae; genus Paenibacillus; species Paenibacillus sp. LBL. The sequence goes on along the minus strand of NZ_JARXYU010000006.1, from coordinate 240,832 downwards.
TGATGGCATAAAGCGGATAGAAGAGGACCAGTGATTTATCGGCCAGATAGAAGTCCTGATTCGGGGACACGGTAATCGGGGTGCCCTCCAGTACAGGAAGGCTGCGTGCCTTGATCTGACGGTTCACCTCGGCCGCCAATACGGCTTGATAATTGGAGTCCGGACGGAACAGGTCGGATAAGGCATAGGATTTTCCCGTGAATGTGGAGAAGATAAGTGCTCTTGTCACCGTATAACCGTGGGCCATAGGCTCGGAGTAGGTGTAGTTGGTCAGAACAAGGCTAAGAATGCCGCGCTCATTCGTTTTAATCTCAAAAGTTCCGGTAGTCTGCGGATGGGTTCCCGTCTGGACCTGCTGCTGGGCATGCTGCATATCCTGGATTTGCTGCCGTATAGTCCGGTTGATAACGTCCTCCACCTGCCGATTCGCGAGGCCGTATACTTGCGGATAATGAATAACAAGGCCGGGCGCCGTATGCGTGAGGGTATGGATATTCACCGGTGGTACATATTGAGCCATGCGTACAATCGCTCCAATCTAACATGAGTTATGTTAGCCTATTCGGAAGCGGGTGCGGAGGTTACGGGTACGAGAGAGAATGAACGGGCGCGGCACCCTTAGGTTTTTTCCACGTCTGTAGGCTTGAGCAGTCGTCTCACAAAGATTGTGAAAATCGCCAAGGAAACGACGACAGAGGCTGCGGTTACGGAGAACAGATACGTATAGCCTATATGCTCGGATACCAGGCCCAGGAGGATTGCGCCAAGTCCGATACCAAGATCGAAAGCCGTCATGAAAGAGGCGTTGGCTGCACCTCTTCGATGCTCTGGAGCAATGCGGAGCGTGGCTGCTTGAAGTGCAGGCTGGGCCGAGCCGAAGCCGATACCGTACAGGATTGCGGCTGTAACCAGTCCAGGTAATCCGCTTGACAAACTTAAGACAACCAGGGCTGCCGCCGTGACAATAAGGGATGGAATGATGATGAATGCTTCTCCGAAACGGTCTGACAGCTTCCCGGCAAAGGGCCGAATCAGGGTAAGTGCGATTGCATATACGAGGAAAAAAGTTCCCGGATTGACCCGGATGGAATCTGCAAACAGCGGGAGAAAGGTTGTGATTCCGCCATATGCGACAGCCAGGAAAAAGATTGCAGCCGTGACAGGAAGAACGGATTTCTCGACCAGTTGAATCCGCCCAGCACTGGGTTTAGCTTCATAAGGAACCCTGGTCATATAGGCCAATATGAGCGCGATGAGGGATAGCCCGGCCGCAATCAGGAACAAGGTCCGAAAGGAATATCCACCCACGATATACGTGCCCAGTAAGGGGCCGATCGCCATCGCAACCGTCATTGCCATTCCATACCACCCCATGCCTTCCCCGCGTCGGGAGGCCGGGATTAAATCCGTAATGACCGTTCCGATGGCGGTTGTCGAGAAAGCCCAACTCGCACCGTGCAGGATTCGCAGCGCAAGCAGCAGCAGGATGCTGCCAACCCAATCGTAGAGATACATCGAGAGGACAAACAATAGAAGGCCCCAAATATAAAATATCCTTCTGCCGTACCGGTCCACTAGTCCTCCGACAATCGGGCGAAAGACAACCGCCGTCAGCGTGAACGCACCGGCCGCCAATCCAACCTGGGATTCCGAGCCGCCCAAGTGCTTGATATAGAGGGGGAGCGTGGGCAGCAGCAGATAGAAGCCCGTAAACAGAAATAACATCCCGATTGTCATCTGAATGAACGACTTCGTCCATAAACGTTCCATTCCTTATTCCTCCTCATATTGAATCTCTGCTAAGGCTGACCCCTATTCTTCGGTGGATTTAACAGCCTCGATTTCTTGTCTGATCCACTCGATATTCGTTAGCCCCATTTGCCTCCGATGATCCAGTACTCTCATCAATTGAAGCCGCTGCTTCTCAGGCTCAGGCTTGTAAAACGTGATCTCGGCTTCAAATTCCGTCACATGTTTCAGATTGGTTTCGAGATAAATCAAATACTGCTCCAGGCAGGCCAATCGGATTTCCTTCGGAACATACCGGAAATACACCATTTTGAAATGGAAATGGTGCTCCGTATCCATGTTGAATTCCAGCGGCTTCTCCATGAGCTCCAGGAATTTTTGCTGCCCGGCATCGGTGATCTGATAGATTTTTCGGGGGCGCTTCCCTCCGCCGGTTTCGTCGAGCTTAAGATGGATCCATCCGTTATCCACCATGCGGGAGAGCAGAGGGTACAGCGTGCCGGAACTGATCTGGCGGTAGGGTCCGCCCGCATTTTTAAGAATTTCCTGAAGCATGTATCCGTGCTTATCACCTGTCACCAATTCACCTAATACAAAAAGCTCATACATCTGAGTTCCTCCAATTATATATCGTTACGACATAAATATATATCGTGACGATATATAAAGCAATACTTGGAAGAAAAAAAATTTTTGAATATCTGCTCTTGAAACAGCAGATAAAGCCGCTCCCCTCGGGACCGGCTTTATCCATTCTCCATTCCCTCCCTATGCCAGAATGGAGTCCATCTCGCATGTAAGGGGGCTGCGTTTACAGTCCGCCCGCATTTTTCTCATGGCTGTCATCCCTTTGCCGGTTTACATGGCCGATATAATCCAAATGCTGAAATCCCCAGGTGCACATGTCTGCCAGAACGCTGTCCAAGGTTTTCCCATGGTCGGAGATGGAGTACTCCACCTTGGGCGGAATCTCCTGATATACCTTGCGTACAATGAGCCCATCCTGTTCCAGTTCACGAAGCTGATTCGTAAGCATGCCTTGGGTAACGCCTGGAAGCATACGTCTGAGCTCTCCGAACCGCTTGGTTCCGTCCTGCAGCAGTATAAACAGAATCAGCGGCTTCCACTTGCCGCCTATTAATTGCAGCGTGGTCAGTATGCCTTTGGTTTTAAACTCCTCATGACTCGTTGTTCTCATATTCTCATCTCCCAGCGGAAGTCCGTATTTGATCATTGGATAGGCTTGATGGTTGATACTTTAGCATAGTATCCGGTTTAAACCCAGTACTATTCTTTATCATACTTAGTACGTTTTTTCGTACTATGCATGGCATGAATATGTACGATGAACCGGACTAAGTACATAAAAAGAGCGTACTTTTCAAAGCTGCCAATCCGAAACATAATGGGGGTGTCAAACAAACCAAACCGGACAGGAGAACTGATTATGAAAATTATGGTGATTGTGGCTCATCCGAATCTAGAGAACTCGCGTGCCAATCGCGCCTTGATGCAGCAAGCCAAGCAGAATACAAATGGAAATGTAGATATTCGGGATCTTTATAAGGAGTATCCGGACTGGAATATTGATATCGAGCGGGAGCAACAGCTTATTCTCCAGTATGATCGGGTGGTGTTCCAATTTCCGTTTTACTGGTACAGCTGCCCGCCCCTGCTGAAGAAATGGTTCGATGACGTGCTCACCTTCGGGTGGGCGTTCGGACCGGAAGGCAACAGTCTGAGGGGGAAGGAATTTATGCTGGCGACCACGGCGGCAGGCTTGGAACAAGGGTATCGTGCAGGTGGCGACAATTGGTATACCGCCAGTGAACTGCTGCGTCCGATTCAAGCCACGTTGAACCGGTGCAAAGTGAATTATCTGCCTGCATTCGTGGCGTATAACGTCGATCGGATAAGTGACGAAGTACTTCAGGCAGAGGCTCACAGGTATGCGGACCAGGTACTTGCACCGGCCATTGTGGAGAGTCGATATTAAGACACGCGTGAACAATAACGGATAGAACATGGGCTCTTGCCAACTCAAACGATGAAGGGCATGATAGAGTCACAGGATTTGATCTGAAGCAATGTTATACGTTTTTGGAGCAGTCCATACGGTTTGGGATCGAAATTCCTGGCACACACTTACAGCGCTTTCAGGAGGGTCCATCATGACGATTGATGAAGCCATTCATTTGGAGTCCTATGATGAGCAGTGGGCGGAATGGTTTATCGATGAACAGCAGGGGTTAGTCAGTGAGATCAAACGAAGGATCGTTTCACAAGGGGCCCGGGGCCTGCTCCAATATTCCGACGAGAAGAATGCGTTTGTTGAGCAGCTTCTTGTCAGGGCTGAGAGATGGATGAACGGGAGAACAAGCTGAAGAAGCACCCGCCGTCTCATTTTCCTCCATTCATGGCCTTACATTGTTTTCGGTATTCGGATGGTGTAAGGCCATGATATTTTTTAAATGTTTTGCTGAAATGGACATAGTCCGAGAAACCGACACGATAGGCCGTTTCCTGAGCGGATAGCTCAGACTCCGCAAGCAGTTCCCTCGCTTTTTCCATACGGATCTGGACCAGGTATTTCACAAAGTTCATATTTGTTTCATTCTTGAAGGTACGGCTTAAATACGTCACCGACATCCCCAGTGAGTCTGCCACCTCCTGCAAGGACAAATCCTCCATCGCGTAGTTTTCCTCAATGTACCGCTTGGCTTTCACAATATTGTGGTGAGCGCCAAGATTTCTGGAGCCCTTAATTAACTCAAGCATCTCCTGAATCTTCTCTGTCATTTGACGGCGGCAGGCAGCACGGTCATCCTGCGACCACGGGTGCTCGCCGATTGTCATACCCAGCACCAGGCCGCGTTCTTCAAGCGCAGACAGCAACTCCTGCATCAGCATAGGGGCATACTGTGATAAGCTGACTCCAATAGGTCCCATCGTTTCAAAATGGGTGACCATTTCATCGGTTAGTTCCAAGGCATCCTGTTCCTCAACAGACCACAGCAGCTCAGCAAGCCTGGTTTTGTATCGCTGCTGTGCAAGCGTCCATTCCGTTTGCCGGGAGAAACTCGCCTTTCGGTTATCGAGTTCCTTGCAGGCACGTTTAAGTGTCGTATGGAACTGTTCCGGATCGATGGGCTTCAGCAGGAAATCCGACACGCCGTAGCGCATGGCCTGACGTGCAAATTCGAAATTATCGTGACCGGACAAAATAATGAATTGCATGTGTGCATGAGTTTCTCTGACCCGGCGGATAAATTCCAGTCCGTCCATTTCAGGCATGCAAATGTCGGTTACAATCAGATCCGGCCGGCTGTCCTCCAGCATCTGAAGCGCCTCAGCCCCGTCTTCCGCCTCTCCCGTGATCTCAACCTGGAGACCGGACCTTTCGACAAGCTTTCGCATACTCAAATGAATGGCATATTCGTCGTCAATCATCATTAACCGGTACATGATGTGCCTCCTCGCTAGTCATATATGGCAGCCTGACTTCAAACTGGGTGCCTTCATCAGGCACGGACTGCACAAGGTGCAAGCCATATTCCGCACCGAAGGTAAGCTGCAGTCGTTGATGGACGTTCAGGAGACCGATTCCGCTGGTGGGTTCCTCCCCCTCGTTGCTCCGTAATTCGTCTTCCGGATTCTCGGGAGTTTGCAGGATGCCTCTTATATGCCGTTTCTTCTCCGAATTCATCCCAATCCCCTTATCTTGAATCACGACGGCAAAATAGTGCCCCTCCGCACGGGTGCTAATCCCGAGGTAGCGGGGTTTCTTACCGCGGTATCCGTGGATGAACACATTCTCTATGATCGGCTGCAGCGTGAGCCTCACGGCCTTCACGCGATCCAAGTCGTGTTCATCCACATCTATATCGATCTGCAGTTTGCGGAACCGGGCACTTTGAAGATCCAGATAAAACTGGACATGCCTCATCTCCTCCCGGAGCGGTACAACTGATCCGGCGTGGCCGATATTGTAACGGAACATGTGGGCAAGCGCCCGCGTCATGCGGCTGATATCCATATGATCATCCGCGATGGCATATGAATTAATAATCTCCAGTGAATTGTACAAGAAATGCGGATTGATGTGGGATTGCATGGAGCGGAGCTCGGATTCCTTCTGCCTGATCATAAGCTCCCGTTCCTTCAGCCGGGAATCGTGAACCTCCCGGATGAGCCGCTTCAATTCTCCCGTCATGCTGTAGAAACTCTGGAATACGGCGGTCATTTCATGGTTGCGGAACCGGTTCATTTTGGTAGGAAGAACAAAATCGCCCCGCTCAACACGAGCCATTAATTTTTGCAGCATGGAGAGCGGCCTTGTCAAGGATAAGGAGAAACCGCCCACAAGCGCCAATGCAATAATCATAAGCATAGCTGCGGCGGCAAGCGAGTAATTGCGCTGGGTGATCAAGCCGCCGATAAGGTTGTTCAGCGGCAGATCGGCGACGACCGTCCAGCCGGTGATCTGAGAACGTTCATGCAGAACCATTTTTTCAGTGCTGGAGGCTGCGTCTTGATGACGGAAGAAGGAAGAGTTCTGGTTCTGAATACGTGCAAACAGCCCCTGTTCGACGATGGACCCAACCAGATTCGAGTCTGGATGGTAGATGACCTGTCCGCCTCTGCCCATAATCCAGACGTCAAAGCCGCCCAGTGAATCGTTGGAGCAGATTGCCCCGATTTGCTTCAGGTTAAGATCGACAATCAACAGGCCTTTATAGAGAAATGAGGAGTTGTCGTACAGCTTTCGTGCTACGGTAAGGGCAGGAGTTTTTCCTACCCGGCTGAGGCCGATGATCTGGAAATCGCTGAATTGGTCCAGTTGTGCCTGGAAGGATAGATTGCGTTTGCGGATTTCACTCATATCAAGCAGTCCGGGCGCACTTTCGTAATCGGTGATTTGCCGCTTGTTATCGGCGACAAGCGAGATGCCAATGATGTCGGACCGGCCGTAAATCATCTGGGCGAACAAGTCGTTCTCCACTTTAGTGGCAAGCTGAAAGTAGGAATACGGTGTGAGCTGGCTGGTCGAGAGAAATTGCTGGATCTGCGGGTTATGGATAAAGGGATAGGTGGAATTCTCCAGATTGGATATGTAGGAATCCAGAGACACATTCGTTTGCTCGATAATGCGTTTGTTCGCGCCAGCGGCAAACTGTTCAATCGCCTCAGTAGAAGACTGGTACCAGAAGCTGCCCAGCAGAAAGAAAGGAAGACCGATGAAGAGGATGATCAGAACGAACAAGCGTTGATTAATGGTCAGATTACCGATGGATATTCCTTGGATGTTCATCGTTCTTCCGCCTTCCTGGCATTGAAGTAGGGAATGTAAGGAACATTGTAGCAAAAAAACACAAGTTGTAAATAAAAATACATGATGCCGCAGCAAGAAATCACAAGTGGGCTAAGAAAGCACATGGGCGCTGCCGATACTTATCAACTACAATCTCATTAATCCATTTCAATTGAATCAGGGGGCGAGGATTTGTGAAAAAGAGAAAAGGGTTCTACAGCTGGTTAACGGCCTTATTGCTGATATCCATGATTGCTAGCGGTTGCAGCAGTGGCAGTGAAGGAAAAGGCGGGACATCGGCTCCCGGTACCGGAGGCGACGATGGGAAGAAAGTCGAAATCCTGCTCGGATATTATTCCAGCGACAGCTCCGATGCCAAGATGAAGGAGCTGATCGAACAGTTCGAGAAGCAGCATCCGAACATTAAGGTGAAAACGCAAAGCGCGCCTTACGGCCAGTTCTATCAGAAGCTGGATACGCAGATTGCCGCCGGTCAAGCACCGGATGTGTGGCTCTCCGACGGCGTATACGTGATGAAATATGCCCAGCGCGGCGCGGCCAAGGATCTGACCGATTGGATAGCCAAGGATCTGAAGGCGGATGAATATTACGGTCTCGATTTCAACAAGGACGCAGACGGGCGCTATTGGGGCGTACCGCAGGGCATTCAGGTTGGCGTTCTGTTCTACAACAAGGATCTGTTTGATAAAGCAGGGGTCGCGTATCCTTCGGATGAGTGGACCTGGGAGGACCTGAAATCATCGGCTGCCAAGCTGACGGTGGATGCGGGCGGAAAAACGGCCGAGGACAGCGGTTTTGACGCCGCAAGTGTCAACCAGTTCGGACTTACCTTCTTCAGCATTACCGAAGGCTGGTTCTCCGTGATGAAATCCTATGGCGGCGGTGCTCTTGATGAGAAGGCGGAGAACTCCATCATCCATTCACCCGAGAACAAGCAGGCGTTTGAATGGATGGTTGACGGCATGCAGCGCGGAATCATTACGGATCCGGTAGATCTGAAGAGCTTCCAGAGCAATACCGCCGTATTTCCAAGTGGATCGGCTGCCATGCGGATCGGCATTTACGCCCGGGTGCAGGCAGCGAATGAAGCGGGCCTGAATTATGATGTAGCGCTCCTGCCTAAGGGTCCGGACGGGAAGCGGGTATCTCCGGTGATTGCGAATTCATGGGTCATTAATCAGAAGTCCGGTGAGGAAAAAGCGGCGGCTGCCTGGGAATGGATTAAATACTGGGCTACGGAGGACGAGGTGCAGAAGCAATGGACCGAGCTTGGCGAAGCCGTGCCGGTGAAGAAATCCGTAGCGGAATCCGAAGTGTTCCTGAAGGCCGGAGAACAGCCGGCTAACCGCCAGGCATTCCTGGATAGTCTGGAGTTCGCGCAGACGCTCGACAACAATGCGGTGTGGGAAGAATGGGTCGGTAAATTCAATGAGAATGCGGAGCGTGCTTTCCTGGGCGATACCGGAATCGATCAAGCTTTAAGTGATGCGGACGCAGCTGTTCAAGCGGTCCTCGATGATTTCTATAAAAAATAGAACAAGGCTGGAAGAAAGGCGGGAGTGAAATGGGCAATATGCTAAACGACAATGCAGCACTCAAAGCCGATCCGATGCCGAAAGGAAAGCCCGCCCGAAAACGGAAATGGGATCATGAGGGGAGATGGGGGCTGCTTATGGCTTCCCCCTATCTTCTCCACTTTATTATTTTTGTGGCGGGTCCTCTCGCTGCATCCCTGTACTTCAGCTTTTCCGATTACGATATGCTGAATCCGCCCGAGTGGAGCGGACTGGACAATTTCCGGCGCATGGCCGGCGACTCGATGTTCTGGCGTTCGTTATCGAACACACTGTATTTTGCGGTCCTGTTCGTGCCGCTTCAGACCTTCCTGGCGCTTGTGCTGGCCGTAGCGCTGAACCAGCGCTTGAAAGGGCTTAAATGGTTTCGAATGGCCCACTTTATTCCGGTCATATCCTCATGGACCGTCATCCTGTACGTTGCTGATGCCGTATTTAATCCTCGCTTCGGTCTGGCGAACACACTGCTTGCCAAGCTGGGGCTGGCGGGGCAAGGCTGGCTGCAGGACCCGAAACTCGCCATTCCGCTGCTCGTTTTCATCGCGGTCTGGAAAGGGATCGGTTATATCATGGTCATTTATCTGGCAGGTCTGCAGAGCGTTCCCGGGGATTTGTACGAAGCCGCAGAGATAGATGGTGCAGGGGCTTTGCGCAAATTCCGCTATATTACGGTGCCGTTGATCTCGCCAACGACCTTCCTGGTTGTCATCATGAGTACGATCTCCACGTTCCAAGCGTTTGAGCAGATTTACGTGTTGACTGGCAGAGGGGACATCAGCTCGGCGGGAGGTCCCAACAACTCCAGTCTGGTGATGATGCTGTATTTATACCGGGAAGGCTTCACATTTATGCGTATGGGTTATGCTTCCGCCATCGCCTGGGTGCTGTTCATGATTTTGTTCCTGTTGACGCTGGTACAGCTTAGAGCCCAGAAGAAGTGGGTGCATTATGATTGATCGAGTTGACAAGAGAACGCATCAGGGGAACAGCGCCAGAGCGAAGGAGGGACATGAATGAGAAAAAAGCTGCTGGGAAAGAGTTTCGGATATGTACTGATCGGGATCAGCTCCCTGATCATGATCGTGCCGTTTCTGTCGGCGCTCATGAATTCACTTAAAACCTATAAGGAATATACAACGGTTCCGCCTCGCTGGATCCCCGAGGTGTTCCAGTGGTCCAATTACGCGGACGTGTTCAAGCTGGGGAACATTGGCGGATATACGCTAAACAGCATCTTTGTCGCGTTATTGTCTGTTATCGGCGCCCTGATCTCCTGCTCTATGGTCGGTTTTGCATTTGCGAGACTGCGCTTTCCACTGAAAAGCGCGCTGTTCGTGCTGGTGCTCGGCACGATGATGATTCCGGCGGTCGTAATCATCATCCCGCACTTTATTATTTTTAATAAGCTGAACATGCTGGATACCCTCACGCCGCTGTGGATCATCGAATGGCTGGCTCAGCCGTTTGGTATTTTCCTCATGAGGCAGGCTTTCATGAATATACCTAAAGAGTATGAGGAAGCGGCCAAGATGGAGGGCTGCAATCCGTTCCAGATTTATATGCGGATTTTTATTCCGATGGCCAGGCCCACGCTTGCGACGCTAGCGATCTTTACGTTCATGGGCAAGTGGAACGAGATTCTGACACCTGTCATTTATTTGACCTCTAATGAGAAGTATACGCTTCCCATCGGAATTCTCTCCTTATCCGGACAGTGGACCGGGAATGAGCAGCTTATGATTGCGGCAGCACTGGTCAGCCTGGTTCCGATCCTGCTGGTCTTCCTGTTTGCCGAGAAATATTTTGTACAGAACCACAACATGGCCGGGATTAAATAATAGTGTTCGTTCAACGATTCGAGAAGGTCTGGCACAGTGGAAAGGGTGAAAGAGAAGATGAAAATAGCGGCATTCAGCGGATCACTCATTGATTACAGCATTCATGAAGCGATGAAGGTTGCGGCTGGGCTTGGTTTTGACGGTATCGAAATCGCGAGCCGCGAGCCGCATCTAAGCCCGGAGAGCTCCCTTCCGCGAGTCCGCGAGATGAGAAGCATTGCCGAGGGACACGGTCTGGAGATTCCGGCATTGGCAGGTTATATGGGGCATTTCTCGACAAGCGGGGATGCGGAATGTGCCGTGGCCTATGATCAGTTTCTGGGATTGCTTGAACGCGCGGTGGAACTGGAAGCGGACATGATCCGCATCTTTCAGGGAGGGCCGAATGCATTCCTGGCGGAGGACTATCATTATGCCAAGGCTGCTTACTGGATTCGGCGATGTGCAGCGGAAGCCCATGCGGCAGGAAAGCGCATCGTATTGGAGATTCACAATCAGAGCCTGGTGGAAACCGCGGATAGCGGCCTGCGATTGTTGGATATGATCGGCGAGGAGCATGTCGGCCTCATTCATGACGCGGGGAATATGTACATCACAGACACGGAATTTGGGGAAGAGTCGATTCGGCAGCTTGGAAGCCGCCTGTTCCATGTGCATATCAAGGATGAGAAGCGGATCGGGCAAGGAGGGGCCCCGGGGACATTCAAGAATGTAACCCGTCACGGGGAAGAATTCTTCCTGCAGTGCCGGCTGGGTGAAGGAGAAGTGGACCACAGCGGGCTGCTCCGAGGGCTTCGGGAACAGGGCTACAAGGGCTGGCTGACGCTGGAATGCGCAGCGCCTTATCCGCCGAAGGAACGGCTCGCTTATGATCTGAGGATCATCAGGGAGTGGCTGCAAGCTGTGGAGGTGTCGGCGGGATGATGGGGAACGGACGGAAATTTGGTATTATCGGCTGCCAGCATGCCCATATCGGCATATTTATTGAGGAGATGCAGGCGCTTGGATGGGAATGCGCCGGGTTATATGAACCGGACCATACGGTATTAGCCTCTTCGCTTGCCGAGCGGTATGGTTTGGAACTGATCGGGGATCGGGAGTCGCTGCTCGCCGATGAACAAGTGATGGTCATCGGCTGCGCGGCGATCAACCGTGAGAAGATTGACGTCATCGAGCTGTGCGAGCAGCGCGGTAAACATATTATGATCGACAAGCCTGCAGTGACGGATCGGGCAGGGCTGAGCCGTCTGCACGGCGTCCTGGAACGCGGCAGGATCGAGGTGGGCATGATGCTGACCGAGCGCTTTCGTTCCTCCATGTATACTGTCCATCGGCTGATCCAGTCCGGCGAATTGGGGGATATCGTTCATATTTCGATGCGCAAGCCGCATCGGCTGAATCCGGTTACCCGCCCGGCATGGCATTTTGACAGAACGCAATCCGGCGGCATTCTGAATGATCTCCTCGTTCATGATTTTGATCTGCTGCGATGGCTGACAGGCCGGGAAGTGAAGACGGTATCCGGTTATCTGGCGAAGCATATCCTGCCGGAATACCCGACCTTCTATGATGCGGCAGGCGTTCAGGTGTTTATGGATGGTGGCATAACGGCACAGCTCTACGCAGACTGGCACACACCGGCAGGCAGCTGGACCTGGGGAGATGGCCGAATATTCATTACGGGTACGTCGGGCATCGCGGAAATTCGGCTTGAAGGAGATCCGTTATTGTCGCGAGACGAGGTTGTGCTGGTTATCACCAATCAGGAGCTGCGTTCTGTGCCGCTGGAGGCGCCGCCGTTCTCGCTTGCGCAGGATTTCCTGAATCGGGTGGAGGGAGAACGCGGCTTGATCTCTCATCATGATATTTACACTGCTTCGGAGGCTACTGTAGCGGCAGACGAGGGAGCGCAGATCATCTGCCGGGAATAGGGAAGGCGCAGTCTTGCAGACCAGAACGTAATGGAGGAGGAACGGACAATATGACGGAGAAAAAGTCACCGGTAGGATTCGGTTTGATTGGCTGCGGCATTATTGCGGATATTCATGCCCAGGGCATCCTAAATACGGAGGAAGCGGTGCTTGCCGCCGTATACGATACGAAACGGGAGTCAGCCGTCAAGCTGACTGAAAAGTATGGTGGAGATATATGCGGGAGTATGGAAGAGCTGCTTGCGCGCGGTGATGTGGAGGTGGTCTGCATCTGCACGCCAAGCGGCATGCATGCAGAGCAGACAGCGATGGCTGCGCAGGCGGGCAAACATGTGCTGGTGGAGAAGCCGATGGCGATCCGGCTAGACGATGTGGAGCGCATGATTGAGGTATGCGCAGCGAACGACGTGCTGCTCGCCACCGTCTTTCCACGCCGGATGTCTCCGCAGGCAGCATATGCCCGTCAGGTCATCTCGGAAGGACGGCTTGGAAAGCTCAGTTTATGCTCGGCGTATGTCATGCTTTACCGTGATCAGGCCTATTATGACAGTGCAGGCTGGAGAGGGACCTGGGCGATGGACGGCGGGGGAGCGATGATGAATCAGGGGATTCACACCGTGGATATGCTGCAATGGCTCGTTGGACCGGTTGCCTCCTTATCGGCAAAGGCGAAGGCGGTCCTGCGCCATATCGAAGTCGAGGATACGGTCATCGCGACACTTGAATTTGCGAATGGCGCGCTCGGCGTTCTGGAGATAACAACAACGGCCCGCGACGGTAAAGGGCAGCGGCTAGTAATCCATGGGGATAAGGGAGTGCTCGTCATTGAAGAAGATACGATTGTGTCCCTGGAGATCGAAGGGGAGCCGGTACAGCTGCCCGAATTCGAGCCGTTCAAAGTAATACCTGACGGTCACCGTCTGCAAATTCAGGATATGGCATATGCCGTACGCGAAGGCCGCGAGCCTGTAGTTACCGGGGAGGAAGGCAGACATTCACTGGAGATTATTCTGGGCACCTATGAAGCGTCCCGGCAGCGCAAGGAAATCGAACTGCAGACCGGAACGCCGGCATTGTAAGAATGGAGGTAATCTACATGTCCCAGCACGGCATGAAGCCTGTTCAGGAAGAGATTAGAGATCGGCTGAGGGTCTGTGTTCATGATCACCGCGAAGCGATGGGCAAGGCGGCAGCCGCGGATATCCATGCGGCTATGAAGCGCCTTCTGGCTGAGAAGGAGCGTATCCGAATCGTATTTGCGGCTGCCCCCTCCCAGAATGAATGCCTGGCAGCGCTGGTTCAATCGCAGGGATTGGACTGGAGCCGGGTAACGGCTTTTCATATGGATGAATACATCGGTCTGCCCCGGTCTGCGCCTCAGCGATTCGGAAGCTTCCTCTCCCGGAGCTTGTTTGATCGGGTATCTCCAGGGGAAGTGCATCTACTAGACGGCATGAATGATCCTGAAGCAGAATGCGAGAGATATGGCCGGTTGATTCGCGAGTCACCGATCGATATGGTGGTTCTGGGTATTGGCGAGAATGGGCATATCGCCTTCAACGACCCGCCGGTGGCTGATTTTGCCGATCCGTTATGGGTGAAGCAGGTCAAGCTGGATCTGGATTGCCGACAGCAGCAGGTGAACGATGGCTGCTTTGCCAATCTGGAGGAGGTCCCGAAATATGCACTGACACTTACCATCCCGGCTTTAATGTCGGGTGCCCAGCTGTTCTGCGTTGTTCCCGGTGCGAGCAAGCGAGCGGCGGTACAACGGGCGCTGTACGGCGAAATAAGCGAAGCCTGCCCGGCGAGTATACTTCGGCAGCATCCGGATTGCACGCTGTACGTGGATCGGGATTCATACGGGGATATCCGGAATGGATAGCCAGCGTTGTGTTCGCACAGGCCTTCATTATGCATCGGAAGAGCGGATTCAGGTCACATGGAGCCCTGATGGCCGAATCGACAGCCTGCTGCCTGGGGAAGGCGAAGAGACGATATGGATCGCGCCCGGATTAATCGATCTTCAGATTAACGGCGGTTATGGATATGATTTGAACTCGCTGCCGCTCACAACGGATACGGTCATTCAGGTAACCCGACGTTTATGGGAGAAGGGCGTAACGCTGTATTACCCAACCGTCATTACCAACGGCGATGATGAAATCGAACAAATCCTTCGTGTTATCGACGCGGCTTGCCTGGAGGATGAAAGGGTCGGTTCAACCATTGGCGGGGTTCATGTGGAAGGACCGTTCATTTCATCGGAGGAAGGGCCCCGGGGAGCGCATGATTCCGGGTTTATCAAGGCTCCCGATTGGGGACTGTTTACAAGATGGCAGGCAGCTTCGGGGAACCGGATTCGTATCCTCACGTTATCGCCGGAGTGGCCGAATGCTGCGGATTTTATCCGAAAGTGCGTTTCATCGGGAATCGTTGTATCCATCGGTCATACCGCCGCTACGCCTGCGCAAATCCGGGAAGCGGTGGCTGCTGGAGCGACCATGTCTACTCATCTCGGCAATGGTGCGCATCTGACGCTGCCGCGCCATCCGAATTACATATGGGAGCAGCTTGCACAAGACCAGTTATGGGCAGGTGTGATCGCGGACGGTTATCATCTGCCGGATTCGGTCATCAAGGTGATTCTCCGCGCCAAGTTGACCAAAACTCTGCTCGTAAGTGATGCTGTCTATTTAAGCGGGATGCCGCCAGGAGAATACGAGACCCATATCGGTGGCGACGTCATCTTAACGCCGGAAGGCCGATTGCATCTTGCCCGCAAGCCTGAACTGCTGGCCGGTTCAGCCATGATGCTTCTCGAAGCGGTGCAGAGGCTGGCGGAGTCGGGACTGTGTTCATTCCCCGAAGCTTGGGATATGGCTTCAATGCTGCCGGCGCAGGCGATGGGGCTGGCGGATTATGATGGGTTGAAGAGAGGAGCAAGGGCCGATTTCGTGCTGCTCGAGAAGCGCGAGGGGAGCCTTCGCGTACTGGAGACCGTCAAAGGCGGTCATTCGGTATATCGTGCGGAGGGCTGACGGATTTAATTAAGTAGAGACAAAGAACTGAACCATTCCCTGCCAAGCAGACATGAACACTTGGGTGTTTGCTTTGGCGGGGATTGTTGTTGTTCTGCACGAATATACGCTTGAAAGTTTATGCATGACCTCCGTGCGGGGATAGTTTAGAATAGGGAATAACATAGGAGTTATATGATGTTCTCATGGTTCGATCCTTATCACAGCGAAGCAAAAGGAGGTTATCACACTGAATCGGAAAGTTTCCGCTGCACGTAAAGTTTCCACCTGTACATTCATTTTGCCTGTTATCTTATTCATCATAGAGGTTCTGTTTGTCCGTGACGGGCACTGGTTTCACTATTACGGCCTTGTTTCTACTGTCGTTATCCCGCCATTCGGTATCGTATTATCCATACGTTCCTACGGGAGAACCGATTCGAACAGGGACCTCCTATTAATCGCTTGCAACGTGCTTGCGCTATTATCTTATTTTATCTATACCTTCTTAGGATATCTAATGATGGGCCCGTAAGAAATGAACACTTTTCTCAAGGACCGTGAGTCCGCGCTTGCTGCGCTTCACCGTGTTGAATAGACGAACAGTCAACAGTCTAAGCATAGGCAGACTCTGCCGGTAGCGGCTTCTGCAGAACCTTGGGATGGATGGTGAACAAGCTGCTGCCGTTTTTTTTATTTATGAGGCTGGTTTACCAACATTCATCCATTCCTCTAGTCATACTTCGCCATAATCTCGTTCAATATCCCCTTCATGCACTCCACCAGTTCACTCGGCTCCTTCACGGTAGCTTCATTCCCTAAGCCGATAAAAAATTTGGCAAAATACATAAGCTCGCTGCTGGGGACGTTCTGGTTAAGCTGTCCGCTTCCATCCGGCGTTATATCCATATGAGGAACATGCCATAATTCGGACTCGCAGCGCCGAACGCCTTCCCTGCTCAGATCGACAATCATCCGGATATACACAGGCTTCTCTGACCCATGTTCCTCCCAGTTTCCAAGGTGGATATGACGGTGGTCGAGCGGCTCGATTCCGGTTGAATCATTAGCGACGGATTGCATTCGGTCACAACGGAACAGACGAAAGTCCCTGCGTAGAAAACAATATGCGGGGCAATACCAGAAGCCGTTGCTGGCATAGATGCCTACGGGCTGGATGGTTCGCTCCGAATAGCCGTTTTTCGTTTCATATTGCATCGTAACCACCCGCTGATCCACGGATGCTTCCAGCAGAACTCCAAGATATTCGGCTTTCTGCTGTCTTGTGTGCGTTAGAAAATCCACCCGGTTCTTCATCTGGTCAATGCGGTCCCGGACGTCACCCGGCATATAATAATAAAATTTCTGAAGTGCGGTAGAAGACTCGGCCTCGAAGGGAAGAAATAGATAGTGGCGCAAGGCGTGACTGGCAAAAAACATCGCAACGGCTTCTTCCTCGCTGAAGGCAATCGGAGGAAGGATCCGCTCCTTCAACACCTGGTACCCGCCGTGCGGACCTACCTCCGAATACAGCGGTACTCCAAGCTCGCTCAGTTCCTGAAGATCTCGCAGTATCGTACGGGGAGACACATCGAATTGATCAGCCAGCTGTCGCACGGTAAATTTCCGTATTCGGTTTACGGTCATCATCAGCTCCATGAGACGTTTGGATTTGGACATAATATCAGCTCCGTATTCTTTGATAACTATGACAATAGTTGTCACTATTATACTCTATACTCATGTTAGAACCTAGATGTTCCCCTAACCCCAAATAAGAAAGAGGAGTGAAGACAAATGAGTGATTTAAAGGAAATGAAGCAGCTGCTGTTCGAGGAACTGGAGCACATCGTGAAGACAACCTCCAATCTGATTGCCAAAATTTCGGCAGAGGATTGGGATTACAAGCCGGCTCATAATATGAGGTCGCTTCAAGAACTGGTGCACCATCTCGTATCCGTGCCTGCTGCCGATTTATTGATTTTGCAGGAGAATAGTGAAGAGCAGATTCGAGAGCTTGAAGCGAGTATTGCTGCCGACGGCGGGGACAAGGACAAGCTTATGGCTTGGATGAACAGGGGACTTGCGGATGTAAAGTCGTATATGAGCGGGTTGACAGATGAAGAGTTTATGCAGAAAAAGACCAAGCCCTTCTACTTGGAGCATGGCTCCACGCAAGCCAAGTGGCTGATTGAAATCGTTACGCATGCCCAGCACCACCGGGCTCAGATGTTCAATTATCTCAAGGCCCAGGGTTATGAAGTGAATATGTTCGATTTATATTAGACAAGCCGCTGACCCGAATAAGCTCCATTCTTGCACAGGAGGAGACACCGCTATGAGGCGGTGTTTTTTTTGTGTTTTTTGAAGGGAAGAAAAAAATGCTTGAAGATGACGTAACGTCACCTAATATAATGGCATCAACGTTGATAAGGGGTGGAGATAGAGATGAAACGATATACAGTTGCGATATTAGGGGTATTGAGTTTGTTTCTGCTCAGTGCATGCAGTTCAAACGGTGCAAGTGAAGATACCCAGATTGTATCTCTTCAGCAAATTGAAGTAGTAGAGATTGAGCATGGCAGCACAAGCTTGCATGTGGAGACAGCGGACGTGGAAGCATTGGAAGTTTCGCTGCTCAGTCATAACAAACCCGCGAAGGCCGTTGTGGATCAGGCCGACAACCAAGTAAAGATCCATTTAGACAATGACATCATCCGCATGTTGAATATCGGCAGGATGCCGCAGCTTAAGGTTCGAATTCCGCAGGATTATGCAGGTAAAGTTCAGATAGAGGGCTCTTCCGGCAATGTAACGGGTACCGGATTGCAAAGCCAGAGCCTGCAATTAAAAGGAAAGAGCGGTAACATCTCGCTGGCCTTTACGAGTATCGATCATGATGTGGATGTGACGGTCAAAAGCGGAAACGTCAACCTGAAGCTGGGAGAAGAAACCCCGAATGCCGAATGGCTCTTGCAATCGGGGAGCGGACGCCGGTCTGTCTCTCTCCCTTTGGAGGACAGAAGTGAAAGCAATCGCAAGACCGAGGGCCGATCAGGAGATGGCACCTATAAAGTGAAGATCAAAACCGGCTCGGGAAACATTACGATACAATAAAATAGCGCAAAAACATCCCCTTGTCTGTCCTGTTTCCAGAGTCATGGATCTCTTTGAACCCTGTGGAAAAAGGACAGTTGGGGGATATTGCACGCAATGGTTTAACACCAGAGATAACTAGAATAATAAGGGTGACTGCATATTAATCCTCAGCAGGTGCGGAAGACTTCGACGAAGCGGATGATCTTATATACTCCGGCGGCTTCACGTTATCAATAAGCAGAATGCCGTCGTATTGATCACGGGGCACGAAGCTCTCTGGAATCATGCCCCAGCTGTAGGCAAACCGCGGTTCGAACATCCATGAGTTTCCGGCCTCATGGTTTCTGTAACGCAGATCTATGAAGGTATATGGTGCGCCTGCAGCTGACAGAATGGATTCCATGGAACCAGGCTCTGCCGGCAGAACGTCATGCACATTGCCCATGTTGTCCGCGGTTTTCCCGCTGGCCGGGTACAGTCCAAGGACATAACTGTATTTTTTCATCTCATCCGATAGTTGTTCTCCCATTAATGCAACCGGATACGGAGAGCCCATCACTTCGGTCTGAGCCTTACGGATGTGATCGTTATGTCCCCAGACGATGAATTTCTCGGTAGGGTACACTTCGGTAGCCAGCCACATGAGGTTATCCAACATCGCTTGATCTCGCCATTCCATCGATTTAAGGAACGGGGTATAGTCGCCGCTTTCCATGCCAAGCGTAGACTCGATGGAGATTTCCACATACTCCTCAGCAACCCGAATCCGGTCGTTCAAGCTTCTCTCCAGCAGCGTGGTCAGCTTAGGGTTATCCGGATAAAGCAGCTTCAGATGAGCCTCGTTAGCCTCTGTTTTCAAGGATTTCAGAGCGTCCTTGTAAACTTGAATGAGCTGCCTCTTCTCTTGGCGGTAAGCTGCAAGATCTGTACCAGCGGAGTAGCCGGAGAGTTTCTGCTCCGCTTCCGCAAGACGCCCAGCCATAACCTTATCCTTCAGCCACGCTCCGTCAAACAAAGGATTTTGCAACTGTATATCAAAACCTGTCAATACGAGCGGCTGCTCGCTCTTTCGGGAGGTTTTGATATATTCGAACAATGGCATGATTTCCTTGGACCACCAGACGCCGAAGATGGAATCTTTCATGGTTTGCTCTGCGCTCTGTTGTCCAGCTTTGCCGTATGCGAGAGAGGTATTTCCGAGACCGCTCTCAAAAGCCAGCACATGGTATCCCATCTCTTGATGAAGGAACTGAATCAATCGGGTTTTTGCAAGATTGAACTCGGCAACGCCGTGGGAACTCTCCCCCAGGAATACAAAGCGTTTGTCGTGCAGCAAAGGCTTCAGCATGGCCAGATCCTTGAACGGAGTGGTTCCGTTGTTCGTACCCGCGGGCTGTATCGTATCCAAGCGGTATGCGTGGTCCTTGGCCCAGTTCCCCCACTCGGCTATTTTTTCATCCGATGTTCGGGCAGTCTTAACTTCTGTAACCTGTCCTTGGATGGCATCCGGGGGAGAAGCGTACGCTTTTCCGTCAGGGATCAGGGATGTGCCCAGGATGGAGGCGGTGAGCAGGCACAAGGTGAATGCTTTGCTTGTTTTATGTAATGGCATGATAGATGAAGTCACTCCTTATAGGATGATCTGGATTAAATGAACGGTACTTAATTGTTGAACATACATAGTAAAAAAAACTCGTCAGGATGTTTCTGTGCCCTGGGTATGGTAATTGATCTTGGCATCCCCTCCTTAACATGGTCACGAATACGGTCTGTTGGTCCCAAATAAACGCCTTGCCAGTCTAGTCTTCATCCCAGAACAGATCATTGAGAGTACGCGAGAGAGCCTTGCAAATGGCCACGCACAAGCTGAGGGAAGGATTATATTTGCCAAGCTCGATCAATCCGATGGTCTGTCTCGAGACGCCGACAATCTGGGCTAATTCTTCCTGTGAAAGATCCTTTTCGACCCTTGCCATTTTCAGTTTGATATTTTTCATGCCAATTCACCTTGATACCTTTCTACGAATCAAACTCATCGTTCTGTGACATTCTTCGGCTGACCTTGTTGGCACCGTAGTGGATCGCAGAATTCATGACAACAAAGAGCGGGAGATAGATGATCAGCGAAACAAGGAAAACGATGAAGAAATACTTCCATTCGGTTAAACTGTTGCCATTCCCGTACAAGACCGCACTTCGGATACCGAAAAAAAGAGCGAGTACGACACCGATAACAAGACCCGAGATCGCAGTACGCTTACTGAACGAAACCTTGCTCTTCTGGTCGTGAATCTCTACCTCATCGGAGTAGATTCCCAGCGTCACGCTTCGGATGCCGAAATATAAGCTTCCTCCAATAATGATCAACATTTCCAGCAGAACGGATTCCGTTGTGGTCAGCATAAAAGACTTGATAATGACAGAAATACTGCAGATGACCATGATCAAGGTGTATACCTCTTTGTATAATTTGTTCTTCATATTGACGATGCGCTCATCCTCAACAGCGTTTCTCTTAAACCATTTCATATCCATCAATCCCTTCCGTCTCTCTAAAGAGTAAGCACCTGAAATTTCCTGAATACCTGAATTGTAATGGTATTTACGTCATTTTGCAATATATATATGTCATTATGATTAAAATAATTAACATGAACAAAAAAACGAAGTATATCTTATCCATGCATGTTACCGTAGCGGCTGGCCTTTTTCTTGATATATTTTGCTATGTAGAGGAACAGTGAGCAGCGGGTTTACATCCTTTGTCCTCATGTTAAAATGGTTATTGGGCGCATATCACCCACGCAAAATAGAGGATAGGAGCGTGTTCGATACCATGATCCATTACATTCGTTTACGTTAATGTGAGGTACAGATCGTATAAGCTCGGCCATTTTTAAAAAGAGTGATGGCTAGAGTTTATTTATCTGTGCCTTTTTCATTTCGTCATAACGAATGGAAAGGATGATTGGGCTGTGTCCAAAAATGAAAAGTTGTTGCAAAAAGCGAAGCTGCTGTCGATTCATGAGCAGATGTTCAAATGCCCGATCTGCGGCTGTTCCATGAAAGTTGAACGATTGGCAAGTGTAGTGTGCGAGAAGGGCCATTGTTATGATATATCCAAGCAAGGGCATGTGAACTTGCTTTCCCATGCAGTCACAACAAAATATGATAAGGCCCTGTTCGAATCCCGAAAACGGATAAACAACAGCGGTTTTTTTGACCCGATGATGGAGCGGATTACGGATCGGATCCTTCAAGCAGAGAAATCAGAAGGAATGGAGCTGAAGATACTGGATGCAGGCTGTGGAGAGGGTTCCCATCTAACTGGTATAACGAACAAACTTGGGAAGCGGCAGCTGGAGCAACACGTGCTTGGCGTTGGCGTGGATATTGCCAAAGAAGGCATCATGATGGCCGCAAGAAATGCACCCGGACATATCTGGTGTACGGCAGATCTGGCGAATAGCCCGTTCGCGGACAAGCAGTTCGATTTTATTATAAATATATTGTCTCCCTCCAACTACGCCGAGTTCGGTCGAATGCTTGCAGATGATGGAATGGTAGTGAAGGTGATTCCGGGAAGCGGTTATTTGCAGGAGCTGCGAGAGATGTTCTACAGACAGACGAGCAGAGCGAGTTACTCCAATGACAGCACGATGAAGCTGTTTGGCCGTCACTTTGACCGGATGGATTCCGAGCGGATTCAGTATCGCGTCGATTTGGATTCCGGGCAGATGAGACACTTGATCCACATGACGCCGTTATCCTGGGGGGGTTCCCCGGAAGTCATTGGGCAGACGCTGGATGAAGAGATGGGGATAACCGTGGATTTGACTGTTCTCTATGGCTGGAAGAAGAACCAGAGGTTCTGGTAGTTTGATTCGGGAATTTATGTTTTGCTATTGTGCTCCTTTGGGAGATAATGTGAGTAGATGCCTATTATAAGAAAAAGGAGTTGACTAGTCGTATGACACTTCGAATGAATCCGTATCTCTATATGGACGGGAATGCTAAGGAAGCCGTTCAATTCTATGAGAAGGCTTTGGATGCCCATGTAATTATGCTTCAAACCTTTGGTGAAATGCCGGCTAACCCGGACTTTCCGCTGCCGGAGAATGCACGGGATCGCGTATCTCACGCTACGCTTCAGGTTGGGGATACGATCCTGATGTTATCAGATACGTTTCCTGGACAACCGGTTCAATCCAGCAATCAGGTTCAGATCTGCATTATGACGGATGCAGCGGAACAGGCGACACGAGTATATGAAGCACTCCGGGAGGGCGGACAGGTTGTCATGCCTCTTCAGGAGACCTTCTGGAGCCCGGCCTATGGCATTGTTGCGGACAAATACGGCATTAACTGGAATATCTCAACGGAAGTAGAAGTAAAAGGCTAGAAGCTGAGCGTCCAAAAGGAAACAATGCAAGAATCCCTAACGGAAAACCGTTAGGGATTCTTCTCACTCCAGTGGAGTGACCACCATTATGATATTCCCGTTGTGGTTATGCCCGGGTCCCATCCCACCACTTGTAATAGATTTGGACATGTCCGGTAGGACTTGCTACGAGCGGGTCGATGACTAGTGTCTTGCCGCTTATCTTAAGCTCGATAACCTTCTTGTTCTTCTCGGCAGAGTCCACTTTCGCGAGGAAGGAGGAATCCGCCTGAAAGCCATACAGATTAAGGAGTTCGATCAGCATGCTGCGCTGCGTTTTATCGCTGGACATTAGGTAAAAGATTCTATAACGGCCCATGACGCAGATCAAAAATGGATCAATCCAGGCCGGATTCTTTTGCCACTCTGCTGCCTCGCATATCCAGCTTATACCTGTACCACTCCCGCCACGATCCCGTGGTGTTTACGCACGCTCAGCACTACGCGAAGCAGCTTTCCCAGCCCGTCACCCGGCATACGAGGGTGACGATCACTATTTCCTTGAAGGCTTGCCCGAGCTTGTAGACGATATCAAGCGTATATAAAAAAGGGACGACATTAGCTGCGCATCATAGATAATCACGCGACTTTCGTAGTTTGTCAAAGGTGCAAAAAAGAGAGCCGTGGCGCACTACCTAAAAGGATTGCTCCAGCGGAGAAGGCGGAATGATTCTGGAGAAGCGACAGCGGTCTCCTGAAAGCTTTCTGAAAGAAAGCTGCATCGTAAGCGTAAACCGCACCCGGATTTCTACATCAGCCCATTCATTCATAGAAATCTGGGGGCAACAGAGATCGGAAGAATCATCCGCATGCGGAGCGATACAAAAAACAGACGGAGCGATGCAAAGATCTACCCACGAATATAGCGATGCTAAGGGAATCAGAAGTTAAGGGGCGCATATAACCTCGCATTAAAAAAAACGACATCAGCTTTTCGCTAATGTCGTCCTCTTTTTTACTTGCTCGCTTTATATGCGCTCAAGAATTCCTTCACCTTCGCCGGGTCGGCTACCAGTTCGTTGCCGGTTTTGACAATCGGGCTGACGGTGGAGTAGGCTTTGATTTTGTTGTTGTTGTAGTAAGTCAAAATCTCATCCTGGTTGATCGAGTAGAGCACCGCTCTTCTCAGATCATCGCTTGTTGCCACATCACGGTTCTTCGTGTTGAACAGCAAGTAGGATACCGCGTTGCTCTCAATGGTTTGCAGTTTCAGCTTGCTGTCGCCTTTAACCACATCGTATTTTGTTTCAGGCACGCCGTAGTACAGGTGAATTTCGCCGCTGCGCAGAGCGGAGAGTGTGCTGTCCGCATCCTTGATGAAGCGCATTTTCACTTGCTCGATTTTCGGCTCGTGCTCTGTACCCTTCATGTAACCAGGGTTTTTGAAGAAGGTCGCTTCATAATCCGTTTTGGAAGACAAGATGTAAGGACCGCTTGCATACAGCGTATTGTTGTACTTGTCGCCTTCGGTTACCGTGTTCTGGTCACCATATGGGATGTCTTTGTTCACATCGAACTTCTCAACGTCATATGTGTTGATCGATTCGACTTGTTTCTTCGATACGATCCCCGCAGATTGGTGAGCCAGGTAGTTCAGTACTTGCGGGAACGGCTCTGTAGTAGTCAATTTGATAACCTGGTATTTACCGTCTTTCGTGCTTGCTTGGTTCTTGTCATTGACCAGGGAAGTGATTTTGGTATCCAAGCCTGCTTCAAGAGCATTCTTAACACTGTCGCCGCTTCCGGATACTTTCGTGTTCTCAAGAACGCTCATATCCGTTACAGCTTCAACGGTGTTGATGTGCTCGTGAAGCGTGTAGGTACGATGATCAGGGACTGAATTTTTGTCTTTGGCTCTGTTCATGGAGAAGATAACGTCGTCTGCGCCTACGCGTTCGCCGGAATCTTCGGCTTTTTTGTTCGTGATTTTGGCAAAGTTAATGTCATCTCTAAGAATGAAGTAGTACTCCGAATTGCCTTCACCGATGGCATGGTTGTAAGACAGCGAACCTTCGGACGTGATCTTGTCATCATCGGTAAGGTTGATCAGACGAACGTTCATATTGGTATTGATAATGTTGATGGAACCGTCATTACCCTTGATCGGATCAAGCGAAGTCAGTTCCGAGATCGATTGGGACAGAATCAGCGGCTGCGAAGCGCGCTTGGATTGATCTTTGAAATCAACAGCTTCCCAAGGAAGGGAGCGGGATTTCGAGAGACGGACAGAGTTTTCGTCCAGCACATCCTTGTTGAACGCTTGGCTCTTCAGGGAAATGTACAGCGGAGCGATGTAAGCTTTGTCTGTAACAAGACGTTGTTCCAGTTGTTTGTAGGTCTCAGCAGCGTCTTCAGGCGTTTGTGTTGCTGCTTGGTCGATCAGCTTGTCCACTTCTTCGTCGGACATAATGCTGTAGTCGCCGCCGGTTTTGAACAGGGAACGAACAGCATAGTCAGGGTTGCCTGTCACGGTCGTCCAGCTGGACAGTGCGACATCATAATTACCGGCATCCTGTTGAGCTTTGTAGCTGCCGTAGTCCGGCTGCAGATTCAGCTTCACGTTGAAGCCGTTCTTTGTAAGCTGGTCGCGAATGATGTTGATATCCGATTCGCCGGAGCTCATGCCAAGAAGTTCAATATTCACAGCGGATGTATCTGCTGCTGTATCGGATGGTTCTTGCTGATTTTGCTGTGCATCATCTTTGGTTGTTACGTTGCATCCGGCCAGTACGATGACTAGCGAGAGGACCAGTAACAGCAAGGAACTCTTTTTCATTGTGGATACCCTCCTGAGTTGTAAAAATATATATAAAATATTATTGAAACCAAAGTTAGTGTGCTTTACTTGCTGGAGGTTTAATCCAGCTTAGGATCAAGCGCATCCCGCAGTCCGTCCCCAAGGAAGTTGAAGGACAGCACCAGTGCAATGATGGCAAGGCCCGGATAAATGGCCAGGTAGGAATGCGTCTCAAGGTACGTGCTTCCGATCTTGAGGATATTCCCCCATTCCGGAATGTGCGGCTCAACGCCGAGACCCAGATAACTCAAGCTGCTCGTCGAGATGACGGCTGCACCGATAGTCAATGTGGATTTGACAATCATGGGAGCGAGCGAGTTAGGAACGATATGCTTGAATATAATCGAAAAATTGCTGGAGCCGAAGGCTCTGGCTGCATCAACATATTCAAAGGTGGAGACAAGGAGCACATTCGCCCTCATTGTTCTTGCATATGTCGGTATAGCGCCTACGCTGAGTGCCAGAATGAGATTGACGGTGTTGGCTCCGAATGCAGCAATGATCGCAATGGCAAGCAGGATGCCCGGTATTGCGTACAGCACATCCAGCAATCGCATGATAATGTTATCGGTATGACGGCCATAATAGCCGGAGATGGCACCCAGAACGCCGCCGATGATAACGGGGATCGCCGTCGAGGCAAATCCGACAATCAGCGAAATCCGGGCTCCGAATACGATGCGGGAGAACAAATCCCGGCCGAAGTTGTCCGTACCGAATGGATAAGCAAGGCTTGGCGGCTGCAGAATGGCACTGTAGTTGTTATCAATCGCAATGCTGTAATCGAAGGTGAACAGGCTGCTTACCGATAGACAGAACAGGAAGACAACAAAGAACAGTCCAGACATGGCCGTCTGGTTAGCTGTAAGCTTCACCCATACGTCGCCCCAGCGGGTCATCGCAGGGTTGCCGTTCTTGCGGATTTTGGCTAGCAGATTAATGCCGAGCACCAGGGCAAATATATTGCCCGTTACCGCAGTCAGAATGATCGGAAAGGCAAGCCAGGTCATTCTGGGATGAGCGTAGTTCGTTTTTACATATCTGGCAACCATTATAAGAGCGACCAGCTGAATGATGGCCATGATCAGAAGTGTTGCCATCGCTGGCAGGAATGTATTTGAGACATAAGGCTTAAATAGATTCAGCGCCGATACGGCGATGACAAACAGCTGGGTTAACAGCATATAGACGGCAATCGTATATTCAGGCGGCTTCTGTTTCTTGATCAGATTGAAACCGAAAGTAACGGTAAACAGGTTTCCTGTGACGATGCTCAGCAGCTGGATGTAACCCAGAATCCTCGTGGAGCGCCGGATTTCTCCCTGGCTTCGAAGATCTCTTCGGATCAGCAGCGTAATGATCATCTGAATGATGGTAAAGAGTGCGTACACTGCAAAGGCGGTGAACACCCACGGTTTGATGGTTCCCCCAGTGAAATCAAAGCTGTTCAGCAGCAGGATCACCGTTAAGGTCAAAGATATAACCCATGTGAAGCTGGCTTGACTGTACTCGTGTGAGGATTTCAGCTGGTGTTTGGTTTCTTGTTTAGAAAGAAGCTTCTTGATCATGAGTACACCTGCTTTAGTATTGTTTCATCTTGGACCTGATCCGTGGATCAAAGAACGCGTACAAGATATCAATAATGACATTCACCAGTGAAATGGTAATGGCTGTGTAAACCACGCCGCCCATAATGGCCGGGATATCGGGGATAAACTGTTTATCCACAATGTAACTGCCGATACCGCTGATGTTAAAGACCTTCTCCGTTACGGCTGAACCGCCGAGCATCCCGCCGAACTGAAGTCCGATGACGGTAATGATAGGAATAATGGCGTTGCGGACAGCATGCTTCATTAGAATGGTGCGCTTGCCGAGCCCCTTCGCCCTGGCTGTGATCATATAATCTTCATTAATGACTTCCAGCGTCGAAGACCGCGTCATTCTGGCTACCGAAGCGGTGAGTCCCGTCCCGAGCACGATGACCGGCATAATCATGGACAGCCAGTTCTCCGGATTAAAGGTGGCAGGCAGCCATTGCAGCTTGATCGAGAAATTCAGGATAAAGATCAATCCCTGCCAGAAGTTCGGAATGGACAGTCCGAGCAGAGCCACAAACATAAAGGTATAGTCAAAAAACGAATTCGGTCTCGTAGCCGAGATAATCCCGATTGGCAATGCGATCGCAATCGCAATGATCAGGGAGATAACCGTGAGTGTCAGCGTGATCGGGAACTTCCTGGCGATGCTTGACGTGATCTCTTCGTTGCCAGAGAAGGATTTCCCAAGATCGAAATAGGCGATTCCCTTAATATTGTTCCACAGCTGCGTCAGGTACCCTTGGTCCAGACCGTGCATTTTGTTAAAAGCTGCGATCTGCTCCGGTGTTGCCGTCTCCCCCAAAATGTTGGCTGCCGGGTTGAACGGCGACAAGTGGAGGATCGTAAAGACGAGCACCGCCACGCCGAAGATCACGAAGACCGTCATGACGAGTCTCTCCAGAATATATTTCAGGTAGGGATTGCTGTACAAAAAAATAAGGATGTACATCAGCAGGCCCGGAATTAGTGATATAATGAAAAACAACGGATTCTCGATAAGAGAACCAAATGTATCGGCCATGGTCAAACGCTTCTGCTGGTTCAGCTTCAGTTCCTTGCCGGTTCTTTCCTTGAGGACTTCCTGGAACCTGGCTTGAACGATCTTGTCAACTTCCTGCCGAAGCTGCCCTTCATTGACCTTTTGCTTGAAGAAGCCATGCTTGCGCTTCTGCTGCTCCATAATTTCGGTGCGTAGTGCTTCCAAATATCCGGCAGCCAGCATCTCGCTGCGTATGCGGTTCTCAGCCGCAGCGTAGTCATCCTTCTTCCTCTGAACCAAATAAAATAGGAAGACCACGAGATTCACGGGCGCTCCCAATAATAATAGTAAGTATCTATAAGAAGGATTCAGAAGGATCTTACTGTAGGTGCTGCTTATTGAACTTATGAGTCTGTTTGGTCTTGCTGCTTCTGTCCCCCCCATAAGGTGCCTTTCCTCCTTGTTCCAAATTGCATTATTCCGAGTGATATAGTATATTTTATTTTAGCCTATTTTAAAAGTCAATAGATTATAAGAGTTGCAGAGGATATTACCTTTTTAACATAAACGCATAATGGCAGGTGAGCAGAGTTGGAACCGATATTGCAGGTTAAAAATTTGAGTGTAGCCTTTCAATCCCGCGATTCAGAATTCCACGCAGTGCGCGGGGTGAGCTTTGAGGTGAAAAAAGGCGAAACGCTCGGAATCGTTGGTGAATCCGGGAGCGGCAAAAGCGTCACGGCACGCTCGATCATGCGGCTGCTGCCGTCCCCTCCTTCTTATATGAAGGATGGAGAGATCCGGTTCCTGGGCCAGAATCTGGCCGAGAAAACAGAGAAGGAAATGGAGAGTATTCGCGGTCGGGACATCGGGATGATATTTCAGGATCCGATGACGTCGCTTAATCCGACTATCCGAATCGGCGAACAAATATCGGAAAGCCTGGTTAAACACCAGAAGCTGTCCAAGCACGAGGCGAAGAAGCAAGCGCTTGATATGCTGAAGCTGGTTGGCATTCCGAACAGCGAAGCGCGCTACAATCAATACCCGCACGAATTCTCGGGCGGCATGCGCCAGCGGGTCATGATCGCGATTGCGCTTGCGTGCAGACCTGCACTGCTGATTGCCGATGAGCCTACAACGGCACTTGATGTGACGATACAGGCACAGATCCTCAATCTGATGAAGGATATGCAGGA
Source organism: Paenibacillus sp. LBL (assembly GCF_029893715.1). Classification (NCBI taxonomy): domain Bacteria; kingdom Bacillati; phylum Bacillota; class Bacilli; order Caryophanales; family Paenibacillaceae; genus Paenibacillus; species Paenibacillus sp. LBL. The sequence continues at coordinate 211,272 of NZ_JARXYU010000006.1, read as the reverse complement.
GAGGTTCGGATCTTCCATTATATTGATCACGCATGACCTCGGCGTCGTAGCGGGCATGTGTGATCGCGTGGCGGTAATGAAGGACGGCGTTATAGTAGAGACGGGAACGACGGAGGAAATCTTCGAGAATCCGCAGCATCCCTACACCTTGAAGCTGTTAAATGCGCTTCCGCGTCTGGACGAGAAGAAGAAAGCGAAGCCGGCGCCGATCATCGTGCCGAGCACGGACTATAAGGGACCTCTTTTGGAGGTTAAATCCTTGAAGCAGTATTTTGATATGGGCAAAGGCAATGTCCTCAAAGCGGTGAATGATATCAGCTTTCACATTCAGGCCGGCGAGACCCTCGGGGTAGTTGGAGAGTCCGGCAGTGGAAAATCGACGACAGGACGAGCTATTCTTCGCCTTCATCAGCCGACAGGGGGAGAAGTGCTGTATCAAGGCATGTCCGTTAATCGTCTCTCTCCTTCGGAAATGAAGGCGATGCGTCGCCATATGCAGATGATATTCCAGGATCCGTATGCTTCACTGAACCCAAGATTGAAGGTTGTGGACATCATCGGCGAAGCGCTGGACGTTCACAAGCTGACCGGCAGCAAGCAGGAGCGGAAGAAACGGGTCGAGGAGCTGCTCGATATGGTCGGATTGGATCCGGCCTATGCCACACGCTATCCGCATGAATTCTCCGGCGGTCAACGCCAGCGGATCGGGATTGCGCGCGCGCTTGCGGTAGAGCCGAAATTCATCGTGTGTGATGAGCCGCTTTCCGCGCTCGATGTATCGATCCAGTCGCAGATCGTAAAGCTGCTGGAGGAACTACAGCACCGACTTGGATTGACGTATCTGTTTATTGCACATGACCTGTCGATGGTCAAGCACATCAGTGACCGCGTTGCTGTTATGTATATGGGCAAAATCGTGGAGTTCGCAGAAAGCGAGGAGCTGTACTCCAATCCGCAGCATGATTATACAAAGTCTCTGCTGGCGGCCATTCCGGTTCCCGATCCGAAGATTGAGTCCCAGAAGAAACGGGTGCTGCTGGATGAACGCACCGGTGAGGACAAGTATAATCTGGAGCATTCGGAGCTGGTGGAGGTATCGAAAGGCCACTGGGTGGCCATGCCAACCGGAGCCTGATCGTACAATAATAGAACCTGTCCCGACCGGAGTCGGGGCAGGTTTTTTGTTGAATAAGGGAGTATGAAGTTCAGAAGTTTACCGCCTTGATCTCGCACAAAAACTTTTGCTGAAAACTTCCGCTAGATAGATTGAACTAATGAAAAGAAGAACCTCAACGGAGAAGGCGGAATTATTCTGGAGAAGCGGTAGCGGTCGCCCGAAAGCTTTCCAAAGGAAAGCTCGCATCGGAAGCATATACTGCACCCGGATTTCAACCATTTTTAATGGATTGATAGAAATCTGGGGGCAACAGCGATCGGAAGAATAATCCGTATTCGTAGTGATGCTCGGGCTGAGAATCTTTAGTTCAACTTATATAGATGCGGTCTGTCTTCTGAGGAAGGTACGTCGATAGACGTCTTCCTGATTCAACGGGGCAGTCCAAAAATTCACTCATAAATCGATGATTTGCATGATTCATTAAAAGGAATTGAGCCCTGTATGGCAAATATGTAATCCTAGGAAGCGTTCTCACGAGAAAATGAGCGTAACGAGTTTCCAATTGTACGTACAATAGCACCATACGGATGAGGAGGAAATGCAATGAATCGTTTGCAGCAAGGGGATGTTGTATTATTTCAAGGGGACAGCATTACGGATTGCGGACGTGACCGGAACTTCTCCGGCAGCTTGGGCAACGGTTATCCGCTATTGATCGACTCGATGTTTGGCATGAAATTTCCGGAGTTGAATGTAACCTTTTTGAATAGAGGGATCAGCGGAAACCGGGTCGTCGATCTGAATGGCAGATGGCAGGAGGATTGCCTGGACCTGAGGCCCGACTGGGTATCCATCTATATCGGAATCAATGACACCTGGCGCCGGTATGATAGCGGAGATCCGACAAGCACCGAGGATTTCAAGTCCGGGTACCGTAAATTGATCGAACGCACCAAAGAGGCGCTGGACGCCAAGCTGGTTCTCGTAGAACCGTTTGTGCTGCCGCATCCGGAGGATCGCAGAGTTTGGCGCGAGGATCTGGATCCGAAAATTACGGCGGTGCGCGAATTGGCAGTTGAATACGGTGCGCTGCTGGTGCCGCTGGACGGCTTGTTCGCTGCAGCGTCGGTGCGACGCGAAGCGGCCTTCTGGGCTCCGGACGGCGTGCATCCGTCACCTGCCGGGCACGGCCTGATTGCGAAGGCTTGGCTCGAAACGATGGGCGTTCGTTTGGATTAAGGCATACACCCTGTAGGTGTAATATGCACTTAAACAGCTTGTCCACTAAAAAGAGCTCGGGCATGAAGCCCGCAGCTCTCTTTTTTCATAAGAATGACATACAGCTCTGAAATGCGGGCTTGCAGCTACCGATACATATATAAACAAAGGAATGACGTTGAGAAAATGCAAGCTTCCCGAAGGAGGCCTGCCCGAGAGTTAGAAATAACTTTCATTTTTTTTGCCTGCATGGTGTAATGCATTAAAGCGAAAAAATAATAGTTGACGCCTTTGTTTAAATCCTATAGGATTACTTGTATTAATAGTCCTTTTTACGGAAAACAGGGGGAGAGAGAACATGAAAGGCAGTAAACATGTAAGGAAATTAACGGCGCTGGTGCTCGCGTTTATGATTGTCTTAACCGGATGTGCCGAATCAGGCAGCGGCAGTGGTAAGGGAGCAGGCAATCTGGCCGACAAGGTCGAGAACCTGCCGGCAGGCATTGCCGAGAAGGATCCGGTGAAGCTGATGGTGGTTCGCAAGATCGGGGGCGATGATCATACGGCACAATTTTTGGCTGGTGCGAAGCAGGAAGGCGAGGCTCTCGGCTTTAAGGTAGATACCTTCTCGGCGAACGGGGACTCCGCCAAATTCCATGATGCCATCGCGCAGGCCATTGACAGTGATTACGATGGATTTATTATATCGCATGGAGACGATCCTGCATCGGTTCAAGATGTGAAGAAGATCACGGATAAAGGGATTCCGGTTGTCACCTTCGACTCCCTGCCGGAGATCGGAGACATTGCAGGGGTTACGCAGACCTCGCAAGACGATGAGCAGCTCGCGAAGCTTGCGCTGGACAAGCTGGTTGAAGAGCAAGGACCGGATGCTAACATTGCATACCTGTGGGTGGATGGATTCCCGCCGATGGTACGCCGTAATGCAGTCTATCAGGAAACGTTGAAGAACAACCCGGGCATTAAGGAAGTGGAGCGCTTCGGCGTAGCGAGCGACCAGACTTCCCTGGAAACGCAAAATGCGGTATCCGCCATCCTGACGAAATATCCGAAGGGTGAGCTCGACGCGATCTTTGCAACGTGGGATGCGTTTGCGATCGGCGCGGCCAGAGCGCTGGAGGAAGCCGGACGTACCGAGGTTAAGATTTACGGCATCGACGTGTCCAATGCGGACCTGGAGCTGATTCAGAAGAAGGACAGCCCATGGGTGGCTACGGCTGCCGTAGATCCGAAAATGATCGGTGCAATCAATGTCCGTTTGCTTGCCAAGAAAATTGCTGGCGAGGAAACACCTGCTGTCTACAACCTGGAGCCTGTATTGATTGAGCGTTCCGGCCTTGAGGGTTCAACCGAAGCGGTCAACATGGTGAACCTGGCTGATATCATCCCTAGCTGGGGAACGAGCACCGAGTTCGAAGAGGACTGGATGAAGGCACTGAAAGCTGCCAACGGCAAATAAACAGCATTATTCCTACAGGCGCTCTTGTCGGTTATCGATAAGGGCGCCCTATCCTATTTGAAGGGAAGAATACACTTGCGAAGCGTTATGGAGACAACAGCCGTCACTTCGACCACTCTGTCGACTGAGGCCCCCTTACTTCAAATGAAGCACATCTCGATTTCTTTTCCAGGCGTTAAGGCGTTGACCGATGTTGACTTTCAGACGACCGCAGGGACTGCCCATGCGTTGATCGGTGCGAATGGAGCGGGGAAATCGACTCTGATGAAGATCCTATCGGGAGCGTACAACCACTACGAGGGAGAAATCTGGCTGGATGGACGCGAGGTACAGATTCGTTCGCCGAAGGAAGCGAAGGATCTCGGCATTCAGATCGTGTATCAAGAGGTGGATACGGCACTCATTCCGAACCTGACCGTCGGGGAGAACATCATGCTGGACCGGACGGTTCATGATATGGGAAGAAGGCACCTGATCCGCTGGAAGGAACTCTATCAGGAAGCCGAATCCATCCTGGCGCGCATGAATATACGGGTCTCCGGCAAAAAGCTGATTTCGGAGCTGACGCTGGCTGAGAAGCAGATGGTCCTGATCGCAAGAGCCGTCTCCAAGCAGTGCCGGATTCTGGTGCTCGACGAGCCGACAGCTCCGCTCAGCCACAGCGAAACCGAGCAGCTATTCAAGCTGGTGCGCAAGCTGAAGGAGGATGGAGTCAGCATTATTTTCATATCACACCGGCTGCCGGAGCTTTATGAAATCTGCGACGAGATTACCATTATGCGGGATGGCCAGCTGGTGAAAAGCGATCGCATCGCGAATATCGACCAGCCGAAGGTGGTGGAATACATGCTGGGTGCCAAGATGGACCAGCAATTCCCCCGCATCGAGCGAGAAATCGGTCCCACCTGGTTTGAGGTGAACAACATGCTGGACAGCGGCAAAATCAACGGCGTGAATCTCCATATCCGCCAAGGGGAAATTGTCGGTCTGGCGGGACTGGTGGGCGCCGGGAAAACGGAGCTGTGCCGGGCAATATTCGGAGCATCCGATACTTCGACCGGCGAGATCAGGCTGGGCGGCAGCAAGCTTCGCATCGGCTCGCCGCATGACGCTGTGCGGCATGGCATTGCCCTGGTGCCCGAGGAGCGCCGCCGCGAGGGCGTGTTCGTTGAAGAGCCGGTGTCCGTTAATTTAACGGCCGCGGTGCTGTCCCATTTTTCCAAATGGGGGTCCTGGCTGAGCTTTGGCAAGGAGAAGCAAGCGGCGCGAGAGATGATTGAGCGTCTCGGGATCAAGACCCCGAGCGAGAAGGCGCGGGTGAGAAATCTGTCCGGGGGCAACCAGCAGAAGGTGGCGATTGGCAAGTGGCTGCTGGTCGATGCGGATGTGTATATTTTTGATGAGCCGACCAAGGGGGTCGACGTTGGCGCGAAGCGGGATATATTCAATCTCGTGGCCGAGCTTGCCAAGCGGGGGAAATGCGTGCTGTACGCCTCAAGCGAGCTGTCCGAAATCGTTGGCATCACTGATCGGGTGTATGTGATGTATGACGGCAGTATCACCAAAGAGCTGACGACGCGGTCATCCCATGAAGAGGAAATATTGCTTTATTGCACAGGAGGCGGGTTGACATGAATACAGCAAGACCTGTTAAGGAGAAGCCGGCGGCTAGCTTCGCATTTGATTTTCTATATAAATACGGCACACTGATTACGGTATTTGTGCTTATTCTCGTCTTCGGCACGGTGGCCGACAACTTTTTGAATACGAGCAATATCATTAACATTCTCCGTTCGATTTCGATTGTTACGATTATTGCCGTGGGCTTGACGGTTTCGCTGGCCGTAGGCGGCTTCGACTTGTCCGTCGGCTCGACGGCCTCCCTGGCGAATGCACTGGTCATATCCATGTTCGTCTGGCATGGGCAAAATATAGGCATCGGCATTGGCCTGACACTGCTGTTCTGTCTCGCTGTAGGGCTGATCAATGCCTTCCTGGTCATCAACTTCAAGATCGATGATATGCTGATGACCTTAGCGACGATGTTTATATTCCAAGGGGTTGCTCTTACGTATACCCGCGGCGCTACGATCTCCCAGAATATGATTCTGCCCAGCGGGGACTTTGCTACCGGCAAAATTCCGGCGGTGTTCGAGAAGATCGGGCAAGTTCCCTGGATCATTGTTATTATGGTGCTGGTTGTCATCGTGGTTCACCTATTCCTGACCTATACCAAACATGGGCGGTATATGTACATGATCGGCGGCAACCGCGAAGCGGCGGCTTTATCCGGAATTCCAGTGAGTAAATATCGTCTGGCTGCGTACCTGGTTTCGGCCCTGTTCGCTGCGATCGGCGGGATCATACTCGGTGCCCGAGTGATGACAGCCGAGGTCAATTCCGGCGGACCTTATCTGATGGATGCAGTCGCTGCGACCTTCATCGGATACTCGGTGTTTGGAGCGGGCAAACCGAATGCACTGGGGACCTTTGTGGGCGCGGTGCTGATCGGTATTTTGCAAAATGGCCTGATCATGCTGTCCGTTCCTTATTATGCAATGGATATCGTGAAGGGCTCCGTTTTGGCGTTGGCGCTTGCCTTGACTTACTATAAGAAGAGGCATTGATACAGCCATTGTAGGCAACCGCCGCGCTTGGAAGCTGGAACAGCAAGGTTGAGGCTTCACTTACATCACATACACATGTATACTTTCTAAAGACCTTCCCTCCAGTGATCCTGCTGCCAGAGTGGATGGTCTTTTTCCTATAAATCCGGTATGTTATCCATGATTTGGCTATTTAGTTGACGTACGTAACTTTTTTTCATTATCCTTGTAGAAGGCTGATTTTAAATTGTACATACATTCGCCTCTTATAAAGAGAAAGGGGACTCATCATGAAAAAAACAACCTTTATCCAACCGGATCCTCAGACTTGGCTGGACACTTTCCACTTTGAAATTCCGATAAAGATAAGGTACTGCGAGACCGACATGCTGGGTCATGTGAATAACGTCAGTTATTTCATGTATTTTGAACAGGGACGCATTGAGTATTTCGAGAATTTGGGATTAACCGAGGATTTATTCAGTGACAAGACCGTATCGGTTGTTGCGGATCTGGAGTGTCAGTATCTGGCACAGCTGTATTTGAAGGACCCGCTCAAGCTTCATGTCCGGGTGTCAGAGATCGGGCGTTCCTCGATGGATGTGCAGTATGCGATTGTGGTGGACGGTGCCTTAAAGGCTGCCGGACGCGGAACCATTGTGCTCATTTATACGGCGACAGGCAAGAGCACGCCGATTCCGGATTCGGCACGAGAGAAGATTGCTGCATTTGAAGGATGGGTGTAAACGAGAAACGAAATCAATTATGAAGATAAGAGGGGAAGGGATTAAGGATGACCATCCGTTTTGCCATCATCGGCACAAACTGGATTACCGAGCGGTTTATTCAAGCGGCTCTGGAGACCGAGGAATTTATTCTTGCCGCCGTGTATTCTCGAGCGGAAGAGAAGGGCAAGGTATTCGCGGCAAAGTATGCAGATCCAAAAGTATACACTTGTCTCGAGACGATGCTGCAGGATGATGAGATTGACGCTGTGTACATTGCGAGTCCGAATGCCTATCACGCAGAGCAGGCTGTACAATGCATGAACCATGGGAAGCATGTCCTCTGTGAGAAGCCGATGGCCTCCAATGCGGTTGAAGTGTCTGCGATGATTGAAGCTGCCAAGAACAATAACGTGCTGCTTATGGAAGCCTTGAAGTCGACATTAATGCCGAACTTCAAAATCGTAAGGGACAACCTGTACAAGCTGGGCCCGATTCGGCGTTACTTCGCAAGCTACTGCCAATATTCCTCCCGTTATGATGCTTATAAGCAGGGCACGGTTCTCAATGCATTCAATCCCGAGTATTCCAACGGCTCACTGATGGATCTGGGCATCTATTGCCTGTACCCTCTGGTTACCCTGTTCGGTAAACCGGACTCCGTGAAAGCTTCAGGCTATATGTTATCCACCGGGGTTGATGGGGAGGGGAGTCTGTTGTTATCATATCCGGAAATGGAAGCCGTCATCATGCATTCCAAGATCAGTGATTCCTATGCTCCTGCCGAGATCCAGGGCGAGAATGGAACAATGATCATCGATAAGATCAATCAGCCGTATGATGTGAAGATCCACTATAGAGACGGCACGATTGAGAACGTAACCCAACTGCAAACCCATGAATCCATGTATTATGAAGCTCAGGAATTCATTGATTTATTAAAATGCGGTGAACGGGAAAGTGCAACTAATACGCATGCCAACTCTCTTATTACCGCTGAAATCATGCAGGAAGCCAGACGTCAGATCGGCTTGAGGTTCCCGGCGGACTCCCGGGCAGGTATATGATATTTGTCATACTCCCGAAATGACGTTTATGACTACGACGCACATGACAAACTATTTATAATTAGGTTAGACAAGTGCGTAATGAGATCATAACGTCCTTGCGCTTCATTACGAGGAGGAAGACAACTATGGCTAAGCCCGATAACAAACTGTCCAGCTTGAAAAAGAACGTTGCCCCTTATGAGGAAATTGACACAAAGGCGAGTATAGGTCAGCTTCTTAATACACTGGTTCCCTTAATACTGCTATGGTATGCCGCCTATCTAAGCTTATCTGTATCTTACTGGCTTACCATTCCCATAGCCGTTATTGCTTCGGGGTTTGTTGTTCGGACGTTTATCATATTCCATGACTGCACTCACGGGTCTTTCTTCAAGAATCGCCGGGCGAACAGAATCCTTGGCACGATTACGGGCGTTATTACGCTGTGTCCTTATGAGCAGTGGAAAAACACGCATGCCATTCATCATGCTACGAGCAGCAACCTCGATAAGCGGGGAATCGGCGATATGTGGGTATTAACCGTTGAAGAGTATGGAGCGGCATCCTTTTGGCAGCGTCTGTACTACCGGGTTTACCGTAACCCGATCGTCATGTTTGGCCTTGGTCCCATCGCTATTTTTCTGGTTTCCTATCGTTTTAACCGTAAAGGTGCGAGACGTAAGGAGAAGATCAGCAACTATATAACGAATATTTCGATTGTGGCTTTGTATGCAGTGCTATGCTGGGCGATTGGATGGCAGGCATTCCTGCTCGTTCAAGCTCCGATATTCATGGTATCGGGAATGCTGGGGATATGGCTGTTCTATGTACAGCACCAATTCGAGGAGACGTACTATGAGCATGATGAAGAATGGAGTTATATCAACGCAGCCGTTGAAGGCAGCTCTTATTACAAACTGCCGAAGGTTCTGCAGTGGATCACGGGCAACATCGGCTTCCATCATGTTCATCATCTTAGTCCGAAGGTTCCTAACTATAACCTTGAGAAGGCGCATGAAGCAGCACCTCCTCTTCAAAAAGCAACAACGATTACGCTGAAAACCAGCTTGAAGTCCATTCGCTTCCGTTTATGGGACGAAGAGAAAAAACTGTTCGTAACATTTAAGGATGCACGGCGATCGCTGCGTACGTCAAAAGAATCAGTATTGGAGAAAGCCGAAAAGAACCTGGCAAGCCCGAGACCCAGAGTGCAGGGCGAGTAATTCATCAGCTTGAACCGACGGAAGGTGGGACCCCATGCAGAAATGGTATCAGATATTTCATAAAAGCACGGGGTTAAGCCCGTATGTATGGGTTGTCTTCTACATCCTTCCGTTTTATTTCATCTTCCGGTCGACGTCTACCTATCAGATTGTCATCGGTATTCTGATGATTGTGATGTTTTTTGCCTTCTATGTCTTGTCCTTTCTGTCGAAAGGCTGGGTTGTATATTTCTGGACGAGTCTGCAGATTCTGATATCAATCACGATGTCTGTGGTTTTCAGTTACATCTATTTCTCGTTGTTTCTCGCATTTTTTATCGGGAATATCAGGAATAAGGCCGGTTTTTTCACGCTGTATACCGTTCATCTGATAACGACAGTCATTACGGTCAATTATGGATTGTTAACGCGGAATCCGTTCTTTATAACACAGCTGCCGTTTGTTCTGGTCAGTGTGGTAGGCGTAATTCTGCTTCCCGTGACCAACTATAACCGAAATAAGAATGATCAACTCCAGGGCCAATTGGAGGATGCGAACAAACGGATCTCTGAACTCGTCAAGCTGGAGGAGCGCCAGCGGATTGCCCGCGATTTGCATGATACACTGGGACAAAAGCTGTCTCTCATCGGTCTTAAAAGTGATTTGGCCGGCAAATTGATGACACAAGATACGGCAAGAGCCCAAGCCGAGATCGACGATGTTCGCCAGACGGCCAGAACCGCACTGAAAGAAGTGCGCGAGATGGTGACGCGGATGCGGGGTACCCGGCTTACGGATGAGTTCTTCCGCATTCGGCAAATATTAAAGGCGGCTCAGATCGAGCTGACCTTTGAGGGAACGCTGGAGCCGGATAATCTTTCGTTAATGAATGAGAATGTAATCAGCATGTGCCTGAAAGAGGCCGTGAATAATATAGTCAAACATAGCAATGCAACGACCTGCTCCATTGCGATTGAATCCACCGAAAGCGATCTGGTTGCGAGGGTGAAGGATAATGGAACGGGATTTGTGACGGATGCGAAGAATCGCGGTAATGGGCTGCGAGGCATGAGAGAGCGGCTTGAGTTCGTGAATGGAAGCATGGAGTTCACTTCTGGCGAGGGTACAACGCTTGTCCTTCGAGTACCTACTGTGCTCAGACTGCCGGATAAGGAGGCGGGAATATGATCAGAATTGTCATTGCCGAAGATCAGCGGCTGCTGCTTGGAGCTCTGGCCTCACTGCTTGATCTGGAGGAAGATATGCAGGTGGTTGGAACGGCGGGCAATGGGAAGGATGCCGTAAAGCTCGTCAAACTTCATAGACCGGATATCTGTATCATGGACATTGAGATGCCCATGATGAACGGGCTTGAGGCGGCCGAAGAGTTGAAGGGTTATGGTTGTAAGGTTATGATCTTGACAACCTTTGCCCGGCCCGGGTATTTCGAGCGTGCCGTGAAGGCAGGTGCTAACGCGTATCTGCTTAAAGACAGCCCGAGCGAGGAATTGGCTGCATCCATTCGCAGCATTATGGCAGGCAGACGGATATATGCCTCGGAGCTGGTGGACGAAGCCTATTCCGGTGAAGAGAATCCGCTGACGGAACGGGAAAAGGAAGTTCTCAGTCTCATTGCAGACGGCAAGAACACCAAAGAAATCGCCACCCAGCTATTCATTACAACAGGGACGGTTCGTAATTATATTTCCGTTATTCTGGATAAGCTTGGCGTCAGCAACCGGATTGAGGCGATTACCCGCTTTAAGGAAAAAGGCTGGTTTAAATAAATACGAAAATGACAGAAGCCCCGTGGCACTAGCCATGAGGCTCTTTTTTTTCTGTCCGAAAAGGATATCGGTTGTAGAGATGCGTGGCTAAGTGTAGATACATGGATTTTTTTACCTGTTGTATCATGCATAATAATGTATATTTATTCATTATTGCAGGATTGTTTGTGATTTTCGGATAGAATTTATATTTAATGGAAACAATGAAATAACTAATCAAATAATGAGATTTATTATGAGCTCGAACATAATGATCTAAATCGGAGTCAACCAAAGAATATGGATGCATTTTTGTAAATGTATGCATTTTTATGTATAATAGAAATGATTGCCAGTAATAAAATTTGAGGAGGAGGAGGTCTTCTATGGATCATATGATGTTTGAGGTTGGAACTGCTCTGATTCTGGTTGCTATAGCCTCTGCGATTGCCGGAAAACTCAAGTTCTCAATTATACCATTCTTGATTGTACTGGGGATGCTTGTAGGGCCACATGCACCAACGATAGGTATTCTGGATTTTAAGTTTATCGAGAGCCAGGGAATCATTGATTTTCTGGGGCAGATGGGTATCCTATTCTTGCTATTTTATCTCGGCCTTGAATTCTCCGTTCAAAAATTGATCAAATCTGGACGAAACATTGTGGTAGGCGGAACCGTATATGTAGTATTGAACTTTGTACTGGGTCTTGCTTACGGATTCCTGATCAATATGCCACTGTATGAGACGTTGATCATCGCAGGAATGTTGTCTGTTTCTTCCAGTGCGATTGTGGCTAAGGTACTGGTAGATCTGCGACGCACCGGTAATGCGGAGACGGAGCTTATTCTCGGTATGATTTTGTTCGATGATATTTTCCTTGCCGTGTTCTTGTCGATCATGTCTGGACTGCTGTTAGGCGGGGCGACATCGGTAGGAGCAACGATCATCTCGGTTTGTATTTCCATTGGCTACATGCTGTTGTTCTTTGTCATTGCGAGAAAAGGCCCGCCTATACTTAACAAATTGCTGAATATTACGTCCAGCGAGATTTTCATTATTGTTGTTTTCTCAACGATGTTCTTTATTGCCGGGTTCTCAGAGACCCTGCACGTAGCCGAAGCGATCGGCGCGCTGTTGTTTGGACTAGCTCTATCCGAGACGGAGCATAGCGAGCGGATTGAGCAGCTGGTTATTCCTTTCCGTGATTTTTTTGGGGCAATATTCTTCTTCAGTTTTGGTCTTGGTATCGATCCGACCACCCTGGGAAATGCGTTATGGCTGGCACTTGGCGCCGTGGTGCTGACCATTATCGGCAACCTCGTTGCTGGTATGATCGCGGGACGCAAGGCTGGACTGTCGCATAAGTCGTCGCTTAACATCGGGTTGACTATTATGGCACGGGGCGAGTTTACGATTATCGTTGCCAATCTGGGACTCGCGGGCGGACTGTCCGCAATGCTGAAACCATTCTCTGCGCTCTATGTTCTGATTCTCGCGATTCTTGGGCCTCTTCTAGCGAAAGAATCAAAACGCGTGTACCGTGGAATGAATCAATTATTCAAATGGACCGATCCTGTGGAGAAAGTGAAAAAAAGGAAAGCATAAGGACGACCGAGATGATTTACTTTCTCCCAACTAATCTATATAATCTAGAGATTGAATTAACCCAGAACGGAGGATTTACACATGAGTATTATTCGCGAATCTGATCTGCCGGGTATCGGGAAGAAGTTCCTTATTCAGGCGAGATCAGGGGATAAGCTGGTTGTTGTTATACATGACGACGGCCGAAGAGAGCTGTACCACTTTGAAGATGACAATCCTGAGGAGAGCATCTCCCAGATTACCTTAGAAGATGACGAGGCTAGACAAATCGCCGGGATTATTGGCGGCATGACGTATAAACCGAAAGCATTGGAGACCATTGAGGTGACACTGGAGGATCTGATCATCGAATGGGCACGAATTGAGCCGCATTACAAATGCGTGGGACAATCCATTGCGGGGCTACAGGTTCGTCAACGTACAGGTGCTAATGTATTAGCGATTGTGAACAAGAAAGAGCAGAGAATCAATCCGGGTCCGGACGATATCCTGACAGCGGGATCGACATTGGTGCTTGCGGGAGAGCGTAAACAGATCAAGCAGTTGAAAGAGCTGCTGGTCAACGGTTAATAGCGATAAGATTCACTGATCGGTGATGACCATATCCGAATATGGACAGCAAGCTTCTCCTGGTGAGAGGCTTGCTTTTTTTTGATGCATAAGAAATATGCTTCCATATTTCAGCGGGATAATATAGGTGCAATTTGAAATTCTCCACGAAATGCTCTATCGTTGATAGTGAGGCTATCATTTTGATGAAAGAAGGCGCATACAGCATGAGACTCAAGGATAAAGTAGCTATAATTACAGGTGGTGCCGGAGGCATCGGCAGCGGCATGGCTCTTGCCATGGCTAAGGAAGGCGCTAAGGTTGTGATTGTGGACGTGAATGAGGAGAAAGGGCGTGAAACGGAGAAAAGACTGAAAGAGTTCAGTGATTCGATGTTTATCAACGGTGATATTACCCATAAATCCTCGATTCAGAGTATTGTTGATGATGTTATGAAAACTTATGGCAAACTCGACGTTCTCGTTAACAATGCACATGTGTCCAAGCAGGTACCTATCGTGGATACAACCGATGACGTGATGGCGTTGTCGTTTGATACCGGTTTTTATCCGACGTTTTATTTTATGCAGACGTGTTATCCTCATCTGAAGGCAACTCGGGGCAAAGTGATTAATTTTGCATCCGGTGCCGGTCTGTCGGGCATGGTGAACCAAGCCTCCTATGCCGCAGCAAAAGAAGCCATTCGCGGGCTGTCCCGCGTGGCCGCCAACGAATGGGGAGCCGACGGCATCAACGTCAATCTGATCAGTCCCATTGCACTGACGCCGGGCGTTGAGCAGTGGAGCAAGGCATTCCCGGAAGAATACCAAGGCATGGTCGATAAAATTCCGCTGAAAAAAATGGGGGATCCCGAGCAGGATATCGGACGCGTGGCCGTTTTTTTGGCAAGCTCCGATTCCGACTACGTGACGGGTCAAACACTGATGGTAGATGGCGGTTCAATCATGCTGAGATAATAGGGAATTTCTCCTTCAAAAAAAGAGCGCACAAGGGCCTTGTCCCTTGTGCGCTCTTTGTGTTTAATGGCAGGCTGATATGGGGTATGGATATCCGGAGGATAAAAGATAGTGGTTCGACTTCTCTTATCTTCGGGCTATCATCATAAACCGCGCGGCATTCGTCCGAATTCCCCGATCGGTGCGATGGTCGCTGATAAACTGCTGAAGGATACGGAAATCATCTTCCTCCTGACCGAATCGAGGAATGATGGGTGTGTGCTTCAGCAGAAAGATCAGGTCCTCCTCGCGCTCGTAGTACTCGACTGCATCATACTCGGCATAATGAATATTGCGAAATCCGGCAAGCTGGAGTTCCTTCGTATACTGTTCCTTCAGGCTGCCGTCCGGACGAAGGGATTGTCCTCTTCCAAAGGCCTGTACCAGATTGGCTTTATCACACTCGCGAACCTGCTGCGTCAGAAATACGCCATCCTCCGTCAGGACTCTGGCAGTTTCGGATGCGTGGAAAGGGGAATGCCGACATGAGATGATATTGAAAAATTCCGAAGGGAATGAGAGTGACTCAGCTTCCATCTGTGCAAAGCGTACATTGGAAATCGCGGTCCGCTGCATATTCCGCCGGGCGGTTTCAACCATGGTGTGGGAAAGATCGATCCCAACCAGCAATGCTGCGTGGGAGGCGGTAGACAACAGGCTCTCTCCGCCGCCAGTACCGATATCAAGCAGAACATCGGAAGCTGTGCATAATCGACTGACCTGATCATAGAAATCCCATTCCACGCCTTCTGAAGAACATCTGATCTGGCTGAAGTCCCAGCCGTTCAAGGCTCCTACGGTATCATAAAATTGCTTGTATTCCTGTGAATTCATATATATGAACCACCTTCCATATTCCCATTTTTACCCCGATTGGAAAGATAATTTAATTGTAAGTCCAAGGACTTCATGCAATCAAGAAGAATTATGTTAGGAGAAGGGACCAGAATCTTAAGTAATTGTTAAGGATTTGGAAGTATAGCGTTAAGAACTGTCCTATATACTTTATGAATCCGTTTCGTCTAACACACGAAAATAACCGGACTTCAGATGAGAGGGTAATTCTATGAACAAAACGAATGTATTGCCAAGGGAGCGTCTTCCCGAACTGCAGCTGGTACGCGCATTTGCCATTCTCGGCGTCCTGTCCGTTCACTCTACGTCGTATGCGGTGTCCGCCATGACGGAGTCCAAGTATTTTTTTATCTACAATTTCATGAATATCTTTATGAAGTACGGAACGCCTACGTTTATATTTTTGAGCAGTCTGGTCCTCTTCTACAATTACTATGATCGTCCCACGACGAAGAAGCTGATTGGCGGGTTTTACAAAAAAAGACTGTTATATATTATCATTCCTTACACGCTCTTTTCGGTGTTCTACTTCGTGCTGCTTCACTACCTGTATTATCAAGGCAGACCGTTTGGCGACACGATGGAGAGTTTTGTCCAGAAGCTGCTGACCGGCAAAGCCTATACGCATCTATATTTTGTCTTTATCAGCATTCAGTTTTACGTGCTGTTTCCGCTTGCGCTGTGGTTGTTCAAGAAACTGCCGTCGCTTGCGAAATGGGCGATACCGATTGGACTGGTCATCCAGTGGACGTTTATACTTATGAATAAGTATTATTGGCAGGTACCGAATAAGGGAAGCTGGGCGTTGTCCTACATGGCCTATTTCATGCTGGGAGCTTTTATCGGCATCTATTATCCGAAACTGAAAGCCTGGATTGTGATCAGCCGTGCGAATGTTACGCCATACCGCGTTACGGCTTGGGTGATGTTGTGGGTAATGTGGGCTGCTGCGGGTCTTGGTCATGTCTACATTTATTACAACAATCGTCTGCACGGAACGAGTTATAATTCTACGCTGTACGAGTTGATGTGGAATGCACATACCTATTTGGGGGCGCTGGTGCTGCTCCAGCTTGCTATTCTATTTTATCGGATCGGGGTTCGTGGCTGGACACCTGCGCTGGAGAGACTGGGGGCCATTTCTTTTGGAATCTATTTAATTCATCCGTTCTTCCTGCTCATCTACCGTGAATTCCCGCTTGCCACGGGGAGCTCGATTATTACCCATCTGTGGTATGCCGGGGGTTTTGCAGCCGCATTAGGGTGCTCATGGATCGTTGTCGAGCTTACGGTGCGCTATATACCAGGCTCTTGGGTAATATTCGGCAATATTCCGAAATCGAAGAAATTCGTCAAGCCTGCCGATCAACCTGCCGTGCCGCTCTCTGGTTCATAGTTCGCTTCGCAGCAGCCAGGACGTATGCCAAGCGAGGGCACGGCTGTCTAACATCAGGATAGAAACTGCCGCGCAGCGCGGTTCGACTGCACAGGCTTGCGTCTGGTAGACGTTCTCCTGTCAGTTGCATATCAAGGAGGAGCCATGTCTTTAGTTACGATACTAATGGTAGACGATGAAACCGAAATTATTAAATTAATGGAGATTTACGTGAGAAATGAAGGCTACAAGCTGCTCACGGCCTCTCATGGACTGGAAGCGCTGGAGATTTTGAAAACGCAGAAGGTGGATTTGATCATCCTCGATGTCATGATGCCGCAGATGGATGGGATAGAGGCTTGCATGAAGATCCGGGAGGAGAATAACACGCCAATCATCATGCTGTCCGCCAAGAGCCAGGAGATTGATAAAATCGCAGGACTCAGCATCGGCGCGGATGATTATGTGACCAAACCGTTCAGTCCGCTCGAATTGATTGCCAGAATCAAATCGCAGCTGCGCAGATACAAACACCTGAACAGCAGATCGGTACGAAACGAGAACGAGATTCAGATCGATGAGCTGATTGTCAACGTGGCTTCACACCGGGTCACGGTGGCGGGCGAGGAGATCAAGCTGACACCACGCGAGTTTGCCCTGCTGCATATGCTGGCTATTAACCGCGGGCTGGTGCTGAGCATGGACAAGATTTATACCGAGGTGTGGAATGAGCCGTTCATGGAATCGAAAAATACGGTCATGGTCCATATTCGCAAGCTACGTGAGAAGATCGAGAAGGATCCGCAGCAGCCGGAGTATATAAAAACCGTATGGGGAATCGGGTACAAGATAGAGTAAACTTAAGCAGAGGTGACAGACTTGAAAGTAATGAAGCTCCATAGCATCCGCCTGAAGATGATGCTCATGCTGCTCAGCAGCATCGGCATTACGGCTGCCCTGCTTATTATTCTCTATTCATTAAGCACGCTGATCCTCAGCATACCGGCGATCAATTCGCCGCTTGCCTGGCTCATCAATAACATTGGCTCGGAGCCAGTCATGATGCTCACGGGCATCATTCTCTTTTTTGCCAGCTATTATATGACCACAAGATGGTTCGTAATAGATCTGCAGAAGATCCAGACAGGACTTCAGGAAATCACAGCCGGGCGATTCGATTCCAAAATCGAGCTCAAAACCCAGGATGAATTAGGCAGCGTTGCTTCCAGCATTAATCACATGACTGAGCAGTTGAACGCTTACCTGGAGGAAATTACGCACGGGCTTCGTGAAATTGCCAAAGGGAATTTCGATACCGAAATTCCGGTTTATTCCGGCAGTCAACTGGGCGAGGTAGCCGAGAGCATCAATCAGATGAGCAGGCAGCTGCATCAATCCATTCTGGAGGAGCGCTATGCCGAGAAGACCAAGAATGATCTGATTACAGGGGTTTCTCATGACCTGCGGACTCCGCTTACCTCGATACTGGGATTCCTTGAGGTGATTGAGGAGGATCGATATCAGGATGAGGTGGAGCTGCGATATTACGTAAATATCGCTTATGAGAAAGCCCAAAATCTGAAAAGGCTAATTGATGATCTGTTTGAATATACACGGATTAATAATGGGCTCCCGCTGGACATCCGGAAGATCGATATGGTCCGGTTCATCAGGCAGCTTATCGAGGAATCGGTACCGACTCTGGAGAAATCCGGGATGGAATGCAACCTAACGGCAGAGGAAGACCTCATCATCATGGCAGACGGCGCGCAGCTTGTCCGTGCCTATGAGAATCTGATATCCAATGCGATCCGGTACGGAGAATCCGGCAAAATCATCGACATCACCGTCCGAAGCGATCGGGATCAGGTGAGCATCAGCTTCACCAACTATGGCGATCCGATTCCCGAGCGGGATCTGCCCTTCATATTCGACCGCTTCTACCGTGTGGAAGGCTCTCGTTCGAAGCTGACGGGCGGCACCGGTTTGGGACTGGCGATTACGAAGAGCATTGTGGAGGTCCAGGGCGGCGAAATCCGGGTGCGGAGCGATGAGCGGAGAACGACCTTCGAAACCCGTTTTCCTAAAGTCATATGATGGATGCTATACAGGCTGGCGGGTACTTGACGGAGCGCTCCCTTTGAAGGGAGCGTTTTTTTGTTGACAAATAAGATAAGAAAGCTTTCACGCTGGTAATCGCATGCCCGATGTAATTGTTCAGTTTAATTTAAGCAATCGTTAAGGATTTGGAAGCCTGGTTGATAAGATATGTTCCTTATACTTTCCTTCAGGAAGTACATAAGGAGGCAGCGAAGATGAGTTTGTTGCAGCATGCGAAGCAGAACGCTGGATTTACGATGGTATGGTTGGCAATGGGTCTGATTGTTATGGTCTTGTTTGTATCGGGATGCGGAGGGGACCGGATGTCTTACAGAGAGGCGTTAACTCCAAGCGGCAAAAGCCTTAAGGGATCAACAGCAGAAATGCATAAGGATTCGCCTGCCTCTTCTGCATCTTTTATAGAGAAGTTATGGGGTGAAGTGTGGGATGGGGTGACTCATCGTACAAGGCAAATGACTGGGGAGCAGGTGCCGCAGGGCCGTTTACTATATGACTCGGGCAAGAGATTGGAAATACGACGATGAAGGGAAAGCCGGCAAGTCGTGTTCCGTTGAAAATACCACGCCGTATCCGGTGAGAGGATTACTTTATTTACGCAACAACGAGAGAAACTAGAAAAAGCTCCCTTCGCGAAAGGGAGCTTTTTCTTTGGATTATGGAACATATTGTCTTATAATAGCGTTTACCATATATACGCTTGTATTGGAGAGGATGGTTCCTGTGAGTTCACGTGTATCGATCCGAAAGCGATGGTTCATCGGCATAGCGACAGCCGTCAGTATATCGCTCATTTGGGTTCCAGCTCAGCGGACGGAGGAGAGCGCTCGTGTTGTCGTTGCTGGTGCCGCAGACGTTATTAAAGCAGGTCAAACGGTCACGATCCGGCAGAAGACCGCCCTTTTTCCTAGTGCGCTTACCAAGAACAGCCATCTGACAGATCTTAAGGCAAGTTATTATGGAGCCAAGGGAGAAGTGCTCCGGATCAGCTCCGTGAAAGACGAAATGTCCTATATCCAATCCGATTCCCGAGGAGACTTGTGGCTCCCGACGTGGTATGCGACCAAGGAAGCAGCACTAAGCCAAGAAATTTCCCCGCTCTCGCTTCAATTGCGCAGTAGTGGCAGTCTATACCTGGCTCCCGGGAGTGGGGTCAGATGGCCGGTAACAACTGCGAGAACGTCACTCGTTGCCGTCGCACAGTGGAAGGACTGGTACGGTGTTATCATCCCTCCTGCCAAGTGGAAGGATGATTACCAGATCTATCGCCCGGCGATGATGTGGGTGCAAGGAAAGGACATAGCAAGCAAACAGACGTTGCCCGACGGACTGCTGGATGGGGAGTCTGAATTATCGACCGATGTGGTGCGCAACTTGACGGAGTTTCTTTTCAAGAAAGGAACCAGCTCTTCTTATGTGAAAAAACTGCTCGGAGAACCGCAGGTGAGGGAGACCTCACGGAATCAGGAGCAGAGCTCCAGTAAACCGATGATCCTGGGTGAAACCTGGAGGTATGAGCTGCGGGATGTACATTATACAGCCACCTTCTCACCTGCCGGAAAGCTGGTGGCTAGCGAATGGACAATGCCTGCAACGGGAGTGTTTGAGCGTAGAGGTGCTGGTGATGACTACGAGTTTACCTATCATTTTGCCGCTGTACCGCCGCTGAAGACGATAGAGGCTGACCCCGCCTGGAAAAATCAGGGCAATCTGAATTATACGTTCCTGCTGGAGGCCAATGAGGACGTATTGCTCCTCAAGGGAGATGACGGCGGTTATAGCGGCATGCACGATCATTCATCCCTGTATGCCATCGATCGAAGCACAGGCAAGAAACTGTGGCAGGAGGATGCAGGTTTTGGCTGGTATACGGCCGTAATAGATAAGGATCGCGAGCATGTCACGATGTTCTCGGCCTACAATCCCGTCATCAAAAATTATCAGGCCAGGGTGCGTCATATCCGGCTATCGGATGGTAAAGTGCTGTGGGAGGTTAAGCCGAAGAATGAATTTGGCCTGACCATGACGGCTGTGCAAGACGCGATTGTTCTGGATGAACCGCTTAATTTGCATGAAACCCGGAGTCTGCTGAGTGTGCTGGATCAGGAAACCGGCAAGCTGCGCTGGAAAAAGACGCTGACTGGCGACCACCGTCTGTTAAGCCAGGGCGATGATCCGTACATACTCATCGAACAGAATGGGCGGCTTGAAGGGTATGATCCTGTAACCGGCAAAGCCGTATGGTATGTCAACGTCGGGAAAAGGGCAATGGACGATCCGACCCGGGATTCGTATTTTACGGGAGGATATCGTTATGATCCGATAGCGCCAGCGGACCTTACGACAAGATGGATGCTGCTGGGCAGCCAGTGGGTTCTGTTCAATACGAGGACCGGTGAGCGGGAGGGCGTTTATCCAGCCTCCGAAATGGAACGGTTTGAGGTGCTGGATGAGCGGTATCTGCTGGTGCAGCGTGCGCTGAACGGGAAGTATTTCAGCGGGGCGACCGCTTACGAAAGCGTGCTGTATGACAGCGTTGAAGGGAAGGTAGTCTGGACGCTGAAGGGAAGGGCTGCCCGCGGAATTATTGAGGGCGAGAGAGCCTATCTAACCTTGAACGGCATCCCGGCCGCTGTGAATCAGAAGACCGGCAGCGTGATTTGGAAGATGGATCATTCGTTGCAAGCAAAAGAAGATGTATCCCATCTGGTTGGCAGCAGTTATGGAATATTGGACCGTTACCTGCTTATAAGCCTTGGCAGTGATCTGGTGGTGCTGAACAAGGAGACCGGCAAGAGCTTGGGAAGGTTGCAGCATGTGATCACCGGCAGCGTTGACCTGCGTGAGCAGTATGCAAGAAATGGCGCGCTGAACATAACGGAGCATGAGGTGCTGGTTGGAACGGTGAATGGGGCATTCATTCGTTATGATAGGGCAGAGTTAGAGGCGCGTCTGGATGAGCTGCTGTAATCTCTTTTTTATAGAAAAACGGTAATGCAAAGGCTATAAAGGAGGAGGACTTGTGGGCAACAGGCTAAAGTTAGCAGGGATTCCTGTCATCAGTTTATTGTTAATCCTGTGTTTGGGCTGCGGGAGGAAGCAGTCAGTGAGTTATGCGTCTGTGTTAAATTATAACGATGAAGAGTATATCGGAAAGGGCATCGAATCTGCGGAAGTTTTTGCCGATGCAGATTTGACCTTGGCGGGTAGGATTCAGAAGCAGCTTGAGCCGGATCAATACCCGGATACGAACCTATCGTCGAATGAACTTCAAGAAGGCACGGAGATCTATATCGTGAATGATGATATGTTGGTAGCTCTGCAAGAAGACAGGAGTTTCAAAGTGTTTGAGCGTATGAACTGAGTGAGTTATAGGGAGGCGTCCTTAAAGTCTGGAGACAGGCTTTAGGGACGTTTTTTCTGCGATTTGGCACATCAATCTTGGATTGCCCGTGCCCTCAGAACCGGTACAGCAAGGGAGTTGCTGCTCGTTCCTGAGAAGGAGTGGCTGTTAGTTGTGGAGACCGATGAAAGGATGGGGCGCCCTCCCAACGGTTGGTGTCTGCATCAGGTGGCTGGGGCTTTTGGATGTATCGGTTGCGGAAATCCGGATCACGGCTGTTGAAGGAGCTGCTGCCGTGGTGATTGCAAGCCCCGTGTACAAAGATTCTGGGGTTGGTCGCCAACACCACTATTACGCGAGTAACCCAGGTTCTTGCCGCTGTTCCGACATCTTAACGGACTCCAGATCCGTTATTTGCCTCTTTTAATCCCTTTTTTGAATCTAACGGACTCAGGATCCCTTATTACCTCATAAAACAAACAAATTGCTGACTCATATCACAAATAACGTATCTCATGTCCGTTAGTCTCAAAAACAACACTTTTCCAGCTAAATAACGTATCCTCTGTCCGTTAGCCCCAAGAGCGGCAGCACCGTCACCACTACGTCACCATTGCCACATCGCTACCATGTCACACCACCACCACTACGTCACCATTGCCACATCGCTACCATGTCACACCACCACCACTACCGCCACCTTGTCACCACCACTGTTACCCTCCCCTCACCGCTACGTTCCCACCGCCGCCACGCAACCGTGCCCCCAGCACCGCCATACGACTGTGCCCCCAGCCACCATGCAACCGTGTAGCATCACCATCACAATCGCTACCTACCACCACGCCACTATCACCACTACGCCACCCTGTTACCACCGCCACCATCAGCAACGCTGCCAAATTTTAATATGGTTTCATTCTATTGAATGGTATAATATTCCTGGTTCAAAATAACTAGATTTGAAAGTGATACATTCTAAGAGAGATGAGGTTCATGCATGTTAAAAAAATGTTAATGCTGCTGTTAGCGGTGTGTATGATAGTCCCGACAGCTGCCGGAGCTGCTTATGGCGAGTCGGGCAAGGCAAGCTCTAAGATTGCGATGCTGCTGCCTGATGGCACACCCTTAATGGAGGATGGAACAGCTTGGGTTACTTATGCTCGTCTTCCAATGACCAAAATCCCGCTTCCTATGGGTGGGGACCTGAAACAGATTGCGGGATCAAGCGAGTACGGATTCGGTCTGAACAACGCTGGTGGACTGGTCATGTGGGGAGAATCCGGTTTTCAGAATGTGGCGGGCCAGAGTAACGTAAAGCAGGTTGGACAAGGCTACTGGCTGACCTCTGATGGCAACGTTAACCGCCTGGATAGTTCCAAACCGCAAGCCGTAAAGGGCTTTGAGGGGATTTCCATATTTGATGAGAATAAGGGTATTATCGGTGGTGTTACCCAGTCGGGGACAGTATTGTATCACAATAGCGCCTATACGCCGGAGCCCGTGGCCCTGGGTCAAGTGACGGATGTGAACTCCATTCGCAAAATTAAAGTGGCCGGCGACTATGCCGCTATTTTATATAATGACGGAAGGCTCGTACTGTTCAGTACACTTCGCATTAATGGCAGCACAACCTACCTGTCACAAAAACTGATTCAAGATGCAGCTGACATTTCTTTTGGTAAAGAACAGAAGTTGATTATTGTGAAAAAGGATGGGACTGTGTGGAATGCCAAATTGGATGTGTTCACTCAAACATTCGAAATGAACCCGTTGAACGGGATCAGCGGGGTTCAACAGATTGTGGGAATTGGAGGTTCCAAAAGCTTTTTCGCACAATTAATGGATGGCACATGGATAGAGTATGATAACGGACAACAATACGATGTGCCAGTTCCAAGCATTACCAGCGTTACGCTAAAAGTATCGAATAGTAAGCCGAAGGTAGGAAGCTCCATTACTCCAACTGTTGAATTTCAGTATGGTAATGGAGAGAAACACAAGATTCCGGGCAATATGATCGCTTTGTCTGTAGATAAGCCGCACATCATTAAAGCGGTAGAGAAGGGAGCCTACAAAATCCTAGGTGTGGGTGAAGCCACTCTGACGGTGGATATTGCCGGCAAGAAGCAATCGGTCAAGATCGTTTCGGGACTTGGCAAGCCGCTCGAGAACGCCAAGCAGGAGAAGGGTATTACTTATTTGCCGCTGAAGCGGGTATTTGAAGCGGTGGGAGGCACGGTTCAGTATCAGGCAGCTTCCAAGACCTTTGATATTACCATAGGGGAGACGGAGATAACTGTTAAGGCCGGTAGTAAACAGGCGAAGATCAACGGTAAAACCGTAAACATGAAAGGAGCTCCGATCCAGAATAAGGGGGAGACACTGGTGTCAGCGGACCTGTTAACCGCAGCGCTGGGTGCAAAGCTAAAGTGGGATGCATCCAAACAGCAAATGACCGTCGCCCTGGGATCAGCACAATTTGTTGTGGAGGGCGAGCAGAAGAAGGCGCAGAACTCCAGTTCAGGAGGAACTTCTGGTAAAAGCAAAATGTCTGCAGTCAATGCAAGCGGGAGTATGGCTGGGTGGAAACTGCTTAAAGGCCATGAATACGAAAAATCCTTGCGGATTTATTTTCAATACAAGAATGGCATCCTGGCTACCAAAACAGAAGATATCCGCAAGGTAGACTTGAATAAAAAGGTTACCTGGACGGATGATAATGGCCGCAAGCGTACCAATACCGTGCGTGAGATCTATTCCCTGTTTACATTGTCCAATGAATATACGTCAGAATGGCTCCTCAAGAAATTTGGCAAGCTCTATGAGGATTGGATGCTGACCTCCCTGGTTGATGCTAACCGGATTGTCGAGCAATACTTGCAGGAGACCGGTCAGATGCCGAGTTATGCTCCAAATGTAACGCTGACGCCGGATGCGGTGTTTGAGTACGAATAGGTTGGAATGATAATGAATTAGAGGACCTCCGGTTCGAATGGAAACATTTGATCCGGAGGTTTTTTCATGGAGCATCGTTCTTTGTTCTGCCAAACTCGAGGCTTTATTAAACATAACCCCTCACAACCTTAACCCCGTCCACTGCCAATATGTGTAGTAAAACAACAGCATGACACCCACATATAGAGGCATACATACCATGCTGAGCTTGACCAGGTTCTTGGCGGGATAAGAGACAGACTCATCCTCGTAATACAAGAGCAACGCTTTTGAGCTTACCGGAAATGTGATGCAGTAATTCATGCCCACCAGCGTCAAGAAAACGACGGCGGAAGCATTAAGCTGAAGCGTCTGGCCCAGCACGATAAATGCCGGGATCATCACCACGGCCCTTGTGGTATGGGATGTGATGTACAAGTGCGAAGTAACGGATACAAGAATGATGATCAGCAGCGTTATGAAGGGAGGGGCTGTCTCCAGAACACGAAGCTTGCTGAACACAATCTGCTGGAGCCAATCCACCACGCCATTCTCAACAAGGGCTTTTCCCAGAGCAGTGGCAGCTGCCACAAACATGATCAAATTCCAGGAAACGCTCTTCATTCCCTGCTTCCATTCCATAATCCCGATGGAAGGCAGCATGAGCAGCATGGCACCAGCCATCGTAATGAACGCAATGTCATAACCATGCCATCCTTCGGTCATCCACAGGACAACCATCCCGGCAATCAAGCCGAGGGTTTTCTTCTCACTGCCAGACAGGGGAAGCTTCTCTGAATACTGATGTCCGGAAGGGATGATATTGCTTTGCGGTTCATCCTTCCAAAACATTATTTTTACGCATAATAGAGCCAACCCGCACATGACAAGCGCAAAAGGCGCTCCCCATATCACCCATGTTACATAGGAGATGTCTGCCCCTGTTGCCCCGTTTAACAGCCCGATCCCAATGATGTGAGAACCGGCCCCGATGACCGTTGCAGACGAAGCGAGCAATATCATCACGGGAAGAAGCATGGCAACCGATTTTTTCTGCTGATCATTCTTCAATAAAGCGTGCAGCTCTCTCACAATGGGAAGTGTCAGGGCGGCTCGTCCGGAGGTAGACG
The DNA here is from genome assembly GCF_029893715.1 of Paenibacillus sp. LBL. NCBI lineage: Bacteria > Bacillati > Bacillota > Bacilli > Caryophanales > Paenibacillaceae > Paenibacillus > Paenibacillus sp. LBL. The sequence continues at coordinate 185,178 of NZ_JARXYU010000006.1, read as the reverse complement.
GTATAAAGAAAGTCAAAGGCTGAATCACGAACGCGAGCCACCATAAAAAATGTTCGGGCTTGCGTGCGCGCAGCAGCATAAAGCGAGTGAAGCGAGCGGCCAGACCGCTGGTCTTGACGCTTTCGCCGATGATAAACGAACCGATCATCAGCCAGACGATTTCTTCGGCAATGGATTCGTAAAGCAATGAAGGAGGGGCGCCCTTCAAGGCAACGATGCAGACAAGAGCCCCCAGCGCAATCCATCCCGCCGGCATCTTGGTGAAAATCCATAAAGCCATGGCGATGATAAAAAAAATGAAGGCAGTTTTACCGGAGTACGATAAATGTTCAACCGAAGCGATCCAAATGCTGCAGCCTGCAAAACCGGATAGCATCCATAACCCTTTTGCAGGCCGGATAGACGGCGCTCCGGGGCCAGCCTTGTTCAGCGGCTGGTCTGCGGATGGCATGTATTCAGGCTTCATAATGGCCGATATCCTTCGTTGAGCGTACGGTGGGCGATCTGATACCCGATACGCACATGCCGGAGAGCAGCTTCGGTGCTGTCTGCGATCCACGGCGTTGCGTTTAAGATCGCTTGATCCAGTGAGGCCGGCGTCTGAATAATGCTCGCATAGGCGTCGATTCCATTCTCATAATTAATGGCAGCATTTTCTCCAATGGTTCCTGTAATGGCAATCACGGGGATTCCTTTGGATTTGGCTATTCGCGCAACCTCCGAAGGAATTTTTCCGTTGGGGGTCTGGTAATCCAGGCAGCCCTCGGCCGTTAACACCACATCGGCTTCCAGGATATGCTGCTCGATATTTATGTATTGCATAATCACCTCGTAACGGGGATGAAGTTTCGCGTTGGCAAAAGCAACCAAGCCCGCGCCTAAACCTCCGGATGCTCCGCTTCCGGGAGCCAAGGCGATATCCACGCCAAGCTGGTTGTGTATCAGATGGGCATAGTGCTGGAATGCACTTGCCAAGTGCTCCACTTCTTCAGCAGTGGCTCCCTTCTGCGGACCAAAAACATGGGCAACGCCGTCCCGTCCGCACAGCACATTGTGCCAATTACAGGCTACGTCAATGTGTACATCCGTGAGTCTGGGGTCCAAGTCAGCCAGATCGATGGATCGTACTTTAGCCAAATCGCCGCCGCCTCGAATATAGACCGGCTGCCCGGCTTCATCTGTAAAAACAGCTCCTAGCGCCTGCGCCATCCCTGCACCGCCGTCGGAAGTGCCGGAATCGCCGCATCCAATCAGAATATGATCCACTCCAAAGTCGAGTGCCCCCAGGATCAGCTCTCCTACACCATATGTCGTTGTCCACAGTGGGTTCCGCTGCTCCCTTGGAACTAGCTTTAAGCCAGCGACTGCTGCCATCTCGATGACCGCTGTTTTCTTGTTGTTTTCCGTGTAAATACCGAAATAACTCGTAATGGGTTGACCAACGGGACCCGTAACTTCCTTGTGATACAGACGTCCATGCTTTATATTTACGATGCTCTTGGCAAAGCCCTCGCCGCCATCAATCATCGGAATGACGGTGATGCTGGCATCCAAATTCAGACGATGAACGCCCATTCGCATCGCTTCACCGACTTCTTCCGCATCCAGGCATTCCTTAAACCCTGACGGAATCATAACGATTTTCATATCATATCCTCCTGTTGTCTGTTGATGTTCTAAATGTAGAACAGAAAAACGAGAGGAGGGTTAGAGGCAAATTAGAATTTGCTGTGAAATAATTCCAAGATGGATTGGGAGGAAAGCGGTCTGCCCCTGCTTAGCATAATGAAGATATTTTTTATTCTCAGATTTTATCGATCAATCCAACGTATCCATCTACTGTTAGCCCCCCTCCATAGATTCCTGCGGCGAATATTATAACTTACATCAAAATATAGTAAACGTAACTGCAAGCCCGCTGGACTTGCGATTTAGAAATGCAAAGGGGGGGACAATCATGAAACGAAGGACACCGCCTGTCCAAACGGCTGGGCCTGGGGACACCTATTCTTCGCCTCCCAGAAGACAGACCCTTTATTGGAGGCTGTTCGCCAACTATTTTCTCCTCATTCTCATTCCCGTTATTGCGGCATCGGTTCTCGCGCAGGTGCTTGTCGTTCGAATTATTGAGAAGGATGCCGAGCGCTTCAACAGCATCATGATGAGCCGATTCTCCGAGCAGACGGATACCGAGCTTCAGTCCTTGAAGACCAGCATGATCAATATCCTCAGCACATCGAGATTGCGGAGCGTGCTGCTTGCGCCGATGTCTTCGTCGCCGGATGGTCAGCAGCTTCCGGAACTGCTTCATTCGCTGCGGGAGCAGCTGCAGCAGCTGGAATCGGATGATTTGGTCGATAAGGCTTATTATTATTTTGTACACCAGGACCTTATGATTGATGCCGAGACCTACACGAATAAAGCGTATTACTTCCATTCCCGCTATCCCTCGGACCTGAACCGTCGTCCTCAGCTTGAAGCCGAATTATCCGGCAAGAAAATGATGGATTTCTTGGATTCCCCTGCCTCACTAACGGCTTCCATGAGCTACCCGTTCAACACCGCCGCTCCTGAAGTATATCTCCTGGTCGAAGTGAAACGAGACAAGCTTCAGGAGCAGATTCATGTTCCGGAGAGCTGGGTCACGGGCACGGCCATTGTGGATCATACGGGAAGAGTGTTATCCCAAACCGGCTTGACCGGACAGGATCAGGATGCACTGCAGCAGCGAATACGCACAGAGGGCATAGCCCCGCAATTTACGATATCGGACAAGCTCGGGATGTCTTTCATGACCTCAAGCTTCGACGAGTCCTGGCATTATATCAGCATGATCGATTTAGGCACCTTAATGAAGCCGGTGCATATTACCCGCTTTATCAGCTGGTTGTTCCTTGTCTTTTTCCTGATTGTCGGCGCTCTGATTTCGTATTATTTAAGCCGCCGCTTATATCAGCCGATTCGGGAAATTAAGGAAGGGCTGAGATCGCATCACTTCTCGTGGAAGGCCATCCGCCACGAAGGGAATGAGTTCGATGTCATTAAACGCTATTCCCAGTTCATCATGACGGAGAATAAAGAGCTGTTTCAGATGGTGAGCGGGATGCTTCCCATCGTGCAGGAGCAGTTCTTCACGAAAATACTGCTGGGTCAGTATCGTGACGCGTTATCCATTGAGTATTATGCGAAGGAGATTGAATTCTCGTATAGCGAAGCTGCGGCAAGAGCCGTCCTGTGCATCTCATTCCACATGGACCCGTCGATTTACGAGTCCACGTCGGAATCGACCAAGACTTTTCTGCTGACAGAACTCAAGGAGAAGATTCACCGACTTGCACCCGGTATGGTATGGATTTGCCAGACAAGGCCGGATTTACTGGCCTGCATCGTTCAGTTTGATCCGCAGTTGGAGGACCATCCGGTAAGGATGGCGGAGCAGATTCGCCGCATATTCCTGGAGTACAGCACTTATTACAGAGCGACGATCGGAATCGGCAGAACCGTTCACGCCATGGAAGAGCTGCACCAGTCCTATGAGCATGCCTTGGCCATGCTGAAGTATCGGGGACTGCACTCTGCCGTTGAAATTTGCAGCAGCCAGCCTTGTCGGGAGACGCAGCAATGGGACCCTTTTCTGTCCGTGCAGGAGGTCCAGCGGATTCACAATCAGTATAAAACCAGGGAGTACGATAAGCTGCTCCAATCCGTGAATACTCTGCTGGAGGAGGGAAAGCGCAAGGACGCGGCAGCTGTGCAGATGAAATATTTGCTGGCAGATGTGCTGAATACCTGGATCCGGGCGGTAGAATCGGAGCGGAGCGAATTGAACGTCCCTTATTATGCCGGTCTATTCGAACGATTGAATCGGTGCATGACATGGGACGAGCTGACGCACTGCTTTCAGGATATTCACGGGTTTTTGTTCCGGAAGCCGGTATCAAGCAGTCGAAGTCAACAGTTCATGGAGGTCGTGGAATACATCCATGAGCATTATGATCAAGAGCTGTCGATCGAGTATTTTGCCGGGCTGATGAATATGTCCAGCGGACATTTCAGCCGTACCTTCAAGGATGAAATCGGCGAGAAATACGTGGAGTATATTGCCAAATACCGGCTGATGAAGGCCAAGCAGTTTTTGCTCGAAACCGATTTGAAAATCGACGAAATTGCCGAGAAGGTGGGATATTGGGGCAGGAATTCATTCATTCGGGCTTTCCGCCGATACGAAGGCATCACACCGGCCAAATATCGGAGCTCCCACCAATAGGAGAGAAGAGACTGCATTATTTTCTGAAGTCTCTTTTTTTGCATGGAACCAAGCGGGAAGCCTTGCGCCATGGGCGCTGCAAAACGAGTGTCTCGAGGAAAAGATGCATGCTAGACGCGGGAGAAACACGGCTCGTATAGTGGGGACAACAACACACGAATGTAAATGCTTTCAATCGGAGGTGGGGATTATTGGCGCAGCTAACACGAATCGGCTATGTTCTGAAAAAACATAAAGCGCTCTACTTGCTGATGCTGCCTGGCATTTTGTATTACTTGATATTCAAGTACGCGCCGATGTACGGCATCATCATCGCCTTCCAGGACTATTCGATCGGCAGGGGCATATTGGGAAGCAAGTTTGTTGGATTCAAGCATTTGATTGAATTTTTCTATGTTACCCCCGATGCATGGAAGCTGATTCGCAATACCATCATGCTGAATGTGTACGATCTTCTCTTTCACTTTCCGGCGCCGATTATACTGGCGGTTCTGTTTCATGAGCTGAAGGGGAAATGGTTCAAACGGTTTGTGCAGAACATCAGCTATATGCCGCATTTCCTGTCCACCGTTGTGATTGCGGGCATTCTGGTCACCTTCCTGTCCCCGACAACTGGCGTGGTTAACCATCTGCTCGTCAAGACGTTTGGCATCGAGCCGATCATGTTTCTGGGCATGCCGGAGTGGTTCCGGACAGTTTATGTGGGCTCCGAGATATGGCAGAAGGTGGGATGGGGCACGATTCTCTATTTGGCTGCCATTGCGGGGATTGATCCGACACTGTACGAAGCGGCCAGGATGGATGGAGCGAACCGGTGGCAGCAGGCCCGGCATATTACATTCATCGGCATGGTGCCGGTCATGATTATTTTGTTCGTGCTGTCGCTCGGCAATTTCATGGAGGCGAGTTTTGAGAAAATATTGCTGCTCTACAACACGATGAATTACGAAACGGCGGATGTCATTAACACCTTTGTGTACCGGCGGGGCATTCTCGACGCCGATTTTAGCTTCGCAACCGCGGTGGGCCTGTTCCAATCGGCGATTGGCTTCATTCTGGTCGTAGCGGCCAATCGGATGGTACGCAAATATTCGGAGACCAGCCTGTGGTAAGGGAGGTGCGTGATGAAAAAGCAGGAAAGCTTAGCCTCGAAGCTGTTTGATGTACTCAATGTATTGTTCATGATTGTGCTGATTATTGTAATGGCCTACCCCATGGTGTACGTATTCTCGGCTTCCATCAGCAATAATGCCCTGGTTGCGAGTGGAGCCGTGCTGCTCTGGCCGAAGAAGATTACGTTGGTCGCGTACGAGCAGCTTGTCTATAACCCCGATCTTTGGGTGAGTTATTGGAATACCATTCGTTACACCTTCGTGCAGACGGTACTGACGCTGATTGCTACCTCCGCGATGGCATATCCGCTTGCGAAGCGGTGGCTGCCCGGCCGAAGGGTAATTTTGCTGCTGGCCGCCTTCACGCTTCTGTTCAGCGGGGGCATGATTCCGACGTTCCTGATCGTTCAGAAGCTGGGAATGCTGGATACGATATGGGCCATTGTGCTTCCGTCGCTGATCAGCACCTGGTACCTGTTTATTATGCGGACATTCTTCGAGGCCTTGCCGGAGGAGCTGGAGGACGCGGCTGCCATCGACGGATGCGGGTCCCTGCAGATTCTTGTGCGGATCGTACTGCCGTTATCCGTACCGGTGATGGTCACGATCGGTCTGTTCACGGCCGTGAATCAATGGAACTCCTTCTTCAGCGCTTTGATCTATCTGAATGACCGGGATATGTACCCGCTGCAAATCATGATGCGCAATATCCTGATCGCCGGTACGAATGTGCAGGGCGAAGGGGATCTGACTCATCTGGAAACGCTGAAATACGCCATGATCATGATTGGCACACTGCCGATTCTGTGTGTCTATCCGTTTATCCAGAAATATTTTGTACAGGGCACGATGATTGGAGGCATTAAGGGGTAGCTGTGGATTTTATGAAAATCCATCTCTATACGTTGTCATTATAAAAGGAGGTTAGGAAATGCAGCGAAAGGGGTTCAGAACGGCGATTGCCATCCTGCTGCTTGGTGTGATGCTTGTTACGGGGTGCACCAGTGGCAGCAAAGATGACTCGGGGACGTTAAGTCCTGACAAACCGGTTACCTTCTCATGGCTGGTATACGACCGGGTGGAGGGGAAGGTTCGGGATGACTGGGAGATTTTCAAAGAGATTGAAGCCAAGACGGGCGTGAAAGTGAAGTTTCAAATCGTAAGCCAGGAAGGACTTGAGGAGAAAAGGCAGATCATGATTGCGACGAACACCGCTACGGATTTTATCCAGGTACCGACCCAGGATGGCAGGGAGCATGGACCGGAGAAGGTATTCTTAAACCTGAATGATTATTTGGATCGGGCACCTAATCTCAAAGCATTTTACGAGAAATATCCTGAAGCCAAAGCGCTGGCAACGGGCACGGATGGAGGGCTGTACACGGTACCCGTCCTGGAAGGGGATGCGGAAGGCAAGGGATTTAACTTCATCTGGTATGCCCGCAAGGACATTATGGATCAGTACGGGATTCAGGCGCCCACCACGGTGGATGAATTTTATCAGTATCTGAAAATATTGAAGGAAAAGGTTCCGGATTCCTATCCGCTCATCTCAAACGCTATCGTTGGGGATACGGGACTGTATACGACATTCGGGCGCATATTCACCGGCATCAGCGGCTTTTATAATCTCGATCCGACAACGGATCAATACGCGTTCGCTCCATACCATGAGAATTATCAGGATATGCTGGTATTTCTGAACAAGCTGTACGCGGAAAAATTGCTGGATCCGGAATTCTCGCTGCTGACGCAAGCGCAGTGGGAGGAGCGAATATTAACCGGCAAATCGCTGGTTACGTTTTTCTGGAAGGCGGATCTGGAGTCGCTTGTAGCGAAGGCACGCGGTGCCGGTACTGCCGAATATGAGCTGGATGCCATTCCTTCCTTTGCTGCTGAAGGGATCAAGAACTACCAGTTCTCCCGTCCGGTCGTAGGTACTGTCGGCAGAGCCATTTCGGCGAAAGTCAAGGATAAGGAGCGCGCGGTTCAATTCCTTGATTATTTGGTCAGCGAAGAGGGAACGAACTACCTGTCCTTAGGCATTGAAGGCAAATCGTACACGATGGAGGACGGCAAGGCGGTATACAACAAGGAGTTCGGCGAATCTCCGTTTAATGCCCTGCGTAAGGATTGGGGCGTATGGTATGACCTTATCACCTTGAATAACGCCAAATCCCGTGAAGTGTGGGAGCGCGGTTTGAGCGAGAAGAGCAAGGATATCAACGCAAGGTATGAGCAGTATATCGTCCCGGCACCGAAGCAGATTGTCAAGACGGAAGAGGAGCTGGAACTGGAAAAATCAAAACTCAACAATCTGAACAAATTCCTGGAACAGAAGGTGACGGAGTTCGTAACCGGCAAAACACCAATTAACGATACGACGTACCAGCAATTTATCGATCAGGCCAAGAAACTTGGTTCCGACGAACTCCTTGCTATGTATAACACGGCGTATACACGCACATACGGCGACAAGTAATCTGCGATAGAGTGGAGGAATCAGGCAATGGACGACTACCAAATTATCGATGTCGACGTTCATAACGAACAGGACGATCGGGCGCTGCTTCCGTATTTGCAGGAGCCCTGGCGTTCGCGGGTAGCGGCATCCGGCATCGGTTATGCCGGGTCCGGTTACTATTCGCCGATCGGCGTGATGAAAAAAGATTCGATCCCTCCGGGGGGAGGCAAAGCCGGCTCCGACCCTGACTATATGATTAAACAGCTAATCGAAGGCTACAACCTGGATTACGCTGTACTGACGGGGGTCGTCTACAACATCTCGTCGACACATGACCCGGATTACGCAGCGGCCATATGCTCGGCCTATAACGATTATTTGATAGCCGAGTGGCTCGGCAAGCATAAAGCCTTCAAGGGCGCGATGGCGGTAGCCACCCAGGATCCGCTGCTGGCGGCACGCGAGATTGACCGGATCGGCGGCCATCCGGATATCGTAGAGGTCATGATCTCCAGCGCGGCGCGTTCGCCGCTCGGGCAGCGCCACTATCATCCGATTTATGAAGCGGCGGAGCGCCATGGTCTTCCGGTCGCGCTCCATCCGGGAGCGGAAGGCGGCGGGAGCTCGACGGCTCCCACCGCGGCCGGCTACCCGGCACGCTACATTGAGTGGCACACCTGCCTTTCCCAGATGTTTATGGCCCATCTGGTGAGCATGGTCTGCGAGGGCGTGTTCGTGAAGTACCCGAACCTTAAGGTGGTTCTGGTTGAAGGCGGTGTGGCCTGGCTGCCGGGCCTGATGTGGCGGCTGGATAAAAATTATAAAGCGCTGCGCGCAACTGTGCCCTGGCTTAGGAGAATGCCAAGCGAGTACATCCGGGATCACTGCTTCTTATCCACGCAGCCGATTGAGGAGCCGGATAATCCGCAGCATCTCATCGATCTCTTCAATATGATCGATGCCGAGAATATGCTGCTGTATTCCAGCGATTACCCGCACTGGGACTTCGACTCGCCGGGGCATATTTTGCGGGGCCTGAAGCCCGAGGCGCGGCGGAAGATCTTTTGCGAGAATGCGAAGCAGCTGTACCGGCTGGATTGAGGGGATGGATGAAGAAGGCACGAGGTTGAAGACTACGGCATCCAACCAATAGAGCATGAGGTGGAGGACACTACGCATCCAGGTAACTATGTACGAGGTAGAGGACGGACTCATTCAACTAATTGTGCATGAGGTGGAAGACAGACTCATTCAACTAGCGCACGAGGAGAATAACGAACTTACCCGACGAATAGCGACGAGATCCAATGATTGCGATGAGATATCCTACTAATTGAGCATTAGAGCCAATTATTGTGATGAGATATCAAACTAATTGAGCAAGAAATTCAATGAATAGCGGTTAATGGCAAGGAGGTGCATGAATGGGAATACATTATGTGCTGGCGGAGGGGGATATTCCGGATGATGGGCATGCGGTCGTAAATATTGAAGGACGCGAAATCGGCATTTACCGGATCAATGGCGAATACCACGCGATTCTCAATTACTGCCCGCATCAAGGGGCGCCGATCTGTGCGGGGCTCGTCTCCGGGACGACGCTTCCCTCGGAGGTGTACGACTACGAATACGGTCGGGCAGGCGAAATTGTCCGCTGCCCCTGGCACGGCTGGGAGTTCGACCTGCAGACAGGCAAGTCGCTGTTCAGCGACCGCATTCGGGTGAAGAAATACAAGGTGGAGGTTCATGAGGGCAAGGTTGGTGTGGTGATGGGGAGGAAAGTAGTTGGTGGGTAACGAAGTGGAGAAAGTAGTAAAGAAAGTAGTGGAGAAGTAGGTAGGGATGTAGTAGAGGAATAGGTGGGGAAAGTAGTAGATGGAAGTAGTAGAGGTATAAGTGGAGGAATCAGTAGAGAATAGGTCGATGAAATTGGTCATCTGGGACGGATGAATTCCATCTATAGCAGATCTACACGGAGGTACTCAAGGCACTCAAAGCACTCAAAGTACTCAAAGCACTCAAGGCACTCAAGGCACTCAAGGAATTCAAAACACTCAAGCGCTTAAAGACTCAAAGTACCCAAGGCTCTCAAGACACTCAAGAAACTCAAGACACTCAAGACACTCAAGACACTCAAAGCACCCGCCAGCTTTCATCGGACTGTAGATCCGCTATTTCGTATTATAAGTCATTTTTTTACAATGTTCCGGACACCAGATCCGCTAATGTACGGATTACGGGTACAAATACTTAGTAAGACAGTAAATAAGGTCCTCTGGGTCCGTTCGTCTTCTCAAAAGTACTGTTTTCCAAGAAATAAGGTATCCTGTGTCCGGTACGGGAGGCAACTTCCATAAGCACCACAATTGGATTAGCTCAACAAAAACGAAAAGAGCGAGTATCGAGGGCTATTTACCTTCAACTCGCTCTTTTGAATAGCAGCGGACCACATGCAGTCTGGGAACTGGGAACTTTAATGAGTCAAGCCCCTCACACCACCCGCGACAACACTAACCCCCCGTAGGCAAACGCGGCCAGGATCACCAAGGCCGGATGGATTTTGCGGATGTTCATGGCCCAGAAGGCGACGGCGGCGATGCCGAGCGACTGCAGGAGGCCGATGGAGATGACGGAGCTTTTGCCCATCTGCCAGGTCAGGGTCAGCATCATGATGGCGATGACTGGCTGGACCAGGAGGGTCATGCCTTTGACGACCGGTGACGTGCGGTATTTTTGCAGCAGATTCAGCAGCCAAATGAGGGCGACGGCGGAAGGAATAACCGTAGCCGCGAGGGCAAGGGACATGCCCATCCAGCCGTATACGTCATACCCGACAAAAGCGGCGATTTTGGTGGCGATCGGACCGGGGAGTGCATTGCCAAGCGCAAGCATGTTGGAGAACTCCGGATCGGTCAGCCAGCCGTGGTTGGTGACGATCTCCTTGTACATGAGCGGGATGGAAGCGGGACCGCCGCCATAACCGAGCACGTTAGCAATGAAAAAACTGATCAGCAGCTGCAGCCATTCTTCCATTAAGCGGATCCCTCCTTGTCCCGTCTTTGTTTTTTCAATTTGGATACGGTTTTGAAATGCACCGTGCCGTAAGCGAGGAACAATATAATCACAATGGCCGGATGAATCTGGAAACTCTCCAGCAGGAGAAACGATACGGCAAAAAATCCGATTCCGGCATAAATGCCGAGGCCCTTCACGGCCTTCTCGCCAAACTCGTAAGCCATCGTTCCCAGCATGACGGCAATGACCGGCGTCACGCCTGCAATCATGCCGGCGACCACTTTGGAGCTGCTGAGGAAGGTGACGGCAGACAGCAGGGCAATCATCGCGATACAGGTTGGGAGGATGTGCGCAAGAACGGCGACAACCGCGCCGAGGGCTCCTTTTTCCCGGTAGCCGAGATAGGCTGCCATCTTCGTGGCGATCGGGCCCGGAAGCGCGTTGGCGAGCGCGAGCACCTCCCCGAATTCATCGTCGCTCAGCCAGTGATAGCGTACAACGGCTTCGTGCCGTATCAGCGGAATAACGGAAGGACCACCGCCGTAGCCGAGTATTCCGGTTCGGACCATGCCGAACGTTAATTCCATGTAGGGGTTGCTATGTTTACTGCTCAAAGGTATGAGTCCTTTCTGTTGTGGGAGTTAGAGCCTGATGCCCATGCGGCTTTTATACCGCTTGATCAAGATTTGGGTGTCTACACTCGTAATGCCGGGAAGCGGGTAGAGTTTCTCATTTAAAAACATTTCCATTTCCTTATGATTGGTAAACAGTCCGTGCATATGCAGTTTGCTGGGCCCGGTCATATGATAGAGGCTCGTTACATACGGCTCGTTCTCCAGCGTGTCCGCCACTTGCTGCAGATATTTGGGCTCGACCTCCACGTTGAAAAAAGCAGACACCGAAATCCCCACCTTCTCCGGATTAATGACCGCCGCGAACCGTTCAATAATGCCGTCGTCCATCAGGGCACTGACCCTGGCCTGAACGGCGACACGGGATAATCCGATTTCCTTGGCTAGATCTGTGTACGAGATTCGACCGTTCTTGCCAAGAATCGCCATGATCCTGCGGTCTGTATCGTCAATCACGGGAGGAGAATTCTCCCCGTTAGAATGAATATCCATCGAATGCAGCTCCTTTGACCTTTACTTATATGTAAGGGATTTCTCAGTATTTTATTACAAAACGCAATCAAATCATTCCAATCCATTACGATAAGTCTAAATATATAAGGTATTCATGATGTTTTCAATATGATTTGCAAAGTTTGAAACTTTTTGCGTGCTTTTCAAGTCTAAGTCTATGAATAGAAAATGATAGATTTTCATTCATTGGGTAGTATTACTAAAAATATGAATCTGCATTCAGGAGTCAATTACATTCTATTAAATGGTTGTTTTTATAAAATTACCCTTTTATATCAATATATGATAGGATAATGAAGGTGAATTGCTAGCATCTTAGAATCTTTTATTGAAAGGCGGCACGGTATGAAAAGATTATTTTGCCTCATTCTGGTTCTCGTTATGATTCTCCCGGTCAGCATGGTTTCAGCAGCGGATGCAAACGGGAAGGAGAGTCAGAGCAAGGCACAGGAAGCCAAGAATATATCGGGGAATACCACGCAAGCGAATAAATCAAAGGACAAACCGATCAGTCTTGTGTTTGCAGGTGACATTCTATTAGACGGTTATGTAGGTAACCAGATTGAGCGGTTCGGTAATTTATATCCGTTCAAGAAGGTGGCTCCCATATTGAAAAAGGCTGACATGGCATTCGCCAATCTGGAGACACCGGTCTCCATTCGGGGCAAGGCCGCGGATAAAACCTTTGCCTTCCGTTCGAAGCCGGAAACACTCCAAGGCCTGGCCTATGCGGGCATCGACGGCGTAACACTCGCCAACAACCACATTCTCGACTATGGACAGCAGGCAATGCTTGATACCATCACACATCTGAAACGCCAGAAGATCGGCTACACGGGAGCCGGGCACAATCTGGATGAGGCCTTCAAGCCTTACGTGCAGAACATTGACGGGAAAAAAGTCGCGGTGCTCGGGGTGAGCCGGGTACTCTCGGGCAATTCTTGGATCGCAGGCAAGAACCACCCGGGTGCCGCTTCCGCCTACACAATGGAGCCGATGCTGACGCACATCAAGAAGTCCGCGAAAAACAACGATTTTACGATTGTGTATATCCACTGGAATCAGGAGTTTGCCGACTATCCGGAAGAATACGCTCGCACGATGGCGAAGCAGATGATCGACGCGGGTGCTGACATCATCGTTGGATCGCACAGCCACACATTGATGGGCATAGAGTATTACAAGAACAAACCGATTTATTATTCGCTCGGAAACTTTGTGTTTAACCGCTCGACCCGGGGCGGGGATAAGACACTGCTGTCGATGATGGTGCATTTCGAGATTCAGGGCTCCAAGATCACGAGCCGGATCACGCCAGTGAAGATTATCAATGGTCAACCGAACCTGATGGACAAGACCTACAATAAGAACATCATTGCGAAGCTGAATAAATTGTCCTACAACGCGAAGATTGATGCCAACGGCAACGTCAGCAAAAAATAATAGGGATTCTCAAAAACAACTGCGGCTATTAGCTGCGGTTGTTTTTTTATGCGCACTCAAAAAAGCCTCCGCGAAAAAATGTCGGAAACTGGCGACAAGGCTTTTTTTCATTCCTCGTATTCGACAAAAACTGCTTTTACGCCACCCGACCGGAAATTCCTGCTCCAAAAAATAAAATAAAGTTTTACTTAATGTATTGTAATTTGAAATAAAATTTCAATATGATGAAGGGAGAAAAGACAAGTTGTTTTGGGCACAGGAGGCGGTGGATACGGATTGGCAGCATACTTTTTTGCAGCCCTTCCAGCTAATGACTGAATGTAAAGCCCCCTGCGGCAGAGTTAACTTCGTCTTAATACAGAATGGAGGTGGAATTAACAAGCCAGCGTTATACTCCCGAGTAGGTCTTTCGTTCGCGGACAGATATACACCGGGGAAGAACAGGAGTCCAAGCATAGAGAAGGAGGAATTGATGTACATGTTAAGGAGTAAAAAGAAAATATCGTCACTGCTGAGCGGAGTGATGTTTCTGTCTTTGCTGTTTCCCGCAGGACAAGCTGCTGCAGCTGATCCGGCAGCCACCGCCCCATCGGTTATAGATATGCGGCAGATGGAGATCGGGCCAGGCGCTACATATACATGGGCGAATATGCAAAAGGGCAGCGGCGAGCAGAAGGTTCACATGGTGGAGTTTAATCCATCGCAAGGGAATCTGGAGCTTCAGCCTGGCCTGACGGACGGCAAGGTTTATGGCATGCAGGGTGTCAGCAAAATGGCATCCGATGCAGACCAGAAGGACAACCGCGTCATCGCGGCGGTGAACGGAGATTTCTACGATATGTCCACGGGCATTCCGCTCGGATTGTTCATGGGTGACGGGGAGCTTCTGACAGACCCGCCTGGCGGGAGGAACGCCTTTGGGATCAAGAAGGACGGGACCAGCCTGTATGGCAGTCCGAAATTAACGAAAAACGTGACGATTGGCGGAACCGTAAGCAGCTTATCCTCCATCAACCGTTTAAGAGGCGCGGATGCACTTGTTCTCTATACCGAAAAATTTAATGCCACAACAATGACCAATAACCTTGGAGACGAGGTTATTCTGGATATCGTGAGCGGCAGAGTTGCCAGCGGCGAGACCTTGACTATGAAGGTGGCTTCTATTCTTAAGGATCAGGGAAATTCGCCGATAGGTCCGGATCAAGTGGTTCTGTCCGCTTCGGGCTCGCAGCGGAACAAACTCGCCGGGCTGAAGGTGGGGGATGAATTAAGCGCAAGTTTTCAGCTGGATAACGAGTGGCAGGACGTCACGATGGCAATCGGCGGAACGGTGATGCTGGTGCAGGATGGCGTAGTCCAGCAGCATACCGATCCGGCCGTACATCCGAGAACGGTGGTTGGCACTAAAGCCGATGGCTCTGTTGTGCTGTTCGAGGTTGATGGCCGCCAGCCGGGCTTTAGCGAAGGGCTTAACTACATCGAGCTCGGTGAAATGCTGCAGGAGCTCGGCGTGGTTAACGCATTGAACCTGGACGGAGGCGGTTCGGCTACCTTCGTTGCCCGCCTGCCGGGGGAAACGGCGCGCAAAGTGCTCAACTCGCCATCGGACGGCGGGGAGCGCAAGACAGCCAACGGGATTCTGCTGGTGAACACAGCACCCGAGGGAGCTGCGAACAAACTTGTTGTGGCTCCGACGCTGGAGCGAGTGCTGACAGGTTCCTCCGCTGCCTTTAAGACGGCAGCCGTGGATCAGAATCTGCATCCGTCCCAGATGACGGAGACCGCGATATGGAGTGTTGACCCTGCCTACGGGTCCATCGACGCCAGTGGTAAATTTACGGCCGGCAACCAACCGGGAGTGACCGAGGTATCTGTACAATCCGGCAATCTGACCGGAACAGCCGATTTGGAAATCGTGGATGAGCTGACCGAGCTCAAATTCTCTGACGCGGTGAAGACCTTCTCTTCCGGCTCGACCGAGACGCTCAAGGTCTCGGCGCTTCGTAATGGTCAAGTGGTACAGGCCGACAATAGCCGTTTGGAGTGGCGAGTGGAAGGCGATATCGGGACGATTGACGGAAATGGAACGTTTACCGCCACGGACAAGCAGGACGTCAGCGGCAAAATCTTCGTGAAGTACGGTCAAATTGAGACCTCAATCGAAGTAAACGTAGGACTTCCACCGGTGATGCTTGAGGATTTTGAGAATGGTCTTAGCCGTTATAAACCAAGCTCCGGCGCGCAGATCAAATCGACCAAGGTATCCATTGAAACCGATGAGACCTATATTCGTTCCGGTAATGCCGCATTGAAGCTGGAGTATGATTTTACAGGGATGACCGGCACCTCCGGCGCTTATCTCCAGACAAATGGTACAGCAGACAATATCGAAATTTCGGGCTATCCGGAGAAGATCAGCATGTGGGTGTATGGAGACGGCAACGCGCACTGGCTCCGTGCCCAGATTCGTGACAGCAAAGGAGCGATCCCGCTCGATTTTACCGATCAGACGGTCGGCGTTAATTTCAAGGGATGGAAGTATCTCGAAGCGTCTGTTCCCAAAGGAAGAACTCTTCCACTGGTGATGGACATGCCGGTTCGTTACATGGAAACGCAGGCAACGAAAAAAGACGCCGGAGCTATCTACGTGGACGAAATTCGCGCATTATACGGTCCGGTCCATGACGATATCGAGCCGCCGGTTCTGAAGAATTTCTCGCCCGTTAACGGTGCGGAGATCAAGGTGAACACACCGACCATTACTGTGTATGCCGAGGATGCAGGTTATGATCCTGTGACACATCCGGGCACCACCCTGATTGATCCGGACAAAATCCGGTTTTATCTGGACGGCAGTCTGGTACAGCATACCTTGTATCCGCCGGAAGGAAGAATTCATTACACGCCAAACGTTCCGCTTGCCGATGGTGTCCATCAGGCGAAGGTCACCGTCCGTGATCTCTCGGGTAACCAAACGACTGAGGAATGGAACTTCACCGTAAATACAGGTGCGGCCAGGGTAGTGTACGATACACCGGACACGGTCTATGCGGGAGGCGGCTACACGCTGGATATCGGCGGGGTGAAGACGTCCCAAATCCGCAGTGGTCATATCGATTTCCAATTCGATCCCACCAAAGTGGAGAATCTGGAGCTCATACCGGGGGACAAGCTGAGTCCAGCCCAGGTTAGCGCAGACATTGACGCTACAACAGGAAAGGTCAAAGTGACCTGGAAGGACATCCATACCGCATCCCTGTTGGATACGGATTGGATCGGCCAAATCCGGTATGATGTGAAGAAGAACGCAACCGACAGCAGCATCATATCGCTTACGTCCGGGGCTGTATCTTTCACCGATACGGGGAATACCGAATTTTCATTCTTCGGTCTTCCGATGGAATCCAGGATCGCAACGCATTATACGCTGAGCTGGAATCAGGAAGGAACGGTGCAGGGATACGAGACCGAATTTAAAGTGAGCGATGCCCAGGGTCAGCCTGTGGAAGGTGTACAGATCATGGCTGATGCAGCAGCGGTGGGAACAACGGATGCAGCGGGTATCCTGAAGACGGGGACTCTGACCTCCCAGGTCAAGACGTATACGGTGCAGGCGGTGAAAGGCAATCAATACAGTCCGGCACTGGAATTCAAGGTTTCGCCGCTGGCCGGAAGCCCGACGCCGTTCAACATCAGCGTAGGCATGGGCGAAGATCCGACTACGTCGCGGATGTTCAACTGGCATACAGACCCGGCAACGGACGGGACCATCGTGGAACTGGCCAAGAAATCCGAATTTACGGATTTCGATGTCCCGAATGTCCAGAAAATCGATGGAACCAGCGAGCTGTACCATACCTTGGATCTTGGGACGGTCCGCGTCCATAAAGCGACAGCGTCCGGCCTTGAGCCAGGCACAGAGTATGTGTACCGTGTCGGTGACGGCCAAGGCCATTACAGTGCTCAAGGCTCGTTTAAAACGACCGAGCTTGCGGGAGACACCACGAAATTCCTGTATTTTGCGGATTCTCAGGCCTCTACCGCCAAAGAATTCGAGCTGTGGGGGAACACAATCGACAAAGCGGCAGCCGAGCATCCGGATGCCGAATTCATGGTCCATGCCGGTGATATGGTGGACAAGGGATTCCTGGAAGAACAGTGGAACTATTGGTTCGATGAGGCCCAGAAGCATTTTCTGAATACGACGTTAGTGTCGACCATCGGCAACCATGAAGTGATGGGGACCAAGGAGAACGGGGATTTCCTGGCTCACTTTAACCAGCCGGGCAATGGTTTGGACAGCCTGAAGGGAACGAACTTCTCATTTGATTACAAAGACGTTCATTTCATCATGCTGAACAGCGAGTATCAGCTGGAGAAGCAGAAGCAATGGCTCCAGCAGGATCTCGCTGACAATGACAAGAAATGGACCGTCGCGATGTTCCACCGCGGGCCTTACGGCAGCATTTACGATACCGCCGAGGTGCGCAGCTTGTGGGCGCCCGTGCTGGAGGAATTTGGCGTGGATCTTGTATTAAACGGTCATGATCATATTTATATTCGTTCCTACCCGATGATGGACAATCAAATCGCTGCGGACGGTCAGGGCACGACTTACGTTGTAGCGGGATCGTCAGGTCCCAAATTCTACTCCCATACGGAGCGGGGATGGCATGAGGTGGTCGACGACGAACAGACTCAGATGTACGCCTCCGTGGAAGTGAAGGGAGACGAGCTTCATTTTGTAACCAAAACGGTTGGCGGACGTGTCGTGGACGAGTTTACGCTGACGAAATCGGGAACGAAGCCAGCTCCGGAGCAGATTATAGTGAGCCCGGACCAGCTTAAGCTTGCCGTCGGCGAAAGCCGTGAATTGCAGGCTGAGGTGAAGCCAAGCGGGGCCGAACGAACCGTAGTATGGTCCGTATACAGCTCCGAACCGTCGGATGATATCGTCAGCGTATCAGCAGACGGCATTGTGACGGCTCAAGGGCTGGGGAATGCGGTCGTAAGAGCAACCAGCACGGCGGCACCGGATGTGTATACAGACGTGAATATTTCGGTAGATCGAATCCCGAATGGCAGCATGGAATCGATCGCCTTAAGCGGCAAATCCGAGCTGAAGGTTGGGGATACCGATAAGACGGTTACGGAGGCGGTTTATACCGACGGCAGCCGTATCCGCTTGATCGAAGGCGTAACTTATGGGAGCAGTAAGCCGGAGATAGCCTCGATTGATGAACAGGGCTTGGTACGGGCTTTAGCAGAAGGGGCAACTGTCATTTCGGCAACCTACGAAGGGTTCAAGTCGGAGTACGCCTTGAAGGTGATCACCCGTGGCGGAGGCAATCCCGATCCGGGAACGGAGCCGCCAGTAAACCCACCGGTGAACCCACCGATAAATCCACCAGTACAGCCGCCCGTGACACCGCCGTCTGGCAGTATCACCTTGTCGGCCAGTGAGCTTGCAGCTAAGCTGTCGAACGGGCAAGTGACCTTGTCAGTGGATGGAAGCTTTACGGACCTCACATTGCCGGGCAATGCGGCTGACATTCTTAAGGACGGCTCCATACGAATCGAGGCGAACAACTTGGCCATAACGATTCCATCCAAGGTGCTCCGCCAGCTGGGTGGTCTTGCAGATGCCGGCCAGCTTGAGAAGGGCACCATCAAGCTGAGTGCCGTCACATTGTCGGATGCGGAGATGAAGGAGCGCATCGCGCAAGCCGTCCGTGTCTCCGGAGCGAAGCTGACAGCAGCCGGAGCTATGCTGGAGTTCCAGCTTGCTCTGACGACAGCGGATGGTCAGGTCCACCGCCTAACCGAGTTCGATCATCCGATGACGCTGGAACTGCCGTTATTCTCAGATGCCAAGGGTTCAAGAATCTCCATGTACTATTTGTCCGGCCATGGAGAGCTGGAGTACATTGGCGGTGTGAGCAAAGACGGTCGCATGTCAGCGGGAATACGTCATTTCAGTGCATACGGTTTGCTTGATTATGAGAAAACCTTTGCGGATGTGCCTTCATCGTTCTGGGCTGCGAAGGTCATCGGTGATTTGGCCGCGAAGCAGCTTATCCAAGGCATCAGCACGGAGCGCTTCGCACCGGCTCAGCAAGTGACCCGAGCCGAATTTGCTGCGATGCTGGTTCGTCTGCTTGACCTTCAAGCAGAACGTTCTGCACCGTTTGCGGATGTAGCTTCAGGCAAATGGTACGCGGAGGCTGTTGCAGCGGCGAGCGAGTCCGGAATCGTGAACGGACTCGGCCAAGACCGTTTTGCACCGGAAGCCCCGATTAAACGTCAGGAAATGGCGGCCATGCTGGTGCGCGCTTATGCCTATGCAATGAAACAGCAGCAGGAGAACCTGGGCGCGAGCAGCGGATTTACGGATATCGCCGAATCTCCTGACTGGGTTCAGGAAGCGGTAGAAACTGCGTATGCCCTCGGTTTTATCCAGGGCCGCACGCCGAGCCGCTTTGCACCGGAAGGACTAACCACGCGTGCGGAAAGCGCGCAGGTTATCTATAATCTGTTGAATAAGCTAAAGTAAGGCTTAGGCGATTACGCCTCTCTCCACCTGTAGAACATCGCAGAGGAGAGAGGTGTTTATTTTTCAGGTTAAAGTATGGCGGAAGTTCCGATATAATGATATACAGGGTCAATGAACGAAACGTAAGCCGAAGTTACACCTATTCAGCAACTGGAAAGGGGAAGAGGATGACGGAATACGCGAATACGCCGAAGCCGCCTTATTATGCCTGCATTTTTGTGTCCAAACGAACGGAGGGCGACCGGGGTTACGGAGCGATGTCCGATAAAATGGCGGAACTCGCTGCGCAGCAGCCCGGCTATCTGGGGGTGGAATCCGCTCGGGATGAGGGTCTAGGGATCACGGTTTCGTACTGGGACTCCTTGGAGGCCATACGTTTATGGAAGGAGAACGCGGCTCATCAGGTAGCCCAGGAACGGGGCAAGAACGAGTGGCATGAAAGCTTTGGCTTGCGAATTTGCAAGGTGGAGCGGGACAGCTTCTATAAGCTCTAGGCAAGACCTGATCATGAAGAGGAAGAGGAGGATGATGATGCAGAATTCGGGTAAGATCAGATGGGGAATCATGGGGACAGGCTGGATTGCGGAGCAGTTTGCCGCCGATCTGGCCTATGTGGAGAACGCCCAGTTTCTGGCTGTCGGTTCCCGTACGACCAGCAGTGCAGGTGAGTTTGCGTCTAAATATGATATTCCGCGGGCATATGGGAGTTATGAGGAACTTGTGTCAGATTCCGAAGTCGACGTTGTGTATATCGCAACTCCGCATCCCTTGCACCGGGACAATGTCATGTTGTGTCTTCAAGCAGGGAAATCCGTGCTGTGCGAGAAGCCCTTCACGATCAACGAGGATGAGCTGGAGGAGCTGGTATCGGCTGCGCGGGAGCGGAAGCTGTTCCTGATGGAGGCCATGTGGACGCGTTTTCTTCCACCCATTCGGCAGGTGCAAGCATGGTTGAAGGACGGACTTATCGGCGACGTTCGGTTAGTGAAGGCCGATTTTGGTTTTCGGAGCGGTTGGAATCCGCAAGGCCGTTTGCTCAATCCTGAACTCGGCGGAGGCGCGCTGCTGGATGCAGGAATTTATCCGGTGTCGTTTGCATCGATGATTTTTGGCGCCCAGCCTGAGAAGATATGGAGTACTGCGCATATTGGAGTAACGGGCGTGGATGAGCAGTTCTCGGTTGTGCTATCCTATGAATCGGGCAAGACGGCTTCGTTAAACGGGGCAATCCGTCTCGGATTGACGAATGAAGCTTATATATATGGGACAGGCGGGTATATTCATATTCCGTCTTTCCTGAACGCAACAACCGCTTCCCTTCATGTAGATGGAGCGGAACCGGTACGGGCCCTAGATGATCGTCAGGCGAAGGGTTATAACTTCGAAGCTTACGAAGTGGGACGGTGTCTGCTGGAAGGGCGGCTAGAGAGCGACGTGATGTCACTGGATGAGTCCCTTGCGATCATGAGGCTGCTGGATCAGATCCGGGGCCAATGGGGGCTTAAGTACCCTTCGGAAGGATAAGTTGGTTCGTGTGCAGCGAAGCAGTGTGGAAGGAACTTCCCGCACTGCTTTTTTTTGTGATTAAATACGGATAGCCCAGGAGCAGCGTAGCTTCTTTAAGCGCAGATGTCATTATTTACATAAGTTTTACGGAGAGATAACAAGCCATTAACTCCCCTTTGTTATGCTGGAGCTGTTTGAGAGCGGTGTTGCAGACCCATCCTACATAATAAAAGGAGAGAATTAATGATTAATCACGTGTACAAAAAGCTATTATCCATGCTGTTATCCACGGCACTCGTGTTTGGATTTTTTGCAGGTCTCGGATTCCCGGCAGTGGCGGAAGCCGCAACACCGGGTCAGCCGGATATTTTGCTGCAGCGTAATGCCGATTGGAAATATTTTGATCAGGGACAAGATTTAACGACCGTTTGGCGCGCTACCTATGACGACTCCACTTGGGCAAATGGACTGGCTCCATTCGGCTATAAGGATAACGGAAGTGGTGTAACCACTGCGGAATTTGGACCGCTTCAGACCGTAATGGACTATGGTACGGACAAAGAACTCAAACACCGCACGACTTACTTCCGTACAAATCTTCAGGTTAACAAGAATCAAATCGACGGTTACGGCCAGATTCTCGGAACGTTTGGCGTTGATGACGGCGCCGTGCTCTATGTCAATGGACATGAAATCAGACGTATGGGGATGCCTGGCGGTGAAATCACGTATTCCACCAAGGCCACTTCCAATAAGGACCTCCCGGTTGTATATGCGGATGTGGACCTGACAGAGCCGCTGAAAACATACCTGCAGGACGGCAGCAACGAAATTGCGGTCGAGGTTCACCAGCAGAGCGACAGCAGCTCGGATCTGTATTTCGATATGGAGCTTATCGCGTTAGAACAGGCTCCGGTGCTGGATATCTCCAAGATTACGGTAACTTTCCATGGAGACACAACAAGCGAGAAAGGATTCACCTGGTATACTCCGCTGGGATCATCCCGGAGCGATGTTCAGGTTGTGGAGAATCGCGGCAGTACGCCTGATTTCGCTCAAGCGCAAGTGTTTCACGGACGGACTTCCATCTCTGCGAACTCTCCGGGCGAACATGTTCATAAAGCGGAAGCGACCGGTCTGGCGGCGGATACGTCCTACTATTTCAGAGTTGGGGACGAAAGTCTGAATCTGTGGAGCGAGGCGGGTACCTTCGAGACGGCACCTGTAAGCGGAGCCTTCTCGTTCATCGACCTGACGGATACGCAGGCGAAGGAGGAAGACGAGGCGATGCTGTCCGCAGCTACCTTGTCCAAGGCGCTTGCGACCATCCCTGATGCCAAATTCGTTGTCCATAATGGGGATGTGGTGGAGAACGGGACTTCGGAGCAGGAGTGGAACTGGCTCTTGGGCCATTCACAGTCCAGCCTTTTGAATACCACAATCGCTCCGTCCGCGGGCAATCATGAGGACAAGAATTACGCCTTCTATGAGCACTTCAATGTGAAGGAGCCGGATAACGCTGCAACAGAGACCGGCGCATATTACTCTTACGACTATAGCAATGCCCATTTCATCGTGCTCAACTCCAATGAGAATTCGGCCGAATATGCGAACTTCTCCGCGGAGCAAGTAGCTTGGATGAAGCAGGATGTGGAGCAAGCGAAGGCTGCAGGGGCAGAATGGATTATCGTAAACATCCACAAGGGTCCTTACACGACTTCGAATCATGCAACCGACAGCGATATCATTGGCGTGAATGGCGTGCGTAGTAAAATCGCGCCTCTAATGAATGAACTTGGAATCGATATGGTGCTCCAGGGTCATGATCACATCTATGCGCGTACGAAGCCGATCAAGCGTGACGGAACGGCTGAAGATGTCACCAAAATTACCGAGACGCTGAACGGTGAGAGCATTGAATATGCGGTCAAGCCGGATGGAACGATCTACATGATCCCAGCGACCGCCGGGGCCAAAGTTTATTTTAAGAACCAGAAGCCGGAGCTCGGGGACGCGTATTTCAATTTGTTTGAGCGCGCGGAAGAGAATCATGCCCGTCTGTACGGGGACACAACCAGCTTAGCCAGAGGCCATGTACAAAATTTCGTCGGGATTACAATCGACGGTAGCAAGCTGACGGCTGTTACGTATGAGATCGATCAGAACCAGAATAACGCGCAGCCTTTCATCGTGGATCAATTCGGAATCATGAAGGAAACGAAGCCGGATCCTGTTCAGGAGAAAGTGAGCAAGGTGACCGTTACATTCCACGGCGATGCCACAACATCCAAGGGTTTCACCTGGTATACTTCCCAGCAGGTGACAGGCAGTGACCTTCAAGTTGTGGAGAAGACGTCTGCCGCACCGGATTTCACAAACGCCAATTCGTTTAGCGGACGTTCGGCTCCTTCTACGAATTCGGCAGCAGAACTTGTACACAAAGCAGAAGCAGCCAAACTCAAGCCGAATACGACCTACTATTTCCGCGTAGGCGATGAGACACTCGGCGTTTGGAGTGACATGGGAACCTTCCAGACTGCACCGAAGAGCGGAGCGTTTACATTCATTGATCTGGCGGATACGCAGGCGAAGGAAGAAGATGAAGCGGTGCTTTCATCCGAGACGCTTGCCAAGGCGCTTGCTACGGTTCCGGAGGCACAATTTGTCGTTCACAATGGAGATATCGTGGACAATGGCGTCAAAGAAGAGCAGTGGGATTGGCTGTTAGGACACTCGCAGGAAAGCCTGCTTCATACAACACTGGCCCCTTCCGCGGGAAATCATGAGGATGAGAACTATGCTTTCATTGAGCATTTTAATCTGCAGCAGCCGGAGCATTCAGCAACGGAGACCGGAGCTTATTATTCGTACGATTACAGCAACGCACATTTCGTTGTGTTGAATTCGAATGAAGGCTCGGCGGAATACGATAACTTCTCGGTAGAGCAAGTAGAATGGCTTAAACAAGATGTCCAAAAAGCCAAGAAGGACGGTGCGCAGTGGGTGATCGTTAACATCCATAAAGGCCCGTACACCACGTCGAACCATGCAACAGACTCCGATATTATGGGGGCTAACGGTGTTCGTACCAAGATAGCTCCGATAATGGCAGAGCTTGGCATTGATTTTGTGTTGCAGGGTCATGATCACATCTATGCACGGACCAAGCCGATCAAGTCGGATGGCAAGGCGGCAGAACCGGTGAAAATTACGGAGATGTTAAACGGTGAGAAGCTGGAATACTCGGTAAATCCCGACGGTACAATCTATTTGATTCCGGCAACCGCAGGTCCGAAGGTCTATTATAAGAACCCTAGCCCAAGTCTGGGGGAAGCGTACTACAATCTCTTCGAAATTGCAGACGAAAATCACGCTGCCAAATACGGTCCGGACCCGAGCGATAACCGGAGACCAAAACGCAGCCAGGTGCAAAATTTCGTCGGCATTACGATTGACGGCGGCAAGCTGACGGCTGTTACGTACGAAATCGATCAGAACCTGAATGGAGCACAGCCATTTATTATCGATCAATTCGGAATTGTGAAGAAGGATGTTCAGACGCCGAATCCGGATCCAGGGACTCCTAATCCTGGCACACCGGATCCGGGTCCTGGCACATCCAATCCAGGATCAGGAACCAACTCGGGCTCGGGCAGCAATCCAGGCTCCGGTTCCGGTAATGAGACCCATCCTGGCAATGGATCGGGCACAGGCTCTCAGCCTGGCACCAATCCAGGCTCGGGTTCCGGCAACGGGAATCCGCCAGTCATCCTGAAGGATACGGCGGGACACTGGGCCAAATCAGCCATCGATAAGGCCGTGGCAGCAGGCTTCGTGAACGGTTATGGCGACGGAACCTTCCGTCCGAATCAACATGTAACGCGTGCAGAATTCATCACTATGCTGGGACGTGCATTGGGTCTGAATGCAGGTGGTACTGCCCTGACGTTCACAGATACAGCGAAGATCCCTTCCTGGGCGAAGGATGCTGTAGCCCAGGCGTCAGAAGCCGGCATTATAAGCGGCTACAAGGATGGATCCTTCGGCCCTCATCAAGGGTTATCCCGAGCAGAGCTGGTTGCTATGGTTGTTCGCGCCAGCGGGATCGGTACCGATTCTGCAACGAAGCTGAGCTTTAACGATACGAAGGATATCCCGGCTTGGGCGCGGCCTTATGTAGCCGCTGCAGTTGAAGCAGGGCTTGTAGGTGGAGTGGGCAATAACCGCTTTGCTCCACAGCAGGTCGCCACCCGGGCGGAAGCCGTAACACTTATTATCGGACTTCTTGAATATATGAAATAAAGGAAGAGTTGGAAGAAGCCAATGCGGGAGTTTTGTCCCGTGTTGGCTTTTTTATGCCGTCTACGTCAAGGACTATGAAAATTCCTGCTTAAAATATAAAATTTTATTTTATTAAAACTATTGAAATTTGAAATAAAATTTCAATATGATAGAGCTAGAGATGAACGAGAGATCAGGTCCATCGCGATCATCTACTCTAGCGAGGAATCGGAGGTGAGTGTCAGCCCGATTTACTTACAGATTGGGATCAAGGTTTAGGATTGTAAGCACTCATACTATAGGGAGTGAATTGATGAATGATAACCAAAAGGCGTGTCTATCGAAGCAGCAAGTCTGTCCTGTCCATGACACTGGCGTTAGCCGTGATGTTCAGTTCGGCCGTTTCCGCGTGGGGCAATTCCATTGAAACGAATGCAAGCGGCGGAGAGCCGGGAGCGGTGGTGCTGGAGGATTTCGAATCAGTAACGAATCTGTTTGCGTCTTCCGTAAGGGGGAAGGCCGAGTTGGATTTAGCGGAGAGGCCGGAGCGAATCTATTACGGGCGTCACGCTGCAGCTTTAACTTATGATTTTGTAGGCAGCGAATCCGGCACCTCGGCGGCTTATCTCAACTTCAAAGACCCGGATGGATCAACAGGCAGAAGCATTCCCGGATCACCGAAGGCACTCGGCTTATGGGTTTACGGCGACGGCGGCAACCACTGGCTCCGTGCGCAGCTTCAGGATTCTGCAGGCGGTAAGCATGCCGTTGATTTAACAGCCACCACCTCCGGTTTTAGCTGGAAGGGCTGGAAATACGTCAAATTTAACGTTCCCTCGAGCATCAAGACTCCTCTCAAAGTGAATCAAATCTACGTCACCGAATTAAAGGATACGAATAAAAACAAAGGTACTGTATACTTCGACAGACTAACCGCATTCTATACGGCTTCCCCGGTATACGGGCTCGACATCGGCGGACTGACGCCCATGGGTGCTGGAGAATCGGTCATGCCGCAAGTCTATGCAACTTATGAAGGTCAGACGGAACCAGCCTTATTGACATCCGGCGTGAAACTGACCAGCAGTGACGAAACCATCGCTACCGTTACGGGCGCTACATACGACACCATTGAGGCCTTGAAGCCGGGAACGGTGACCATCACGGCTGAGTACGGCGATGCGCCTAGGGCTCAATATGAGCTTCATATTACGCAGGATACTCCGGTTCCCTATGAATTGCTGTTATCCGGACCGCTTCATATGGAGACTAGCGTTACCGGCGACATGAGAACCAGCGTGGTTTACTCCGTCTACGGAAACCAGACCGATCCTGTGTGGATGACCGAAGGGATCAGTTATACAAGCGATCAGCCAGGCGTTGTGTCGGTCGACCAAGCGGGTCAATTGACCGCGGTTTCCGAAGGAACGGCAGCCATTACCGCCTCGTATCGGGGAGCTGCAACACAGCACACCATTACGGTGACAGATCCTGTTTCTGTTCTGCAGAGCATTGAACTTCAAGGACTTACGTCCGTGACGGTAGGAGATTCTTTTGAAACGGTTGTATCGGCTACGTACTCCTGGATGAATGAGCCGGTAACTATAGAAGAAGACGTTACGTTTACCAGCAGCAATTCAACCGTCGCTTCTGTTACGGATCAAGGGGTTGTAAGCGGTTTGAAGGTAGGCTCCGCTAGAATAACAGCCACATTCCAGGGAAAGAGCAGCTCGCTCTACATTACGGTAAATGAAACCCCGGAGCATCCGAAAACGGAGATGAGGGCAGCATGGATCGCTACCGTTGACAACATTGACTGGCCAGCCAAAGGGGTCACCGATCCGGCCCAGCAGAAGGAGCAGTTTATCAGCCTGCTTGATCAGCTGGAGAATGCGGGGATGAATGCGGTCATTATGCAGATCAAACCAACCGCGGATGCATTTTATCCGTCAGAGTATGGGCCTTGGTCGGAGTGGCTGACAGGCGAACAAGGCAAGAATCCGGGTTATGATCCGCTGGCATTCCTGCTCGAGGAAGTGCATAAGCGAAACATGGAGTTTCACGCCTGGTTCAATCCATACCGCATCAGTCTTCAAGGGGACGTCAACCAGCTTGTAGAGGATCACCCGGCCAGACAGCACCCGGAATGGGTTGAGGAATATGGCGGAAAGCTGTATTTCAATCCAGGGGTACCGGAGGCACAGCAGTTCATCATTGATGGAGTCCTGGAAGTCGTTCGGAATTACGATATCGATGCCGTGCATTTTGACGATTATTTCTACCCGTATCCCGTAACCGGCGTGGATTTCCCGGATACGGATACCTTTAATCAATACAAGGGCTCCTTTACAAATAAGAGTGATTGGAGAAGAAATAACGTTAATGAATTTATTCAGAACGTGAACGAAGCCATCAAGGCAGAGAAGAGTTACATGAAATTCGGCATCAGCCCGTTCGGTATTTGGAAAAACAAATCCAGCGACCAGGCCGGCTCCGAAACGACGGGCCTTGAGAGCTATCATGCGATTTACGCGGATTCGAAGAAATGGGTCGAAGAAGAGTGGGTCGACTATATTACGCCGCAGATTTATTGGAATATCGGGTACTCCGCAGCGGCCTACGATAAGCTGATCGATTGGTGGAGCGGTGTCGCTGCCGGTAAGAATGTGCATCTGTACAGCGGACAGGCGGTGTATAGAATCGGGACAACACCTGAATGGTCCAATCCCGAGGAAATGCCGAACCAGGTGAAGTACAACCGCAATTTTGAGGAAGTCCGGGGCAGCATGTATTTCAGCTCCAAATGGTTCGCGCTGAATCAGCTCGGATTCACAGACAGACTGAAGAACGATCTGTACCGATATCCGGCACTCATCCCGGCTATGCCTTGGATTGATTCGGCGGCACCCTCTGCGCCCAAGCAGCCGAGGGCCAATCGAGCACAGGAAGGTGTGAAGCTCAGCTGGTCTTCGATTGACGACGAGACATATTACGCGGTTTATCGTTTTGATGGACGAGCCGCCGGCAATATGCAGGACCCGGCGCATTTGTTAGGGACCTTCAGGAAAACAGCCGGTATAACGCAGTCCTATATCGATCATACTGTCGCAAAGGGACAAACCTACACGTATGTTGTGACGGCTGTCGATCGTTTGCATAACGAGAGCAGTCAGAGTCCATCCGTAACGATAACAGCGGGAGACAGCGGCGAGCCGCCGGTTGACCCGCCGGGGAATCCGAGTCCACCGGTGACGCCTCCAGTGACCCCGCCTGTAACTCCACCGGTCACTCCGCCGGTGACACCTCCCGTAACGCCGCCGACTCCGCCGAAACCTCCGGTGTTCAACGATGTGGACAGCTTAGGCTGGGCGAAAGCGGCGATTGAGGAACTGGCTGCGCTTGGCATCGTAAAGGGAGTGGGGCATGATTCGTTCCAGCCGCTGAAATCGGTGACACGAGCCGAATTTCTGGCCATGCTGGTCCGAGCCTTCCAGCTAACAGGGGAGGCAGAGCTTGAATTTACCGATGTAAGGCCATCCGATTGGCACTATGCGATCATCGCATCTGCGGTAGAGGCCGGGCTGGCCCAAGGCATCGGCGGCGGCAAATTCGAGCCGAACCGGCCGATAACCCGTCAGGAAATGGCGATCATGAGCGCCAATGCATTGACATTATTCACCGATATGAAGGCACAGGATGAGGATGGTACCTTGGCGAAGTTTAAAGACGGCAGCAGCATTGCAGGTTATGCAAGAAACGCAGTGGCACTCTTGGCCGAGAAAGGCGTGATCCAAGGAACCGGAAATGATCGGTTCACGCCGAAAGGAATCGCCAATCGAGCTCAGGCAGCGGTGATCATCTATAATCTGTTGAATCTTTAGGGTGATAAGAGTGACAAAGGGACATCCCGGGCTATAAGCCTCGGGATGTCCCTTTTGCCGCTTTGATCAGGTAGACATGCTCCATGGTACAATAGAAGTATTACGAGCTGGAGTGTGGTGCATGGTCAAGAAATTAGCAATGGCATTGGTGTACATTGCCATAGGCGGTCTTATTTACGTTTACGGCGATGCTATTCTTGCATGGATTCAGACGACGGACAGCATGATGCTCATTATGTTCATGGCGGTCATCATGGCCTTGTTCCCCGTCATTCCGTATCCGATTGTCGGAGGTGTTATCGGTGCTGCCTTGGGTCCGGTTATCGGCGGACTGATCACTTGGGTCGGGTCAACCGCCGCTTCCATCCTTATGTTTATGTTCATTCGATACGGTTATCAGGAATGGGGCACCCGGATGCTTCATCGTTATGACCGTTTAGGAAAAGTGACAACGATGTTCGAACGGAATGTCTTTTTGACCATCCTCTTTACCCGGTTGATTCCGTTTATTCCTTCCATCATTATCAATGTGTATGCCGCTCTCAGCATGGTGACGTTTACATCGTACACCATGGCGTCCGCCGTGGGTAAAATCCCTGCGATGCTGCTGTTCTCGATGGTAGGAGATAATCTGATGACCGACCCTTCCCATATCATCATAACTATAGGTGTGTATGGAGTCTTTCTGGCCGTAACGCTTCTCGTATACCGATGGTCGGGCTTTGGCCGTTCAGGTAGAACGGAGGCCGAACGGCTATAGCAACTCAATGGGTGGGTTATTCCGTTCTGCCGGGACGGTGGCCTCACCCTTTTTCTTTTGGAACCACGCCCGTACGGCCTCGATCTCTTGCTGATCCATCCCGCTTAAACTTTCGTTGATCTCGCTGAATATCATCTTCACCTGAAGAGACAGAAGACCTCTTCTGCGCTGCCTGCGGGTACCCGAAATTTCCAAGGCAATAATCTGTGGACGGCGAATATACCTTGTGGACAGCGCAACGAAACGGCTACGGATCGTAAGCTGCTTATCGGTTACATTTAAACCGGAATCCCTGTGTGAGCGGAGCCCCCAGCTTACAGCCAGCGGGAGCAGCAGAAGCGATAACATACCCGGCATTTCAAAATACCAAATACACGCGGCGCTTGCCGCTGCGGCAAAGCCGAGCTTCCACCGAAGGTACATCCACTTTGCACGGGAAGGAGGAGAAGCCGAAATGGCTTGAGCTGTAAATTGGGGTGTAACCCGCTCCAGGAGCTCTGGAATATCCGTGGTCTTCAGCAGAGGGTGTAGCATGAAATGCTTATCGGATTCTGAAGTAAGCACATGAACCTTCACCTCGGCGTAACCGAACCAGCGCCGGAACACGCCCTCCTTCACTGTAATAGCGAGTACTCGCTCAGGAGAGAAGAGCAATCTTTTTTTCTCCAGCAGTCCGCAGCTGACCGAGATTTGTTTGCCGATACGCTCGACCGTAAATCCCGCATATTTAATCGTGTAGAGCACGGCAGAGAGCAGCCAAGACACAACAAGCGCCAATACGGCGATGCTGATCCAGCTGCCGGGCAAGAGCTTGCCTGCCGATTGAAACGCCGACTGGTACATCTGATCGGGCAGCAGGTCATCGGCAAAAGACAGAATACCGCCCACAAAGGCTAAAGCCAGTGACAAATTGGGTGAGGACAGCGCCGCGATGAGCAGTCGTCCCGTGGATAGCTGCAGCAGCGTGCTGCGTTCCTCCTCCACCGTGAATGGATCGCCCGCGTTTCTTCTATCTGCAGCGTTAGGATCGGCGTTTATGGTCGGAGTGTTTTGCCGACTCATGTTAAGGTCTGTCGGGTCAACGGATTCATGGATCGTCTGTGGCTCCGGCAGCTGGACAGATAGCCCTTCCGACTCGTCGGGCAAGTTGTGTTCAGATTGCTCGCGGCCCTCATAAGTTTGCTGCTGAACCTCACGTTCCGTCTGTCTGGTTCGGGTTCGCTCTCGCAACCAGCGCTGGAGCCGTTCACCTTCGCTATTGGTGATGGCAGGCAATAAGCCGCCGCCTTCCGTTTTACCTGGAGTTTCGATGCGAACCTGCGTAAGCCCCAGTATTCGCTGCAGTAGAGGCTGCTCCATATTCATGGAGTGAATGCGGCCGGTGTAGATGGATAACTCCTCACGGAACAGAACGCCTCGGCGGATGAGGATTTTGTCTTCCTCTAACGTATAGACGAAGCGTTTCCACTTCAGGTATCCGTATAACAGAAGCAGCCCGGCGATGATCACGATGACAGCGGATAGCCAGTACCAGGGGATGTCACGCAGCGATTTTCCGTTCAAGAATTTGATGGATACCAGGGCCGCAATCGGAATGAGCGATTTTACGCTGTTAACGAGCGGAAACAGGATGAACAGCCGGTGAAGCCTTGTCGGTTCATTCATCGTGATCCACCACTTTTGCCAGCTCGCCAATCTGTTTTTTCAGTTCCTCTGCTTCCTCCAGCTTAAGCGCTTGAATGACATGTGTTGTTGCAGCGGTAACGACTTTTACCTTGGCCAAGCCGTATTTGCGTAGGAGTGGTCCTCGCTCCAGCTCGACATGCTGAACGCGCGTCATCGGGACGAGGGTATCGCTGAGCCAGATCCAGCCGGAGCGCAGCTCCAATTCTTCCTCACTTACCTTATAGCCGAATTGCTTGTAGGTGAAAGAAGGCACAGCCCAAGTAAACCAGGCCCCGATAGCCAGCAGTCCGAGCGTGATCCATCCCGGAATCAAGGTCCATCCCAGCATGCCAGCCACAATGAGATAAGCGGTTGCCGCAAGTAGAATAACCCCATCTGTAATGAAGCCTGATATACGAGAGATGGTTACCGAGTCCGGGTGACACCTGTGCATGGTGTCGAGTCGATTGTTCATGTAGGTTCCTCCTTGATGTAACAAGATCGAACAGTCATTGCGTATTCTATGTATGTCTACGTTGCTTGGGAAAGGAGCGTTTCATCCTCCCCTTTGAATGGCCGTGCCCTCATTGTAGCATAACAGTTTAACGACGCTCTGAACCTGACCTAACGGTTACTTGAACACATCCCGGATTGGTTAAGCTGGAATTAAGGAAATCGTCAGGCATTCCCGATAGGAGTGTTGCCTTCGAGAAGGCAGTATAAACAGATGTTCTGAAATACTCTCATAAGGCTTGAGCGTGAAGTTTCCTATATAATGAAGTGATTGCAGAATGAAAGGGTAGCGTGTCATGAAAATAGATCGACTGTTAGCCATTACCGTGCTGCTTCTTAATCGGGGGAGACTCAGCGCCAAAGAGCTTGCCGAGCGGTTTGAAGTATCGAGCAAAACCATTTACCGCGATATGGATACGCTATGCCGGGCTGGAATTCCGATTGCAGCCCACCAAGGGATATCCGGCGGATTCGAGATTATGGAACATTATATGATAGACAAGTACTGGTTATCGGCTGAGGAGATGAGTACGCTTGTCACAGCGGTCAAAGGGCTCAGCAGTGCGCTGGATGATCAGCAGATGGACATGCTGCTTGAGAAGGTAAAAGCGCTGCTGCACCGGGTAGAGCAGGGACATGGAGATGAATACCGGAGGAACCGGGATCCGGTTATTATGGATTTCCAGCCATGGGGACAGCGTCAAGGTTTGAAACCTGCCGTGAGCTTGCTCAAGAAGGCAATCCTTCAAAAGCGCCGAGTCAGCATGGCATATATAGATGCCAAAGGAGCTGCGGAGCAAAGAAACATAGAACCTGCGTCACTGATTCTGAAGGGGAATATCTGGTATGTGCATGCCTTTTGTTTGGAGCGGGAAGATCATCGCGTATTCCGGTTGTCACGAATGCAGGATATTCAGATCCTGAGTGAGACTTACAAGCCAAGACCATTGCCGAGTCTGGAGCGATTGGAATGGGAGTCCTCCTGGTCAAACGCCCGGGAGGAGGAGACAGTGCTGTTATTCCATTCCAACGCGCGGCAGAGGATGGCGGATATGTTTTCGCCGGAGCAGATATCCGTTAACCCGGACGGGTCTTTACGCGTGCACGTGTTATACCGATTGGATGAATGGTTTTACGGCATGGTGCTAAGCTTCGGGGATCAGGTGATGGTCGAGCGTCCCGCCGAGGCAGCCGAGGAAGTGAAGCGAAGGGCGCAATTAATCATGCGGCGCTACGATAACCAGGACAGATAGATGTCCACGTTACCTCTGTAGAATGGAGTTATATTCATTTCAAGGAGGATACAGCATGAGTAATAGCAATGAGAAGCAAATCGAGCGATTCGTAGAGGTCAGACCCGCCATGTCGATTCAGGGTGTCGGTGTACGAACGACAAATGAAGCGGAGGCAGGACCGTTAGCCAAGATAACCTCATTATGGGATCGATATTTCCAAAGCGGGCTGCAGGCATCATTGTCCGATAAGGATCAGGCTATTTATGCTCTATATACCGATTACGAGAGCGATGCGTCCCGGGCGTACACCCTGGTCATCGGTAACCGGATGGATGAAGGCGCAGCTGCCGAACCGTCCGATGAACTGCTTCAAGCGCACGTCCCGGCATCCAAGTATTTGGTGTTTCGGACAAGGCGAGGCCCTTTAATGGAGATCGTACCGCAGGTATGGTATGAAATTTGGAGCTACTTCGAGCAAGCAGAGGAGAAAAGGACGTTCACAGGAGACTATGAACGATACGATACGCTGCAGTTTGATCCCGCCAATACTGTGGTGGATGTGTATATCGCCATTGAATCGTAATCAAGCACCAAGCGGCTCCAGCATGTAAGGAGCCGTCTATTATGGGAAGTTACAGCTCTCGTTCCTATGTCTGTGCAACAGGCGTAGGGCGTGAGTTTTTTTCATTATAAGGCAGCGACGGGCAGTTCATGAGCAATCTTCAGATATGACTCCATATGTAAGCGATGAAATCTAATATAAAGATTATTCCTGTTATGGAATTAATTTGATATCGTTGTGGCGAATACATAACGAGGTGCACATCGATTGTGTATTCATATGATGCGTGTATTCAATGACAATGCAAAGGAGACAAGAGCTTTGGAATAAAGGGCTCCGCCCAATTCAAATTCGAAAGGATGAGATGGATGAAAAAAATATGGAGTTTGATTTTATCTGCTGGTTTGGCCGTGTCATGGTATGGTTTAGCGCCATCAACGGCGGAGGCGGCTTCCACCGTTGTCAATGAGACGATTCGCGTTGAGGCCGGGCAAACCTTTGACGGAAAAGGCCAGACGTATGTAGCCAATCCGGACACGCTGGGGGATGGAAGTCAAGCCGAGAATCAGAAGCCGGTCTTCCGGCTGGAGGCAGGAGCTACCCTGAAGAATCTCACAATTGGAGCACCAGCCGCGGACGGAGTTCATTGTTATGGCAACTGCACAATCCTCGATGTGACATGGGCAGATGTAGGCGAGGATGCGCTGACACTGAAATCGTCGGGAACCGTGAATATCACGGGCGGCGGGGCGTATAAAGCCTACGATAAGGTGTTCCAGATCAATGCAGCGGGAACAATTAACATTAAGAACTTCAAAGTAAACGATATCGGCAAGCTGGTTCGGCAAAATGGAGGCACCACATTTAAAGTGGTCATGAATGTGGAGAATAGCGACATCTCCCAAGTGAAGGATGCGATTCTGAGAACGGACAGCAGCACGACGACAGGGCGGATCGTGAATACGAGGTATTCCGGTGTGCCGACCTTGTTCAAGGGTTTTGCGTCAGGCAATACGACCCAGTCCGGGAATACGCCTTATTAGAATTCGACAAGCATAGACTCTAAGCTAAAAAGCCCGGAAGCAGTGTTCATGCTGCTTCCGGGCTTTGTTGGGTTCGTTTTCGTGAGCAGACAAGAGCGGAATCCCACCTGCTCTTCACCAGAGCCAGAGATAATTGGGCGTTACACCTTCTCCATCGTAATGAACGTATGGCTTCCATTAGAGAACGCCGCATTTTTAACGAAACCTGTGGCGGTGTACAGGGCGATGGCACGCGCATTGAACTCGGCAACGGTTAAGCGAAATGATTGGGTATTATGCTGGTTCGAGATGGACTTCAGCACGAAGGTGAAGAATTCACGCCCCCGGCCCTGTCCCGTCCACTCGGGGAGCATTCCGATTCCAAGATCGAGCAGATCCTTATCGTATACACCAAGTCTGACACCTGCAGGTACCTGGGCGGAGACACCGGTGCAGAAGAATCCGATCAGTTGACCGGCTTCATTCAAGACAGCGGTGTAAGGCTGTTCCAACAGCTCTTGCAGCGACTCTTCATCATCATCCTGATTGTACAGGTCATATGGCGGCTCGTATTTCCACTGCAGAATTTGCTTGGCGAGGTCTATGGTCATTAGGCAGGTTACATAGGGCATGAGTATCACCTTTTTCTCTATATAAGATTTATAGTCACCATCCATTGTACGAGAATAGGCGTTATTTGGATAGCAGGCAGTCCCTTTGCTGACTGCTTCATTATCGTGTCTCTCCTAGTGCTTGGCTCGTTTCAGATCGCCTTATTCCATTCGAGGACTCTATTCACCCTGCTTCGATTTGGTACAGTTGAGCGGATACCGTCTTCCGTATGCTCTGCCGTAAGCCACGGTTCGCTGGATCGTATCCTGTTCCCTCAGTTTGGTGAATGGACATGGGTCGGGGAGTGTGTTCACTTCGAGGATCCAGGGGGTGAGGTCTTGGTCCACGGCGAGGTCGAGCCCTAGCTCGTTCAATGCCGGATACCTATGGCTCATGTGAGCTGCCACCGACAGCGCGTCGGAGGGCCCTGTTGTCAAGTTGGAATGAAGTTTAAACACTTGGCGTGGGTCTGCACCACATGCTGCCTGCGGCAAGTGCTTGGCGGGTAAATTTCTTGCAGCCAATTATGTGCGGCAAACGATAATACGCTCACGCTTGCCCTCACCGTCGAAGAAGCTGCGCTGCATCAAGCTTTTTCCCACCCGAATATCGGCCTAAACACTTTGCGAATGTAATAAGCCAATACGGTCGTTGCGGTCCATGAGCTGCGCGTATTTTGAATGTATTGATCGCTAATTATATAAGTCCGAGTAGAAGTGGGACTCTTCAAACCGAATTCCTCCCACTTCGCCGGATCATTCGAACCTCCGAGCCTTACAAGCATATTCGCAGACTCGCTATTTATTTTAGCCGGAATTTGCTCGTATGCTTGGGTGATTTGCACATGAAATTCGTCGATCGGATTGCGGCTGGCAAGGCTCTCCAAGTGGATGCTTTCGCGAAGGTAAGAAACGTATGCCAGATGGTCAGCC
The DNA here is from genome assembly GCF_029893715.1 of Paenibacillus sp. LBL. NCBI lineage: Bacteria > Bacillati > Bacillota > Bacilli > Caryophanales > Paenibacillaceae > Paenibacillus > Paenibacillus sp. LBL. Next base: position 148,210 of record NZ_JARXYU010000006.1, on the reverse strand, counting down.
CAGAACTCGTCGATATAAAAGAGCCGTACCCGCTGCTCCGAAGGGCTCATCGGCTTCTTGCCTGTCAATATTCCGAGCCGCTCCTCGTATAGAATGCGCCTCTGATCCTCCACCATATCCGAATAACCGTTTAATTCCTTGCGGATATGGAAGTTTTGGCCCATAACAACACGCTGAATATGTACGATTTTACTGCGGAGCACCGGCTCCTCGAGAGCCTCATCCTGCCTGGGAGCACGAATCGCTTGATTGATGCCGAACCGGAGCAGCAACTCGTCCTCCAGGCTTATGAAAAATACGGAAGCTCCAGGGTCCCCTTGGCGGCCAGAACGCCCGCGCAGTTGGTTGTCGATCCGCACGCTTTCGTTCATATGCGTACCAATCACGTACAACCCGCCCAGCTTGGCCACAATTTCTGCTTGCGCGAGGTTGCCGCCGCCGAGCCGAATGTCGACGCCGCGTCCTGCCATATTCGTAGACACCGTCACGGCGCCGATTTCTCCCGCTTTGGCAATGATATCGGCTTCTTCTGCGTCGTTACTCGCATTCAGAACATGGCAAGGTACGCCGGCAACCGCCAGCGCTTCGGCCAGCCTGTCAGATTCCTCGACGCTTGACGTACCAATGAGAATGGGACGTCCCACCCTGTGGACAGACGAGATTTCGTGTACAAGCGCCTTGAATTTGGCTTCTTTATGGGTATAAATCCGGTGCGGATGGTCCACTCGTATGTTTGGCCGGTTGGGTGGAATTTGCACGACCTGCAGCGCATAAATATCTTCGAATTCCATTGCGGAAACGTGAGCGGTAGCCGTCATTCCACAAATCTTCGGATACAGGCTAAGGAAGTGTTGGAGGGTGATCGTACCGAGAATTTTTCCGCCGGCTGAGGGCTGCAGCCCTTCTTTGGCCGTAAGCGCGGCTTGCAGCCGGTCCGGCAAATGTCTGTTCTCCGCCACGCGGCCGGTATATTCGTCAATCAGCTCGATTTTACCGTCACGGACGATGTAATCAACGTCTCTTTTTAATAACGATTCCGCATGCAGCGCGCAGTTCAACGACGATAACAAATAAGTATTATGGCTTTCGTACAAATTCCCGCATGCCAGCAGCTCTTCCGCTTTCGCAGAGCCAGCTTCATTCAAATAAACATTCCGCTTGAACTCGTCGAACTCGTAATGCGCATCCTGCTCGAGCTGCCTGGCCACTTCGGCAAAACGAGTGCCGTCGCTCTCGGAAAAGCCCGGCTCGCCGGCGATGACTAGCGGCACCCGCGCTTCGTCGAGAAGCAGCGAATCCGCTTCGTCGACGATGACGTAGTGGAAAGGACGATGCACAGTATCGGCTTCGTTTAGTGCAATCGTGTCGCGCAAATAATCGAATCCCGCCTCTTTGGCCGTAACATAGGTTATATCCGCGGCGTACGCTTCCTGTTTCTCGGACAAGCTCATGCCCGCTTGAACCGATTTTACCGTTAACCCGAGGAAACGATAGATCGGGCCCATCCAATGCGCATCCCGATTGGCCAAATAATCGTTAAATGTCAGCACATGAACGCCCTCGCCGGTCAGCGCATTCAGATAAGCAGGCATAACAGCAGAGAGCGTTTTTCCTTCGCCGGTATGCTGCTCGATCAAAAATCTCTCGTGCAGAGCGATGGCAGCCATGATCTGGACATCGTAAGGCTGTAATCCGAGCTGTCTCTTCGCCGCCTCGCAGACTAACGCATAAGCATCGACAAGCAGCTCGTCCAGAGGCGTACCCGATGAGGCTTCCTTTTTGAGCCGGAGAGATTCCGCTTGCAGCTGCATCTCGTCCCATGGTTCTAAATTCCGTTTCCTGATGAGCTCCGCTTTCTCCCGATAACCTTTCAGCTTTTGCCGGGTATCGTAATCTTTGAATTTTTGCATGAACTTGGCGGCTATATTCATCGGAATTTGATCTCCCTTCAGTACTGTAATGGAATCAGATACGGCTATATTTCGAAATCCGTGAAGTACGCTCTTAATTCAAGAACGTTGTTAACAAGCATACAATGGATCCCTTCTGGTTATTATTGGATATCGATTATTGTAATATAATCTATTACATTATGGAAGCTATCACAGTCTTTGATAAAGCTGACAAGCCAAAAGAGGATGAGCCGCGAAGGAAGCGGACCATCCTCTTTTTTTATTCCTGTTGCAGGTTGTTAACCGCTTGCATGGGTCTGTACCACATGCTGCCTGCGGTAGGCTCCCGGCGTCATGCCGACGCCCTTCTTGAACGTCCGGTTGAAGGAAGTGATGTTGAGATAGCCGACGCGCTGGCTGATCTCGTTCACGGTCAAGTCTGTGCATGCCAGCAGTTCCTTCGCTTTGTTCATGCGGATGCCGAGCAGATGATCGCTGAAGTTGAGACCGGTCTTCTCCTTGATATAAACGGAGAGGTAAGCGCTCGACAGGTTCAGCTTGGCGGACAAATAGTCGAGAGACAGATCGTCGGCATATTGGTTATGAATAATGTTCATGAACATGGCGATCAGCGGCTCTTCGCCGGTATCCTTTTTCTTGCGGATGAGGGCGCATGCTGCTTCGATGAGCTGACGGAATACACCCGAGTACTCGGCAAGACAATGGCATTCGGCCAGCCTGCCGCTCCACTGCTTCAAGGATTGAACAGAGGATTTATCTATCTGTGCCATCTCGGCATAACTGAGAATCTTGGAAGCGACGGAATCGGCGAAGAAGCGAAACTGCGCGATGCCTGCTTCCTTCCGCTGCAGCGTCTCCAGCGCCTGATCGATGATCTGCAAGGAGCGGCTGTCGCTGCCGGATTGGAGTGCGTCGAGCAGTCCCTTTTCCTGGGACGGGCTCAGGTTGACGGTGTTCGGGAGCGCCCGCTGCTTGGTTACCAGCTGGGATTCGTCGCGAAGCGGCGCCTGCGCCGTCAGGCCCTTGACCTGATGGTAGGCCTGATTGAATTCGGAAGAATGGCTCACCTGAGAACTGACCGCGATCGTGACAAGGAACAGTTCCCGTTCCTCGTTTAGCATTCCCCTGATGTCGGCCAGAAGCTCCTCCAGCCGGGCGGCTTCTTCGCGTTTGAAGATGGAGATGATCTCATTCTTCTCGATCTGGAACGTGTGGGAGCCGGGATAGCGCTCGGCCGTGATCAGATGAATATGCTCCAGCATATGACGAACAGCCTGATCGGTTTGCAGCGGAAGCTCATAAGCCGGATTCATGCGGAAACGGATATGGTACAGAACCACGATAAAACTTCCGTCATCTGACAGGAAATCCTCCCACTCGCTGATATCGGTGTTGATGCTCTTCAGCTGGCTGATATAGGAATAACTGGTTAGAACGGACTTGTGTTTGTTCATGCGGTCCCGAATTTCTTCCTTCTCCCGGAACAGCTCCTGAATGCGGTTCTGGATCAGATCGTATTCCGTGATGCTTCCAGGTTCCGGCATCGAAGTGAAGGGGGCTCTATTCAGTACCGTCGTTAAAATCTGTTTCACCGGCTTGTGCAATCTGCGGCTGAACAAATAGGACGCGGCAACAGCTACTCCGAGAGACAGACAGAATATGAGCAGCAAGCCACCGGTTAACCTGCTTAACTGAGAAGACACATGGCTGTAAGGTACAGCCGAGACGTAGGTGAATCCGTCAGATCCGGTTTCGGTAAAATAGTAGGTTCCATCCTGAAGCACGGCTTCCTGCCCTGCCTGAAATAAAGGCAGCTGTTCATGGCGGATGGAACCCCAGTTGTATAACACGCTGCCATCAGCGTCCAGAATCGCCAGTGCCCGATCATTCGAATCGCCAAAAAAGGATTGAGCAGCCTTGTCAATGTCGATGAGGGCAATGACCTCATAACGATTATCCGGTTGTTTGTACACAAAGGGCATCAGCTTTTTCTCGGATAAATCGTTGTTGATCCGATAGGTTTCCGCAGGGAGGAGTGTGAAGGATTCAAGGCGATCCTCATAGCTGCTCCAGAATGAATAGGAGTACGTCGGGCTGGCGTAGGAGCGATTAAACATATAGGAGGCATCGCCGCTGCCGGATTTGCTGAGCACAAAATCATGCTCCTGCAAGTAAATCAGCGTATCCTCCAGAAAGAATAGCGGGTTATAGATATCGCTTCGCATCTGCAGCATCACCTCACGTGCCTTCAGATAATTCACTTCATTTCCGGTCTGGTGGCGAAGCTGGTTATGGAAACCGATCAAATCGGATTGATTGTATATATCAAACATGAGCACCTGCAGCCTGCTGAACTGATTGGAGAACCGTTCCGCCGTATCGTGAACCGCACGCTGGCTTGTATCAATGATTTCTTTTTGCAGGCTGGTCTTAAAGAGCTGGAAGATCATCATATAGAACAATCCGAATAACACAATGATGGCCAGGAAGCTCAAAAAAATCTTGAAAAATAAACTGCGGCTTTTATGTTTGATCCAATTCACAGCATTCCCCCCTTATATTTATCCAGGCGTCCAGGGTTTCCCATCATGATATAGGACGAGTGTTAAGGATGGTGCCCGATTCATGTTAATATTCCGTAAAAAATGGATAGTCAATATTTTAGATTCTAGGCATTGCTTTAGGAAAACGGTGATTCTGCCCCTCCATCCAATGAAAGGCGAGACATCAATAAAATGGTCAATACCCCTGCTGCGTTCGGGTCGGTTATGATGCAAGCGTGAACCTGAATACACACGTAGACGCAGTATAGACGAAAGCGAGGGGATAACCGATTTTACAACGTCAGCTCAACAGCGTGGAAGCGCATTCAAAAATTCGCAAAAAAAGCGTTTGGCGAAGCTGGATGATGCAGGTACGCAGAAACTGGCAGCTGTATGCTCTATTTGCACCGGTTCTGCTTTACTTCATTCTGTTTCACTATGTACCCATGTATGGCGTCCAGATTGCATTTAAGGATTTTATGGCCAACAAAGGCATCATGGACAGTCCATGGGTCGGGTTCAAGCATTTTGAACGTTTTTTTGACAGCTTTTATTTCTGGCGGATTATCAAAAACACGATGGGTATCGGGTTATATGAGCTGGCGGTCGGATTTCCGATTCCGATTATTCTGGCCTTAATGATCAATGAAGCCAGATCGGGCCGGTTCCGCCGATTTGTACAGACCGTAACTTATGCACCCCATTTCTTATCCACGGTGGTTGTCGTTGGCATGATTATGATGTTCCTGTCGCCGGTCAGCGGCCTCGTCAATTTCATCATTACCTCCTTTGGCGGAGAGCCTGTTTCCTTCATGACGGAACCTTCCTGGTTCAAGAGCATCTACGTATGGTCGGGCGTATGGCAGGGCATGGGCTGGAGCTCCATTATCTATCTCGCAGCGCTCGCCGGGATTGACCCGCAGCTGCATGAGGCGGCCAAGGTGGACGGCGCAGGCTGGCTCCGGCGCATCTGGCACATTAATCTGCCGGGCATAGCGCCCACGATGACGATTCTGCTCATCCTGAACATCGGTTCCGTTCTGGGTGTCGGCTTCGAGAAGATCTTCCTGATGCAAAACTCGCTCAACATGGAAGCGTCCGACGTCATTGCGACCAATGTATACCGGAGCGGTATTCTTGGGGCCCAGTACAGCTTCTCGGCTGCGGTTGGCCTGTTCAACTCCATCGTCAACTTCATCATGCTGATTGCCGTAAACCGGATTGCGCGCAGAGTCAGCGAGAACAGCCTATGGTAAGGAGGAATGATGGCATATGCCGCAGAGCCGGAGTGAACGAATAGCCGGAATATGTATTTACATTATACTCTCTTTTATTACGCTCCTTGTACTGTATCCTTTATTTTTTGTTCTCATTGCTTCCATCAGTGCTCCGGAAACGGTGATGCGGGGAGAAGTGTGGCTATGGCCCAAGGAGTTGTCGTTTGTCGGTTACGAGCGGTTGTTTGCCAACTCGGAGCTCATGCGAGGATTCCTGAACACGCTGCTCTATACCGCGACGGGAACGGCGCTGAATGTGATGATGACGATTGCGGCAGCTTATCCCCTTTCGAGGGCTGATTTTAACGGCCGCGGGCTTTTTACGGCGATAATTGTGTTCACGATGTTCTTCAGCGGGGGGATGATTCCGAATTACTTGCTGGTCAAGGAGCTTGGGATGCTGGATACGATCTGGGCGATGATCATCCCTTCAGCGGTATCGGTGTGGAACATCATCATTATGCGAACCTTCTTCCAAAGCTCGATTCCGAAGGAGATGCAGGAGGCGGCGTTTATCGACGGGGCTTCCAATATGCGGGTGCTTCTGAGGATTGTCCTCCCGTTATCCGGCCCGATTCTGGCCGTTATGGTGCTGTTCTATGCAGTTGGCCACTGGAATTCGTATTTCAGCGCCCTGATCTATTTGTCGGATCGGGCGAATTATCCGCTGCAGCTGTTCCTGCGAGAGATTCTGGTTCAGGGGCAGATGCAGGAGATGGTTGATATCAGCGATGATTCGCTGGCGCGAAGCCTGATGGATGCGGAAGCGATCAAATATGCGGCGGTCATTGTTACGAATCTGCCGATGCTGCTGCTGTACCCGTTCCTGCAAAAGTATTTTGTGAAGGGTGTTATGATTGGTGCGATTAAAGGTTGAGTACGGACAATTGATGAGGGGGATATGAAATTTATGGTTATGAAAAGATGGACTTCACTTGCATTGGCAGCTGTGCTGGCTGCCGGGCTGCTGGCCGGTTGTGGGAGCAAGAGCGGGGAAGACGCAGCGGATAAGGGAGAAACGCCGCAGGCTAATCTCAACGAGACCGGAATGCCGATTGTGAACGAGCCTCTAAATCTGACCTTTTTCACGGGTAAATCGCCGACAAACGGAAGCAAATTCGAGGAAACGCTGGTATGGAAAACCTATCAGGAGATGTCGAACGTGAATGTGACATGGAATCTCATTCCGTTTGAGACATTGACCGAGAAGAGGAACCTGGCTCTGGCCGGGGGGGATTACCCGGCCGTGTTCTACTCGGCCAGGGTGGGCTCTGCTGAATTGACGCGTTATGGCGAGCAGGGGGTATTCATACCGCTGAACGATCTGATCGACAAGTATGCGCCGAACTTCAAAAAACTCATGGAAGAATATCCCGATATTCGCAAAGGACTGACGATGCCGGACGGCAAGATTTATTCCCTGCCTTCCTTCTATGATCCTGCCCTGTTGTCTATGCTGATCGGCACTCCGCTGTGGATAAATCAGGAGTGGCTGGACCAGCTCGGCATGAAAGAGCCGCAGACAACGGAAGAGTTCTATGCGTATTTGAAAACGGTCAAAGAAACGGATCTGAATGGCAACGGGTTGCATGACGAAATTCCGTTCTCTTCAACAGGCATTACGGGAATCATCGACCATCTGAAGGGTTCATGGGGGCTTGGAACGAGCGGGCTCGGCCATAAATTCGTGGATGTGGACCCGGACACAGGCAAACTTCGCTTTACCAAAGCGCTGCCGGAATACAAGGAGATGCTGGAGTTTGTGAATAAGCTCTACATGGAAGGATTGCTCGACAAAGAGATTTTCACGATTGAAGGCGGCGCACTGAATGCCAAGGGGCAGGAGGGACTGCTCGGTTCCACCATCGTGCCGAACCCGGAGACCGTTATGGGACGCAAGGAATACATCGGGCTTGGAGCGCTGAAGGGACCGCACGGAGATCAGCTCTACTCTCACGTAAAAGTCCCGATGGTGCATGTGGGCGCATTTGCCATTACGGATAAGAATCCGAACCCGGAAGCGACGATTCGCTGGATGGATTATTTCTACGGGGATGAAGGAGCCCAGTTCTATTTCATGGGCAAGGAAGGCGAGACCTATACGAAGAGTGGAGACGGTCAACTGGAATACGTGAAGGAGATTACGGAGAATTCCAATGGGCTGACGCAGGATCAGGCGCTTGCCAAGTATTTCACTTGGCTCGGCGGCAGCTACCCTGGGCTGGTTAAGGAGAGCTGGTTCAAGGGCTCGGAGACACTGCCAAGCGCCATGGACGCTGCGGAAAAAGCAAAGCCGTATGCGGTGAAGGAGATTCTGTACAACTTCAATTTCACGATCGAGGAGACGGATGTCATGTCCTCGGTCGGCAAGGACATTCAGGACTACGTAACGGAGATGGAAGCCAAATTCGTAAACGGATCGGCCTCGTTCAGCCAGTGGGAAGAGTACTTGAACACACTCAACAAAATGGGGCTGGACCGCTATATGGAAGTGTATCAGGCGGCGTATGACCGCTACCAGGCAGAGTAAGCAGAGAGATTCATAGACGCGGTGCGGAGAGGTTTTTCGCATCGCGTTTTTGCCTTCGAATAATTGGTTATATATTCCAAGTGTGATGATATGATTTGTATTACAGTAGCAGAATGAAGAGGCATATACATGGGGTCTGGAGGAGGGCGGGATAGCCGCGTGAGAATCGTGTTTACCGTAATTGGCGTTGGCAGCTTGGCTTAATTAATGGCTGCTTTGAAGGAAGCCGCCGTCATTTGATTGGCGGTTTTCTTGTCGTCCAGGCGCCATTTTACATAATCCGCGACTAATATTGAGGGAGAGTTAACACTTCGGACGTACACTTGAAAATATAATAAGGTCTAAGAAGAGGGGAAATGAACTTGAAACGTAATGTCATGAAAGTCGTCTCGCTATGGATGGCAGCAGAAATAACGATGGCCTCTCTATTCTCGGCGGGAACCGTGCTGGCGGATACCAATCAGGCAGCATCTCAGCCAGTCAACGTGGAAGCAGCGCAGGGTGGAACTGCACTGGCTGCCAATTTTGGCATTTCTACTGCAGCTTTTCCGGATGCGTATGAAGAGGAGCCTTACACGGTTACGGTTGATGTGTATGGCGGACAAGCACCGTATACCTTCACCGCGGCAGGTTTGCCGGCAGGTTTGTCGATGGCAGCAGACACAGGGATCGTTACGGGAACACCTGCAACTGGACAAAAGGGCGAATATACAATTGATGTAACAGCGCAAGACAGCGCATCTGTACCGGCAACGACGCAGTCGCAGGTCACGCTGCAAGTATACGGTAAACGTTCGGAGCCGGTTGCAGACAAGCTGGCTGTCGAGATGATTGGACATTACGCTGTAGGCACCTCCAACAAAGATGGCGGTGTCGCGGAGATTGTGAAGTACAACAAGGACAATGGGAAGCTGTATTTGGTGAACGGCTCTACCCAGCCGGCAAGTTTGGAGATTGTATCTCTTCATGCCGATGGCAGCCTTGTCAAAGATAAACAGATTAACGTAGAGGCCCTGGCGGAAACGGGCAGCTTCCAGTACGGCGATCTGACCAGTGTAGACATCAATAACAAGACCAAGAAGGTTGTGGTTGCTGTCCAGGAGCTGGATCATACCAAGCCTGGAAAGGTTCTCGTCCTCGATTATGAGGGCAGCCTGATCACGTCATACGATACGGGCATCCAACCGGATATGGTTAAATACACGTCGGATGGCCGCTATATCCTGACGGCGGATGAAGGTGAGCCTCGCACAGAGACAGCTCCAGATCCGGAAGGCAGCATCACGATCATCGATACAACATCAAGCGAAGTAAGCCAACTGAAATTTGATGATCCGTCGATCATCGATGACAATGTCCACATTCGCGGAGCCGTAGAAACGGATGGCAAGATTATAACAAGCGGACCGAAAACGTCTGCCATCCACGATCTGGAGCCCGAATACATTGCCTTGTCCGAGGATGAGCAGACTGCGTATGTCGCTTTGCAGGAGAACAATGCGATGGCAGTAGTCGATATCGCCTCCAAGTCGATTACATCGGTTCGGGGACTGGGATACAAGGATTTCAATCAAACGGGGAACGAGCTGGATCTCCTGAAGGACAGCCAAATCAAGTTTGAGAACGTCCCTTTTTACGGGATGTATATGCCGGACGGAATCGCGACCTACAGCGTAAACGGACAGCAATACATTCTGTCTGCGAATGAAGGGGACGCAACCGGCTGGGACGATCGAAGCAATGAAAGTGACGTTGGCAAGTTGAAATCCGGCCTGAATCCATCCTCGGCGGCTGCCCAATTCCTGGCGGACAAAGGGAGTACCTACGATAAGGTTGAGGTTGCCAGCGATATGGGCAATGACGGATTGTACATGTATGGTGCCCGTTCATTCTCCATATGGAATGCAGACCATATGTCCCCCGTCTACGACAGCGGCAGCGATTTCGAGAAGATTACGGCTGAGCGTCTGCCGAAATACTTTAATGCAAGTAATGACAAAATCGATCTGGACAGCCGCAGCTCCAAGAAAGGACCAGAGCCGGAATATGTAACGGTGGGCAAGGTAGGGCAGAAAACACTGGCCTTTGTCGGACTGGAGCGTATTGGCGGAGTTATGACATATGACGTAAGTGATCCGTCGGCTCCGACATTCCTGAACTATATCAACACACGCGATTTTACAGCCGGCATTACCTCGGACTCCGGTCCGGAGGGATTGGACTTTATATCGGCTTTCGACAGTCCGACAGGACGTCCCTTGCTGCTGGTTGCCAACGAGGTTAGCGGAACTGTGGCTCTGCTGGAGCTCAAAGTTAGTAGAATCTCGCTGGATAAGTCTTCGTTGACACTGGCTGCAGGCGGTGCCAAGGCGCAGCTGCAAGCGACGGTTGAACCGACTCAAGGCGGTTCAACAGAGCTCGTCTGGAGCTCTACCGATGAAGCGGTAGCCACCGTGGATCAGAACGGACTGGTAACGCCACTGTCCGTGGGTGAAGCCGTGATCACCGTCCTGAGCAAGGACGGTTACGGTGCAGCGGAAGTACCCGTCCGGGTTACGGATGGTTCGGACGTAGACGAGCCATGGAAGCTGACGGTCATGCATACCAACGATACCCATGCACATCTGAGTGAAGTGGCCAGACGGGCAACGCTGGTCGAGCAAGTGCGCAGCGAGGGCGGAAACAACCTGCTGCTGGATGCAGGGGATGTATTCTCGGGCGATCTGTATTTCACCAAATGGTTCGGATTGGCCGATCTGGCCTTCATGAACTACATGGGCTATGATGCCATGACGTTCGGAAACCATGAGTTCGACCAAGGGACCCAGGCGCTTGCAGATTTCGTGAGCAAGGCACAATTCCCGCTGGTTAGCGCTAACGTGGACCTGAGCCGGGATATCAACATTTCGAACTTGCTTAAAAATCCGGCGTTGATCGACACCCGGCAACCGAAAACGACGGCCAACAGTGGGGTGTATCCTTATGTGACCCTGCTGGTTGACGGTCAGGAGGTAGGGGTGTTCGGATTAACGACCGAAGATACGGCTGAAACCTCCAGCCCGGGTAAAGACGTTATATTCAAGGATGCGGTGACTTCCGCTCAGGCTACGGTGGAAGCTATGGAGAAGGATGGACTTAACAAAATCATCGCCCTTTCCCACCTTGGTTACGCAAGGGACCAGGAGCTTGCGAAGGCTGTTGAAGGCATTGACCTCATCGTTGGCGGTCATACCCATACAACGCTGAATGCACCGGAAGTGGTTATCGACAACGATCACCAGACACCAACGGTTATCGTGCAAGCCAATGAATGGGGCAAATTCTTGGGCCGGGTAGATCTGCAATTTGACAACAACGGCGTTGTCCTCGTTGGGGAAGGCGAGCTTGGCGGCAAGTTGATCCCTGTTGACAATACGGTAGCAGAAGATACGCAAGCCAAGGACATGCTGGATCCTTATAAAGCGGAATTGGAAGAGCTGATGAAGCAGGTTGTCGGTATTGCAGCAGTCGTGCTTGACGGGAATCGCGAGAATGTCCGTTCCAAGGAGACAAATCTGGGCAATCTCATCGCTGACGGCATGCTGGCAAAAGCCAAAGAGCTTAAAAATGCCGATGTGGCTCTAATGAACGGTGGTGGTATCCGCGCCGCCATCGACGAAGGTGAAATCACGATGGGCGAACTGCGTACGGTGATGCCTTTCGGAAATACCCTGTTTGTACTGGATGTTACAGGCCAGCAGTTGAAGGACGGACTGGAGAATGGAATCAGCGGTGCCAAGCTGACGGATTTGCCGGGTAAATTCCCGCAAATCGCCGGCATGAAATTCAAGTGGGATTCAACGGCACCGGCTGGAAACAAAGTGTTTGATGTTCAGATTATGAAGGACGGAAGTTACAAACCTCTGGTACTGTCGGAGACGTACCGCATGGCTACGAACAGCTTTGTGGCCAAGGGCGGGGATGGATACAAATCCTTTGCCGACGCGATTGCCGAAGGGAAATACAACGAGGATCTGGGCTATCCGGATTACGAAATTTTTATGGAGTATGTAACGAAGTTGGGCGGAACCGTATCGCCTAAGGTAGAGGGACGGATTATCGAGCAGAAGAAACCGGCAAACCCTGGTGATGGCGGGTCGTCGCCAGAGCCTGGCACAGGATCAGGCGGATCGGGAGGCGGCGGTTCTGTCACACCGCCAACAACCGGGCCAACGTCTCCTTCGACCGGTGGCAATTCAGCAGCGAACGTGATGACAGGCGATGATCTCAAGATCGACGTCTCCGGTGGGTCAACGGCTCAGATTACCGTTAATGAAGCAGCCTGGAAGAAAGCCGTTGCCGGATTGTCAGCCAGTGGTCAGCAGGAGCTTGTGATTCGGGCTTCCGACCTGACCGGCGCTGCAGAAGCGGCCATACCGGCTGCATGGCTGATTCAAGCGGTGGAACAGAATGAGCAAGCAGTCGTGGTTGTGGAAACCGCTCTTGGCGCTTACCGTCTTCCACTGGCAGCGCTGAATCTGGATGGAGCATTGAAGCAGACACAGGGTTCAAGCAGCCTTCAGGTGAAAGTATCTGTGAGTCCGATTGGCGCCGAGATGGCAAATGATATGTCACGCAAGGCAGCTTCCATGGGTGCCGCTCCGGTGAACGGTGCAGCCGTCAAGTTCGGTGTTGCCGTTGGAGCACAGGGGCAAGAGCAAGAAGTGAAAGATTTCGGGAAGAAGATGGTCAGTCGGATTTTACCGCTTCCGGCAGGAGCGAATTCAGATTCCGTTACAGCCGTGATCTATGATGATGCAGCAGGGATCTTCCGATTTGTTCCGGCTGTAAAAACCACATGGAACGGTAAACCTGCCATGGAAGTGAAGCATGCCGGGAACGGCATCTATACGCTGCTGCAGTTCAAGAAGACGTTTACGGATCTTGATGGTCACTGGGCGAAGGAACAGATTGAATCCATGGCCTCCAAACTGCTCGTGAACGGAGTGAATGCGAATGCGTATGCGCCTGGCAGAGAGATCACGCGTGCCGAATTTACAGCTATGCTGGTACGCGCCATGGGCCTCAGTCCTGTAATCGAGAGCGGGAAGTTCAAGGATGTCCGTGATGACGCCGCTTATGCTGGCGAGATTGGTGCGGCCTCGCTCTACGGTATTATTGAAGGCGGTAATGAAGGAGCCTTCTCGCCAAACGCCAGCATGACGCGTGCCGAGATGGCCGTGATGCTGACCCGTGCGATGGAGGCGGTGAGTCCATCTGCTCCAGCTGGCAAGGGTACGGACGCTGTTAACAGATTCAAGGATCAAGCTTCCATACCGGCCTGGGCGGCGGCAAATATCGGTCGCTTGGCAGATCAAGGCATTGTGCAGGGTGACCACCGTGGCAACTATGGGGCCCTCGACTCGGTTACCCGCGCTCAAGCGGCGCTGGTTTTGAACCGTGCTCTGGTCCAGCTCCAATGGATGGACTAGAATCAAACTGAAGTCATGCAACCACAAGACCGTCCTTAAGGCTCTCTATGAGCCTTAAGGACGGTCTTTTCGTACAGCATCAAACACAGGAGCAGTCTATTACTGCTGTGAAATTATTGACGTTGTCCGTGTATTGAAGCGCGATCTTGTCCTGCGGTGAAGGTCAGCGCTGCCATGAATTAAACAGAAGCGCCAAGTCACCGATAATATCAGTGAATGAATAAGCTGATAAGGATGTGGCCATATGCGTATCGAATCCGACTATTCGAGCTGGAATTCTGCCCGGCTGAAGATCGCAAAGCCGGGGCAGGAAGGGTTTGAAGAGATCTTTCAGAAGAACAAGAAAGAAGAAGAGAACAAAGGCAGGCTTGTGACGGTAAGGGAAGGCGGCTATTTGCGCCAATACATCGTTCAATCGAATGGGAGCAAGATATTGTTAAGCGAAACGAAGCAGTACAAGGATGAGGCTGCCGCCGATTCATCTCATCTCTTGGCGCCTTTGCCTCAAACGGGCGGAATGAGTCTGAATACGAAGGAGGCACTCCATCTGTTGAACCTTCAGGCAGGTGCAGCAGGGATTATAGCTGGAGCCGTATTCGAGACATCACGGGAAAATGGCAAAAAATCATAGTGGTAACTAATTGATACTTGCTGTATAATTCTCAGTAAGGATTAGTTGAATGTGAGATTTCTCATTGAATCCGGAGCGAAAATCATTTATTTTGAAAATAGATGTATTTACATGAAACCATTCATGTTATAATTTCAATATATCGACTAAGCTCATAGGAATTATTGGTTAATTAATGCGTTACCAAATAAAACATGAATATGGATCTTCGGGGTAAGGTGAAATTCCTAACCGGCGGTGATGGTTCGTTCCTTAACATGAACGAACCTCAGCCCGCGACTCGCTACGTTCTGGTATTAATATGAATGCAGCGACTGACTTGGTGCAAATCCAAGGCCGACGGTAAAGTCCGGATGGGAGAAGATCAAAGATGAGTTTGCTGTGGAACGGGATAGGAATACATCCGTTTCACAGTAGGCTTGTTTGATCAGCCCCCGTATATGTCGACACATGTCGTATACGGGGGCTTTCTGCTAGCAAGACCTCCGTATTCAAGACAGGAGAGGGCAAGATGAGTAATGTTAATACCGGAGTCGAGGTTAAACCCTACGATTCCGACACACACGCAAGCCGACGTTTTAAGGGAGGGTTTTGGCTCGTCGTTTTGGGAGCCGCCCTGTGGGGCGTTGATCCTTTATTCCGGGTCATTCTGCTGAAGAATCTGACTTCTGCTCAGATTGTGTTGCTTGAACACGTCATTATTTCGTTGATAGCTATTCCTGTATTATGGAAGAACCGCATGGAGTTAAAGGGGCTTGGATGGAATCATGTTGGTGCACTGCTGTTCATCTCTTGGGGTGGCTCGGCATTGGCTACCGTCTTGTTTACGATGGGACTGTCGAGCGGCAATCTGAATGCCGTCCTGCTTCTTCAGAAGCTGCAGCCGCTATTTGCCATTATACTGGCCAGCTTGCTGCTTAAGGAGAAGCTCCCCCGTCATTTCGGGATTTTACTCGTGATTGCTCTGGCAGGTACGTATTTGCTGACCTTCGGTTTAACCCTGCCCATTGGACATTGGAATGAATTTATTCAGGTAGGCAGCCTCTTGTCATTAGGCGCAGCAGCCTTGTGGGGCGGTTCAACGGTGATGGGACGCCTGATGGTAGGCAAGCTGAAGTACGAGACGGTAACCTCGCTGCGCTTTGTGCTGGCACTGCCCCTTCTGACCGTCATTACGTGGAGCGAGGGCGCTGCATGGAATATGCCGGCATGGGGTACAGGCGACTTTGCCCTGGTATCCTTGAATCTTATCGGTCAGGCACTGCTGCCAGGTCTTCTGAGCTTGCTTGTGTATTATAAAGGGCTGACTACGACCAAAGCCTCTGTAGCGACACTCGCTGAATTGAGTTTCCCTATGGTAGGCGTGCTCATCAACTGGATCGTATTCCAGCAGGTTGTAACAGGTCCGCAGCTCCTGGGCTTCCTGTTGATCTGGATCGTGCTGTTTATTATATCGAGACAACAATCCGAGGCTTCTCCTTCATTACAGTAATGGAGTAATTTCATATGTGCTTGCAGAAAAGCTGATCCGAAATGGATCGGCTTTTTTTGTCGTGACAAAGTTATTCCATTGGGTTGGTCGTCCTGTGAAAGGATCATTTTTTCGAAAGGTGTGTAGGGTTTTTAGAATTATAGGTGTCTTATATAGTAGCACCTGATCTATGGGGCTGGGTTCACCAAAAGAGATGATTAAGGGGGAGGATCCATGGAGGATCGGACATTGTTGGATGGGCTTGCAAGGAAAGATCTGCAATGTTTTGAAACTTTGGTTGAGCGCTATTCACGCTACATAGCCGCGGTGGTCGCTAAGGTGGCAGGTGGGCGGTTTAATTCCTACGATGTGGAGGAAATAGCCGGTGATGTGCTCATCAGGCTGTGGACAGACGGGCCCAGAATCATTCTGCGCGGGGATAGTCTCAGGCCTTATCTGGCCATAGCCGCACGTAATCATACCCTGAATGCATTGCGAAAAAGACAGCGTATCATTGAATCTGAATTGGAAGATGATGCAGTTTCATGTCCCTCTGCCGAGGCATTGGCTATTCTGCGGCAGGAGAAAGAAACGATAAGCGGCATGGTGCAGGGGATGGGCGAACCTGATCGCGAAATATTCATCCGCAGGTATTTCTATTTGGAGAAAATCCGCGACATTGCAAGCAGGCTGAATATGCAGGAGAAAGCCGTCACCGCGCGGATTCGCCGGGCAAGGGACAAACTGCGCATTCATTATGAAACCTAGAATCCGTAGGATTTCTATGAAGGATGGTGTCTATAGAAGTGAAGCTTCAAATCGATAACGAAAGGGGATGGATGCAAGTGAAGCGGCGAATTGTAGATATTATGGCCAATATCGACAATCAGAATCTGGATAATCTCCTCCTTACGGAGGATGAGGAACGCGAGTTGACGGAGCAGATCAGTATGGAACGGATCAAGAACCGAGCGATGAACCATATTCAAGAGGAGGAAACAATAGTGTTGAAAAACAGGAAAGTGAAAAAATATAAAGCCAGTATCGTTATCGCTGCCGCGATGATCATGATACTTAGCACGACCGCTTTTGCGAGCCAATACATGGATAGCTTGAAGCAGTTCTTCGGTCCATCCGCGTCCATTGCGGAAGATGAACGATCACCTATACAAGGGAAGGATACCGTGTCGGGGGTAAGCATGATTGTTGAAGAAGGCGTTTATGTCGGCAACAGCGGTTATTTGGTAGTCAGCTTCACGAAGGAGGATGGTAAGCCATTCCCCGTGGGTGCATCGATACCCGGACTTGAACTGAAAGCGGAACATGATGTGAGTTATATGGTGGCACAGCAGCTTGTGGACGATAACAAAAAGCTGGTCGGCGTATTTGAGATGGATGCGATGAATGACCTCGAAGGGTTAAAGGCACGGATCACAGCTGATCGAATCACGGCCGCGGACGCTACTCAAGCTGTTGATGGGCCATGGGATGTTCAATTTACTATTTCTGCCGGCAAGGAAAGAGAGTTGAATCTGAATCTGGCGATCCATGAAGGTGAGGAGGCACTGTCTCTCAGCACAATTCATGTTTCTTCCATCGGTGTGGCCATTGAAGGCAAGCGTACGGATGGTAAGCTGGATAAACTACCGGAATATACGCCGGAGGTTAAGGTGACTGCCGTGGACGGCTCCGTAACAAGGCTTCATGCTAGTTCCACAAGTACTACAGAGAGCGGGTTTCAGTGGCTGTATAATCTGGACAGCAAGAATAACCTCGTTTTTCTGGGGGATCTGGATATTAAAAGCATCAGCATTGACGGCAATGTGACGGAGCTGAAGTAAATCAAATGGTGGCAGGGAAACCTCAAGGGGCAGAAGCGAGAACTTCTGCCCTTTATACATGATGAATACCTCGGTAGGAATGAAATCCGATAAACCGTGACGCAACAGGCCGTATCCTGAATCTGCTCACGGTTTTTTTGGAAATTTAGAATCGGAAATTTATAAATGATAAAAAAAAGGTATTGAAATTGTAGAAAACGTCCATTACAATGAAACCAACTACCATACTAGTTATACTAGTATACAATCATTGACTCTCTACATAGGAGGAAGAACAGGCTGGTTTTCTTTTCCGGAAGGACATCCATGAATTGGAGTCTATTTTTTAAATCAACAATGTAAGCGCTTAATATAAAAAGGGGGGATACAATGCACCGGGTGGATCATACCCAGGCTTGCCGAAGTTGAACGATGATAACGACAGTTTTGAAAGCGATTACTTATTTTGCTGTTGCATTGAAATGGATGAAGAATGATGGTCTTGTTCGGATTGAACAAGCATAAGGAAAGGCCTTACGGATTGGAGTGAATGACGTCAATGGTGCCAAAAGTCGCAAATCATCCCTTGCCAGCCGTGAAAGCGGCCAAGAAACCCAAGCTTAAGATCCTCGCGGCGCTGATCCGAAAGGATTGGCAGCTGTACTCCCTGTTGGTTCTGCCGATTGTATACCTGCTCATTTTCAAATACGGGCCGATGATCGGCAACATAATCGCCTTCCGACGATTTATGCCTGGAGGCAACATTTATGGAGAGAAATGGGTAGGACTGCATTATTTCAAAATGTTCATCCATGATCCCGCGTTCTGGAATGTGTTCACAAACACCTTGCTGCTTGGTGCATTGTCTCTGCTCTTTACGTTTCCCGTTCCGATTATCTTCGCGCTGTTGCTGAATGAGGTAAAGAGCAAGCGATTCAAGAAGTTTGTCCAGACGGCATCTTATCTTCCGCATTTCCTGTCCATCGTCATCGTTGCCGGAATGATCCTGCAATTGACCTCAGTCAATGGCTCCATTAACTCTCTGGTGGAATTCTTCAATGGAGACAGAATCAATTTCATGCAGCGGGCCGAGTGGTTCCGAACGATCTATATCTCTTCGGAAATTTGGCAGGGCATGGGCTGGGGCGCGATTCTGTACCTGGCGGCATTAACAACGATTGATGAATCCCTGTACGAAGCGGCGAGAATCGACGGCGCCAACCGCTGGAAGCAAACGATGTTTGTCACGATTCCAGGCATTCTGCCAACGATTGTTACGCTGCTGATCCTCAATATGGGGGCATTCCTGGCAGTAGGTTTTGAGAAAATATTGCTGCTGTACAATCCGGTCATCTATGAGACGGCAGACGTGATCTCGACTTATCTGTACCGGGTCGGTCTCGTATCGAGCAACTTCAGTTACGCCACGGCGATCGGGCTGTTCGAATCCGTGATCGGGCTGATACTCGTATTCTCTGTGAATGCGATCTCTCGAAGACTCACGGATCGAAGCTTATGGTAAGGAGGGAGCATACATGAAGGAGTCAAGATCCTATAAGGTGTTCAAAGTGTGCAATGCCATCATTTTGCTGTTTATCGTCTTTATCACGCTGTATCCCTTCCTGAACGTGGTCGCTCAGTCCTTCAGCAGCGAGTCGTACATCAACTCCGGGAAGGTCAACCTGATTCCCAGGGGCTTCAATATCGATACCTACAAAACCGTAACTAAAGACGCCATGTTCTGGACGAATTACAAAAACACCGTTGTGTACAGTGTGGTAGGTACCGCGATATCCATGTTCCTGACCACAATCTTTGCTTACGCCTTATCGAAGAAAAGACTGCTGGGCCGCAAGTTTCTGACGATGTTTGCGGTGTTCACGATGTTCTTCAACGGAGGCCTGATCCCGAACTATGTGCTCATCAACAGCCTCGGGTTCGGCAACTCCATCTGGGCGATTGTGATTCCGGGAGCCATCAGCATCTACAACATGCTCATTATGAAATCGTTTTTTGAAAATATGCCGGAAGAGCTGGAGGAAGCCGCGGCCATTGACGGCCTGAATACGTATGGCATGCTGTTCCGAATTGTGCTGCCTTTAAGTAAAGCGGTTATCGCTACGATGGTGCTCTTCTATGCAGTCGGGCACTGGAACTCCTGGTTTCCAGCCTTTCTGTATCTGGATCAGAAGGAGCTCTTCCCGGTCACGATTTATTTACGCAACATGATTGCCGGTGCAACGGGTGTCACTTCAGCTGGTGCTACCTCTGCCGATAACCTGACGCAGATATCCGCTAACATCAAGTCGGTGACCATGGTGCTGACCATCCTGCCGATCTTGACGATTTACCCGTTTGTGCAGCGTTATTTTGTAACCGGCATCATGCTGGGATCTGTTAAGCAATAGGACATCTGAACGGCCATTATGGATACCTTAGGGGGAATGGAAAGATGAAAAAGAATCCTCGTTCGTTTTGGGGCAAAGCGTTCCTGTTATCGCTGATCGTTGTGGTATTGGCTGCATGTAATGACAAAACTGGCGGCAAAGAGGCCGAAGTACAGGATAAGGGCGCCATGGAAACCTATGCGGTAGGCGATGCATTCAAGGCAACGGAGCCGTTTGACCTGTCGATTCTCTACAGCGATCAGCCTGCCTACCCGTACAAGCAGGACTGGATGCTTTTTGCTAAACTAAAAGAAATGACAAACGTGACGCTGAAGCCGACCATTGTGCCAATGAGCGATTACAGCCAGAAGCGCAGCCTGTTGATCAGCTCCGGCGACGCGCCGCTGGTCATTCCAAAGACTTACCCGGGGGAAGAATCGGCGTTTGTGGCTTCCGGGGCGATTCTTCCGATCAGTGACTATATTGACCTGATGCCGAACTTCAAGGACAAGGTCGAGAAATGGGATATGGATAGCGAACTGGAGGGACTCCGTCAGGAGGACAAAAAATATTATGTGCTTCCGGGCCTGCATGAAGCGGTATGGCCGGACTATACGCTGATTGTGCGCAAGGATATTTTCGAGAAGCATGGCATTGCCATCCCGACGACCTGGGATGAGCTGTATACGGCCATGAAACAGCTCAAGCAGGAATATCCGGATGTAACGCCGTTCTCCGACCGCTTTAAATTCAACAGCACGCTGAACATCGCGGCAACGGGCTTTGGCACGAAAGCCGGATGGGGCTTCGGCAGCGGACTGACTTATCTGGAAGACAAGGATGAGTTTGTTTATACGGCAGCCACGGAAGAGTATAAGGAAATGCTGACCTACTTCCATAAGCTGGTGGCTGAAGGCTTGCTGGATAAAGAGAGTTTTACCCAGGATGACGATCAGGCCGTGCAGAAATTTGTCTCCGGCAAGTCCTTCATCATTAACGGTAATTCCCAGACCGTCGTTCAGCACCGTAACGACATGGACAAAACGCTGGGTGAAGGCAAGTATGCGATTAGCAAAATCACGGTTCCCGGCGGTCCCGCAGGCCAGCTGATGTCCGGCAGCCGTCTTGAGAACGGGGTCATGATCTCTTCTAAAGTGAAAGAGAGCGAGCATTTTAAAGCGATCCTGCAGTTTATCGATTGGCTCTATTACAGCGACCAAGGCCAGGAATTCGCGAAGTGGGGCGTTGAAGGGGTGACGTACACCAAAGAAGGCGGCGTTCGCAAGCTGATGGACGACATTAACTACAACGGACTGAATCCGAAAGGCACAAAGGATCTGCGGATTGAGAACGGCTTCTCCGGAGGGGTGTTCGCTTATGGCGGTACAACCGAGCTGCTGCAATCCATGTTCAGCGAGGAAGAGCAGCAATTCCAGAAGAGCATGAGCGAGACCAAAACCGTGGTGAAGCCGGAGCCGCCAATCCCTTACTCGGTTGAAGAACGCGAGCGAGTGACGCTGCTCAGCACGCCGCTCAAGGATTACACGGATCAAAACACGCTGAAGTTCATTCTGGGCGACCGTGATCTCGCGGATTACGACAAGTTCGTGGCAGAGCTGGATAGCCAGGGTGTGGGTCAATACCTGGAAATTGCGAATAAAACGTATAAAACCTATAAAGAGCAGAAATAACCAACGGATCACAGGCTGCCGTTTCGTCATGGAAAGGGCGGCCTGTTTTCATTCGGTGGCTGCGATGATCCAAGGAGGTTGTTGTAGATTGAGCATTACCGTTCAGGATGTTATCAATCGGTTAACTGGTTCGACGGAACCCCATGCATCCACGGTGGACAGGGTCGTTGCAGGAAGCGAGGCCGCCGTTGTCCACGGAATTGCCGTTACCTTTGCCGCATCGCATTCAGTTATCCAGAGAACGCTTCAGGCGGGAGCGAATCTGCTGATTTCGCATGAGGGGGTGTTCTACAGCCATCATGAGGCCGAGTATGAAGGAATGACGGAAAGCCCCGTTTATCAGGATAAACTCCGCTTGATCCAATCTGGGAAGCTGACGATCTATCGTTTTCACGATGCGCCTCACCGGTACGTTCCTGATATGATTACGCAAGGGCTTGTCAGGGCGCTGGGCTATGAAGACGATGTCATCAAGTTTCTTCCGACGGCAGCCATCGTCACTTTGCCGAAAGCGATGATTGTCCAGGATATAGCGGAGAACGTAAAAAAAAAGCTGGGTATTCCTTACCTGCGATATATCGGAAATGAGAGCAGTGTATGCAGCAGAATCGGCATAGCCGTGGGTTATAGGGGAGGCGGATCGCATGCGATCCCGCTCTGCCTGAATGAGCAGCTGGATCTGCTCATCACGGGTGAAGGGCCGGAATGGGAAACACCTGAATACATCGGCGATGCAGCTGCCCAGGGCCGGTCTCTGTCCCTGCTTCTGCTGGGCCATGCTGCCAGCGAGGAGCCGGGTATGGAATGCGTGGCAGGCCTGCTGCGCGACCTTTTTCCGGATATTCCCATACATTTTATACCGTCCGAGCCGTTAATTCAGGTAATATAGAGGGGGAATATCCTAACAGCAACAGTGATCGGAAGAAATGATCCGCATGAGTTGCGTTGCTAACTGCCGATGATAATAACGAAGTATAGAGAACATAGAGCATAGGAGAAAGAGGTAACGATATATGTCAACAGAGCAAAAGATTAAAGGCTCTACCCGTGAGTATTCTTATCATCTATTGAAGGATCGGATACTGCATCTGGAGCTGGAGCCGGGTACGAAAATCTCGGAAAAAGAAATTGCGGACGAATTGAATGTCAGCAGAACGCCGGTCCGGGAAGCGTTTATGAAGCTTGCTGAAGAGGAACTGCTGGACATCATTCCGCAAAGCGGGACGATCGTATCCCGTATTAATCTCAGGCATGTTGAGGAAGGCCGATTCATCAGGGAGAAGATCGAGAAGGAGATCGTGGCGCTTGCCTGCGATTTTTTTCCCGAACAGTTCCGTTTCCGGCTGGAGACAAATATTGCGCTCCAGGATGTATGCGCGGGCAACCATAATTTCTATAAGCTGTTTGAGCTGGACGAAGAGTTCCACCAAATTCTGTTTGAGGGTGTGCAAAAAGAACGGACCTGGAAGATGCTGCAGCAGCTGAACATTCATTTCAACCGTCTGCGACTCCTTCGGCTGTCCAAGGATTCCAACTGGGAGAATATCATCTCCCAGCATAAAGAAATGTATCAGTTGATTGTCAATAAAAAAGCGGAGCAGGCCATGAAAGTGATGGAGAGTCATCTGCGCCTTGTCGTTGTGGAGCAGGATATCTTGCGCGAGAAATATCCGCATTATTTTATATGATATCCGATCCGAACGTAAACGACGGGTTGCTCTAAAAGAGCATGATGACCGTGTCTACCTGCCGCTTACATATGGAGGGAGATGGCTTAAGTCATGGAGATCACGGAGTTACAGCTTCCATATTCGGCTGCTGACCGCGGCTGGCTGCGATACGAGCCAAGGGATTCTCTACAGGGACTGCCTGTATGGTCCAGAATTTTCGTCTCTGAATGGTCGGATACGGTAGAAGCCGCGGTTCGCGAATTGCGATACGGCATTCGCGAGATGAGCGGACAATCACCTGAGATCGTTGTTGGAGGAGAAAGCTTGGCTCAAGGCGCATTTATCAGATGCGCTACGGTTAGGGAATCTTTGCCGAATGAACTTCATTCGGACTTGCCTCTACAGGATTTGAACGAGGAGGGCTATCTTCTCAAGCATGTCGCTGATAAGGAGAACGGTGGCTGCCTTTACATTGTCGGCAGGACGGACAAAGGGATCCTGTACGGGGCTTTCCATCTGTTAAGACTGCTGCAAATGGAGGTGCCTGCGGAGCGGATCGATCTCGTGGAGAATCCACGGAATCCGCTTCGGATGATGAACCATTGGGACAACATGGATGGCTCGATTGAACGGGGATATGCAGGCAGGTCGATCTTCTTCAAGGATCAGCGCTTGATAGAGGATGATGGGCGAATTCGGGATTATGCCCGGCTTATGGCTTCTATCGGAATCAATGGCATTTCCATCAATAACGTCAACGTACATGAAGCGGAGACACGGCTGATTACTGCCGAGTATTTGCCTCAAGTCGCCAGAGTCGCCGGGATCTTCAGCGCGTATGGAATACGGTTGTTCCTGAGTATCAATTATGCAAGCCCGATGCAGCTCGGAGGACTTGCGACGGCCGATCCGCTGGACTCTGGCGTCCGTCAATGGTGGAAGGAAAAAGCGGAGGAAATCTATCGCTATATCCCGGATTTCGGCGGCTTTGTTGTTAAAGCTGATTCCGAGCACCGTCCCGGTCCGTTTACATATAACCGGACGCATGCGGATGGTTCGAACATGCTGGCAGAGGCATTGGCTCCATACGGGGGCGTTGTCATCTGGCGATGTTTCGTATATAACTGCATGCAGGACTGGAGGGACCGGACGACGGACCGGGCGCGCGCGGCGTACGATCATTTTAAGCCGCTGGATGGACAGTTCAGGGACAACGTCATTTTGCAGATCAAGAACGGCCCGATGGATTTTCAGGTGAGAGAAGCGGTATCTCCTCTGCTGGGCGCCATGCCGCAAACCAATCAGATGCTGGAATTCCAGATCACGCAAGAATATACGGGACAGCAAAAACATCTGTGCTACCTCGTTCCCCAGTGGAAGGACGTGCTGGATTTCGACACGTATGCCCGGGGAGAAGGCTCCACGATCCAGAGGGTGGCATCGGGTGAGCTGTATGATTACAAGCACTGCGGAATCACCGCAGTCATCAATGTAGGCGATGATGAGAACTGGACTGGACATACACTTGCACAGGCCAATCTGTATGGTTACGGGCGGCTGGCCTGGAATCCGGATTTGTCCGAGGCCGAGATTACGGAGGAATGGATCAAGCAGACCTTCGGCACCCATGCTGCCGTAGTGGAACAACTGACAACCATGCTTGCGGAGTCCTGGCGCATTTATGAGAATTATACATCTCCGCTGGGTGTAGGCTGGATGGTCAATCCGGGGCATCATTATGGGCCGAACGTGGACGGTTATGAGTATTCGGTGTGGGGTACGTACCATTTTGCCGATTGTCATGGCATGGGAGTAAACCGGACGGTGAAGGACGGAACAGGCTACACGGGGCAATATTTCGCGGAAAATGCCGAGCGCTATGAATCACTTGATTCGTGCCCGGATGAGCTGCTGCTCTTTTTCCACCATGTTCCTTACACGCACTGGCTTCATTCCGGCAAAACCGTGATACAGCACATCTATGATTCGCATTTTGAAGGAGCGGATGGGGTGGAGGCACTGATAGAGCGTTGGCGTCTGCTGGAAGGGCTTGTTGATCCGAAGCGTCATGAGGCTGTGATGGGGCGGCTTCGCCATCAGGCGGAACATTCGAAAGAGTGGCGGGATATCATCAATACGTATTTTTACCGGAAATCCGGCATTGGCGATGAGCTGAAACGGATGATTTATTAATATGAAGCGAGTACAATGAAAAAAATTGACCCGCAGGATGGACACTTGGCTTGAAGTGATCCAGCTTGCGGGTCATTTCTAATTAAATCGATCGGCGAATGATCCGGTCGATAAGCTCTGCTACATGGGAAGGACCTTGCTCAAGCTCCTGCTCATCCAGCGTCAGCCAGGAATGCTGCTCATCCATATCAAGAGAGCGCTGGAGCCAGCCGGATACCCCTCGGCCTCTGCGGTCAACCTCGACCAGGACCGAGATGCCGTCCTGCTCCGGGTACAGGATCAATTCAAGCTCTTTGATATGACCGGCATACCGGGAGCCTGGATAAAATTCAATTTCTTGCACGAAAGGCACGCCCCGGCCAAGGCGAGGGTGATATTCGCATGTCGCCATTTTGAAGCTGAAGCCAAGATCCTCTACGGCATCAAACACGATGGAAGCAGCCGGGTTCGGTTCAACCTCGATAAAATCACGGTCCTTGGGATCGATGGCATTATCGATATCGAGTCCGGTATGGATCCATACCGGCTGTCTGGAGATGGTGAGCGGCGTTTCCGGCGGGAGAGGGAAGGAGAACGGGATTTCCTGATGATCTCCGGGCTTCAATGTGATACGGCTCGAGACGTTAACTTTTGCAATGGTATAGGACTCTATGTATTTCTTGTCGTCGCTTTCCTTGGTATATTCCGTCATCAGTTTCAAGTAAATGCGGTCCACCGTCTGCTCGACGCTGCCTCCCTTAATGTGAATGACCCCGCGTACTTCCTCACCGGGATAATAGGAGGATTTCTCAAGGTGCGTATCGATCTGGGCTGCTCCAATACCTACACTCGCTAGCATTTTGTTAAAAAACGACATAAAAGATACCCCCATAATAGAATGTATGATAATGGGATTATACGTTGAAGTTTCGCTCATGGTTTCCAAATTGGAAAAAAATATTTTTTGCGCTACACCGAGGGGCGAGGTGACCCCGCCGATGACGAAGAGCACAGCTGTAATCCGGGAATATGGATGATTGCTTGTTAGCATTCACAGGTTCGGCATGGTATATTGGACACGATACCATTAAGGATGGAGAAATCAAGGCATGAGTGAGCAGAAACGTTCCGGACAAGGAACCCAAAACAACCATAAATCAACAGCATACGGGAAGAAGCCGGGTGAGAGGGCTGCAGCGAATCAAGCTGGGGCCAAGCCGGCTTTTAAGCAGGGACATGGGAAGAATCGGGATCAGTCATCGTATTCGAAGGCGAAACCCTCTCATAAATATAAGCAAGAGGTCCGGGGACCGCGGCCTTCAGCCGGGCGTGAGCACGCGGATGAGTTGCAGGCTGGCGATGTCATTGTTGTTACCATCAAGCGGCTTGGGATTAACGGCGAAGGTGTCGGTTATTACCGCCGCAAGGCGGTGTTTATCGACGGCGCGATCACTAACGAAGTGGTCAAAGCCGAGGTGAAAGAGGTACAGCCTAAATTTATCAAGGCCCAGCTGGTGGAAGTGGAGAAGCGTTCGCGTTTCCGGATCGAACCTCCCTGCCCGGTATTCGGCATCTGCGGCGGATGCCAGATTCAGCATATCTCCTATGAGGGCCAGCTGCAGGCCAAGACGGATATCGTGCGCGAGGCGTTCAGCCGGTATGCGGGACGGGAGGATGTTAAGTTTAAGCCGATTCTCGGCATGGAGCACCCATGGGATTACCGGAATAAAGCGCAGCTGCAGCTCAAACGGAAGGGTCATGAGGTGATCGCGGGACTCTATGAAGCGGACAGCCATACGATTGTGGACATCAGCGGCTGCCCGATTCAGCATCCGAAGGTAAACGAAGCGGTGGAGAAG
The DNA here is from genome assembly GCF_029893715.1 of Paenibacillus sp. LBL. Taxonomy (NCBI): domain Bacteria; kingdom Bacillati; phylum Bacillota; class Bacilli; order Caryophanales; family Paenibacillaceae; genus Paenibacillus; species Paenibacillus sp. LBL. Next base: position 120,775 of record NZ_JARXYU010000006.1, on the reverse strand, counting down.
GTTAAATCCGTACTGGAAGAATTGCGGATTCCGCTTCACAAGGAGAATGGAAACAAGGACGGCGTACGGACCATCGTGGTTCGTCATGGATTCCAGTCCGGGGAATTGCAGGTGACACTGGTCACGGCCGGCGGCAAGCTGCCAAGGCAGGATGATCTTGTCCGCATGCTGCGCCTATCCATTCCGGAGGTTAGCGGAATTTCACTCAACATCAATCCGAAGAAAACCTCGCTTATCTTCGGTGACCGGACGATTTCGCTATGGGGCGCAGAGAGCATGCAGGAATCGCTGAGCGATCTGCAATTCTCGCTATCGCCGAGAGCGTTCTTCCAGCTGAATCCGCAGCAGACGGTCAAGCTGTACGAGTCGGTCCGGGCGGCAGCGGGACTGACGGGGAAAGAGACCGTTATTGACGCATACTGCGGAACCGGCACGATCGGGCTCTGGCTGGCGCCCTATGCCAAGGAAGTACGCGGGATCGAGACGATCCCCGAAGCGGTGGAGGATGCCAAGGCGAATGCGCAGCGAAACGGACGGGCTAACGCCAGCTTCCACGTCGGTCAGGCCGAGGAGCTGCTGCCCCGCTGGGTCAAGGAAGGCATGAAGCCGGACGTTATTATAGCCGACCCGCCGCGTACCGGCCTGGACTCGCGTTTCCTGGAGACGGTGCTTCGAACCAAGCCGAAGCGGTTTGTGTACGTATCCTGCAACCCTTCAACCTTGGCGAAAGACTGCAAGGTCCTTCTGGACGGCGGATATGAGCTCGAATGGGTGCAGCCGGTCGACATGTTCCCGCAGACAAGCCATGTGGAGAGTGTAGCATTGCTTACCAGGGTAGAGAAGTAACTGCACTAAACACCTTGTAGAATCGACAGAGCAGATTCGATGTATGAAGGAGGAGTGACATGTATCTAGATAAATTCATATTACCCATTGATGAAGAATCCTCGTTGATACAGCAACGAATGGTAGAAAATGGCGGTAAATTTGGATATATCGATAATACTTACCCATGCGGCATTTTCTCGAAAAGTCAGTTCTCCGAATTGAGTTTTTCAAAAATAACTATTTTATATGGAGGAAACGGCTCGGGAAAAAGCACGCTCCTAAACCTTATAGCAAATCGATTGGAACTCAACCGTATTGCACCATTCAATTCAAGTGAAATGTTTGATTTATACGTTGAACATTGTAAATTTGAACTTGGATTTGACGATGAGGGATTTAAATATCGAATTCCAAATGGAAGCAGAATCATCACAAGTGATGATGTTTTTGATTATATGCTTACAGTCCGCACAAACAACGAGGAAATCGCGGATAGCACCAAAGATATCAGATTGGAATGGGGAGATCGTAACGGAAATCTGAAATACGGCAAAACAGTGAAAATGAATAGCATGGACGATTATGAAGCACTGAGGTTACAGGTGCTTTCAAGAAAAAAATCAGTCTCACGCAGGGAGTTTATTCGCAGAGTCGCCGGCACTGAGGTTAAGCTGAACAGCAACGGCGAGACAGCCCTGAGTTATTTCAATTCCAAATTAAAAAATGACACATTGTATTGCTTGGATGAACCGGAGAACAGTCTGTCTCCTAAAATGCAGCTTGAACTTGTCAAGATGTTAGAACAAATGGCTCACTATTGCGGATGTCAATTTATCATTGCAACGCACTCCCCGTTTTTACTGGCGATGGAGTTTACCAAAATATATGATTTAGACACGAATCCAGTCGACATCAAGCAATGGTGGGAATTGGAAAACACCAAAGTGTACTTTGATTTTTTCAATAAACATAACAGGCTGTTTCTTGCCGATAAGTAGGAATTTGAACATTTCGATTGTTCTATAATCTGATGCGTTCGACAATTGCCCTTTTCTATGATATGGTACCAAGTAATTAGGCATTTCGTTCCCTTGGGACGAGGTGCCTTCTCGCGTATTTAAGGCGTTTTACATTAAATGTCTATTTGGAGGTGATGCAATGGTGCTCCCGCTTTCCCTGCTACGGGGGGAGAAATCCGTAGTTCATGATGGACGATTGATGGATGAGTGGGCCCAAATCATAATAATCTGAGGAGTGTTGTTGAGATGAGAGTAAATTTACGAGCAGAAACGCGCGCTGTTATGAACAAAACCGGACTGAAGCAGCTTCGCCTATCGGGACTAATCCCGGCGATTGTATTTGGCGCAGGGGAAGATAATATGATGATTCAGCTATCAGCCAGTGAGTTCGGCAAATGGGCAAGGAACGGCAAGGGAGGGATCCTTGAGCTTTGTTTGGACAATCAGGAGCCAATTCCCGTATTGCTGGAGTCCGTTCAGCGTGATCCCGTAACTCGTGAATACATTCATGTCGACATTTTACGTATCCATATAAACGAAGTTGTGCGCACGAGAGTTAATCTCGATTACATTGGCACCGCGAAGGGAGCCAAGGCTGGAGGAGTTGTCCAAATCCAAAGCACCTTCATCGAGATTGAATCCTTCCCGAACCATATTCCCGCCGCCATTCCAATTGATATCAGTGAACTGGAGATCGGGGATTCTTTACATGTCGGGGATCTCAAGCTGCCAGGAGGCGTGGTGCCGATCTCTTCGGCCAACGAACTTCTTGTGTCGGTGGTGACACCGAAAGTTCAAACGGAGCAACCGGAGGCTATATAACTTCTACAGCCGGCGATCGTTTTCCGATATTCCAATCGGGGAGCGATTGCCGTTTTTTAATCCAGAACTATTTTCCACCAAGGGGGGACTAGGCTTACCCGTCATTGTTCATGTACACTCAAGACATGTGAAATGCTGGGTCGCTTATCCGGCAGCCGTATATTAAGCCAATGAAGGAAGTGAGTGTCGAACCATGAATGTAGAATCCGTTATGCTGGAGCTTGAAGGACTCGGCAAGGAACGACTCAAGAAAATGTACCTGTCCAATGGGGCGCATGAACCGCTCTTTGGCGTGGCGACAGGCGCCATGAAGCCGATGGCCAAGACAATCAAAATCAATCAGCCTTTGGCTGAGCAGCTCTACGCCACCGGTAACTACGACGCCATGTACTTTGCCGGCATCATTGCAGACCCTCAAGCGATGACGGCAGCGGATTTTGATCGTTGGATGGATGCAGCTTATTTTTATATGCTGTCCGATTATGTGGTTGCCGTTACGTTGGCAGAGACAAATATTGCTCAAGAAGTCGCGGATCAATGGATCGCAAGCGGCGAAGAGCTGAGAATGTCAGCAGGATGGAGCTGTTACTGCTGGCTGCTCGGCAGCAGACCGGATCGCGAGTTCCCGGAAGGCAAAATCTCGGACATGCTCGAACTGGTGCAAAAAACCATTCACGATTCACCTGACCGAACGAAGTCTGCAATGAATACTTTCATTTACACCGTGGCCATATCTTATTTGCCGCTCCATGATAAGGCGGTGAAGATCGCAGAGGCAATAGGCCGAGTCGAAATCAATCGGGACAAGGGGAAGAGCAAATTCCTCCATGCTTCCGAGAATATTAGAAAAGAAGTTGAGAGAGGGAAGCTTGGATTCAAACGCAAGTATGTAAGGTGTTAACCCCTGTTTGTAATTGAAAAGTCCCGGATATTGTGAAAGCATCCCCGACGAGTACATCACGAGCTGTACGCCGGAGGTGCAAAGCATCCTTCAGACATTAAGGAATGTAATCAGGGAGTCGGCTCCAGAAGCCAGAGAAAAAATCAGCGATCAGATGCCTACCTTCGACTTTCACGGGAATCTGGTGCATTTTGCGGCGTTTAAGAAACATATCGGCTTTTACCCCGCGCTCAGCGGGATTGAAGCATTTCAAGACGAGTTAAAAAGGCAGCAAGCAAATCGAAAAAGAAGAAATCGGCTGAGAGCTGAGAGGGAAGGCAGCGCTTAGCTGTTTTCTTCTTTTTATTTTTAAAGATCCTTTTTCATATAGTAATGCGTATGCCGGCCGGCATTCTCGATCTTGCCGTATATTTCATAACCCTGCTTGATGTAAAAATCCAAGGCTTGAAAGCTCAGCGTGTCCAATTTCACGAATTCGCATTGTTTCTCTCTCGCCATGTTTTCCACCTCGCTTAACAGTTTGGCGCCGTACCCCGATTTACGGAATCGCTCATCCACAAACAGATAGTGGATCTCCAGCCAGTTCCAGCATATTTCCCCAACAATCCCGCCCAAGATCTCACCGTCCGCATTCCTTAACAACAAGTTTATTTCCTGGTACCTGCCTTTTAAGTCGTCCGGAAAATGGTTCAGATTAAATTCAATCATTTGGTTTCTTACATAGTTGTTGTCCCCGCTATCCGCTTCGATGGTTTCGTTCGTGAAATAGAGTCCCATATCCGTCTCCCCTTCAAGTTCTGCCAGAACACCAATCTGTGTCGATATCGGTATTCAGATTACGTCTTCTTCAACTTACCATATTTATGACCTGCCTTGGGTGGTAAAGAATCTTTTTAATAGAACGTCCCCGTGAGCTCAATGACTGCCTGTGCTACACTGTGGTTGTTACATTTTATCTGGCAGCAGCAAGGAGGATTCCATTTACATGTGTGGCATTTCATTCATGCGTATTCGCTAATGACGGTACAGACCAGCTAATTCCAGGCATTTTCTCGTGAAAATGTGAAGGATTATTTGTGCTGTACCTTTTTCATTACTATACAAATGAATGAGGTGCTTTTTTGTGTTTAAAAAAAATAAAAATCATCGGGATCCGTTGAAGACATCTTCAAATTTCCCGTCGCAAAATATGATCATCAGCAAACGTTTGATTCATGATATGATCGATTTGGCTCGGATTCATCCTCATGAAACCGTTCTTGATATCGGAGCAGGTGCCGGGGCGCTGACTTTTCCGCTGGCAGAGAAAGCGGCCAAGGTGCTTGCTATTGAGATCGATTCAGTACTTATCCATAAATTGTTGGACAAAATGGGGGAAAGGGGCAATATTGAGGTCAAGCAGTGCGATTTCCTTGAAACATCGTTGCCCTCGAAACCCTTTGTTGTAGTCGCCAATATCCCTTATTCGATCACAACGCCGATCTTCGGGAAGCTGCTCCATCCGGCAGTTCCGATGCAGAGAGCCGTAATCTTGGTGGAAAAGGGAGCGGCAAAAGGATTCACATCGCACTCCATTCGGAATCCGCGAATTTTAAACTGGAGGATGCAGTATGAGATCCGGCTCGTTCGGACGGTATCGCCCGATCATTTTGCACCGCCGCCCAAGGTGGATTCAGCCATCCTCTCCATCCGCCGGAGGGAACAGCCGCTTGTTTCCCCGCAGCATCACCAGATGTTCTCGGCGCTGGCAACCTATGGACTACGGGACCCGAAGCTGCCGTTATACGCAGCGCTATCGGAGATATTCACCCCTCCCCAGATAGCCAGGCTGGTCAAGTTGCTGAGAGTGGATCGTGAGCTTCCCATGGGTCAGCTGAACGAGGAGCAGTGGGGAACCGTGTTCCACACGATGCTCCAGCATGTGCCGCCGTATCGCCGGCCCCAGCTTCGCAAGGACTCCAGAAGCAAATCCAAGAAAAGAAAATGAAAAATAGACGATGCAATCATCGATTCTAAATAATGGACGATTCGAATGGGCGAAATACGCTTGACCCTCACACTAGTGTCAGGGTTTACAATGGAATTCAATCGTTCATCCAGGAGGCGTGAAAGCATGAAAATCGGAGAACTTGCCGCCCGTACCGGCGTCAGCATTCGTTCGCTTCGTTACTACGAACAGCAAGGGCTGCTTACGCCGGCTCGAAACGAAAACGGATATCGGGAATATTCGGTACTTGCCGAGGATCAGGTGCGAACCATCCAGTTGTATCTGAATCTTGGATTGTCTACCGAGCAGATCGCCGGGTTCCTGCACTGCGTCTTGAAGAACAAAGAGGCGTTTTGTACGGAGGTGTTTCCGATTTTTCGGCAAAAAATCGCAGAGATCGAGGCGCAAATCCACCAGTTGAATCATATCAAGACAAATCTGGAGGAACGCATGCAATCGATTCTGGACGAACGAAAATCGGAAGAAGCGGAGGAAAACAAATGAGTTTACCACGATTAGAGTCATCAAGCTTTCAAAGCGCGATCAAACCCAACGGAGTCACTCTTGTTGAATTCGGGGCCACATGGTGCCCGCCCTGCAAAGTGCTGCTCCCCATTCTCGAAGAACTGAGTCATGAGGAAGCGGGTCGCCTCGATATCTATCAGGTGGATTGCGACGAATCCCCGGAGCTTGCTGCCCAATTCGGCATCATGTCCATGCCGACGGTGATTGTGTTTCATAACGGAGAACCGACGGACAAACTAATCGGACTCCGGCCTAAGAGTGTATATCAAGCGGCGCTTGGCCGCTATGTATCATAAGAGAACAGTGGAAAGCCTCTGATCATTGTATCAGAGGCTTTCTTTTTTTTGGTAGAGGGCATTATGCTCCGTACATAGAACTCTTATATAGCGAAAACTGCGATAAGCAGCCGAAGGAGATACGATATGAGATCCAGAAAAAAGATCATTTCCGTCATAGCGATTATGGTGCTGAGCTGCCTGGCCATGAGTTTTGTCGATGCGGTAATCCGTCCGGATTACGCGGTCAAATCCATTATCAAGGTCATGTTGTTTCTGACGCTGCCGATCGGTTATGCCTTAATCACGGGCGGGATACCGTTTCGCAGGCTGTTTACCTTCGAGAGAAAAGGGCTTTCGAGGTCTCTGCTGCTGGGACTCGGCGTATTTGCCTTGATCCTGGGCGGATACTTCTTAATCGGGCCGTTCTTTGATTTTTCCAAGGTAACGGGAGCTCTGCAGAATAACCTCGGGGTAGATGCAGGCAACTTCATCTTCGTAGCTATTTATATATCGATTGTCAATTCGCTGCTGGAGGAGTTCTTTTTCCGGGGGTTTGCTTTTTTCACGCTGAAGGAACAGGTTGGACGCAGGTTTGCTTATCTGTTCAGTGCAGGGGCATTTGCCGTGTATCATATTGCCATGATGACCAGCTGGTTCTCCGTAGAGCTGTTCCTGCTGCTCATTGTCAGTTTGTTTGTGGCGGGACTCCTGTTCAACTGGCTGAATGAGCGAAACGGCAACATTTATGCGTCCTGGATGGTCCATATGTTTGCCAATCTGGCGATCAACATCATCGGATTTATGCTGTTTGGGATCATTTAAAATAAAAGTTTCATCAGGATTGACCTTCACATGATGTGACGGATTAAAATACGGGTAACTGAATAAAGGGGACTGCTTTATATGCATATTAGCGAGTTGTCGCGCAAAAAAGGGATGGAGTGGATACGAATATGAATCAACTGAACTTGAATTACTATGGCAAATACGCTGTTCCTGAAACGGTCAGGGGGCTGTTTGAATTTGAACAGGAACTGCGTGCGGAGGACTTATCACTTGATTTCAATTTGGGCTTGATCATGACACAAGAGGATATCCGCTATATGTCGACTCCGCCTGATGTAATTCCGTTTGCATCTTGCGGAGTAGATGGAATACATTATGGATTCTTAACAGATTTCGGATTGGCTGCTGATTTAGAGCAAGCGTACATCGTATGTGTGTCTCCTATGAATATGGATCAGGAGGTTTGGATTGTAGCAGCTAATATTCACGAATTCTTGCGCGTGGTATATACAGAGAACAGTATACTATACCACTACTTTCCCGAAACTAGCCACTATGCCTCTTATATAATCAACCGGGAAGTAGAGGATGCTCAAGAGAGCGTTGTTCGGGCCAAGCACAAATTACAGCAGCGATTTGCCCTTGAGCCCATTGCGGATATGTTGGAATACATAGAAGGGTTGCAGCAGAGACGTCAAGCAGAAGTAGTCTATCCGACAAGATACCCGATCGGAATTGTTCAGACCTCATCAGAGCACAAAAAGCACGAGCGGCTGATGATTGATGCGATGAAGGATGGACCAGATCCGGAGGACGTGGAACTTTTCTTCAAGACTGCTACGGTTGAATCCAGACTTGCCTTTATCAGGGACGCTCAATCCAGGCATTTGCTGGATCGTCCGCTATTAAGGGAATGTGTAGTAAAGGGCATGGCAGATATGGGGCTGACGGATGAGGCTCTCCGACTGAATAGATCCTATGACTATCAAGAAACGATTATTAAATTGACGAACACGCAGAACACGGCGTCTATTGTATGGTATACCGATGCCGATGATCCTATCGAATGATCCTATCGAAGATTAATTCCAACGATAAATCCCTGAAAAGTCCCCATTTTGAACATGCTGATGTATAATAATCGATATCAGGAGGTGCAGAGTATGAGTGATGTCAATATTTTTGGCCATCAAGCTTTGTTTGAACATGTTTACAAAAGTGCCCCAATTGGCATTGCCCTGGTTACGGTAGAAGGGCATTGGATCAGCGTAAATCCTGCGGCTTGCAAAATGTTCGGCTACACAGAGGAAGAATTAATGGCACAGCCGGCATCCGATTATGTTTATTCTAATTGCATTAATAATAAAGAGAAGCTGCTCCATTCCCTGGATGATACGTCCTCAACCATAGCGGTTGAGAAACAATTCTCACATAAAGACGGCAATCAGATCTGGGCATCGATGCACGTATCCCTGGTTCGGGATGACAAGGAGAATACCCCTTTATTTTTCATTTCGCAAATCGTTGATATTACTGATAGTAAAGTCGCCGAGCAAAGGCTGCAGGAAAGCATAGAGCGCTATACCTCGCTGAAAAAATATAACCACGATGCGATTATCTCCTTCAACCTCGAAGGAAAGATCATTAACGGGAACCAGATGGCAGAACAGCTGACCGGTTTTAAAATTCCGGAATTAATCGGAACGAAGATCTCGCGTTTAATCGGTGAACGCAACCTTTCCCGGATACTCTCTTCCGCGGCTGATTATGTTGCTGTCGAGAAAGGGATTAACGGTATCCATCACAGGGATGGGCATACGGTTGAAGTGCTGGCCACCTTGGCGCCGATCGTCATTCATAACCAAAACGTGGGCTTCTACATCATTGCCAAGGACATGACGGAGCAGAAGCGGCTGATCATCGAGAAGGAAGCGGCCGAGAAGACCAACAAGGCGAAGAGCGAGTTCCTCGCCATGATGAGCCATGAGATACGCACACCGATGAACGGCGTCATCGGGATGACGGACTTGATACTGGAGACAGAGCTTGACGAGGAGCAGCGGGATTATGTTCAGATCATCAAGAAAAGCGGGACAACCCTTCTGAACATAATCAATGATATTTTAGATTTTTCAAAAATCGAATCAGGCAGAACCGAACTGGTGGAAGAAACATTTAGTCTAAGGATCGCTCTGTCCGAAACCATGAACATGATTCTGCCGAAGGCGCTAGAGAAAAATATCGAGGTGACCACTTCCGTAGCCTCCGAAGTACCGGATCAGGTCCATGGGGATGTGACCAAGCTTCGACAGGTATTGATGAACCTGCTTAGCAATGCAATCAAGTTTACACCCAATGGCGCAGTCTCCATCTCGGTTCAGTGCCTCAACCATGAAGGTAATCCGCCCCTTATCCAATTCTCCGTTGTGGATACGGGCATTGGCGTGCCAGAAGAGAAGGTTGCCCATTTATTTGAACCCTTCTATCAAGTGGATCATTATATGACCCGGAAGGTGGAGGGAACCGGATTGGGTCTGGCTATCTGTAAAAAGCTCGTTAAACTGATGGGCGGGGATATATGGTACGAACGGAATCTTAACGGGTCAGGATCTGTGTTTGCGTTTACGGTTGATTTCTCATTTAAAACAAATGCTAGCGGTATACAGAACAACGGGACCATCCAAGAGAATCATGTTTCCGGCAATGAACTTAGAATTTTGATCGCAGAGGATAATGAGGTTAATCAGCTGGTCCTTAAGAAAATGCTTGAGAAGCTGGGATACAATTCCACCACGGTCCACAATGGACTTGAGGCCGTTGAGGCATTTAAACGTCATCCGTATGATATTGTGTTCATGGATATCCAAATGCCGTTCATGGATGGCATGGATGCGGTCAAGGCTATTAAAGAATCCATATCATCCGAAAGAGATCCATATATCGTGGCGGTGACAGCCCATGCGATTAAAGGTGATCGCGAGAGGTATTTAGAAATGGGCATGGATGAGTATGTAAGCAAACCCGTGAGCATGCATATGATATCGGGGATTATCGATAAATTTCTGGCTGAGAAAAAAGTATAGTTGAAGCATGATAAGATGAGAGCTCAAGTGATATCACTTGAGCTTTTGTTCATTCTACTGTTGGATAAAATACAGGAACCATACAGCATGCTGCTGTTCATCCGCTGCAGCGCGCTTGAAAGCTTCCTTAACGACGGGGTCTGTCGTTCTATCCGAAACCTCCAAATAATAATCTACGGTGTTTTGCTCATCCTTGAACGCAAATTCGATACCTTCCCTATACTCTCTCGGGCACGTTTCGTTCAACTGTGGCTCCGGCTGCCTTCCTGTTAACGTGGTATACAGATTCGAGAACGTATGGTAATGTTTGATCTCATCGTTTCGAATTTCCAGTATTTGATTTCTCACTTTTTCATTCGGGGCAACTTGAGCAAGATGTTCATAACAATGAATGGCGGAATATTCGCCATTGATCGCTTTTTGCAGATCGGCTATAATCGCAGCGTCTACTCTGTAGTTATAAGAATAGTATGAGGAATACATTGAAAAACCTCCCGGTACTGTTAAGTAATTCAGTTTATGATGGGCGGTAGGCTGACGTGTATGGTTTGGGCTAGAAATTTCGCTGGATAGAATGAGGACAACGGCCTGCTGGAAGAATTTCCGGCAGGCCGTTGTTATTGGTGATATGTCGTCTATGATACGTTTCCGGTGACGCTGCTGCCGTTTTTCGTGATTTTGTAGGTGATGATCTCCCCGCTCCAGAAATGGAACTTGAGAATGATCTCGCCGTCTCGGACTTCATTGAAGAAGGCCGGCTTCAGTTTGATTTCACCGCTGGCATAGGATGGAGAGAAGGTATACTCAAACTCCTTGAAGGAGGTCCAGTCCTGTGGCCCTGCATTCCCACCCGTGGCATATACGGCCTCCATCGTAGCAAGCTGATCCCCATTGAATGTGGTTGGAATGCTGAAGGAAGCAGTGGAGCCCTGCGTGCTGCGCAGCACAGGTTTATCGTTCTGAATGACCCTGAAGTTCCAATCCGCTCCACGGTTGAACTTGGCCGTCAGTACGGCATTTACGCCGAGCTGGCCCGAAGAGGTCAATCTGGTTAGCAGTCCGGATTTAAAAGTGATGGAATTTCCGCTTAAGACGTAGTCCTGTCCGGCTGTTAAGAGCTGTCCGTTCGTGCGGATCTCGGATAACGTGTTGCCGTTAAGGTTCAACGGAATGCTTTTGTCCTGGACAGCCGCCCCTTTTTTCACGAATACAAGATCCGTGTCAGCCGTAGAGGAGCGTCCGCTCCAACCCGCCTTCATCATGTTATAAAGCTCGGGATCGGACCAGGTGAAGGCCGTTCGCTTGAAGTGCTGGCCGTTATCCCATAACATATGTGTGATGTTTTTCTGCTTGAGATAATAGGTCAGGTATTCAAAAAACTTCAGTTTTTCCCCCTGCTCAATGACCCCGGTGTTCTGATCGAAGCCAAGCAGTCCATATTCACCCAGGATGACAGGAATACCTCTGGCAATAAAGGTGTTGTACACGTTGTTGAGTGTCTGGTCGATGTCGTTTCGGGTATCGGTTTCAAAGCGAGTGTATCCCGCAATATTAACGCTAAACGGCCAGAATCCATAATAATGAACGGTGGCAATGAGATTGGAATCATTCAGTTTGGTCATGGTGTTGTAGAGCTCGTTCATTCTGGTCTGGGTCGGCGAAGCTTCCAGGGTAGACAGCACAAGCGGGCGTACAGCGTTCTGCGCTCCAGAGCTGCGTACAATCCGGTGGAATGAGACATTGAGCTCATCCAGCATCTGAAAGGCCTTGGTTTCGCTGGTGGTACCGCCATCCGAGAAGCGGGGTTCATTGACGCTTTCAAACATCAGTTTGCTGGAATGGTTCTTGAAACGATTGGCGATTTGGGTCCAGACGGCGTTGTACTTGGCTACAACCTCATTGCGGTTGTTCTCCATATGGCTGATCCATAACCATGAATCGTGATGAACATTGATCATGACATACAAATTGGCGTCAAGCGCCCAATCCACAACCTCCTGTACACGATTCATGTAGGAGGCATTGATGGTGTAATTCGGTGCGCTGCCGATTTGGTTATTCCAGGTTACGGGAATTCGGATGCTCTTATAGCCTTGAGCCGCGATTTGATCGATCAGAGCCTTGGTGATGCGCGGATTTCCCCAAGCGGTCTCATCGGACCCGACGGAATCAAGCGAATTACCCAGATTCCAGCCCGGCTGCATAGCATCGACGTAAGCTTGGGGACCGCTGCTCAGCGGGCTGATTTGGTCTGCCTCTGCTGCTGATGTTAAGGATGGAATTAGTGAGAACAGCATAGCGGCGATCAGCGTGAAGGACAGTAAAGATTTCTTTGTTAAGTTTATCATTAGCATCTCCTTTGTAATGAAGTGGTCAAGAGCTGTTTGCTGATAAAACTTCATGATGCGCTCATCAGACGGTGGAATTTTCAGCTCCCGCTAGGGGCTTTCAGGGGTTAGACTTCACCTCCTTAAATCGAATCTGGACATACTGTCAATAAAATAAAACGGTTGAGTGCAGCAGAAAAATGAAAACGCTTTCTAATTAATAAATTATCATATTTTACCATTCGGAAGTACCCGACTAATTTATCCGAAAATCATGCAGAAATTAGTTATAGTGATGAGAAGTTCTAGAAAAGAGGGAGGTACGGTGCGAGGAAGAAAAAAGAAGCTGTCCCTCAAGGTCAAGGTTGACCGGGAGGACAGCTTCTTGGGATTTAAGCGCGATGTTTGGCTGGAAGCCAGCCGCTTCGATTACACAAATCGCTTGCTTAAGGAGTTGTTGGAGCAGGAGTTCCTGTCTTTAATATCAAAGTTTTAGATGGTAAAGAGAGCGGTGTAGCGGACTGCGCACTTGAAGCTTTCTTCACATCTTTTGTTGGCACGGAGTAAACATATACGGCGTACTCCGTATCTGCTGTAATATCCTTGCCTGAAACATCCTTGGTTGGGATATCAATGAGAGTCGAGATATCTTTATTGGTTGGCTTGATGGTGGCTTTCGTATCTTCTTTGCCAGCTGCTTCTGCTGCTTTTTGCAGGTTGAAGTCCTTCATCTGTGATTTTTCAACAAACAATACACGATAGGCATCGATACTCGTTTCATTGACAGCTTTTTTGAAATCGACTTGAAGTTTCCCGCTTGCATCCAATTTGGCTGTAAGGGCTGTGGTTTGGATCGGGTTCGGGATTGTAAACATTTCGGACGGGTCGGATAGGGCGTTGCTGGTAGAGACTGTTCCATCGGCAATCACCATGATGTATACACTGTACTTCTGACCAGCTGCAATGACTGCACCGTTGACGTCTTTCGTTGATGCCTCCAAGTTCCTTACATATTGATTCAGGCTGGAATCAACATGAACTACAGTGTAATTTCCGGAAGGTACATTATTTGCTTCAGAATCGCCAAATTTTTTGTTGGTTGGTACCACCATGATTCGGTATTCATTAATACTACCTGTAGCAGGAGAGAATCTAACGACAACATCACTGCCATTCCCGTTGGTGCTTTCAATCCCGGCATACACATTCGAAGGAACCGTTACCGTGGTGCCCGTAAGTTTAATCGGTGCGGATGGTGCTGATAGCGCGTTGTTTCCATTATTGCTTACGGACAAGACGAATACTTGATAATCCACCATATTTTTAATCGGCTGACCGTCAACATCGTTTATTCCAGGTCTCAGAACATTACTGAAATCGGCTCCGATCGGCACACTGTCGTAGTTGTTTATTCCTACGTTGTTAGCTTGAGCTACCTTAAAGTTAGCAGCGTTAGCTTGCTTCACGACCATGATCCGATACTCTCTGATGTTGGTTTCATTTGCAGCCTTCTTAAAGGATACTTTCAGATCGCTTGCATTATTGTTGTCTCCAGCATCAGCTGCTGTAACGTCCGCTACCGCTCCTACTTCCGTCACGCCTTGAATCGTAACCGCTGCAGAGGCAGAGGAGAGAGCGTTGGTATAGTTGGAGTAGCTGTTGCCTAGTGATAAGACGTACACGCGATAGCTGGAGCCTCTTTGAATAGGTTCCCCGTCGGAATCCAGAGTCGTGCTGGCCAAATCCCGAGTGATAGTGCTGCCGGTTTTGTTAGCTATGGTGTAATATCTGTTGGCGTAGGCTTGCGACAATGTCAGGTTCTTGGAGGACTTCACGACAAAAATCCGGTAATGTTCGATGTAGCTTTCACCATAAGCAGGGCTGAAGGAAACCCTCAGGTCGCTTCCGTTTCCGTTATTGCCGATGACCGTCAAGGACGGCGTAGAAACAGGATTTACATTCTGATTGTTGTTCCCAAGCGTGATGGATGCATAATCGGATAGGGCATTGTTATTGCTCGAATATCCTACGGACAGAACATACACCCGGTAACTGACGCCACTGCGAATCAGATCTCCGTCGATATCACGGCTGCTGGAATTCAGGACTTGCGTCATGTAGCTGTTGCTGCTGCTGTTCTTGCTAATTTGCGTATAATAATAGCTGTTTAAGCTGTTTGCTCTGTACAGATCAAAATAACTATTCGATGATTTTACAACAAATACTTGGTAGTGACTAATATTCGATTGATCAGACGGGCGGTAGAATGAGACCTGCAGGTCACGCCCATCATTGTAGTTGTTCACGTCGGTAACGGACAGGCTGGTAACCGCGCCAACATTATAACTGGAACTTAAAATGATGGAATTCGATGGAGCAGACAGAATGTTGTTATTGTAGTTGTTGTTGTCCACAGCCATAACGAATACACGATAATACACGCCGCTGCGAATGGTTGCTCCATCCACGTCTCTGGCACCCGATGCCAGCGTCAAGTTGTTGATGTTATTGCCTGTTTTGTTGACGTGGGTATAGTTGTAGCTGGAGATGGAATTGGCTTTGCTTAAGTTGAAGCTGCTGTAATTGCTGTCCTTGACAACAAAAACCCGGTAAGAGTTAATGCTGGACTCGTTGGACACCTTGTTAAAGCTTACACGAAGATCACGGCCGTCACCGAAATCAGCGATATCCGACACCTGTGTAATGTAAGGAACTGTTGCATTACCTGTGCTGAGCGTGATGGAAGCAGAACCTGAAGACAGATTGCTTGCAAGTGCGCTTTCATTGCTGCTGACTGACAGTACAAACATGGTATAAGACACGCCGCTGCGGATGAGCTCTCCTGAAGTATCACGAGCGGAAGAACTCAATGTCGTTGACAGCGTGGTATTCGTTGAGCTGGTTTTGTTCACCGTTGTGTAGTTTTGACTCGATACGGATTTGGCTGCTGCTACATTGAAGTTAGCTGCATCCTTCGTTTTTACGGTGAATACGCGATAGTTGGTTACATTGCTTTCGTTCTGAGCGCGAGTGAAGCTGACCTGCAAATCACGGCCATCGCCGTTGTCGCTTATATCGCTTGCTTTAACATTGGTTGCTCCATTAACCGAATTGGTATTGGTCAGCGTCAATGAAGGCGATGCCGAGGAAAGGGCATACGTGCCGCCTGATTTGCCTACTGCCAATACGTAAGCTTTATAAGCCTGGTTATCCCGGATCAGGTCGCCATCAATGTCTCTTGAACTTGATGTGAGGACCTGTGAGCGATCCGACCCTGCAGGGTATACCGTAGTGTAATTTGCTGAAGATATGCGCGTTGCATCCGCTTGGCTGAACGTTTTGGACTGCTTAACAATCATCACGCGATAATGCGAAATCAGGGATTCGGTGGATGATTTGGAGAAGCTGACCTGCAAATCACGTCCATCTCCGGCATTGCCGATGTCTTTTAGAGTTACATAGCTCACCGGTACAATGTAGGTATTGTTACCGCCGCCTGAATCATTTGTTGTCGTGACGGTGACCGTTTTCGTTTTGGAATTCCAGCCGATTTTCTGACCGAGGGATTCACTTACGAAACGTACAGGCACCATCGTGTTGCCTTTCAGGTTTTTCGCCGGAACATCCAGCGCTACAGTTTGGTTGTTGATAGTAGCCGTCTTGGAATTAATCTTAAGAATGACGGTAGTGCCATCCTTGACTGCTGTGACGGTTTGCGTTTTTTGATTCCATTTGACCGTTGCGTCCAGTGCTTCGAAGATGGATCTCATCGGAAGCATGACCCGTCCTTGAATCATAACAGGCGCTTGAGGCGTATACAGCTTGACGCCGTCAATCAAGACGCTAATGTTCACTGCCGCCTGTGCCTGTGTT
Organism: Paenibacillus sp. LBL; assembly: GCF_029893715.1. Taxonomy (NCBI): domain Bacteria; kingdom Bacillati; phylum Bacillota; class Bacilli; order Caryophanales; family Paenibacillaceae; genus Paenibacillus; species Paenibacillus sp. LBL. Next base: position 104,346 of record NZ_JARXYU010000006.1, on the reverse strand, counting down.
TGGAATGTCATGGGGATTAACAGTATAGCTGCTAGCAAGGCAGTCCATATTCTTTTCACACACTCAACCTCCTGAATTTTGCTTGTTATTATTTTCCTCTACAATATGACGCATTCGCTCAGAATAAAGTTTCAACTATTACATCGGCAATTAAAAATTATTTTTTAGGAGCAGATCACAAATAAAGGAAATCGCTACTCTCGATCCATAGGCGATCCATATGGTGCAGCAGGGTCTGCCTCGCATCAGATTGATCTTGTTACCGCAAGGAAGCCCGGTGTCTTTCCATTGTTTAGACAGAACCGAGACGAATGCCATCCAGCATTTCAGGCTTAATAGCCCTAGTTCGATACATTCCGTTGCCAATGAGAAGCTGCTGAATCCGTTCAACAATGTAAATTCACATTATATAGCTTTACAGGAATATAACTATAAAGTAATATATTGAATATGATGAACGATAATCTTTTTGAAATATTAGCGGAACCCAATCGCAGGACCATTCTTGATTATTTGCGTGTAAAAGAGTGCACAGTGGGCGAGATTGTAGATCTAATGCCGCTCAGTCAACCGGGCGTGTCGAAACATCTGCGGATTTTGCGTGAAGCGGGGCTTGTGTCTCTTCGCAAAGAAGCCCAAACCCATGTATACAGTCTGAATGCCAGACCGCTGGAGGAAATTCATTACTGGCTGGAGCCTTACCGGAAGTTTTGGTCGAACAAGCTGGATGACTTGGAGAGAATCCTTGATCAGGATGAATCTTCTTAACAGTCCCAACGAATCTTAAGTTTGATGAAGCGATTTTGTTCAAAATGGGCATTTTTGAGGAGGGTAAACAATGTTAGCCGTTGTACAGCAAGACGAGTTTGGAACGAGTGTCCGGTTTGAACGCCGATTGAAGCACTCAGTGGAGAAGGTATGGTCATATCTGACTGATAACGAGAAGCTGACCCAATGGTTCTCCGAACTGAAGGTGGAGGATCTGCGCCTGGGAGGAAGAATGACCTTTGATATGCAGGACGGGAATTTCGAAGAAATGGAAATAACGGACTATCGGGAGCTGTCGGTGCTGGAATACACTTGGGGAGAGGACCGGGTACGCTTTGAACTGTATCCTGAAGCCGAAGGCTGTCGCCTGGTGCTCATTGAGAAAATAACCAAGATCACAGATCATACACCGAAGGATATTGCCGGCTGGGATGTATGCCTTGACGTCATTGAAGCACTGCTTGAGGGAAGAACGATGGAATCCCGCAAGGACGTGTGGTCCGCGAAATATGAACAATACGTTCAGCAGTTTGAAGCATTGCCCCGTCAATAAGATGAAACTGCTCCTCCCAAGTATGTTGACATGCTTAGGCAGGAGCTTTTTCTATAGATATCGGCTTGATAAGATATCAGCGGTGCTGATGAAATTCGATATTGCAAGAAAACCTGCCTACGAATCGTGGTCGCTCATCCTGGGATTGGTGTCGCACAGAGGTTTTTTTATTGGAAGGAGGGTGAATTACATCTATAATCGGGTAAGGGATATATTTCCTATGCTGATAGTAAACCTGGATGGAGGGTTCAAGATGACGGATTATACCGTTCATATCATGCAGCTTCGAGGCGACAACTACGATAACGGACTTAAGCTGGGTCGCAGCCTGCAGAATCAATCGATATTACAAGCCTTTGGAGCGGCGACCAAACCGGAGATCGATGCGGAACAGATGAAGGCCATTTATAACGAGTTTGCCCCGCAGCTTGTAGCCGAGTTGGAGGGACTGGGAGAAGGGCTCAGATTATCATTCAAAAAGACTGCAGCTCTTCTCGGCGGATATGATGTTCCGAAGATCGATGCCATGGGCTGTTCGGCCATGATCGCTCCAGCATATTACATAAGAAACTACGACTTCACGCCTGCGTTTTACGATGGTTATTTTACTATGGCCCAATCGGGGCAAGGACTGGCGACCGCGGGCTATAATCTGCAGGCGATAGGGCGGCATGACGGTATAAATGAAAAAGGACTTGCGGCCGGACTTCATTTTGTCAGCTTTGAAGGATACCGGACGGGATTGTCTTCGTGGATCAGTGTTCGAATGATATTGGAGTCATGCGCTACAGTAGAAGAAGCAGCTTACATGCTGCGCCATATTCCCCATGCGGCCTGTTATAACTTTTCTCTGGGCGATGCGCGAGGAAATTCGGCGGTGGTTGAGGCAAGTCCGGATGAAGTCGTTACCCGAGCGGGCGATGAAGTTCTTGCCTGTGTCAACCATTATGAAGCATTGGCGGGCAAAAACAGGCCTTCCATTGAGCATTCCCTTCGTCGTAAATCTTACATCGAAAGCTTGGGCGCCCAGCGCCTGACCCATGCGGAAGCATTTGGTCTGTTTAAGGACCGTCAATCCCCGTTGTTTTATACGGATTACGATAATTTGTTCGGGACGCTGCATACCTTCTCTTATTCCTTTCAAGAAGAAAGAGTGATGACCTCGCTTGCACAAGGGGAAGTGCTCGATTTTTCATTCAGGGAATGGGCTGAGGGCAAGGATATTCCGGAAGTGATGATGACAGGGTTCATCGATTGATCAATGGGAGGTGTGTGTGGTGATTAAAGCTCGGGCAGCGAGAATATCGATGGGGGTGCTAGCGTTAATGTTATGTATTTTCTTGTCTGGCGCTGATCAAGCGGATGAGGAAATTACGCTCCATAACGAGATAAACACTCCTTATTATTATCGGATGCTCTTGTCTTATGCCCCGGACCAACAAACGGTGGAAAGGCAATACGGCAAGCCTGATATCGTAAGAAAAGAGCAGGATTACACCTACGAGATTCGCAAAATGCCAGATGGCAGCGAGCTGATCACTTTTTATACTTCCAACAGCGGTCATCTCATGGATCAGTGGCGTCTTAGCCGCCTCCCGGAACGAAGCGAGTTTGAGGCCTTGATCCCAGAGGTAACGCTTGCTCAGGATGTCAAGCAGATCGATCCTTATTTTCAGCTGATAGCTGATCAAACCGATGAAACAGGAACAAGCGAGCATCGACTCCGGGATTCAGGGTTAGCTACGATTAAATATAGGAACGCGGATGGCAGATGGATCATGGATTCGATCCAGTACATGGATCAGGATCCGTCGGGTTTTGTTTCCAAGCTGAGGGCGGAAGACCGGGCTGAATTTTGGAGCTCATAAGTAAACCGTATGTTTTTTATAGATAATTTGTGAGGAAGCAATTCCCTTCCAAGTGAAGGAGATTGCTTTTTTTGCTGCTAGTTTCCTCTGAATGTTAGAACATTCTGTGACGCTGCCACACTCAGGCCGCCCTCTGCGTTTTCTTTGGCGGATTTGTTATAGCCGGCAATCTGGCCGGAGTGCTCCTGCACCGGTTTGTGCTGCAAACGGCGGAAGTGGATGCCATGATGTTCAGTCCGAGCATCCATGGTATAGTTATGGCTATGCGGCGCTGCTGACGCTGCTGTCCTCGGGAATTGTCATGGTCTCCATGCATTACAAATTGAAACGGATTGATATGATTGAAGCGCTGAAGTCCGTGGAATAGCTGTACGCTTTGCAAGAGAGCTGATTCGACAGGTGATGATCCTGAAGGACAGGTTCTCTTTTTTGATGCAGGGATAAAGGGTCTTGTCCGTACAGCAGCAGTATCTTTGGCCAGTATATCTCGTTATATTTTTTAATCTGCCGATAAGTTCTAGCAGAAAATATATTATAATAGACATATCCATGCTATTGAACGAACTAATATTGCTACTACATGAAGACCAATTTCAGAACATAATCTAGGTCTTCTGCCTCGGAGGAATGCATATGGGAATTGTCTTCTCGACCTTGAAAAAGTACCGCGTAGCCGCGATTGCGGCACTGGTCATGATGCTGATAGAGCTCACCGTTGAGCTGATTCAGCCGCTGCTTATCTCCAAAATCATTGACGACGGCATTCAGAAGCAGGACATGTCGGTTGTATGGATGTGGGGAGCCGTTTTAACTGGAAGCGCTGTTATCGCCTTTATAGCCGGAATTTCGAGCTCCTTCTTCGCGGCGCATACGAGTCAGGGGCTCGGCTATGATCTTCGCGATCAACTGTATGAGAAGGTGCAGTCCTTCTCCTATTCGATATTTAACCGGTTTGCCACATCGTCGCTGATTACAAGGCTGACGGGCGATGTCACCCAGATTCAGGATACGGTGTTCATGGGCCTGCGGTTCATGACGCGCGTTCCGTTAGTTGTGCTTGGCAGCATCGTTATGGCGCTGGTGGTGAACGTGAAGCTGGGCTTATTGCTGGTGCTAACCGTGCCTGTACTGTTTATATTTATCGCCTGGATTATGAAGCGGGCAGCCGATGCATTCCGGCGTGTCCAGCAGCGGCTGGATGCGGTGAACGGCGTTATACAGGAGAACCTGACCGGGATTCGGTTGATTCGTGTTTTCGTACGCATGGGCCATGAGATTGAACGGTTTGGTCGTACTTCTGGCAAGCTGAGGAGTTCTACCATATCGACCTTGCGATTGACGGAGACCACGATGCCCTTTATTCTCCTGATCATGAATGCCGGGATTATGGCGGTTCTGTGGTTCGGCCGTAAAGACATCGCGACTGGCAGTGCCAGCGTTGGCGAGGTTGTAGCCGTCGTCAACTATTCCCTGCGCTGTATCGGTGCCATGTCAGCCCTCTCCTGGGTTGTTGTTGCGTTCTCCCGTGGACGGGCTTCCGCCCAGCGTGCACAGGAGGTGCTGAAGACCGAGGACGATGCAGCAACCGGAGTCTATAAGAACCATGATAATAAGGTTGAAATTGAAGGCGGAGTGAAATTCGAGCAAGTCAGTTTCAGCTATCCGGGCAGTGATATTGATGTGCTGACGGATATCTCTTTTGTGGCCAGACCCGGTGAGCGAATCGCTATTATGGGGGCTACCGGTTCAGGCAAATCCTCGCTGGTTCAGCTCATTCCGCGGCTGTACGAGGAGGATAAGGGGAACGTGCGGATAGACGGAAAGGATGCAGGGGAGATCGACCCGATGCATCTGCGTAGCAGCATTGGCTATGTTCCGCAGGAGGTGCTGCTCTTCTCCGGCACGGTTCGGGAGAACATTGCCTGGGGACGGGAGGATGCTTCCATGGACGAAATCAAGGAAGCGGCACGCAGAGCGCAGATCCACGATACGATAGAACATCTGCCTAACGGTTACGACACGATGCTTGGACAGCGCGGCGTTAACTTATCCGGAGGGCAGAAGCAGCGCTTGTCGATTGCGCGGGCGCTCGTACGGAAGCCTTCCATCCTCATCCTGGATGACAGCACAAGCGCACTTGACGTTCGCACGGAAGGTGCTTTGCTGGATGCTCTGAAGGATTTGTCCTGCACGACATTTTTGATCACACAGAAGATCAGCTCAACCACCTCGGCAGATTTGATTCTGCTGCTGGATGACGGGCGATTGATCGGAAAAGGGAATCATGACTCCTTGATGGAGAGCTCCTCCCTGTATCGACGCATCTATGAATCCCAATACGGAGAGGGGGTGCAGCAGCATGCTTAAGGCATTCACTGAACCATTTCGTCATCCAAGGCCAAAGATCGATCTTGGCAAAAGCAAGGATAGCGGTTCGGGCCGCAAGCCCAAGGCAAAAGCCAAGAATTGGTCGGGCACCCTTTCCAGAATATGGGTTTATCTCGCCCGCCGCAAAGGAAAGCTTGCACTTGTGCTGCTGATGGTGATGTTCAGCTCCGGGCTTGCGTTGCTCGGCCCTTATCTGCTCGGGGTCGGGGTAGATCGGTTCCTGAATGATATCAAAGACCCGGGCGGCTTGGTGGACTCGGGCTGGATGTATTTTCTTATCGGATTGGCTGTTGTGTACGTCCTTCAGGCTTTAACCACCTGGCTGCACAACATCTGGATGATCGGCATAGCCCAAGAGACGGTATACCGGATGCGAATGGATCTGTTTACGCATCTGCACCGGCTGCCGATTCCGTTCTATGGAAAGCGCCAACAGGGCGAGATTATGAGTCGTCTGACCAATGATATTGAGAACGTCAGTTCAACACTGAACAGTTCGGCCATTCAAATATTCTCGAGTGTGCTGACCTTAATCGGTACGTTAACCGTTATGCTGTGGCTCAGTCCGCTCCTTACACTGCTGACATTTCTGGTGGTTCCCCTGATGATGCTGGGGATGCGCTGGATCACTCGGCGAACCGGTCCCTTATTCAAAGAGCGTCAACGCAATCTGGGGGATTTGAACGGCTATATTGAAGAAACGCTGTCGGGACAGCGGATTATTAAGGCTTTCTCCCAGGAGGAGCGGGTTATCCGTGAATTCGATGAGCGCAATCAACGGATTCGTCTATCGGGCTTCTGGGCACAGAGCATCTCGGGTTTTATTCCGAAGCTGATGAACGGGCTGAACAACCTGAGTTTTGCGATCGTAGCGGGGATTGGCGGCATTATGGCGATTCAGGGGCATATCACGATCGGTGTCATCATCATATTTGAGAGTTACGCGCGACAGTTTACCAGACCGCTGAACGATCTGGCGAACCAGTGGAACACGCTGCTGTCTGCCATCGCGGGGGCGGAACGTGTATTCGAGGTGCTGGATGAAGAGGTTGAAGCGAAGGATGAAGGGGCCGCCGTCGCACTGAAGAGTGTAGAGGGAGCGGTGACATTCAACAATGTATCTTTTTCCTATGAAAAAGACGGGGATACGCTGGATGGAATCAGCTTTGAGGCGAAGCCCGGCGAGATGATTGCGCTGGTCGGTCCGACGGGTGCAGGGAAGACAACGTTAATTCAGCTGCTCTCCCGGTTCTACGACCCGAACAGCGGGACCATTACCTTGGATGGACGGGACATTTCCTCCATCCGCAGGGAAAGCCTGCGAGCACAGATGGCTTTTGTGCTGCAGGATTCCTTCCTGTTCCAAGGCACCATCCGTGAGAATATCCGCTTCGGACGGCTTGATGCGACCGATGAAGAGGTCGAGGCAGCTGCGAAACTGGCCAATGCCCATTCGTTTATCGTGCGGATGAAGGACGGTTATGACAAGATGCTCAAGCCTGACGGCAGCGGCATCAGCCAAGGCCAGAAGCAGCTGCTTGCGATTGCCAGAGCGATTCTCGCCAATCCCTCCATGCTGGTACTGGATGAAGCGACAAGCAGCATCGATACCGTAACGGAGATCAAAATCCAGGAAGGGCTGCAGCGGCTGATGAAGGGACGGACGAGCTTTGTGATCGCCCACCGTCTCAATACCATTCGCTCGGCGGACCGTATTCTGGTGCTGAAGGATGGACGTCTTCTGGAGCAGGGCTCCCACGATGAGCTGCTGAAGCAGGGCGGATTCTACAGTGAGCTGTATCATGGTCAATTAAAACGGGCGGCTATGTAACACCGTGCCCGTGCCGATGATTGATTGCATTAGAACATAATGAAAACCACCGGAGAGGCTTAAATCAAGCTGCTGCTCCGGTGGTTTTTTGTTATGGGTCATGGTTGAATTCATATGCTGTGTGCCGCGTAGCCCTGGGCAGACGCCGTATCGATGTTTCATTAGCAGCCAAGCCATAAGCCGAGTTATAACCCTTCAGCCATACGCGGATGACTTAGCTGCCTTGTTTACTTGGAGCTGGTTGTTTGAACTTGCAGTTTGCGCTGCGCTTCCCTGCCGAATTGCAGCATAAACTGAAGAAGAATGCCGGCCTGTATGGCAACCAGGACTAAATAGGTGTTGTTGTTAGGCGGAGGCTCCCTGAAACATGTTCAGCGGATTCCAAGGTTGCCGAAGATCAGAAACATCGCAATGAGGAGCGGGGATACTCCCGCGAAGGTAAACAACAGGACGAAGCAGGTCAACTGCAGGGTGGAAGCCGAGTAGAATAGATAACGGGTTCCCTACTTCTACATATGCCGAGCCTCCCATGCATACAGATTTATAGATCAGAGAACTTTCAGGGGAGGAATACGATGCTCGATCCAGTACTGACATCTCCGAATTTGAAGCTGTATGCAGACTCGAACGACACCTTAAACTATAAACGCGATGCGGGAAACTACATAACTCAGGTGTTCGGAGCCCAAATGCCTGCAATTGCGACAGGCTTCTTCAATGTTCATATGACTCAAGGGATCATTATTCAGCCTCACTGGCATACCAATGTGAATGAGCTGGTATTTGTCATCAGCGGCGAAGTGATTACTTCGGTATTCAATCCGTTTACCCAGAAGCTGATGACCTACAAGCTAAAGCCGGGCCAGGTCTCGATGTTCCCCAAGGGATGGTTTCACTGGATTTTGACGCTTAGCGACAAGGCCCACATTCTGACCATATTTGATCAGCCGACGCCGGATATTGTGTATGGAGCAGACTTTCTGCGGCATATTCCGAAGGAGATTCTGCACATTGCCTATTGCATCAATGAGGAGGATTACGCCAAAGCCGTTGCTCCACTGAAGGAAACGGTCATTCTGGGACCGCCGCCGGGCTGTGGCAAGCGGGACGACAATACATCCGACAATGCCTCCTATTTTGAGTCGGTCCAGCAGCCGTTTGGTCAGCAGCCAGCGTATGGTTCCCAACAGGCGCCTTCGGCACCTAACTACTACGGGTACCCGCCTCCGCCTTCCTATCCGTTTTATCAACAGGCCAGACCGCCGCAGTACACCGCTTATCCGTCCTATGCACCATACCCTCAGCAGCCGTCCTATCCATCTCAGACCCCTTACACGTCATCCTATCAGCAGCCCCCATCCTTCCAGCAGCAGCTCTTTCAACAGCAGTCCTTCCAACAGCCGCAGCCGTTCCAGCATCTTCAATATCTGTATAATACGCAGCCGGATTTAGATACAGCCGCAAGTCGCGGTCCTGAACCTGATACGGGCACCGTCCCTGAGACAGAGTAACAACACAGACTTTCAGCTGCTGCAAGCTGTATCAGATCAGGTGCTTTGTAAACACTCATCTCACGAAAGCGAATTCGAAGTCTTCAAACTCTACGCCAGATTGTTCTGGAATCGGCGCAGGGATGAGAAGGCTTCTTTTTTTGTTTGGCGTCGCCACGGCTCTGATTTTGCTCCTGAAAAAATCCTTGCCTGATATGGAACGTTCTGGTATGCTATTGTCCTTCTCTCATTTTCGCCTTGTCTGAAGTGGATGGGTCCGCCATCTAAAATGCTTATCGGAGGTGCTTCATGCTTTATTTCACATTGGCTTCCAAAGCCTATGCCCGTAATTTGCAGTACCGCGGCGCCCACATGGTGCACAATGTCGCCAGTGCGATGTTCGGATTCATGTATGCCTGTATCTGGATCGGTCTCGGTGCAGATTACGCGCTTGGAGATTACGGAACGCAGGGAATGGTCGGTTATATCGCCTTTACGCAAGCTGCGCTCTGGGTTTCCAGTTTCGTCACGAACGGCCTCGGCATTCCCCAAGCTGTTCGAACCGGCCATATTTCACTGGATTTGATGCGTCCCGTTCATTTGTTCAGCCATTTAATGGCCAAGGAATGGGGGCAAATCGCCTACCAATTCGTTTACAAATCGATCCCGATCTACCTGGTTTATTACTTTGCTTTCTCTTTGCAGTTACCCGGGAAAGCCTCCACGTTCCTCTATGTTGCCATAGCCCTGGCAGGCGCCGCCTACTTATCGATATGTATCAACTATCTCATCGGCGCATCCGCCTTATGGACAACGGAATCGTCTTGGTTGTATTGGGGCAACCACGCGATGATCAATCTCCTTGCAGGTTTCTTCATTCCCATCGAATGGCTGCCCGGCTGGCTGCAGACGATTGCCTGGTGGTCGCCGTATCCGTATCTGCTCTATGTACCTACCCGAATCTATCTGGGCTTCGATGACGTTTCCTATCTGTGGGGCACGCTCATGTGGTGTGTGCTGCTTACGCTGGCAGGTCTGCTGGCTACCGGCTCCCTAAGGCGGAAAGTGGAGGTGCAGGGAGGATGACCACGAGATCCTGGCTGTCCCTGTATGCGCTGCTGATCCGAACGAGCATCAAAAGCCGCATGCAGTACAAATTCAATTTTATTCTGGCTTCGTTTCTTGCTGCATTGATCCAAATATCCGAATTCCTCATGGTTGCCATTGTCCTCTATAAGTTCGGGGCCATCCAGGGCTGGTCCATGCACGAAATCGCGTATTTGTTTGCTATCATGACCCTATCGAAGACGCTCTACCGGACGTTTGGGGATGAAGTGCATCATCTTGAGAAATATCTGGTGAACGGTGAGCTTGACCAGCTGCTGACCCGTCCCATGCCCGTGCTGCTGGCGCTTATGCCCCAGAAGTTCCGGATTATGCTGGGCGAAGTGCTGCAGGGCGGTTTTCTGCTCTGGTGGTCGCTGCATGGCATGATGGCGGCAGGTCAGGTGGGATGGAGCGCGGTGCCGCAATCGCTGTATATTATCGTCACGGGGGCTGTTATCCTGTTCTCGATCGGCCTTGCGACCGCAACCTTCGGGTTTTGGACGACCCGGATCACCGAGCTTCAGAATCTGACGGAGGACGCGGCCCGGACGGCTGCTCAATATCCGTTGACTCTGTATCCGAAATGGATGTCATCGATCCTGCTGATCATTGTCCCGGTTGGTTTAGTCAATTATATTCCGTCATTATACATACTGCGCGGCGAGCTGGGGGTATGGGTGCTGCCTGCCTTGGCAGGAGCGGCCCTGTTATGTCTCGGCATAAGTTTGAAGTTCTGGCAGTTCGGTTTGACCAAATATCAAAGTACGGGGAGTTAAGGGAGGAGCGTGTCACATGATTGAAGCTCATAACATACGCAAGGAGTTCAAAACGCCAGTTGTGAAGGAGGGGCGCTTCTCCGGTTTGCGAACCCTGTTTACGAGAGAATACCGGACGAAGGAAGCCGTTAGAGGCATCAGTTTTCAAGTGGAGCAGGGAGAGTTTGTCGGTTATATCGGGCCGAACGGGGCCGGGAAGTCCACCACCATCAAAATGCTGACGGGCATTCTCCATCCAACCTCAGGTCGCGTCTCGATTGGCGGCATGAATCCGCACAAGGAACGGCGCAGCGTTGTAAACAATCTGGGCGTCGTGTTCGGTCAGCGCAGCCAGCTGTGGTGGGATCTCCCGGTGAAGGACTCCTATGATATTCTGGCCAAAATGTACAGCGTGGATCAGGCCGACAAGGAGCGGAGGCTCGTACAGTTCGCCGAACTGCTCGATTTACAGGCGTTCTGGGAAACGCCTGTACGCAAGCTGTCGCTCGGACAGCGCATGCGCGCCGACCTCGCGGCCGCGATGCTGCATGACCCGGGCGTGCTGTTTCTGGATGAACCGACAATTGGGCTGGACGTGAACGCTAAGCGGAACATCCGCCATTTTCTCAAGCTGATCAATGAGCAATTCGGCAAGACCATTCTGCTCACGACGCATGATATGGATGACATCGAACAGCTCTGCAATCGGGTGATGGTCATTAACAACGGGGAGCTTTCCTATGATGGAACGGTCCGGTCCCTGCGAGATACAATCGGTCTGCCTACGCTGATTACCGTGACATTTTGCGGCCCCTTTGCAATCCCGGAGCAATTCCAGGGAGCAGGAGAAGGAAGCCGTGCAGTTCCGCTTCGGGTAACGAGCGCGGTGGATAACACCGTCACCATTGAGGTGAACCGCCGCGAGATGAATACACTGGATATTTTTAAGGAACTGGGCCGCTGGGGCGAACTGGATGATATCGATATGGAAGATCCCGATTTTGAAGACGTTATTCATAAGGTGTATTAGATTTAGTTATTGGGATTGGACATGATGACGAGAATCGTACAGTATAATAGGATATACACCGTAAAGAGGAACCGGAATGGGTTCCTCTTTAATTTGGGTGCAAATGGACATAGAGGAAGTATAATATAGAGATGAGAGGGAAACCCTCTGCTCTTATTCACACGACCCAGGAATAATAACTACATATAAAGGGTGAGCCACCATGAAATGGATGAAACGAATCTGGTTCCGCATGGGTAACCATTACAGGAAGAAGCGGGAGTTTGAACAAGCGCTTAAATATATGAGAAAAGGCGAGAGTGCCATCACAAGTTTTGATGACAAGCTCCATTATGCGGAGCTGCTGCATAACAGCGGTCACTCGGAGGAGGCTGTAACCTATCTGGGGCGTCTCATCGATTCGAGCGGGAGCCATCGTGCTTATGAGCGGCGTGCGCATATTTTACGTGAACTGAACCGGGAGACGGAAGCGATAGAGGATTTAGATGAAGCTATCCGGTTAAATGCCGACAATTATCTGAACTGGTATACCCGGGGAATTGCTCATAAAGACCTGAACCAATACGAAGAGGCGATCCGGGATTTGAAAGAAAGCATCAAGAGAGAGGACGACAGCACGGTCATCTCGACTTATTATGAGCTGGGAATGACCTATTACGAGAGCGGCAATCCGGCAGAGGCAGCGAAGTGTTTCCGCCTGAGCATCCAGCAGCCGGACCGCGCCATCCCGATGTATTATTATATGCTGTCCGTATCCCTGGATCTGATGGATCATGTGCAGGAAGCGGTCGGGGTTCTGCAAGAGGGGATTCAGTTGGCGGATCGGTATGAAGCGGAGGCGGATGGCGGATATGCCTTGTTTGCCGGGAGCACCAACTACAGCTACGGCGCATTTCTGACGTTTCAGCGGCAGGTGCGGGAAGCCTATTCTTTTCGGAAGCCCATGGCGGACCTGTATGTGCAGCTGGGGGATCTGGGACAGGCCGAGTTCTATCTGTCGGAGGCCATTGAGCGGTATCCGGACTCATACGAGCTTTACTTGAAGAGGGCGGAAGTCTTCAACCAGTCAGGAAACAAGAACGCTGCCAAAGCGGATTTGGAGTGGGCCATCGAAGCGGAGCCGGACGATTACCGCGCGTATTTCGATTTGGCCCGGATCTATCGCGAGGATGCCCGGGAAGAGCTGGCATATGAGCTGATCTCGAAGCTGTATGGAAGGCAGCCGGATTCACCGCTGGCCTGCTACTGGATGGTTGACTGCTATTACCGGGTTGGTCGCAATGAAGAGGCATTGGCGCTGAATGACAAACTGCTGGAGCTTGAGAATGATGATGCACCCAATTATGTGCAGCGGGCCGACATTTATATGGAAATGAATGATCTGCCGTCTGCGGAGCAGTCTTTGAAGGAGGCTGCCGCCCTTCAGGATGGATCCGAAATCCGCAACAAACTGAGTTATGTGCTATATCTTCAAGGCCGCAATGAGGAGGCGCTGCTTGAGCTGCAGGAAGCGGTGAAGCAGGAGGAGGCTTTCTCCGAGCATCCGACCTACCTTGCTGCCAGCGGTCATATCTATAAAGAGATGGGCATGTGGGACCTGGCCATTGACGCCTATTCCCAGGCGATTCAAGCCCAGCCGTCGAATTCGAGATTTTACGAGTTTCGTGCCGTTTGTTTTGTGGAAACCGGCCAGCTGGAGCGGGGGCTGACCGATTGCGCACAAGGACTCAGCCTGAACTCGGAGCAGGGAAGTTTATACAGCTTGCGAAGCGGAATCTATTATACGATGGCGGACTATGCCCGCGCGAAGGAAGATACGCTGAATGTGCTGGAATTGTCGCCGGGCCATCCGGGGGCCTATTTCAGATTGGGACAGATCTATTACAAGGATCAGGACGAGGATGCGGCACTGGCTGCTTTTGACGAGGTGCTGAAGATGGTGCCAGAGCATGCCGACAGCTATCTGTACAAAGCCCATATCTATTACGGTCAGTTCGAGCATGAGGATGCGATACAGTCCATTGTCAACTGGAGTTTGCATCTGCACAAGGAGATGTCACCGGCGGATAAAATTCAGGCCATTGAAGGCTTGGAAGGCTTCGAGGAAGGCGTGCTGGAGAAGGCGGTTGAACGCTTGACGGGGATGTACGGACATCAGCTGTATTTATCCTGAGCCGTTTTGGTAAACATTCCAATGTGACTGTCAATAAGTCGTGTCACATTTTGTCTAAAATTGTGGTATGATTCTATTGTTGTTGCAGCATATTTTGCTCGCAGGCTGTATAGCCACGCGGGCTTTCTTCATGTGGCAAGGAGGGGATTAGATTGATCTCGCTGCAAGAGGTTAGTAAAAGCTTTGGCAATGGCAGTGACCGTTATCAGGCGATCGACGCTGTCTCTCTCGATATTGCCGAGGGCAGCATACACGGGATCATCGGCGCGAGCGGAGCCGGGAAATCGACGCTGCTGCGCATCATGAACGTACTGGAGAGACCGGACTCGGGCCGAGTCGTGGTGAATGGTCAGGAGCTGAATTCCCTTGGCGGGAGGCAGCTGCGGGAAGCAAGAAGATCGATCGGCATGATCTTTCAGCTGTTCCAGCTGGTCAGCAACCGTACGGCTTACGGGAATGTATCCATCCCGCTTGAACTGGCGAAGGTACCGAAGGCAGATCGGATGAAGCGCGTGCAGGAGGTTCTGCGTTTTGTCGGACTTGAGGATAAAGCAAAGTTATATCCGGCTCAGCTTAGCGGTGGGCAGAAGCAGCGGGTAGCAATTGCCAGGGCTTTAGCCAATTCGCCTTCCGTATTGTTATGCGATGAGCCGACTTCTTCACTGGATCCGCAGACGACGGCGGGCATACTGGATGTGTTGAGACATATCAACCGAACGCTTGGGGTCACGATTGTGATTGTTTCTCACGAGATGGAGGTTGTCAACGGCATTTGTGACGCGGTGTCGGTCATGGAGGACGGCCGTTTGATAAGAACCTATCAGAATAACGCGGGTAGAGCGGAGGCTCCTGAACAAGAGAGAGGGCAAGGGTACCGGAGTCGCCGTGGAAGCGAGGAATCGGATTGATGGACTACGTGAATAGCGTGATTCAATACTTGAACGATTACTTCGCCTATGTTATGCAGTACCAGGACGAAATATGGCAGGCTATTGGTCAGACGTTCGTGATGGTTGGCATTTCAATCGCTGCGGCGATATTACTGGGTCTTCCGGTAGGAACACTATTGTTTCTGTGCAGAAAGGGCCAGTTGTACGCGAATCGATGGTTGTTCACCTTATTGAACAGTCTGGTTAATGTCATCCGCTCGTTCCCGTTCTTGCTGCTGGTTGTCAGTATGATTCCACTGACCCGCCTGATTGTGGGCACATCGCTTGGGACGCTGGCAGCCGCTGTGCCGTTGTCTGTCATAGCCGTCGCTACGTATTCAAGATTAGTTGAGCAGTCTCTGCTCGAGGTGCCGAAGGAAGTGCTGGAGGCCGCCTCGTCGATGGGCGCTTCCAAGCTGCAGATGATTTTCAAGTTCCTCTACGTTGAGGCAAGGTCCGGACTCGTGCTTGGATTGACAACATCAACGATCAGCTTCATCTCGTATTCTACGGTTATGGGCATCGTTGGCGGCGGCGGTGTCGGGGATTTTGCCATTCGTTACGGATACCAGCGGTTTGAGACCGAAATCATGGTGTTCACGATTATCATCATGATCATTCTCGTACAGTCGATCCAGTTTAGCGGGAGCTTGGCTTCAAGACTCCTCGACAAGAGAAGAAGCTAAGTTTTACGACCCTTTTTGTTAGTAACACCTGTACCAGACCAACCTACAATTTTACCTGGGGGTAACCAACTATGAATAAGAGATTACTACTGCTCGTACTGACGATCATGCTTGTGCTTGCCGGCTGCGGAGAGAAGGCAGCCGAGGAGGAAGCTCCTGAAAATGCAACGCCTGAGACCAAAGAAGAAGTTACATTAAAAGTGGCTGCGCTCATCCCGCCGATGACTGAGGTGCTTGATCTCGTCAAGCCTATGTTGAAGGAAGAGGGCATTCATCTTGAAGTTCTGATTCTGTCTGATAATGTCCAGCCTAACAATGCATTGGCGAATAACGAGGTGGATGCGAACTTCTTCCAGCATGTGCCGTACATGGAAGAATACAATGCAAACAACGGCTCGGAGCTTGTACCGGTTACACCGATCTATAATGCCGTTTTTGGGGCGTATTCCAAGAAGTATAAGACCATTGAGGAGCTTCCGGACGGTGCAACGATTGCGATCCCGAACGATCCTTCCAACATCGGCCGTTCCCTGGTCATGTTTGAGAAGAATGGTCTGATCAAGCTGAAGGAAGGCGTCGGGATCCAGGCCACGCAAGGGGATATTGTGGAGAACCCGCACAACTACAAATTTACCGAGGTCGACCTGCTCATGCTGGCCCGTACCCTGGACGATGTCGATATGGTGGCGATGACACCGGCATATGCCAAACCGCTGGGACTCACGCCGAAGAAAGATGCCCTGGTCACAGAAGGCAATGACTCCGAGTTCACCATTACACTGGTAGCTCGCAAGGATAATGTAGACTCCGAGCCGATCCAGAAGCTGGCTGAAGCCATGACCAGTCCGGAAGTGAAGAAGTTCTTCGAGGACAACTATTCCGAGATTGCACTGCCTGCATTTGAATAATGATGGGCTTACGCTTCATATTGGGCCTTCGAACAGTTAACGGCCTCATCACATGGAATGGGTCATTTTCATCATGAGGGTTGCTCAATTGACAGATGTCACCTAATCAATAGGCTTGTTAGCTTTAAGAAATGGCGGTGCTCAGGATGCTTATCCGTGCACCGCCGTTTCTTTGTGTTTGGATCCTGCGGAAGAGGACGAAACGATTCCGGACTCGAATCGTCTCTCAAGAGAAACAAGGGCATCGCAGGGCGCTATGATTCTTTCTGCTGCGATCTTTGTCATGAATTGACCCAGAACATGACAACTGGATATAATTGAAGAGGTAATTTTCGACCTTTAGATAGTCTGTATTCAAGCTGGGAAGGTACTTCAAGGCTAGGCATTACATATCGCAGCATGTGTTGGTGATCAATAACTCGTATTGGAGCTGAGAATGATGAAGAAGGAAGTTATCGACAGACTCATTACCTATGCACAAGTGGATACGCAATCAGACGAGAACAGCAATACTTGTCCTTCGACACCCGGACAGCTAACGCTTGCCGGCTTGCTCGTGGACGAACTGAAAGAGATTGGCATGCAGGAAGTCACCATGGATGAGAACGGCTATGTCATGGCCACGCTTCCGGCTAACTCGGATAAAGCGATCCCGACCATTGGCTTTTTGGCACATATCGATACGGCGACTGATTTTACGGGTACCGGTGTCAAGCCGCAGATTATAGAACAATATGATGGACATGACATCATTCTGAATAGAGCACAGAATATAGTCCTTTCCCCGCGGGATTTTCCGGAGTTGAGCGGATACAAAGGCCACACACTCGTAACAACGGATGGCACGACCTTGCTGGGGGCTGACGATAAAGCGGGCATTGCAGAGATTATGACAGCCATGGCGTACCTCATTCAACACCCTAAGCTTAAGCATGGAACAATCCGGGTTGCCTTCACGCCGGATGAAGAGATCGGCAGAGGACCTCATAAGTTCGACGTGGAGGCGTTCGGTGCAAAATACGCTTACACCATGGATGGCGGACCGCTAGGGGAGCTTCAATATGAAAGCTTTAACGCAGCAGCAGCGCTTGTTACTTGCAAAGGCAAGAACGTACATCCCGGTACAGCCAAAGGGAAAATGGTCAACGCCGCGAAAATCGCCATGGAGCTGAACCGCATGCTGCCTGTCGAAGAAGCGCCTGAACATACCGAAGGTTATGAAGGCTTCTACCATCTCTCTTCCATAGAAGGCGACGTGGAGCTGACCGAGCTTCGTTATATTATCCGTGATCATGACCGGGAGCTTTTTGAAGGAAGAAAGGCCAAACTCGCCTCTGTCGTGGAAGAGCTTCAGCACAAATATGGTGCTGAACGGATCGTACTGCAGATGAAAGACCAGTATTACAATATGCGAGAGAAAATCGAGCCGGTCAAAGAGGTGGTGGATATCGCTCAGACAGCGATGGAGAAGCTTGGGATCAAGCCGATCATCGAGCCTGTGCGCGGTGGTACCGACGGATCACAATTGTCTTACATGGGCCTGCCTACACCGAATATTTTCACTGGCGGGGAGAACTACCACGGCCGCTATGAATATGTATCGGCCGACAATATGGTATTGGCGGTCCAGACGATTATTGAGATTGTGCAGCTGTACGAGGCTCAGGCTTAAGGTGAAACCGGGGGAGTTTACCCTCTTTGATTACTAGATTTGTTTAGGTTTAGCGACTTGGTATATGGCGAGAGATTGGATTCTCAATCTCTCACCATATACTGCGGATAACAAGCATCAAACAAAACTCAAACATGAGCAATGCAATTGAGCAGGGCCATAGAGGAGGTGAGGCACGATGCAGGAACGTTACTCCAGGCAAATGCTGTTTCAGCCGATAGGAGAAATCGGGCAGCGGAAAATCATGAACAGCTCCGTACTAATTGTCGGGATGGGGGCATTGGGCACGGTGCTTGCCAATCATATGGTGCGCGCTGGTGTTGGGCGGGTCAGAATCGTTGACCGTGATTTTGTGGAAATGAGCAATTTGCAGCGGCAGCTGCTGTATGACGAGGAGGATGCAAGCAACGCCTATCCCAAAGTGGTGGCAGCCGAGAAAAAGCTGCGCAAAGTCAACTCCTCCATTGTGATCGAGGCGGTTGTGTCCGACGTTACGGGGGCCAATATCGAGGAACTGATCGATGGGATGGATCTTGTACTGGATGGTACGGACAATTTTCGGACCCGTTATTTGCTGAATGACGCCTGTTTCCGTAGCGGAATTCCCTTCATATATGGAGGCGCGGTGGGCTCTCGGGGGATGAGCGCGGTGTTTGTGCCAGGCGTCACCCCCTGCCTTCGCTGTTTTATCCAGTCTGCAGATACGGCCGGAGAGACCTGTGATATGATCGGCGTTATCGCACCGGTTGTCGATATGGCGGCTTCCTATGAGGCGGTTGAGGCCCTCAAGCTGTTAGCGGATGACGGCACGAGCCGGAGAAACGGTCTGGTGACGTTCGATTTGTGGCAGAACCGCTACTATGAGATGAAGTTCGGCGAGCCTGATCGAAATTGCCCCTGCTGCCAGCTTAAGGTATATCCGGCGCTTCAAGGGCATGAGGAAGATATGCTCACGATGTGCGGAAGAGATTCCGTGCAATTTGCCGGGAGCGGCCCGCTTGATCTGGATGTATGGCAGGGCAGACTGGAGGGAGCTTCACTGGAAGTGAAGGCTAATCCATATTTACTGCGTACGGTGCTGCCCGGCGGGGAACGGCTTGTCTTATTCGCTGACGGACGTGTGTTGGTGCAGGGCTTGGATGATTTCGCCAGGGCCAGAACGCTCTATGACCGGTATGTTGGAGCATGAAATGAATGAGTATCCTGAATCAATAAAGGATCCGACATTTTTCGTCCAAGTTGATATTGTATAGGAAGGAGGGGAAGCTTTGAAAGATTTTCGACTGTATGCCATTACCGGAGAACAGTTTCATCCCGGCCGGGATATGCTGGACGTGATGGAGCAAGCCATTCTCGGCGGTGTGGATATCATTCAGCTTCGCGACAAAAAAAGCCCGAAAGCGGAAGTGCTTGCCAAAGCCAAAGCGCTTCGCAAGCTGACTTCTCGGTATGGTGTCACCTTTATCGTCAATGATTACGTGGATATTGCACTGGAAGCGGATGCCGATGGAATTCATCTGGGGCAGGGAGATATGCCGCTCACGGAAGCTCGAAGACTAGTCGGTTCCAAAATCATCGGGATTTCCACACACGCGATAGAGGAAGCGCTGCTGGCAGAGTCGCAGGGCGCAGATTACATTGGGGTCGGTCCGGTGTACCGCACGGCCACCAAGGAGGATGTGGTGGATCCGGTTACGGAAGCGTATGTGAGAGAAGTGGCGCATGCGATCCAAATTCCTTTTGTGGCGATTGGGGGCATTAAGCTGCACAATGTGGATCAAGTACTGATGGCAGGCGCGACGCGCATTTGCGCGGTGAGTGAAATTGTGGGCAGCAGCAACGTAAAGGGTACCTGCGAGGCGTTCATTTCCAAGCTGGAGGCAAATAGCGCGAAGAGGGGGGAGTAAGGCGATGCTGCTTAGGATCAATGGCGTGGAGCATGAGCTTCGCGATGTAAGAACCATTCTGGACGTTATTGAGTTTTTTGGTTTATTGGGCAAACCGGTTGTTGCCGAAGCTGATGGTAAGGTGCTGACGGCCGAGCAGTGGCCGGATACCCCGGTAACCGCGAATATGTCAATTGAGCTTGTTCATTTCGTTGGAGGAGGTTGAGGCATGATGAAGCCGGATTTACTGCGTATTGGCGATTATGAGCTGCGATCTCGATTCTTGATTGGCACGGGTCTGTTTCCGAATCCTTATGTGCAGATGGAGGCTATCAAGGCTTCGGAAGCCGAAGTGCTGACGTTTGCGATTCGGCGAATCAATCTGGAGTCTTCGGCGGACGATTCCATTCTGCAGCATGTAGAAGAGGGCAAACATATATTTTTGCCTAATACCTCCGGGGCAAGCACGGCCGACGAAGCCGTTCGAATTGCGCGTTTGGCACGCGCATCCGGTCTGAGCGACTGGATCAAGGTAGAAATCAGCGCCAATGAACGTACACTCATGCCGGACCCGATCGAAACGCTCAAAGCAACGGAAATTTTGGTCAAAGAAGGTTTCACCGTCCTTCCCTACACTTCGGATGACCCGGTGATATGCAAGCGGCTTGAGGAAGCAGGAGCGGCTGCGGTCATGCCCGGCGCTGCTCCGATCGGTACCGGTCTTGGCATCCTGAATGCCTATAACCTGGGGCTTATCGTTGAAGAGGCCCATGTGCCGATCATCGTTGATGCCGGCCTCGGTTCAGCAAGTGATGTGGCCCAAGCGATGGAACTGGGTGTCAGCGGCGTGTTAATGAATACACCTGTGGCAAAAGCGAGGGATCCCGTCATGATGGCAACAGCAATGAAGCTGGCTATTCAAGCGGGTAGACAATCTTACCTGGCTGGCAGAATCGCCAGGAAGCAGTATGCTTCAGCGAGCAGCGGCTTTGACGAATTCATATTAAAGTAAAGGTTGATTCAAACAGAACTGAGGTAGAGATGAGTCAGAACATTATCATTATAGGCGGCGGAATCATTGGTTTATCCTGCGCATACGAGCTTCGAATGAGGGGCTTTAATGTTACCGTTTTGGAGGCGAGGCGCTGCGGCGGACAAGCCTCGGGAGCGGCGGCAGGCATGCTTGCCCCCTTCTCGGAAAATACAGAAGGCCCCGACGCATTTTTTAGATTATGTCAGTTTAGTTTGCTGTTATATCCGGAGTGGCAAGAGCAGATCAGATCCATATCCGGCGTGCATTTCGAATATGCGAATACGGGCAGCTTGCACATTGCCTATCATGCCGCAGACCTGCTGTCTCTTGAAGGGCGCCGGTTATGGCAGCGCCAATATGGATCATCCGGCGAGATCGTAAGCGGAGCCGAGCTGTTCCGGATGGAGCCGGCATTGTCGCGTGACGTGCTTGCCGCATTATATACGCCGGAGGAAAGCCACATATACGCTCCCGATTTCATCAGAGCATTGGAGCAGGCCTGCCGGATATCGGGAGTGCTCATTAAGGAAGAACTCGGAAGCATACGACTTGTGGAGTGGGACCGCCATATCGCCGTGTCGGCGGCGGACGGCACTGTCTTTTACGGAGATCGGCTGGTCGCAAGCACGGGTGCCTGGGCGCAGGAGCTGTCGGAGCAGTTGGGCCTCCCGATTCCGGTTTATCCCATTCGGGGGCAGATTTGCGCCTACAGAACGGAAACGCAGCCGCCTGTAAAGCATATGGTCTTTTTTAACCAAGGTTATTTGGTTGCCAAGGCGAATGGCACGATGGTGTGTGGTGCCTCCGAAGATGTTGCCGGATACGATACATCGGTCACGGAAAGGGGAATCGAACGACTCCGAAACTGGAACAACAAGGTGCTTCCGTTTCTGGAAGGCCAACTCCCGTTTCACAGCTGGGCGGGGCTTCGGCCTGCCACCCAGGATGGTTATCCGCTCATAGGCCCCGTGGAAGGTGCAGAGCGGGTATTAATGGCCGCGGGGCATTACCGCAACGGAATTCTGCTTAGTCCGGTGACGGCCAAGCTTATTGCGGATTTCATCGAGAATCGTTGCGTGCCGTCCGAGGTGCGCGAGATGTTTTCCCCATCCCGATTCGCAAATGCATGGATTTAGATGATGTTCAATCACCAGGGATTACATCGGATGTTTACGGATTCTGATGTTGACTCGTTCGCTCCCCCTTTTCCAGACTGAATTTATACTCGCTCGGGGTCATGCCTGTCCATCTGCGGAACTGCTTTGAGAAATAGAGCGCATCATTGAAACCGACAGAAGAGGCAATCTCGTGAATGGAGAAGGAGGATTTCATCAGGGATTTGGCTTTCTCCATGCGTACCTTCATGAGGTATTGCATGGGGGATAGGCCGGTCTGCTGCTTAAATATTTTGGAGAGATGAGCCCGATGGTACCCAAGCGTCTTGGCCATCTGATCAATGGATAGCTGCTGGTGATATTGGGTTGAAATCCATCGCTCGGTCTGCCTTACACCCCGTTCAATATCAGGCACGTCACGGGAGTTCGAAGGAAGGTGCTCGCGATTTAACATCGCCAGCTTATGGAGCAGCAGTCTGAGCCAACCAGATGCCTGGAGATCTTCAAGCCAGGGCTGGTCTGATTGGTTAAAGCCCAGACGGATATGGCGGTACATGGATGCCAGAGCGTCCAGTTCGGCCTCGTCCGTGCAAGGGATGATCGGTTTAGCCGGGGTGATACCCATGTCGGCCAGCAGCATGTGGGTTCCTTTTTCCTGCAAAGCGACCCAGTTGTAGTGCCACGGATTCCGCTCATGGGCTTCATAGCTGAAGAGAACGCCTGGGAGGATCACGAAGGTATCGCCTGCTGTGCAGTGATGAACCGTCCCGGCGCATTCAAACACGCCTTCTCCGGTTAAGACCGTATGAATGAGGCAGTAATCATGAATGATGGGACCGATTTTATGACGTGGAACGGGCGTTCCTTCACCGCTGAACAGGAGGTTGAGATCGTGGCCGCCCGGTGAAGGATTCATGCCTATCGTGTAGAGCGTATGGTCTGGCAGAATGGACATACAGCTGTCGCCTCCTTATAACGTGCACCATAGTCAATTTGTTGAAGCAGGATAATCTGTTAGGGCTAGCTTACATAATGAAACAACAAATGTCCATATCGCCCTTGTTTTGCTCCATATTCAAAAAAGACTGATTATCTTATAGTTAGTCTTGTGAAAGCGTATCTATTTATGGAGTTTAAGGAGGGCATTTATTTATGTCTAAGATTACATTTATCGGAGCAGGTAGTACGGTGTTTGCCAAGAACGTCCTGGGTGATTGTATGCAAACACCGGCATTGCAGGGATTCGAACTCGCTTTGTTTGACATTGATCCGGTCCGTTTGAAAGACTCTGAGAACATGCTCAACAACATAAAGAAAACCAGCGGCAGCACCTGTGTCGTCAAATCATACAGTGACCGCAAGGAAGCTCTGCGCGGGGCTAAATATGTGGTAAACGCGATCCAGGTTGGAGGCTACGATCCCTGTACGATTACGGATTTCGAGATTCCGAAAAAGTACGGTCTGAGACAAACCATCGCGGATACGGTGGGTATTGGCGGAATATTCCGCAATCTTCGTACCATTCCGGTGATGCTGGATTTTGCAGCCGATATCCGGGAGGTCTGTCCGGACGCGCTCTTCCTGAACTACACGAATCCGATGGCGGTGCTGACCAATGCGATGAATACGCTGGGCGGCGTGCAAACGGTAGGTCTATGCCACAGCGTGCAGGCCTGCATTCCGGACCTGTTCAGAAATCTGGGCATGGAAACGGAAGGTGTACAGGCCAAAATCGCCGGTATCAACCATATGGCATGGCTGCTTGAGGTAACGAAGGATGGCGTGGACCTGTATCCTGAAATTAAAAGACGCGCAGCCGAGAAGCAGAAAGAGAAACATCATGATATGGTTCGTCTGGAAATGATGCTGAACTTCGGTTATTACATTACGGAATCCTCTGAGCATAACGCGGAGTACCATCCTTACTTCATCAAGCGCAATTATCCGGAGCTGATCGAGCGATTCAACATTCCGCTGGATGAATATCCGCGGCGCTGCGTGAATCAGATTGAGGGCTGGAAGGCGATGCGCGAGGATCTGGTAAGCAACCAGGACCTAACGCATCACCGTTCCCATGAATATGCATCCTATATTCTCGAAGCCATTGAGACGAATGTTCCGTTCAAAATCGGAGGTAACGTGATGAACACGGGACTGATCACGAATCTTCCGAAGGAAGCTTGCGTAGAGGTTCCTTGTCTGGTCGATGCCAGCGGTGTAACACCAACCTACGTGGGAGATCTGCCTCCGCAGTGTGCGGCACTGAACCGGACGAATATCAATACCCAACTGCTGACATTGGAAGCGGCGGCAACAGGCAAGAAGGAGCACATTTACCATGCAGCGATGCTGGATCCGCATACGGCTGCCGAGTTGTCCATTGATGACATCAAGAGCCTGTGCGACGATCTCATTGAAGCACACGGAGACTGGCTCCCGAAATTCCAATAACATGAGATGCAGCAATCGTAACTCAAGCAGCGGGGAGGGTTTCCCGCTGCTTGGGTTTTTTTGACACCATAGGTGAGCTAGAGGAGCAAGCAGGAGTAGGAGGGTGTTGTGTGCAAGCAATGCAGATATAAAAAGGTTTAGTAATTTTGGGCAATGTGCGTTAAGGCGGTGATATAATAAATTTGAAGAGTCGATACCCCGAGCTTTATCGACATTTACATGAGATCTAAGATCAATCTTCAAGGGGGGAGCTATAATTCATAACCCAATCGATTATATTATTGAATGCATGGCTGTGGATCAGGCCAGAGTCGAAATCCAGCGGATCCAAACAGAGCATCGTCTGAAGCTTGCCGAGTTTTGGGGAATCCGGGAAGGAGACCGCATTCTGGAGATTGGATGCGGGCAAGGGGATACAACCGCGGTGCTTGCTTATTTTGCGGGCGAATCCGGTTTTGTGCATGGTGTGGACACAGCACCTCCCCATTATGGAGCCCCGGTGACGCTGGGCGCCGCCTCCGAACGGTTAACGCAATCGCCGCTGGGCTCACGGATACAGATTGATTTGGAAACGGACATACTGTCGCCGCTTCTTGACTACGAAGAGAATTCCTTCGATATCGTTGTGCTGTCTCATTGTTCATGGTATTTCGAATCGGCAGAGCAGTTGGAGGCCGTATTGCAAAAAGCCAGAGCGTGGGGACGCAGGCTCTGCTTTGCGGAATGGGATCCCAGAATCACGCATCCAGAGCAATATCCGCATTTGCTGGCGGTTCTGGTCCAAGCCCAATATGAAGTGTTTAAGAAGAACAGCAGCTCCAATGTTCGAACACTGTTTACGCCAGGGCAGATAAAGGGGATTGCCGAGCAGTCCGGCTGGAGCGTGCGCCGGGAGAAAACCTTCTATTCACCTCAGCTCCAGGATGGGCTCTGGGAAGTGGATATGACCCTGCAATCCTACCAGTCCGAACTGAGCGACATAGAGAAGGCTCCGTCCAAGCTGGTTACCCTGATTCAATCCGAAATCTATCTGCTCCAGGAAGCGAAGCAGACACATGGCATTAAGCCGCTGTCCACGTATGCCCTCTCCGCAGAATAAGCTGCGGTTACCTTCTTGCATAATCTAGCGGAAATCGAGTGCAGTGCTTCCTAGGCTTCCTCTAATAAAGGTTCATTATAAGGGAGGTTGGAACGTGAAGCTGAGGCTATTATTCACTCTGATCGTGCTGCTCCTTTCTGTTGGATGTGCCCGGGATGTATCGGTTTTTGAGTCTGCGATTTATTCAGTGGGAGACGACAAGATTACCGTTGACTGCTCTGACGAAGTAAACCGAAACAGGAAGAATCACACGGATGAGGGTTATCCCTGCGAAGTCCGTGTCACAGAAGATACTTCATTGAAGGACAGCCAGGGAGAGACCATCCAGCTGGATAGTCTAAAGACGAACGACCTTATTCGGATTACACTAAAAAAGCCGTTGAATATTAGCAAAAACAATAGAAGTTTTGAGGCAAAAGAAATTCGCTTGCTAGAGTAGCAAAAAGAGAGAGGCTCCGGTTCAGGAGCCTCTCTCTTTGCCCTTATAGCGGCTTCGCGAGCTCATGGATCTGTGGCAGCAAGCGGGAGGGTGATGAGGAACACGGTTCCGGATCTTGGCGAGCTTCGTACTGAAACACTGCCATCCATAGCGCGGATGGCCTGGTATGAGAAGGTGAGCCCAAGGCCGGTGCCGCTCATTTTGGTGGAATAATAAATAGAACCGAGACGGCTCAATTGCTCAGGATTCATGCCGATCCCGTTGTCCTGAATTTCGATGGCGACCTGCTCTGCTTCTTCATAGATTCGGATGTTGACGCAGCCTTTATCGACATCTCTGCTGGCCTCAATTGCATTCTTGATAAAGTTGACCAACAGCTGCTTGAGCTCGGCGGGACTGCCTGAAATGTAGACGGGGAGCTCAGGGTAGTCGGCGCTGAGTGTGATATTACTCATATTGGCATACGAGGTCATCAGTTCGACAACGGATCTGATCTGAGCGGTGAGCTCAAGTTTTTGCTGAAATGGAACGAGAGGTTTGCTGATCGACAGATATTCAGACAGGATTTGCTCGGTGCGCCTTATTTCTTCCATGCTGATCTCGAGAAAGCGGTCCGTTTTTTCCTGAGGAAACGTACCACTCTTGATTAATTGCAGGAACCCGAGCACGGTAGTCAGCGGATTGCGAACCTCATGGGCAAGGGATGCGGCCACATGGTTCACGGCCTCGGCTTTCTCATTCTGGATATATTGCAGGTATAGTTCCTTGTCGGATACCGATTTGTTAAACAGGGTAACGAGCAGCCATATGCCCAGAGAATTATGGACAGGCATAACCAGGACGTTAAATATAAAATGACTCAGGATATAATCAGGTTTTGTTATATAGAGCACCAGGAGCGGGATGAGTGAAAAGCTGATGCCGGCAATAAAAACAATCCAAAACTTATGTTTGCTTTTATGGTAGAGGGTGGCCAGCAGAACGGATAGCGGGAAGGTAATGATCAATATAATGATGGCGTCGATCATGCCGGAACCGCCAATATGCAGCCGATAGATCAGAAATTCGATTAGCAGGATAGCCCCGGTCATGAAACCTCCGAATAATATGCCAAAGAACATAATGACATATCGGACGTCAAAGATCAGCCCGCTTTGAACAGACGAAGCAAAGGTCATCGACAGCAGCATGCACAACGAACAGATGAGGAGGATGAAATTGCGGGAATAGTTGACTGTCAGTTTTCTGTAATAGATGTTGTACGCGACAAAAGGCATCAACGCAAACAATAGCTGCAATAAAACGTCTTTAATCACAGGCAGCAGGCCCACCCCTTTGTTGGAAATCGAATCGTCCGCTAGATTATCCATTTCCATTCATGTTCGACGCAAATTGGAAAAATCCTTGAGGATTGAAACGAAAACAACAAATTTAATAGTACTCAGATTGAAATGAGGAACATATAAATCCATCAAGAAAGCGCTTGCATACAACCATGCCTTAATCGACACACTCAGCATTAAAGAGACGAACACATTTTCATGAATGGAGGGTTCACAAGTGAAGCTGAAAACAGTTTTGAGACCCATGTTCATTCTTTTGCTGGTCGCGTCTTTTTTTGCTGCCGGATGCCAGAGCGTAACGCCACCGACAGCATCAGATCCGCCGCCTAAGGAAGAAGTAAAGGCCCCCGGAGGCAGTGAAGAGCCAGCACCGCAGGGTGATGCAAAAGCAACGCCAAGAAACGAAACGCTGTACGTGAACGGTTTGCAATGGGGGGCGCCAACGAATTTCAACCTGCTCAGCGGAAACCCGGCATTTCCAATCAACTATGGGAATTCCAGGGAATTAATCTATGAGACATTGTTCATGGTCAATCAGCTGACAGGCGAGCTGGAGCCGCTGCTTGGCACCAAGTACGAATGGACCGACGACCTGACGCTGAAGATCGATCTGAATAAGGATGCCAAATGGAGCGACGGCAAACCCTTCAGTTCAGATGATGTCGTCTACACCTACCAGCTTGGCAAAAAGTACGACATCAACTGGAGCAGCTTCTGGTCCTACATTGAGGACGTAACAGCGGACGGACCTCAAACGGTCAACATCAAGCTGAATAAAGACAATCCGAACAAACTGACGGTACTCGACAGTATTGAGGTTATGCCCATGCTGCCTAAACACATCTGGGAAGAGATTGAGAAGAAAGCCAATAATGATCTGGCTGCTATCCGCAAGGAAGTAAATGAGGACCCGGTCGGAACAGGACCTTATAAAATGTACTTTTACAACGATCAGAAGATCACGATAGTACGGGACGATAACTACTGGGGTCAAGCGCTTTTTGGCAAGCTGCCGGCCCCCAAATATATCTCACATGTCATTTATAAAGATAATGCAGCGGGCGATCTGGCGTTCAAGAGCGGTCAGGTCGATGTATCACAGCAGTTCATTCCGCAGGTATGGAAAATGTGGGAAGGCGGAGCCCCTGTTAAAACCTATATCAAGGACGCTCCGTATTACGTGCCCGGCTCCATGCCGTCCATTTTCTTCAACATGTCGAAGGAAGGACTCAACAATGCGGATGTCAGAAGAGCCATTGCGATGGCGATTGATTACAGTAAAATCTCGGAGCTTGCTATCAGCGGCTACTCGGCACCGATGGAACCTTCATTGACACTCAATACCGATGCGGAAGCGAAGTACGTGGATCAAGCAGCCATTAAACCGCTGCAGTGGACAACGGATGTGGATGCAGCTAATGCACTGCTCGATTCCATCGGCGCTGCGAAGGGCAAGGACGGTATCCGCGTGCTGAACGGAACGCGTCTGGGTCCTTATGAAATCGAATGCCCGTACGGCTGGTCCGATTGGAATGCGTCGCTTGAGATCGTTGCACAGAACGCCAAGGCCATCGGCATCGAAATTCGAACCAAATTCCCAGAGGCACCGGTGTGGACCAATGATTTACAGACAGGCAAATTCGATATTATCATGAACACGCCTGCCGGCGGAGTCAGCCCGAGCCAGCCATGGAACCGTGCCATGACCATCATGTATTCCAAGGGCGTTGCCCCTATGGGCGAGATGGCGTTCTACAACTGGGGCCGCTATAAGAACGATCAAGCAGATGCCATCATTGAGAAGATTCCAACGATTTCCGACGAAACTGAATTGAAAGCGCTCTACACCGAGCTGACTCAAATCTGGCTGAAGGATATTCCTTCAATCCCCCTCATGTATCGTCCGTGGGTGTTTGATACGGTCAACGAGTCGGTCTGGAAGGGCTTCCCTACCGAAGGGGACGGCAGCAACATCCCGCCTCAAATCTCAATGGATGGAGCCGGCATCAGGTCACTGTACCAAATCCATAATTGATTGTATAAATTAATGATCAAAGACCTATATTAGCGGATTTACGACCCCTGATATAGGTCTCTTTTCCAAATTCAGGTGTGTGATTCCTGGGGGTGAGCTGCTTGAGTGTTTACGGAAAATATATCGTCAAGAAGTTTTTCTGGTATTTTCTAACGCTGGTGATCGCGGTCACTTTGAATTTTCTGCTGCCCCGGATGATTGAGGGCAACCCGGTCAGCATGATTGTCTCCGAGATGACGCAGGGTATGACCGACAGCGATACCATCAAACGGGTGTACGAGACGTTTCTCGTCGAGTTCGGAATCGACAAGCCTCTTGGCGAGCAGTTCCTGATCTATTTGAAGAACCTGGTGACGGGTAACCTCGGCACTTCATTCGGACTTTATCCGAAGCCGGTAACGGAAATTCTGGCCTCGGCGGTTCCATGGACGATCGGACTCCAGCTTCCGGCGATCCTGGTCGGCTGGCTGATCGGCAACGTGCTGGGTGCCGTGGCGGCATACCGCAAAGGGGTATTCGATAAAGTCATATTTCCGGTTGCCTTGTTTGTGAATTCCATTCCGTTCTTTACGCTGGCAATCATTATGCTGTATGTGTTTGCTTTGTCCTTGAACTGGTTTCCTCTTCACGGGGGCTATGATTATCAGATGGTGCCAACACTCAGCTTTGAGTTCTTTGCTTCGGTGCTGAGGCATCATACCCTGCCGTTCCTGTCGATTGTGCTGGTTACCATTGGCGGTCAAGCCATCGGCATGCGGGAAATGTCCATCTATGAGCTGAATTCCGATTATGTGCTGTACAGCAAGCTGCTTGGCATCCGGGATTCCAAGATTGCAAAGTATGTATTCCGGAATGCCATGCTGCCCCAAATTACGGGATTGGCATTATCCATCGGTACGATGGTTGGCGGCTCGCTGATCTGCGAGATCGTATTCAGTTATCCGGGAATCGGAACCTGGATGTTCACCGCGATCCGGCAGCTGGATTATCCGTTAATCTCGGGCTGCACCTTACTGATTGCCCTGGCAGTGCTGCTCGCTAACTTTACGATTGACTTAATCTACGGCTGGATTGATCCAAGAATTAAGGCCGCTCAGATGGAGGATCAATAATATGAACAGTTCATTTCGCATATTGATCAAATCGCCAAAGTTTATGTTCGGAGCCTGCATGCTGCTGGCCATGATCGGTCTGGTTCTGATCTACCCGCTGTTTAACCGCAATGACCCGCTGGAGATGATCGCGCTTGCCTATCAGCCTCCGGATTCAAAGCTGCTGCTGGGCTCGGATAATTTCGGCAGGGATTTATTTCTCGAACTGATCTATGGCATCCGAACCTCCTTGCAGGTTGGACTGATTGCCGGTGTATTCGCTACCGTGATCGGACTTGTCATCGGTCTTGCTTCAGGTTATATCGGGGGGATGATTGACAACCTGCTAACTGCGATCACAAACATCTTTATCGTCATTCCTTCCTTTGTCATTCTGATTCTGATTTCGGTCAGCATCGATTCGCGCAGCTCGTTTGTCACGGCGGTCATCATTGGGATTACCAGCTGGCCATGGACGGCCAGAGCCGTGCGGGCACAAACCTCCTCATTGCGAAACCGGGATCATGTCAATATTGCCAAAATCTCCGGATACAGCACGCCGCGAATTATTTTCTCGGAAATTTTGCCGTACATCGCTTCCTATGTGGTTATGGCCTTCGTGCTGCAGACGGCATCGGGCATTCTCTCCGAAGCCTCCATCTCGATGCTCGGGCTGGGGCCGTACAACACGATCTCCCTCGGCATCATCATGAACTGGGCGCTCGTGTTTGAAGCACCGGTTGCCGGCGCTTGGTGGGCATTCATCCCGGCAGCGATCTCCATTGCAATCATTACCTTCTCCTTGTA
Organism: Paenibacillus sp. LBL; assembly: GCF_029893715.1. NCBI lineage: Bacteria > Bacillati > Bacillota > Bacilli > Caryophanales > Paenibacillaceae > Paenibacillus > Paenibacillus sp. LBL. The sequence continues at coordinate 72,889 of NZ_JARXYU010000006.1, read as the reverse complement.
CATGATGAACACCGGCATGGATGAAATTTTCAATCCGAAGATTAGGAGCTGATGGGTGTTTTGAGCACAAATATACTGGAAGTTCATGGACTGAAGACATATTACCGAACCCGGCTGAAGGAACATGTATATGCTGTAGACGGCGTGAGTTTTTCGCTTGAGAAGGGGAAAACGCTCGGCATCGCCGGGGAATCCGGCTGCGGCAAATCGACGCTTGCGCTTAGCCTGATGGGATTTTATTTTCCACCACTGCATTTCGGCAGCGGCTCGATCGTTATTAACGGCACGGATATCATGAAGCTTGGCAAAGAGCAGCTTCGTGCCCAGGTATCGGGAAGAGAGATATCGTACATTCCGCAGGCAGCTATGAATGCCTTGAATCCTACACTCAAAATCATACATTTTATCGAGGATATTATGAAGGAGCACCGACCCGAGCTGAACAAGAAACAAGTGTGGGACATGGCGGCAGAACGGTTTGAAACCTTGAACTTGTCCCCCAAGGTGCTCCACTCCTACCCGAACGAACTGTCAGGCGGTATGAAACAGCGGACGGTCATTGCTATCTCCACCATTCTGAATCCGAAAGTGCTGATTGCGGATGAGCCGACCTCGGCTCTGGATGTAACCTCGCAGAAAGCGGTCATCAAGCTGCTGAAAAGCCTGCTGGACCGAGGCTTTATTCAGTCGCTTGTCTTTATTACACACGAGCTGCCGCTGCTCTATCATGTCACGGATGACATCATTGTTATGTACGCAGGGGAGATTGTGGAGCGCGGAACCGCAGAGCAGATGATCTTCGATCCGATCCATCCCTATACTAAGAAGCTGATGGGCTCCATCATCGTGCCGGAGGAAGGCATGAAGGGCCATAAGCTTGCCGCGATCCCGGGAACGCCGCCCAATCTGAAGAACGTGCCGGAAGGCTGCCGGTTTGCAGACCGCTGTTCCTATGTCCAGGAAACGTGCCGGAAAGGGAAAATCGAGAGCCAAACCGCGGGGGATCGCATCTATCGATGCATCGTGGAGCCTGAAGTGCTTAAGGAGTGGTATGCAAATGAAGCAGAATGATGTACTGATTCGGGGAGAGCATCTGACGAAGGTGTTCGGTTATGGGAAACAGAAGACAACCGCCGTGGAGGATGTCAGCTTTGCCTTTCACGAAGGTGAAATCATATCCATTGTCGGCGAGAGCGGAAGCGGCAAAACGACACTGGCCAAAATGATCATGGGCTTGCTGAAGGAGAGCAGCGGCTCAATTGAGTATATGGGCAAGCCGAGGCAGTTGAAGCGGCATGGAGACCGCAAGCGATATTGGAAAAATATCCAGGCGATTTTTCAGGATCCGTTCTCCTCGTTTAATCTGTTCTACAAAGTTGAAAAGCTGCTGCTCGATTGCATCAAGCTGCAGGGTGTCAATCTGACAAAAGAGGAGCAGCTTCGCAAGATGAAGGAAGCCTGCTCCTTCGTGAATCTGAAGTTCGAGGAACTGCATAACAAGTATCCGTTCGAATTGTCCGGCGGACAGATGCAGCGTCTGATGATCGCCCGCATCTTCATGCTTCATCCGAAGCTGCTGATTGCGGATGAGCCGACCTCCATGGTGGATGCATGCTCGCGCTCCACGATTCTCGATATGCTCCTGAAACTGCGGGATGAGAACAATATGACGATTATTTTCATTACCCATGACGTAGGGCTGGCTTATTATGTGAGCGATACGCTGTACATCATGGAACAGGGGAAAGTGGTGGAGCGGGGACCGGCGGAAGAGGTCATCTTAAATCCGCAGCATCCTTATACCCAGCAGCTTATTTCTGATGTGCCCAAGATCCATTCCGAGTGGGATCTGGCATAAGGAGCAACAGGATGGATATCCTGCTGAAATGCCCTGAGCGGATAGCCGCTTGGGGCATTTATTTGTGCCCAGGATGCCCCTTGACAGCCTGGGCGCTTCGCTTATTTTCGCGAATGCGACACCGGGTTTTTTTATATTTAATTTCTGTCTGCTGGATCTTTGGTTTCGCAAAGGATTTGCCGATAAAGGATAAGGCTGCAATTGAACCTTGGGTTCAGCGGCAGCGGCAACTCGGGGTGCACCGCTCGTCTAACGACCGGTGAGTTTACTTCATAAGGGGACAATAGAGCAGCATGTGTAACTACTTCCTTGGAACTGCAACGCTAATCCTGGTCATCTTAACGACCACCTTCACGATGTTCTTATATAGATACCGTTATCCGCGCAGGTTAAGCCGTCAGTCATTGGACCTTGCCGAAGGCAGATTTCATATGCTTGACGAAATGCTGCTTACGCTGGATGTAGGTATTTGGTCATACGATATCGGCACAAGGAGTATCATGAATACTTCATTGGCCTTTCAAAAGATCACAGGCTATTCACGGAGTGATTTCTCGGATGGGCTAACCTGGGAAACGATGATCCATCCGGAGGATATGCCGCTGTTTCAATCTTTAGTACACAAGCTTCGGCATGGCGAGGCTGTTCATACGGAATACCGGATTATTCACGCGGAAGGGGATATTCGCTGGGTCCAGGTGAAAATGATTCCAACGATGAACGAAAGCAGGCAGACAGCACGGGTCGATGGCATTGCGATTGATATTACTTCACGCTTTCGCATGGAAGAGGCGCTGTATGATATTACCGAATGCAAGAAGATGGAGATAGCACTCAAAGAAAGCATGAATCGGTATCGCAGGCTCGTGGAGATGTCGCCTATAGCCATCGCGGTGTGCAAGGAACGCAAGCTCATGTACGTAAATCCGGCGGGACTCCGAATCCTGGGGGCGGCAGGTCCTGAGGATATCCTGGGTACCGATCCCTGGGACTGGGTGCTGAATTCTTATGAGGAATGGGCACGTAAACGGCATGCGGAGCTGATCCGCAAAGGCCATGTTTTCCCGGAGGAATTGTCTTTAAGACGGGTTGACGGGGCAAGGGTCGATGTGGTGACAACGGCACTGTATGATGCGGAATCGACCACGATCGAGATTTTCTTCGAGGATATTACGGCCCGCAAGTCAGCGGAGCGAGCCTTGATGGAGAGTGATCGTATCAACCGCCATATCCTGGATATTGCACCGGTTGCGATGTTCCTGCACTCGGATTTTGCTTATATTTATGCGAATCCTGCAGGCTTCGACTTATTAGGGATAACTGATGTCGCGCAATTGGATGGGACCTCTTTTCTGGATGTTATTCCTACTGACCAGATTGAGTTCGTTATTTCCGAGGTTGAACATGTGTACGAAAGCGGGATGACCTCACAGCTCACTGAGAATAAGCTGGTCCGGCTGGATGGGACGATTATTGATATTGAGGCAGTCACAACTCGAATTCCTTATATAGGCCATAATACAGCACTCACCATTATTCGGGATATTACAGAAAAGAAGAAGGCCGAGCGGGAGCGGATCGCGGCAGAGCGGCTTGTCCGAGAGAGCGAGGACCGGTATTTCCGGCTGCAGATGAGCCTGGACCGATTCTCCTCCGACCTCTTCGGCATGGTTAAAATCAGCGAATTGAATGCCCGTATCGTACAGGAAATCCAGGAAGTGCTGGAGACTGATCGGGTGAGCCTCATTCAGATCAATCACCACAGCCTGCACATCAAGATACAAGGCGGCTGTAAAGTGCTGCCTCCAGGGGTTCTTACAGCAATCCATAATTGTGGTCCTGAGCATATTCCTCTCTGCAAACTGTTTGAGATGTGTGACGGATATTTTGTCAAGATTGGTGAAATGAACGGAGATACCAGCATGGTCTGCATCGGGGGAGAAGTCCCGCTGTTAATGATTCAGGCCAAGAAAATATGGCTGGAGACCATTTCCCGGTATGCCAGCGTCCTTTATGATAACTTCCGCGTCATCGAGGATTTGACAAGGGAGCTGGACAAGCTGGGTTCCTCGCAGCAGATTATGCCCCTTTGGCTGCTGAGGCTCATGCTGCATTTGTCCGAGAATGAGCGCAAGCGACTGTCCCAGGATCTTCATGATGCGGCGCTCCAGGAGCAGATTATATGGTACAGGAAATTAAATCAGATTGTATCGGATCATGAACTGCCGGAAGGGCTGCGGCGGCAGCTGGAGGAGATCGAGGAGGGACTTCTGGACGTGATTTATCAGATTCGAATCACGTGCAATGAGCTTCGCCCTCCGCTGCTTAAGGAAGAGGGACTTGAGCGCTCCTTGGAAGCTTTATTTGAGTTCACGCAGCTTCGTACGAATTATTCCATACAGTTCGACTGTTCGAACTTCGATGATGATATTAGCGATGACCATTTAATCGGACTGTACAGAATCGTACAGGAGCTGCTTGCGAATGCCACCAAGCATTCCAATGCAACCGAGGTGAAACTCACTTTGTCCACCCAGTCGGATGAAGTCAGCCTTAGTTATGAAGATAACGGAATTGGAATCGACCGGACCCAGAAGCCCAATCAATTCAACAATATGGGGATCGGCGGCATGAAGGAACGGGTGAGGAGCATGAACGGTAAAATCCAATTCGAATCGTCGGACAGCGGGGGGTTGGCTGTTTACATCCAGATAACGGCAAAATGAGGGTCCGCCAAATGAAATCGCAAGAGACCGCAGCAAACGGCGAGAAACCGAAGCATAGCGGTTAAACATCCCGGCGGTTCATCCATGTTAAGCAAGAATACCAGATTGAAGGAGTCATGGAAAACGATGATTGAAATTTTATTAGTGGATGACCATCCCTCGGTGATGGAGGGGACCAAGGTGCTGCTTGAGCAGGAGAAGGATATGTTTGTGAAGCTGGCTAATACGCCGGAGCGGGCGCTGGAGCTGGTGAGAATGGTTCATTTTGATGTGATGCTGATTGATATGCATATGCCGGGCATGAACGGAATCGATCTAGCCAAGCAGATTCTCCAGATCGTTCCGGATGCGGTGATGCTGATCTATACAGGCTTTGAAGTCAGCAATCATTATAACTTGATCATGGAGGCCGGTATGGCTGGTTTCGTCTCGAAGACTTCGGGGAAAGAGCAGCTGGTCACGGCCGTTCGGTGTGCACTGCGTGGAGAGGTGGTGCTGCCGCTGACACTCGTGAAGCAGCTTCGGCGGGTTACTGCCAATGGTTCTGAACGGACATCGGGGGGGACAGAAGCTCAGTCTATAACGGATAAAGAATATAGCATTCTGAAGGAGATTGCCAGGGGGAAGAGCAACAAAGAGATTGCGGGAACGGTGATCATGAGCCAGCGCTCGCTGGAGTATTGTTTAACCAATCTGTTTCAGAAGTTGAATGTGAAGTCGCGCATTGAGGCTGCTCTCAAGGCCAAGCAAATGGGAATTCTGTCAGATTCCGATTTTGTCCAAATGGGATAGAGATTTTCTTAGGCAAGCCATATTTCGCAAGCGTCCTCCGAATGAAGAGACGTCAATTCTTTGTTTTTCGACAAGAACCGCAAGTTGGCCCGCAAAATTCTTGCGCGATCACGCAATAGAATTTCGGTTACGAACGGTATGCAAGTGTATATGCTTATTGTACTGGATGAACGTAGTCTATAAGTAGGAGAGGTGAAAGCTTGCGGCATGACAAAGGACCTATTTGATTATGATGTTGACGACCTCTTGTCACCGGAAGAGATTGAGGAGATTCTAGTGCAGCTTGAAGAAGAGTGGAATGAATTTAACAGCAGGAAGAAGCGAGGGTGACTCAACATGAAATCATGGAAATTTCTTAAATCTCTGTTTGCGATGAAACTCCGGACTCGCATGTTAGTTGTTATTTTGGGGTCAATCACCATTTTTTTGGCAAGCATGATGACCTACATCAGTATCACAACGAAGGAAGAGGCTCTGGATTCAGCGAGGACGCTGGCAATGACAACAAGTGAGAAGATCGGCACCCTCGTTCAAGCGGAACTGGATGACGTTATGAATTCGGCACGTACCTTGGCCGTAAGCTTAGTTGGCATGAAAGAGACGGATATCACGAATCGGGCAGCCGTTAACGAAATATTAAGAAGAAACCTGGAAGCCAATCCATCCTGGAAAGGGCTCTGGACTTTATGGGAGCCGGATGCCTTTGATGGACAGGACGCTGATTATATAAACAAGCTCGGCAGTGATTACTCCGGACGGTTGATGTCATACTGGGCAAGAACGGATTCGGGGCTCGAGCACACACCTATCGAAGATTACGAGCAGGAAGGGGAGGGGGACTTCTATCTTCTTGCCAAAAATAGCGGAAAAGAAATCATCATGGATCCGTATGTCTTTAAGGTAGGCAACGAAGACGTCATGATGACATCGCTTGTTGTTCCCATTATCGATAACGGAAAGACGGTTGGTGTGGTCGGAGTCGATATCTCCTTGGCACATCTGCAGAGTGTTATGGAGCAGTTCAAACTGTTTGATACGGGGTATGCACATATTTATTCAAACACCGGCGTTATCGTGACGTCACCTGAAGACGGTCTGATGGGACAAACGATGGGGAAAGCCTATCCTGGCGAGACGGTGCCGCTCATACTGGATGCGATCCGGGAAGGCAAGGTATACGTGGAGGAGGATCCTGATCTGTACAAGTTGTACACGCCAATTAAGACCGGATTGACAGAAACGCCATGGTCAGCCGCCATTATTATTCCGATGAAGGAGATTACGGCGAACTCAGAGGCCATGACCCGGTCTGTTATAGTGGCAGGCGTGGTCACTTTGTTGGCTATGGGGGCTGTAGTGATTCTGTTAACGAGTTCCATCGTGAAGCCTTTAGGTGCATCCGTTGCGATTGGCGAGTTCATGTCCAAGGGAGATTTTACGCAGAAGGTTCCTGCAGCGTATCTTCGCAGATCGGATGAGATTGGTACATTGTCCCGAGTGTTCGCCCAGCTGCTGGAGAGTATGAAGGAAATGATCGGCAAAGTGAATATGAATGCGGCGTCCGTAGCTGCTGCTTCCCAGCAGCTGTCTGCCGGAGCGGAGGAGCTGGCGGTCGGGAGCAGCAATCAGGCGGAATCCGTGCAAACGGTCAGCGAATTGTTCCAGGAATGGTCGAATGCAATCAACTCGGTTGCAAGCGATGCTTCGGCTGCATCAGAGCTTGTCAACCAGACTTCCGGAATTGCGTCGGAAGGCAGCGGGATCGTTCAGCAATCCGTTGAAGGCATGAATCGGGTGCGGGAGCATGTCACCAGGCTTGAAGCAGACTCCCAGCGCATTGGCGAGATTATCGAAGTGATCGACGATATAGCCAAGCAGACCAACCTGCTGGCCCTTAACGCCACGATTGAGGCTGCACGTGCCGGGGATCAAGGGAGAGGTTTCGCTGTGGTGGCGGATGAAGTACGCAAATTAGCGGAACGAAGCGGAGGAGCCACGAAGCAGATCGCCGACATTATCAAGGGCATGCAGAAGAATACGGCCGATAGCGTGGAGGCGGTTCAGCATGGCGTCGTCTACACGGAAAAAGCCGGGAAGGCCTTTGCCCACATTACAAGTATGGTGAATGAGTCGGCCGGCAAAGTGATGGACATTGCAGCTGCCAGCGAAGAGCAGGCCGCACAGGCCGCCGAAGTGGCAACTGCCATCGAAACGATATCCTCGTCCACAGAGGAAACGGCGGCTACGAGTGAGGAATCGGCTGCAACCGCGCAGTCGCTTGCCGAGCTCGCGGAAGAGCTGAATCATACGGTATCGGCCTTCAAAATCTCGTAGCACGGATAGCATAATGATGATAAGCTTGGCCCAAGGGCCAGGCTTTTTTTATATATAAATCGAATCCATTATAGTGCAGAAGAGGAGCCATCCCATTCCGTGGGCCGGTGCTCTTGAATATATCCTTACACAGTGTGAGGGGAGGAAGGTCAATCGTGAATGGAAGCCTGTTTCAGCAGATGCTTGAGAAGGGCGATTACGTCCCGCGATTCTACGCCTATTATTATAAGCAGTGGAAGGACTATCAAATGCCGTATCATCAGCATGATTCAACCGAGATTATGTACATGATCTCAGGGGAATGCCGAATTGATGTCAAGGCTAACCATATGGAAAAGAGTGTCACGCTGAAAAAAGGGGAGTTTATCCTACTGGATGCTGAGGTTCCGCACCGGTTAATCGTCGAGAAGACGACCTCCTGCCGTATGCTGAACGTGGAATTCGGGTTTATGGAGAGCGCTGGCAAAGCGCCTTCCTTAAGACAGATTATGCGCGAGGAGGAAGAGGTGATGTTTCTCTTGAACCGGCCGTTCACTTCCCTGGTGCTAGTCGATCAGGAGGAGGTGTACCCGGTTCTGAGAAGTCTGGTGCTTGAGCTCGATCGGAGAGGAACAGATGGTAGAACGATGACGCATGCGCTGTTCATCCAGCTGCTCGTATGCATCGCTCGCCTGTATGAAGAAAGGGAGCGCAGCGATGTGCAGCAGAGCGAACTGTACATCAAACGATGTGTCGATTTTTTACATCAGAATTATGATCGGCCGATTCAGGTGAAGGACGTAGCAGCGGAAGTGAATTTGCATCCGGGGTATTTGCATCGGGTATTCCGCAGAGGGACAGGCAGGACAATTACCGAGTATTTGACAAGAATTCGAATGGAGAAGGCCAAGATGCTGCTGGAGCGGACCGATATCCCCATCCATGAAATATCGGAATATGTGGGTGTTGGCAGCAGGCAGTATTTCCATCTGTTATTCAAGAAGTTTACAGGCAGTACGCCGGTGGAATATCGTCTCCAGCAAGACCGGAATGCATGGAAATACGGCGAACCGAAGTGAGGGGATTATGAAGAAGTGAGGATTGTTGACGGTGTTTAGCTCAAGAGGTCATGATATTGATAACGCTTTCCTTTGATCGGTTGCTACAATGATTACAAACTCATTTGTAGCTGGGAGAGGATACAATGTCATTTAAGGTTGCATTTATCGGAGCAGGGAGCATCGGCTTTACGCGGGGAATTCTGCGTGACCTGCTGACTGTGCCGGAATTTCGGAATATCGAAGTGGCTTTCACCGACATCAGTCGGCATAATCTCGATATGGTTACTGAATTGTGCCAGAGAGACATAGACGAGAACGGGTTGTCCATCAGGATTCAGTCCTCCACAGATCGAAGACAAGCCCTGCAGGATGCCAAATATGTCATTTGTACGATTCGCGTTGGCGGCTTGGAAGCATTCCGTACGGACATCGAGATTCCACTGAAATATGGCATCGATCAGTGTGTAGGTGACACGCTGTGTGCAGGCGGCATTATGTACGGGCAGCGGGGAATTCCCGAGATGCTGAGCATATGCAAGGATATTCGGGAGATGTGTGCACCCGATGCGCTGCTGCTGAATTATTCGAATCCGATGGCGATGCTGACGTGGGCCTGCCATCAGTATGGCGGTGTGCGGACGATTGGTTTATGTCACGGTGTTCAGCATGGGCACCACCAAATCGCAGAGGTGTATGGCTTGAAGAAACAAGACGTTGATATTGTCTGCGCGGGTATTAATCATCAAACCTGGTATATCCAAGCCTCTCATCAAGGCAAGGATTTGACGAGCGGGCTGCTGGAGGCGTTCGAACGGCATCCGGAGTACAGCCAAACAGAGAAGGTACGCATCGATATGCTGCGGCGCTTCGGCTACTACAGTACGGAATCCAATGGCCATCTCAGCGAATATGTCCCATGGTACCGAAAGCGGCCGGAGGAAATTACGGAGTGGATTGATCTTGGCAGCTGGATTAATGGAGAGACGGGTGGATATTTACGCGTTTGCACCGAGGGTCGCAGCTGGTTCGAGACCGATTTTCCGAACTGGATGAAGGATCCGGCCATGGTATTTAGGCCCGAACATCGGGGAGAGGAGCATGGCTCTTACATCATTGAAGGCTTGGAAACGGGCCGGGTATACCGTGGACACTTTAATGTCGTGAACGAAGGCATTATCTCCAATCTGCCGGATGATGCGATTATCGAAGCGCCGGGTTACGTAGACCGCAACGGAGTTTCCATGCCGCTGGTAGGCGAGCTGCCGCTTGGACCGGCGGCTGTGTGCAGCGTGAGTATATCGGTTCAGCGATTGGCGGTTGAAGCCGCGGTTCACGGTGACGACCTGCTGCTTCGTCAGGCGTTTATGATGGATCCGTTGATTGGAGCGGTAAACAATCCGAAGGAAATTTGGCAGCTGGTTGATGAAATGCTGGTTGCTGGTGAAACGTGGCTTCCACAGTATGCGGATTCGATTGCCGCAGCGAAGAAGCGACTTGCAGCCGGGAACCTGATTCCGACTCTTCAGTATGAAGGTGCCGCCAGACTTAAGGTCAAGACCGTGGAGGAGATGCAGCTCGACCGGGATACGGCCAACAAAAATGCAGGCGAATCCGATAAAGGGAAGGATCGGGAGAAAGTGTGACCGCAACTGCCGCATCCAGCTTAATGTGGTAAATGAACAGCAGACCGCATCGGTGAACATGTTACTTTAACGAAAGCCATGAAATGAATGCATGTAGTATGTGAGCATCTTGAAATCGACGTGAAGTCAAGCTGAATGATCACCTCTCATAAGGGCTGAAGCCAAGAAGGATAACGCACATTCGCTTCAGTCGCATAAAGAGAGGTGATCTTTTGTATGCAGCCAGTTATGGATTTGCATATACTGTAGATACATAGTTATGAAATCGGATGGACAATCCCTGACCTTAGACAGGTACACAGTTTGGGCAAAAATAGGTACAATGCAATTAGATAGGCAAAGTTGACCACTAAGGAGGCCATGGGGATGATCATTGGGGTTCCCAAAGAAATCAAAAATAACGAAAGCCGTGTCGGCATGACGCCGGGTACCGTCATCAGTTTTAAAAATGCGGGGCACGAAGTGCTTGTACAATCTGGGGCTGGTCTTGGCATTGGCTTTACAGATGAAGATTATAGAGCGGCTGGTGCCAAGGTGGTTGCAACGGCTGCAGATGCGTGGAAAGCCGAAATGGTTGTGAAGGTAAAGGAACCCCTGCAGGAGGAGTATGATTATTTTCAGGAGGAAATGATCCTGTACACCTATCTGCACCTGGCTCCCGAGCCCGAGCTGACCAAAGCGCTGGTTGACCGGAAGGTGAGTGCTGTTGCTTACGAAACGATACAGCTGACGGATGGCAGCCTGCCATTGCTTACACCGATGAGCGAAGTGGCGGGAAGAATGTCCATTCAAATCGGTGCTCATTTCCTGGAGAAGGCGCATGGCGGCAAGGGCGTTCTTCTAAGCGGCGTTCCTGGTGTAGCGCCGGGCAAAGTTGCGGTGATTGGCGGTGGAATCGTTGGCACCAATGCGGCAAGAATTGCTCTGGGTCTCGGCGCGGACGTCAGCATTCTCGATATTAATCCGGGGCGGCTGCGTCAGCTGGATGATCTGTTCCAGGGGCGGGTCAAAACGATCATGTCTGATCCGTATCACATTGCGGAGACGGTGAAGGCGGCGGATCTTGTTGTGGGAGCGGTGTTGATCCCCGGTGCTCGGGCTCCGCGCCTCGTAACGGAAGAAATGGTGAAGGAGATGAGCCCGGGATCGGTCATCGTGGATGTGGCGATCGATCAAGGGGGCTCGATCGAGACGATCGACCGGATTACAACCCATGACAACCCTACCTATGAGAAACATGGCGTCATTCACTATGCCGTAGCCAACATGCCGGGCGCAGTAGCCAGAACCTCCACCATGGCATTGACTAATGTAACGGCACCTTATGGTTTGAGAATAGCTAGCAAAGGACTCCGCTCCGCAGCCCGGTATGATAAAGCACTGGCGAAGGGCATTAATGCCATCGGCGGCAAAGTGACGTATGAGGCGGTTGCGGCAGCGCATGGATACGCATATACAAGCATTGATGATTATTTGCTGGCGTAGAGGCAGCATCTGAGCTTAAATAGAAAAGAGCCATCTTTCAATCGGACACGAGACCAGGTTTACGGCGTCAACCTGGTGACGGAATCAGCTTCCGGCGTGAGCCTCTTTGAAAGATGGCTTTTTGGTTTGACGTTCAGAAGCACCAAGAAATCAGCCAGTATAACATTCTAGTTCAGCATGAACAGCAGTTTATGGAGCTCCCTTTCCTCCAAATGCCGCCACTTCCCCCGTTCCAATTGATCCAGCGTAATATTCATAATTCGGATGCGCTCCAGCTTCAGCACTCTATACCCCAGGGCCTTACACATTCTGCGGATTTGCAGATTAAGGCCCTGGGTCAAAATAATGCGGAATACCGCTTCGCTTTGCCTGAAAACCTCGCATGGCTTGGTTACTACGTCCAGGATTTCAACGCCTTGAGACATCCTCCGCATAAATTCATCCGTAACGGGTCTGTCGACGGTTACCACATATTCTTTCTCATGATCATGCTCCGAGCGCATCATTTTGTTCACGATGTCTCCATCGTTCGTGAGCAGAATCAAGCCTTCAGATGCTTTATCCAGCCTGCCGATGGCAAATATACGCGACGGGTAATTCACATAGCGAATGATGTTTCCTTCCACCTCTTCCGCTGCCGTGCAGACGATGCCCATCGGTTTATTCAGGGCCAGGTACACAGGCTCGCTATCGTTATGAGGAATTTCCTGCCCATCGATGAGCACGATATCCTCGGGCTCAACCTCCGCCCCTTTTTCGCATACCTTGCCGTTGATCGTAATGCGCCCGGCTGCAATCAAGCGGTTGGTCTCCCTGCGCGAGCAAAATCCCGTTTGACTGATATATTTGTTAATCCTCATGCTCCACCACTTCTCATATGTATTTAGTGCCGCTCCGATATGCTGAAAGTTAGCCATGGCTGGCTGGTAAGGAGCTTGGCGTAGATTGAAATAAAATGAGGAAGCCGTTCGAGGCATGCAGTGGTTGTGTCATCGGGCTGACGACATTTAGTAATAATCCTGCGACGAATTCTCTTCGTCGGCAACGGCCTGTATTTCCTCTGACCCGATGCTGATGAAGCGGTAGCCGTCTGCGGCCTGTTTCTTTAATGCGCGCTCTTTAATGAACTTGGGGCTGGCTTCGCCGTTATCTTCGTCGTACACGAGCAGAATGCCATCGGTTTTACGGAGGAGGAGATCGTCTCTGGCCGTAAATTGCCAAGGTCCCTGATAGCTGTTCTTGCTGACAGGCGCATAGAAGTCCACCCCCTTCATCACTTCCTGGAAGTAGGCCTTCTTGTCGTCGTTCCACTGCTCCTCGGGATTCTGATAGGCCGTCAGAATGGAGCATCTAAGCTGAGGATATTCGGCTTTTAGTTCAATGGCAGCCTCAATGGCCCACAGGTCTACGCCATATTGACCAGGGGTGATGACCCACTGTAATCCCTCCTCGAGCAGTGGAATCAAGCGGCTGGCAATCGCTTTGCGGATATAGGGGATGCCCTGGTGTTTGTTATTGTAAATACCGAGCTCATGAGCCCGATAGCCGGTAACCAAAATGTTTTCCATCGAGCACGCTCCTTGATGAGAATAGGTTTAGTGTAACTTTTTCGAATATTTTGATCAACACATGTTACATATTGTATAAATTTGGGTAAGTACACGGGAATACATATTTTAGGAGGATAATCGATTGAAAAAATGGACAGCCGTATTACTTGGAGCAATTTTGATGATGAGCATTGCCGCATGCGGCAATGACAGCAAAGCCGGGGATGATGCCGCAGCACCGCCAACTACCGGACAAGAGACTACGACCCCGGCCGAAACGCCGCCGGTTGCAGAAGAACCGCAGGAGGAAGCCGCCCCGACGGCAGAAGAGCTTCTTCAGAAATCAGCGGAAGCTTCTCAGAACTTGAAGAGTTTTGCCATGAAGGCCGATATAAAACAGCACATTGTTATTGAGGGTGCCGAGAAGCAGGAGCAGAATGTCGATATGTCACTCGATTCGGAAATTACGCTGGAGCCGATGGAGATGATGCAGAACATCGCGATGGATTCCCCGGATGGCAAGGTCGAGATGAAGCAGTATATTACGGAAGACGGCATATACATGCATATGGACGGACAATGGATGCAGGTTCCGGCGGAGTCCGAGAAGGAAATCCGGGACAGCCTGGACATGGCGAATGCAAGTCCGGAGCAGCAGTTGGAGCAGTTTAAGGCGATAGCCAAGGATTTTACAGTGACGGAAGAAGGGGACGTATATGTCCTGACGGCTGATGTATCCGGGGATAACCTGAAGGAACTTGCCAAGACGATGATGAATCAAGCAGGCAACGATCCGCAGATGGAAGCGATGATGGATCAGATGGATATCAAGAGCATCAGCATTGTATATGGCGTACAGAAGGAGACGTATCTGCCGGCGACGACCGATATGGACATGGTCATGGAGATGGCAGCAGAGGGTGATAAGGTAACGCTTGACATGAAAATGAAGAGCGCATACTCCAAGCATGATGAGATCAGCAAAATCGAGGTTCCCAAGGAAGCCTTGAACGCCACATAATGTCGCTAACGGCTATTGAACAAGCGGAATATGAGATGATCATTTCTTCTTCATGAAAAAAGCTGCTCCGGTATTGCAGATGTTCTGCAGAACCGTGGCAGCCTTTTTTCATGAGGAGCCCCACGTATGAATGGATGGAGGGGGTTATGGCGAATCGACCTCAACGATGACACTGCCGAACAATTGACCGTTAATGGAGGCCATAATTCTCCACTGCCCTGCCGAAGGCAGCGACATGGTGGTGGGTATGGCAGCATCGGCACCATTATGTTTTCCGGGTCTCAAGGTCGTCTCAAAAACATCGATGATCTTGCTTGTATTTCTTTTTACTGCCGTAATGAACAGGTCCCCTGTCAATTCTTCGCTGCGTCCCCAGAAGTGCCACATGTATTTATTCGGCTGACCTGCGATAAACCCCGGATTGATAAAGCCCAGGCGCCCTTCCACGCCGGTCATGTCGTACACGCCGGATTTGAAGCTTGGACTTGGTTCCCAGCTGCTGTCAGGCACATGAATCACGATATCGCCGTATGGTTCATCATCCACCATTACATTGAATTTCCATAAACCGGAGAGCGGCATGCCAAAGCGGGAAGACACCCGGGTAAAGTCATTGTAAGCCATATCGGAAGTAATCTCCGTTTCGGCAAGCTCTTCGAGCGTTGTTCCTGTATCCCGGTGAACGGCCGATATGCGGATATGTTTACCCTCCAGCTCTTGTATCGGGGTGAACAAATTCCACCAGGCACCGGCTGGAGCGCCTGCGGCAAAATCTCCGCCCGGAATCGCCTGAAGTTTATCTACCCCGTTCTCGGCATATACGTTGTGTGGAGTCCATTCAGCCGAACCCCCTAAACCTTTGATCGGGACAAGCTGTTGAAGGGCAGGAGATTCGCGCCACCCCCAAACCGCAGCGATCAGAAGCAGGGTAAGAATACTTGCTGCCATGAAACGCGAACGGGCAGGGGACCTCCGCATGGTTCGGTCTTTCATTAATGAGCTGCTGCCAGCGCTGTTTAACACACGGGATTTCATGCTGCTGGTGAACATCGGCTCGTTAAAGGGAGAGGAACCGAGTTCCTGCATCCAGTCCGGCTGCTGTTCTTGTTCAGTTTTCATTGGACATCCTCCCCTTTCAACATCTTTTCCATTCGGATGCGAGCCCGGTGTAGTCTGGATTTGATCGTGCCTTCGGAAATTCCGAGCAGTTCGGCCATCTCTTTTCGCGGCAGCCGGTAGTGGGATTCGAGAATGAGCACCTCCCGGTATTTCGGAGGCAGCTCCAAGACGAATTTCCATATCTGCGAGACTGCGGCAGCGTCCATGAATTCTTTTTCCGCGGAAGGTCCGGTTTGCTTGGAGGTTATCCAGCCGGTTAAGGACACCCTGGTCATATAAGAAGACTTGAGATAATTCAAGGATAGGTTGCGGGTGATGGTCAGGAGCCAGGTCTTCACAGAGCTTCTGCCCTGAAAATCATTCCAATGCTGAAAGGCCTTCAGGAACACGTCCTGACTGATATCATCTGCCGCTTCTCTCTGTTTCGTCAGGAAGAATGCATAGTTCCACACGTCCTGGCCGAAGGATTCCATCAAGCCGTTTAGCACAGAGCCCGGATCGTTCACGGCTACCATTTGTTTCAGGTACTCCAATAGCATCACCTCATTTTATTAGACAATGGAAAAACCTCTCGGTTCCCGAATTTCATTGGGGAAATTGAAACAATTTAACAGATGAATCGTTTAAACGGGTAACAGATGTGCATGGCGTGCAGGAATTAAGGAAGGAGACAGGCGTATGAGTATATATTTTAAGGATAACTTTTTTAACGCAGGTAGAACAGATATGATGGACAGGGACGGCAGCATCATCGGGAGTCTGGATTTGAAGAGTGCTTTCGGCTCCTCCCTGGATGTGTATAATGCTTCAGGAGATCATGTATGCAGCGGGTCATTTCGTTTCTTCTCTAACAAATGGAACATTGCTGACGGGCACGGGGAAGAGCTGGGCATGCTGCGTATGCGGATGAGTTTTTTTACGAAGAAATTTGAATATGACGCGGGACCGCGCGGTGTCTATGAGATCACGTCACCGGCCTACTCGAACGAATATGAAATTGCGGATACCGCTGGGAGAGGAATAGCCCGGTTTTCCCGTATTAGCGGATGGCTTCAGCCTGGTGCGTTCGAGCTGCAGAATGACAGCGATACTCTGGGGGACTGGGAACTTGCTGCCCTGGTCATGGGCATTCACCAAATACGCAAGCGCAACAACCATGCCGCCTCAAGCTCCCATTAAAGGTCGTCATCGTCCGCAGCGTATCGGCTAGAGGTAACGATAGGAGGAGTCATAATGAACGAAGTCAGCGACCATCTGGACTATGGATTAACCTTGGTGTTTATCGGTTTTAACCCCAGCCTGCGATCAGGTGAAGTTGGGCATCACTATGCAAACCCGCGCAACAATTTTTGGAGGATTCTGCATAAGTCCGGCTTGACTCCGCGTTTATATGAAGCGTCAGAGGATGGGGAACTGCTGAAATTAGGATACGGGTTTACGAATATTGTGGCCAGACCCACACGAGGCGCTGAGGATATTACCCGAGACGAGTACAGGCTCGGAAGAGAGACGCTGCGGGAGAAGCTGGCGGAATACAGACCGGAGGTGGCCTGCTTTGTCGGCAAAGGGGTATATACTGAATTCAGCGGCAGCTCACGGGTGGATTGGGGACTCCAGCCAAACTCGGTTGTCGACGGCATTCATGAGTTCGTAGCCCCTTCCTCCAGCGGACTTGTGAGAATGCCCATGGATGAGATTATCGGGATTTACCGGCAATTGAATGATTACATATCCAAGGAGGAGTTCTAGCACAATTTGTCCGTGAGGTCATGTATTGGGAAAAAAAGAGGAAGGCCTGGAAGCTCCGGTGGAACCGGGCCTTGGCCTTCCTCTTTCCTAATGTTTGTTGTTATGGACGCTTCAGCAGGGCTGGATCGATTCGCGGTACAAGCCCTTCATCCGCCGCGCGATTCAACAGGGCCGAAATCGCTGCATAACCGTCTTCGCCAAGCTCTGCCGTAAATGGATTTACGTACAGATCAATGTGGGCATCGGCTACGTCGGGGTCCATTTCCTGTGCATGCTGAAGGACATAGGCTCTGGATTCCTCAGGATGTTCCCAGGCGTATTCCACCGAGGAGCGAATCCAGTTCGAGATCCTTGCCAGGTCCAGGGATCTGCGCGCTACAATGGCTCCCAGCGGAATCGGCAGATTCGTATCGGACTCCCACCAGCTGCCCAGATCCGTCATCAGCTTCAATCCGTAAGATGGATAGGTAAAGCGTGCCTCGTGGATAACAAGCCCGGCATCGACAGCCCCATCCCGCACGGCAGGCATAATCTGATCAAACGGCATGACCACGATTTCGCCGAGGCCACCCGGAATTTGCTGTGCCGCCCACAGACGGAACAACAGATACGCTGTGGAGCGTTCGCTTGGAACGGCTACCCGGCGGCCCGAGAGCGCAGCAGGACTGGCGGGGGTTCCTCCATCTGACAGCTTGTCCGCAGTCAGAACGAGCGGGCCGCAGCCGCGCCCGAGTGCTCCGCCGCACGGCAGCAGGGCATACTCGTCCAACACCCAGGGCAGCGCGGCATAGGATATTTTCAGAATATCTTGCTCTCGATCTTCAGCAGCCCAGTGGTTGGTCATATCGATATCCGCATAGGATATGTCAAGCTCGGGCGCACCGGGGATCAAGCCGTGTGCCAGGGCGTGGAATACAAATGTGTCGTTGGGACATGGGGAAAAGGCGATTTTCATCGTAACACCTCCGGTAGTAATGAGCTTGCGGTTTCAAGCGCCTGCAGCGCTTCTTTGATCTTCCATGCGCTGCGGTCCCGCGGACCGACCATGTTGGAGATGGAACGGATTTCGAGCACGGGGACGCCGGCGGCAGAGGCGGCCGTGGCGACGCCGAATCCTTCCATAGCCTCAGCGGCGGCGTTTGGCACCCGGTTGACCAGTCGTTCGGCCGAAGCCGCTGTTCCTGTGGTCGTGGAAACCGTGAGCACAGGACCGAGGGTTACGGCGGCACCGGCCCGATTCAGGGCACCCGCAAGCTTGCGGGCGGACGCTGTATCCACTTGAATGCGGTCCGTACCGAAGCCGAGCTCCTGGACACTGCTGAAGCCGTCCTCGGTTTCGGATCCGAGATCTGCTGCAATGATGGCATCCGCAATGACAATGGAGCTGACTTCAGCCTGGCCGGCAAATCCGCCGGCAATACCTGCACTGATGACAACATCATAAGAGACCTGTATGAGCTGGCGGGCAGTCGCCGCAGCAGTGGCAGCGGGACCGACTCCTCCTGCAATAACATCAAATCCGCTTGCATGGCCCAGACCGCGCAGCACGGCATCTTTCTCGGCATCCACCGCCGTGACAATCAAGACACGCTGCGCAGGCGAATGTGGCGAGTTATACGTTTCGGCTGTCCTAAGAGCCGCCGAGTTTGAGTGGGAATGATCCTGCATGGTTTATAATCTCCTTCTTGGCAGTAACGCTAAACTTCTTATCCCTTACGTTATAACGTTCTTGCGGCTGTGTAAAGTCTTCCGTCCAGGTTGAGTCTGGACTTTATGCAAGGACAGCTTTTACAATATGAAGTGTAATCAGCGTTAACTTACATACATCATGACTAAATTCGGAGGTTGGATAGCTTTGCGGAAGAAGGGTGCGAATGGACAAGAAAGCCGGGCAAGACTATTGATTGTTGCTGCCAGTGAATTTGCGAGGTCAGGATACCATCAGACGAAAATTAGCAGCATCGTTTCCCGGGCAGGATTGACGCAGCCGTCATTCTATTTGTATTTTGAGAGCAAAGAGGCCATTTTTAAGGAGCTGGTTGAGAAATTTCGAACGAATCTTAAGACGCTGATCGAGGGCAGCAGAGTGGAAGGTGGGATTGATGAGGATGACGTGTCCAGCCGTCTGCTGGGCGTGCTAAGGGAGTTATTTGCGTTTCTTGCCAAAGACCCGGATCTGACGCAGATCGGTTTTTTTATCGGGGATGACTCTGCTATCGTCAAAGCTGAGATGGCAGCGATGCTGGAGCAATATCTGAAGGATGAGCAGCGGGATGGTCTCTTGGACCGTGAATGCGATATGCGCATCGTCGCGGAAAGCTTGGTGGGTGTCATCGAGAGGCTAACCGCTCAGCAGCTTCTGACAGAGAAACGGACTTCAGAGGATCTTGCGTGTCACGTGGTGAATCTATTCATGCACGGAATTCGAGAGGATCCGGTTAAGGGGTTTTCATAAGGATATTGAAGCATTCCAGGCTGATAAGAGATGCTTGCAATGATAAAAAATAGGCTGTCAAAGGTAGGGATACCTGTGGACAGTCTGTTTTTTTGTGGCTGCTACTTGTTTTTCTGATGGGGGGTTTGATCTTGTTCAAACAATTGCAGTATATTCTTAATACATTATGTAACCGATTGCAGTTGGAATTGACATTACCTGGGATGGGGAATCGGGGGCGTTTTTTATGAAGAAAATGATGCTGGTGTACGCTGCTCTTATTTTGGCTTTTCTGACATACGTGTTTATGTACCGATTGGAGGATCGGCGCACTTCGGCATGGGAGGAGGGAGGGCTGCACGGCAGCATAGGCGAGAATTATGTCATGGTGACCTTTCAATCGGGCATGGAGTATTGGAAAAACATTCTGAAGGGCTTCGAGGACGGAGGGGACGCTCTCGGCGTGTCCGTGGATTACCGCGGCTCTACGCAATATGACGTGGAGGAGCAGATCACTGTACTGGAACAGGTCATCGCCAAGCGGCCTGCCGGCATTGCCTTGTCAGCCATTGATTCCAAGGCGCTTACGTCTACAATCAATAAGGCAGTGGATGCCGGTATTCCGGTCGTGCTGTTTGACGCGGACGCGCCTGACAGCAACGCATATTCTTTTTTGGCGACTAACAATTACGAGGCTGGTGTTGCAGCTGCGGATAAAATGGCTCAGTTGTTAGGCCGTGAAGGAGAGGTCGGGATCATCACTCAGCCCGGACAGCAGAATCATGATGACCGCTCGGAGGGTTTCCGGGAAACTTTGACCCAGAGATATCCGGCCATGACGGTAGCGGAGGTCAAGGAAGGGAAGGGCGATACGCTCGTAGCCAAAGGAGCCGCCGCCGACATGCTGGACAAGCACCCTAATCTCAAGGGCATCTTCGTGACGGAGGCCAGCGGCGGGATGGGGGTAGCGGATGCCGTGATTGGCGCGGATAAAACCGGAGAGGTCGCCATCATCGGATTCGATACAAATAAAGGGACACTCGACCGGATCTCCGATGGTACCATTGCGGCAACGATTGCACAGGGAACGTGGAATATGGGGTATTGGTCCCTGCAGTATTTGTTTCATCTGCACCACGGACTAACCGTGCCGGCTCCGACCCTCGGCAATGATGTCTCTCCGCTTCCCACCCGGGTGGATACCGGGATTTCGATTGTGACCCGAGAGAATGTGAATGATTATTATGCGAAATAGAAATGAAATGGAGTCCTGGCGAGAAGGCTTGCTGCGCTGGCTGCGATTTGGAGACCTGCCGCTGAGATACAAGCTGGTCATCCTGTTTCTCATGATTGGTATTCTGCCATCGATTGCACTGGGCGTGCTGGTCAATTGGACAGTCAACCGTATCGTGGACCAACAAGTCACCTCCAATACCATTCAATTGATCGGGAAAGTCAATCAAACTCTGGACAATGATATGGAAAATCTTCAGAATATCACTTATTTGATCGGGTTTGACCAGCGGATCGAGCGGTTCCTGAATGGTGATATTCAAGGGGACCGACCGGCAGCTGAAGCCGGAGGCGGAAGCAGAGCCCTTTCTCAGCCCTCTCAGGTGAAGCAGGACAACGAGGAGAACTACGAAATCAAGCGCTATCTCCAAGGCTACACAACGCTGTATCCGGAAATCGCGTCCATCCTTCTGGTTAATCGCGAAGGAGAGTATATCAGCAACGAGATGTACGCCCGCAGCCCGGGGAGTTTAACCGGGGAAGCCTGGTATCGGGAGGCCGTTTTGAACGAGGGGATTTTTACGGTGCTCGGACATCCGGTCGACCGCAAGGTGACCACCCATGTTCATTATGGCGACGAAGAGCTGGTGTCGGTTGTGCGTTCGTTTGTGGACCCGGACACAAGGGAAGTGACCGGAGCGGTATTGATCGACTTGAAGCTGCGGGCCGTGGCGAGAGCGGTGCGGGATGTCACGCTTGGCAAAAGCGGATATTTGATGGTCACGGAAGCGGGCGGCTCAAGCATCTACACACCGGAGGATTCATTAATTCCGGCCATTCCGCCTTCATGGCTCCCGGATAAGGAAGGCGGCGCGGTGATACGTGAGGTAAATGGAGAACGGCTGCAATTGATTTACGGCACGTCTTCTTTTACCGGTTGGCGGACAATCGGCGTATTTCCGACCAGCGAATCGGTGTATGAGGTCCGGGAGATCCGATTTTACATGATTTGTTTCTTGTTTGTGGTGTGTCTCTTTGGCGTCGCCGCATCCTATACACTCTCCCAGTCGATATCAAGACCGATCTGGCAGCTGATGTCGTTCATGCAAAAAGCGGAATCCGGGGACCTGACGATCCGTTACTGGGGAAATCGACAGGATGAGGTAGGTATGCTGGGGCGAAGTTTTAATCGGATGCTGCAGCAAATCCGCAAACTGATGAAGCTGAGCGAGCTGCGCGAACAGCAGAAGCGGGAAGCTGAGCTTCGCAGCCTTCAGGCCCACATTAGGCCGCATTTTCTGTACAACACGCTGGATACCATTCATTGGATGGCCCGCAAGAAAGGGGCGGACGATGTATCCGATCTGGTGGAATCCTTGTCAAGGCTGTTTCGGATCGGTCTCAGCAAAGGGGATGACATCATTCCCATGCCCGACGAATGGATGCATATCAGCAGTTACCTGCAAATCCAGAAAACGCGTTACCGGGACAGGCTGCAGGTGGAGATGTATGTGTCTCCTGAGGCCGAGAAGCTGTACGTCCTGAAGCTGCTGCTGCAGCCGATGGTGGAAAATGCGATATACCACGGGATAAAAGCCCGCCGAGGACCGGGACGCATCGGCATCAAAGCGGAGGTGAGCGAAGATGTTCTATTCCTATCCATTCAGGATGACGGGGCAGGCATGGCGCCGGAGCGGCTTGCGGAGCTCCGCAAACAGCTTGCTGATCCCGTAGCGGCCATGGAGGGACATTCAGAGCAAGGGACTGGCCGAAGTCGCAGTTACGGCATGCTGAATGTTCAGGCTCGCCTCAGGCTGACGTTTGGCCACAAGTATGGAATCACATTGGAGAGCACAGAAGGCAAGGGGACGAGGGTGATCATTGCGCATCCGCTGCTGCATACCCTCCCCTCTTCATCTGGGCATGATGGGAGCGACAGTTTATGAATAAGGCATACCAGGTATTGATTGCTGACGATGAACCGATTATCCGAGAGGGAATCCGGGATGCCGTGGATTGGGCGTCACTGGGCATGGAGGTGGCAGCCGAGGCGGAGGACGGCGAGGAAGCGCTGGAGCTGGCGCTTGGCCGGCCTATTGATATCATGCTGGTTGACATGAATATGCCGTTTATGGACGGCATTGCCCTCATGAGGCGAATGAAGGAGGAGCGTCCCGAATGCCGGTTCGTCATTATTACCGGTCATGATGAATTCGCGTATGCACAGGAAGCGATCCGGCTCGGGGTGAAGGACTACATATTGAAGCCCGTGAATGCACAGCATCTGGTCCAGGTGCTGGGAAGCGTGCGGGACGAGCTGGACGATCGGCAGATTCAGGAGGATTATCTGAAGAAGGCATCCGAGCAGATCGAGAAGAACATACCGCTGCTACGGGAGCGTTTTCTCCTCGAGTGGATTCACGGCCTGCTGGATGAGGAGGAGGCGCCGGGGCAGCTTGATTTTCTCGGTTTGCCGCCCTGCCGCCCCTCCCAGGTCGGCATCGCACGATGGCCGGAGCTGAATACGCCGCAGCCCTTGATGAAGGAAAGCGACTGGCAGCTCTACTTGTTTGCGATGGAGAATATTATATCCGAGCTGCTTCACCCTGCCCCTCACATTCTGTTCCGCGATCATGCCGGATGGATCGGAATCTGTATATGGGGAGAACCCGCGCTTGAACTGGCTGCCGATGCAGAGCAAACGATTCAGAAGTACTTGAAGCTGACGGTAAATGTTCACATGGAACCCGTGCAGGAAGGAGCTGAATCGATTGCGGCTGCCTATGAGGCGTGCCGGGAAGGGGTATTCCGGGAGGCTCAGCTCTCTCCGCTGGTGCGGCGAGCAAGGCAGCTGATCCAGGAACAATACGCCGTGCGGGAGCTGACCCTGGAGTCTTTTGCCCATACTCTGCAGGTTTCCCCGGTTTATTTAAGCCGTACTCTAAAAAAAGAGCTGGGAACGTCGTTTGTGGCTTTTATTACCCAGACACGCATTCGAAAAGCCATCCAGCTGCTGAATTCCACCGATCTGAGCATTCACGACATTGCCGAGCAGGTCGGGTATGACAGCCAGCACTATTTCAGTACGGCATTTAAGAAGGTGATGGGCGTTTCGCCTAACGGCTACCGCAAGGGAGCGGCTTTTCAGGAGCAGTGAGCTGACGCTGCAGTCCTGAAGCAGTATGTGTAGAGGCCGACTCCGGCAGGATCATGGTTCACGAAGGACGACCAATCAGGGTCGTCTTTTTTTTTGTTTGCCTGGCCCAAGATCCGTCTTATCGTCTGACAACGTAGGCAGGGTGGATTTGCACAGCTTCACAGACAAGCGGCCGGGACGAATTCATGTTATCAGCAACAAAAGTATGAAATTTATAAAAAAGGTTGTTTTCGTGGAAAGACCGCTTCATTGAGGAAGTGTATCCTTTTTAGTACAGAGAGGCTTTGGAAAGTCGGATTTGTAAGCGCTCTCGATTCAACTTTTCGGAAAGGGGAACACACCGATGAAGAGAGGAATGTTAGGGGGGCTTATCGTGGCGCTGCTGCTGGCCCTGACGGCCTGCAACCTCGCCGAAAGTCAAACCGGGGACGCTCAGAAGGGATATGTCGGTCTTGCCATGCCAACCAAATCCTCCGAGCGCTGGGTGGCTGACGGGAAGAATATGGAGCGGATTTTTCAGGAAAAAGGATATAAAACCGATCTTCAATTTGCCGAAGACGTCATTGAAAATCAGATTTCGCAAATCGAGAACATGATTACTAAAGGGGTCGACGTTATTGTGATTGCTTCCATTGATGGCAATACGCTGACCGACGTCATTAAGAAGGCCCATGATCAGGGAATCAAGGTCATTGCATATGACCGGCTGATCCGCAACACCGAGCATTTGAGTTATTATGCCACCTTTGACAATTTTCAGGTCGGGGTTCAGCAAGCTTCCTACATTGAGAAAAAGCTTGGCTTGAAGGAAGGGAAGGGGCCGTTCAATATCGAGCTGTTCGGCGGATCGCCGGACGATAACAATGCTTACTTTTTCTATGACGGGGCGATGTCCGTCCTGAAGCCCTACATGGACTCAGGTAAGCTTGTGGTGCGGAGCAAACAGACAACGATGGCCCAGATTGCTACGCTGCGCTGGGACGGTGCGCTGGCCCAATCGCGGATGGATAACCTGATCAGTGCCAACTATTCCAGCGAAAATCTGGATGCGGTGCTGTCACCCTATGACGGGATCAGCATCGGTATTATCTCTTCACTCAAAGGCGTAGGTTATGGAACAACGGGCAAGCCGCTGCCGGTCATTACGGGCCAGGATGCGGAGCTGGCCTCCATCAAGTCGATTGTAGCCGGTGAACAGACGCAGACCGTGTTTAAGGATACCCGGCAGCTTGCTGAGCAGGCGGTCAAGATGGCGGAGAGTGTGCTGAAGGGACAAGAGGCTGAGGTCAACGATACCGAATCGTACGACAACGGTATTAAGGTTGTTCCGGCTTATCTCCTGCCGCCTGTATCCGTGGATGCTTCCAACGTGGAGAAAGAGGTTGTGGAGACGGGATATTACTCGAAGGAAGAAATCGGATTGAAATAGTATCGGGGTCGCTATGAAGAAACAAAACGATGGGAAGGTGAAGCCTTATGTCAGAGTACATTCTTGAAATGCGAAACATTACGAAAGCGTTTCCCGGTGTGAAGGCGCTGGACAATGTGAACTTGAAGGTGCGCGAGGGCGAGATCCACTCCTTGTGCGGGGAGAATGGAGCAGGCAAATCGACCCTGATGAAGGTGCTGAGCGGCGTATACCCGCACGGCACGTATGAGGGCGACATTCTGTTCCAAGGCACGGTGTGTGAATTCAAGGACATCAAGCAAAGCGAGGAACTGGGCATTGTCATCATCCATCAGGAGCTTGCATTGATTCCTTATTTGTCGATTGCCGAGAATATATATCTGGGCAACGAACGGGCCGAGAAGGGGATCATGAACTGGAACGAGACCATGACGGGAGCAAGGGAACTGCTGGATATGGTGGGGCTCAGTGAGAATCCGAATACGCAGGTTGGCAGCATCGGCGTTGGCAAGCAGCAGCTGGTCGAAATTGCAAAGGCCTTATCCAAGAAGGTGAAGCTGCTTATTCTTGACGAGCCGACAGCGGCGCTCAATGAGGACGATAGCGAGAATCTGCTGGAGCTGATGCTGGAGTTCAAGAGGCAGGGGATTTCCTGCATCCTCATCTCCCATAAATTGAACGAAGTATCGAAGGTCTCGGACTCTGTCACCATTCTGCGTGATGGTCAAACCATCGAAACGCTGAATATGAAGGGTGGCGAGGTGGACGAGGACCGGATTATCCGCGGGATGGTCGGCCGGGATTTGACGAACCGTTATCCGGAGCGGACTCCGAAGATCGGGGAAGTTATCCTGGAGATTAAGGACTGGACGGTGTATCACGAGCTGCAACCAGGCCGAAAAGTAATTGACAACGTAAGTTTGAATATCCGCCGGGGGGAAGTCGTGGGCATTGCCGGGCTGATGGGCTCCGGCCGGACCGAGCTTGCGATGAGTATTTTCGGCAGAGCTTACGGCAGGAATATTACCGGGACACTTCAGAAAGACGGCAAGGATATCCGAAATCACTCCATTACCGAGGCGATAGAGAACGGCTTTGCTTACGTGACGGAGGACCGTAAAGAATACGGCCTGATCCTGATGGACGATATCAAGCGCAACATCTCGCTTACCGGATTGTCCAAGCTGGCTAGGAACATGGTCATAGATGATCGGGAAGAAATACTTGTGGCGGAGGACATGCGGAAGAAACTCAAGATTAAAACGCCGAACATTCTGCAGAAGACGGGGAACCTCAGCGGGGGTAACCAGCAGAAGGTGGTCTTGAGCAAATGGATCTATTCCGAGCCGGATATTCTGATTCTGGATGAGCCGACCCGCGGGATTGACGTCGGGGCGAAATACGAGATTTATGCAATCATCCACCAGCTTGCGAATGAAGGCAAGGGCGTGCTTGTCATTTCCTCGGAGCTGCCCGAAATTTTGGGGATCTGCGACCGGATCTATGTCATGAGCGCGGGACGGATCACCGGAGAAGTCAGCAGAGAGCAGGCTTCACAGGAAACCTTGATGAGATACATGACCAAGAATGGAGGGGCATAAGCATGGAGACACTCAAGAAAATGTTTAAAAACAACATCCGTCAATACGGGATGATCATCGCCCTTGTTGTCATTATGATATTTTTTCAGATTATAACGGGAGGGCTACTGCTGGAGCCGATTAACATCACGAATCTGATTCTCCAGAACAGCTACATCCTCGTACTGGCCATAGGTATGGTGCTTGTCATCATTACGGGTCATATTGATTTGTCGGTCGGTTCGGTAGCCGCCTTCGTCGGAGCTGTTGCAGCGATCATGATGGTCGATATGCAGCTGCATCCGGTCATTGCCGTGCTCGTATCCTTGATTGTCGGCGGCCTAATCGGGGCTTGGCAGGGATTCTGGGTGGCTTATGTGAGGATACCGGCGTTTATCGTAACCCTGGCGGGCATGCTTTTGTTCCGCGGACTGACGATGATTGTACTGGAGGGCCAATCCATTGCGCCGTTTCCGGGAGGCTTCCAGAAGCTGAGCTCCGGCTTTATTCTGGATTTCAGCAACACAGGTACCAATCTAGTCGCAATTCTGGCGGGCATCATCTTTACGGTTATTTTCCTGATTAATGAGCTGCGGGAGCGAAAATCGCATAAAAAATACAACTTCGAGGTACTGCCAAGCGGCTTGTTCCTCCTGAAGCTGGTGCTCATCGCAGCGGTAATTAATGCCTTTACGTATATGCTGGCAAGTTACGCCGGTTTGCCCAATATTCTGATTCTGCTGCTGGTGCTCATTATCATCTATTCCTTCGTGATGAACAAAACCGTGATGGGCCGTCACATTTATGCGCTTGGTGGCAATGAGAAGGCAGCGGCCCTGTCCGGGGTGAAGACTAAGAAGGTCACGTTCTGGGTATTCGTCAACATGGGCGTGATGGCAGCGATCTCCGGTTTGATTTTTGCTGCTCGCTTGAATGCTGCGACACCGAGAGCGGGCACGAACTTTGAGCTGGATGCTATCGCAGCGAGTTTCATCGGCGGAGCCTCCGCTACCGGCGGGATCGGGACGGTCTTCGGCGCGATCATCGGAGGACTCGTTATGGGCGTACTTAATAACGGGATGTCGCTCGTAGGCCTCGGTATCGACTGGCAGCAAGGCATCAAGGGTTTGGTTCTCCTCGCGGCAGTAGCCTTCGATATCTATAACAAAAAGAAGAGCAGTGCCGCTTAATTTAAATGATGGCATCAGATCGTAAAATGGCTGATCTTGGGCAGACGAGTGTCGCTGCCCATGGATCAGCCATTTTTTTGCGTACAGGTTACATCTTAATTGTCACTCTTCGGGTTATCAGTCGGATCAGAATAAGCGTTATCAGAATGACAACGAGGGAGCCAATAAGAGAAACTGGCAGCGTGACGGAAAGGTCTGTTGTGACCGGCAGCCACTGTTCCCATATGGAAGAGAGCTCGAATTGCCACAATGCATCCATGAAGCTGATCAACACGAGGGCTACGGCGATCATCCCCAAGCCGCGAATCCAGCCAAACCGGTAAAATCCGGATCCGATCATCCATCCCATCAGATAATAGATCAAGATTTGCACGCCGAAGGAGACAAGTGTCAGCAGCCAGCTGTTATCAAACGCCTGCAGCAGCGAAGTACTTCCCGCATCTTGCGATGCAAACATCAAGGCAATCTGCTGAATCAGAGCTGTGACAACCGGAAATGCCAGGGATAGATAGACGGCCGCCAAGGCAGCTCCATTAAAGAATTCCTTGCGCGTAATCCCGTGTCTTACGTAATAGCTAAGAAAGCTGTAGGCCGAAATAATGCCGATAACGAGCATAAATCCTTTGGTTGAGCGGTAAGCGATGGAGAAGAAGTCCTCCTCCGCGAATCCTTCGCGAACATTGACACCGATGCTGGAGCCGATGCCGACTCCAAAATAGATTAGCAGCACAATAGATAGAAATCCCAACGCCCAGCTGCCTTGCTGCACAAACATATCTCTCGCTACTTTGGTTACGGCCGAAGACGTCTTATTCATGCGGTGTATTCCTCCCCCGTAAGATGGATAAACAAGTCCTGGAGCGAGATCGGACCGAGCTCAAGTCCAGCACGGCGTGCGGCGATTAGAGATTCCTCGCTTAACTCCCCGTAGATCATGACGGATTTCGTAGAGCCGAGCTGCTGTACGTTGAGCACGTTCATGCCCCGGATGAATTCATCCACTTTTGCCGCCATACCTGTAATGGATACGCCCCTGGATGTGAGGCTTTCGTAGTCCTCATGCAGCACCAATCGGCCTTTATGAATGATAATGACTTCTTCAAACAAATAGTCCATTTCAGAGACCAGGTGGGTGGAGAGGATGAACGTCCGAGGGTGACGCGCTTGATCCTCCAACAGCTCCCGGTAGAAAATTTCACGAGTCGGCGCATCCATTCCGAGATAAACTTCGTCCAGAATGGTAACGGGCGATCGGCTGGCGAGACCGATGCATACGTTAAAGGCGGATTGCATCCCTTTGGAGAGCTGCTTCAGCTGTTTATTCAGGGGCAAATTGAATTTACGGGCAAGCTCAAGGCCATAATCGATATCAAAGTGAGGCCGGTATCTGGCTATCGATTCAAATGTTGATTTTATTTTGTCCGACTCGTCTTTATAGTCAACATCGTAGATGAAGGAGATTTCCTTCATCATGTTTGCATTTTCGAAGGGCACCTCGCCGCCAATTGTAACCGATCCCGAGGAGGGCGTGCGATAGGAAGCCAGGACGGACAGAAGCGAGGTTTTACCTGCGCCATTGCGCCCGAGGAGACCGTAAATTTTGCCTGCCGGGAGAGAGAAGGAAACATCCCGGACGGCTTCGACGCCTCCGTATGCCACCGATACGCGGTCAAACTGTACATCAAGATTCATGGGGGTCACTTCCTTTTAACTGGGTTATGATTTGAAAAAGCTCATCCGTGGACAAACCGAGTTTGTCTGCTTCCTGCACCATGGGCAATACAAAATCATCTGCAAATGCGCTTTTCCTCGTTTGGAGCAGCTTCTCCTTTGCTCCTTCTGCAACAAACATGCCGACACCTCGCTTTTTGTAAATAAGTCCGGAATCAACGAGGAGGTTGATCCCTTTCAGCACTGTGATGTGATTGATTTTGTAAAATTGGGACAGCTGCGTTGTGGAAGGAACCTGCTCACCTTCAAGCAATTGATCGTTTACGATCTGGTCCTCGATCTTCTCCTTGATTTGGATGAACAGGGGCTTGTTATCCGGATGTACGGTACCGCTCAATAAGAATCACCGCCTTGCTTTCATGGCCTGTTAAGGTTATATGCTTATATATATGACTATATAACCAGAATGTGAATGGGATGTCAAGCACGCCTGCGAAATATCGTTGAACAAAAAAAAGAAGACCCATGTTCAATACATGAGCCTTCTATCGATACCCTCTTATTTTTGTATTTCTCATTTTATTGCTTCCAAATATTCATGGGATTCCATAGGAGGGAGCTTGCCCCGTTTCAAATCTCGTATCGTCAGTCCGAAATCGATTTGCAGATGCGGATAATCGGGAAAGTTGGCCCAATCGCCGCCCCACTGGAAGCCTAAATTTTTTGCAATCTCCACAACCTCCATCCAGTCAGCCTTGCCGTTTCCGTTCCCGTCATATTCCATGTCCCAGATGACGCTGCCGTCCTTTTGCTTCAGCGCAAAATCAATGGCTAAGCCATAATTATGCAGTGATTCGCCTGCCTTGGCGTTGGTCACAATATTGCCCGCTGTACTGCGGCCCTGATTGTAAATTCGGGTCTGTTCCTCATGGCTTCGGTACCCATCGGTAATGACGATCGTAATTCCTTTTTCCTTGGTGAGACGGACGAGTTCGTTCTTTTGCTGTAACACGTAGGGGTGGAGCTGGGTAACTTTAGGGGTTTCTTTATGATTAAAATCAAAATCGAGATCGTTGAAAATTCCCGGTATCGAGGTTTGCAGCTGCATATAAAATATGGCAAGTAATAGGGCAACAATAAGGAATAGTGTCGTTTTTTTGCGTTTAATCATGCGGATTCTTTAATCTACCTACTTTCGTGCTTGGCGTAAGGTCACTCGTAACTTCAGTCATCCCCTATTATATCGGCATCCCGCCCTGTGATCCAGCAGAGCTGCCTGATGACCATATATCAACATGAATAGAAATTCATGGTTGAACACATTCTATTCGTAAAACGGACGCTATCCGAAAAAAGGGGAATCGTGATGAGTCATATTCAAAACATGTCCATGAGACTTAACCAGCTATCCAGTCAATTGACCGCTGCAGGGCAGAACGGCCGTTTGGATGAAGTTGGGTTGATTGTCAGCGAGCTCAGCCAGCTCTACACCGAGCTTCAGAACTTGCAGGCTGCGGTTACATCTGAAACCTCTTCCTCCGCCCGGCAGGAGCTGGTGAATTGTCGTATCGTGCTGCACGGCATGATGGATGCTGTGCAGGATATCCGAACTGCTACGGCGGAGCAGTATCGGCAGGTGCTGGGCGAGAACAAAACGGTGTTTGAGCAGCTGGATGAGGCCGCTCAACAAAGCGAATATTCGCAAGCCTATCAATATCGTCTGGCGTTTAAGCAGATGGATGAAGTCAGCCAGCATCTCCATCAGCTGGATGGATCGATGTTGGATACGGGATATCAGCTCGAGCGGGGAGCGATGGCTGGTGACACTCTGAACGGAGCCGTCCAGAGTGAGGATTTGACCCTTGGTACAGACGAGGGTGGAACCATGATGTAAGAGAGAGCGGACTGCACGCGAAAGAGTGTGTCCCCGTGCTGCAGATTTGGAAGGTATCCGCATGTCATGTCCTGCGGAGAGTTTAGGACCCGAATTGCCATAAGAGCGAGTGCGTTAAACGCTGCGTTCTGGAAAAAGTGTTCTCCAGTAAAGCTGCAGATCCTGCCACAGGATACTGGCAGCTTCTTTTTTTTAGGATTGAAAGAAAACTCTTTTTTAATATATAATTAAGGAGAAAATATTCTTTTTGTGTTAGTTTAGAGAGAAATGAGGGACGTGGAATGGCAAGAGTAGGCCCGAGACTGAATCAATCCAATACACTGCTGATGATATCCAGCATCTATTCTTCTCTGACCAAGACGGAGAAGAAAGTAGCTGATTATGTAAAAGCTTATCCGGAAGAAACGGTACTGGCAACTGTAACGGATTTGTCCGAGAAAGCGGGAGTTGGCGAGACCTCCGTCATCCGATTTTGCCGCAAATTAGGATTCAGGGGCTTTCATGAGTTTAAGCTCTCGGTGGCGCAGGATCTGGTGGATCGCCCTCCGTCTGTGATCGATACCTCCATCGATGAGCAGGATGACATGATGACCGTTGCCCGCAAGCTGACGTTGCAGCATGAGATTCTGCTGAAGAACACGCTGGATCTGGTCAATACGGATAATCTGAAAATGGCGGTGGATAAGCTGTTAGCCGCAAACAAAGTGTATGTCTATGGCGTGGGTTCATCCGGTATAACGGCCCTGGATTTGCACTATCAGCTGATGAGGCTGGGGCTGAATGTGGAAGCGCACCGGGACTCGCACATTATTGCGATGTCGGCTTCTTTGCTGAAGAAAGGGGATCTGGTTTTTGCGATTTCGACTTCAGGCAGTACGCGCGATCTGGTCGATCCAGTGAAGGAAGCGAAGAAGAATGGCGCGGATGTCATCTGCTTGACCGGTCATCTCCGTTCTCCGATTGCCACTTACGCCGACACGGTTCTTCTGGTATCTTCACGCGAAATGCCGACGGAGGGCGGGGCGCTGGCAACAAAATTCATGCAGACGTATATGCTGAACATTCTGACCACGCTCTTAACGATGAAAAAGGTGGATGCCTCAGAGTCGCTGGAGAAAACCGCGAGGTCGGTTGTAGATAAGCTGTACTAGTGAATCGATCCCCGGAATCGATTCACATACGCGCTTAGGGGTGCCGGACAGAAGGAGCTATTGGATTTTTTGATCATAAAGGGAGTGAAGGGAGTGTTTCCTGGCGATGATTTACGCGATCGGCGTTGATATTGGGGGGACGAAGGTCCAGTTTGCCGTCATCGATAGAGAAGGGAATATAACGAACCGACATCGGGTGCCAACCGAGGCGAATAAAGGACCGGAGCAGCTTATGAACAAAGTGCTGCTTGGCATCGACATGATGATGGAATCCATTGATCAAGAAGAAGAGATCCAGGGCATCGGCATCGGCAGCGCCGGTCAAATCGATTACCGGGAAGGGACCGTTCGATATGCGGGAGATACGCTGCCGGACTGGACGGGGACAGCCATTAAAGAAATGATCGCCCGTCGCTACAACACTTCGGTTTATGTTGACAATGATGTTAATGTCATTGCGATTGCCGAGAAGATGTACGGTGTTGGCAAGGATTGCGACCATTTTGTATGTCTTGCGCTGGGCACGGGAATTGGCGGTGCAGTCATGGAAGCGGGCCGTCTTATTCGAGGTGTCTTTGGTGGAGCGGCCGAGCTGGGTCATGTCAGTATTGATATTAATGGTCCCCGCTGCAGCTGCGGGAACAATGGATGCGTTGAGTTGTATGCATCAGGCAGCGGGATTGCCAGACTGGGTCTTGAGATGCAGCGTAATGGAAGCGCTTCATATGCGTGGAGGCCTAATGCCCGGGACATTATTCAGGCTTGGCATCAGCATGATCCGTCTGCAACGCAAGTGATGAGAATCGTCATTCGGGCACTCGGTTCCGCTATTGCAGGGTATATACATACATTTAATCCGGAGGCTGTTGTTGTCGGCGGTGGCGTGGCGCAGTCCGGTCCCCGTTTCTTGCAGGCACTCGATCAGGAAGTCAACGCAAGAACTTCTTCATATATGAGGGGGTGCTGTCGTCTGATTCCGGCTAACTTTGGAAGTGACGCAGGTGTGATCGGAGCAGCCGCTCAAGTATGGCATTACGGAGAGTCATCTTGTTCGCAGTATATGATATAAAAGAATTATTACTCCATAATTTTATTATTAAATAAATATTTATTTTTTGATTACGGGTATGCCATTGAAACGTGAAATCATATGCGGGGCAAGGATTATTTTGATAATCCTTGCTCTTTTTGCGTTTTTATTAAAATAAAAATTAGAAAATTAAGGATTGACTAAAGAGAAAATATCCATTAATTTTTGTTTAGAAGGATTTTTTCTTCAAAATGAATTGTAAAATCCATGACATGTTGGAGGGTGAGTCATTTGAAGAGGCACTATAGAAAGAAGACGTTTCACGTTATGCTCCTGTTATTGTTAGCTTTCACGACCGTATTGAGTGCATGTTCCGGAACTGGCGGCACTGCCGGAAAACCCGGCGAGGGCGGTAAGGTGGAAATTCAATTATGGAGCTCTGCTACAGCAGAAAACGCGAAGCCGATTGAGAATGCTATAGCGAAATTCAATGAAAGCCAGGACGACATCGTAGTCAAGACACTCAGCAACCAGGATCATCAGAAACAATTAACCGCGATTTCAGGGGGCAGTGCTCCGGATATCATCGTAACGCAGTGGAATAATATCGGGCCGTGGTCCGCTGCCGGTGCGGTACAGTCCCTAGAAGAATTCATCAAGCGCGACGGTTATGACACCAGTCAGATCGTTCCTGCGGCGCTGGATCGCATGAAGGTCAATCATGAGATATTCGGTCTACCGATCTCTATGAGCATGGCCAACAAATTGTTCTACAACAAACAAGCGTTTGAGGAAGCAGGGCTGACAGCTCCGCCGGAGACGCTTGAAGAGCTGTTCGCATATGCGAAGAAACTGACCAAGAAGGATGCTAAAGGAAACATCACGCAAATGGGCTTTATACCGGATTACCCTTGGATCGATAATGTCTTCTGGCCGATCATCTTCAACGGTTCATGGGATGACGGCAGCGGGAAGCTGACGGCGAACCAGGAAGCGAATGTGAAGGCCATCGTTTATCAAATGAATTATTATCGGGAATTCGGGCAGGAGAGCATCGATAAATTCAAATCGGGCATGGGCGGCCTCGAGACTCCGCAGGATCCGATCCTGACCGGCAAGCTGTCCATGATTATCGGCTGGGAGAACTGGTATGTGGAGCATCGCGGCGAGGATAAGGAAGTGGGAGTAGCACCATTCCCGTATCCGGCGGCGAACCCTGAGCTCAAAGGCTCCGGCATGGTCAGTCCGATTGCCATGTTCATTCCGTCCAAGGCGAAGCATCAGGATGAGGCATGGAAGGTGATGCAGTACCTGCTCGGTGAGGACGTTCAGATTGAATACAGCATTGAGTTCGGTTCCATCCCGGTTCTAACGAAAGCACTCGATAATCCGAAGCTTACGGAGAATCAAGAGGTGAAGGAACTGTGGGATTATTATGAAAGCGCTAAAAACCCGAATTTGAAGGGCTTCCCGAACAGCATCTACATTAACGAATACTTGCAGACCTTGAACGAAGAGACGGAGAAGGCACTCAAAGGGCAGATAACGGCCCAGGAAGCAATGGATAATGTCGTGAACAAAATGCAGCCGATCGCAGACAAGAAATAATCCTGATGATGCAAGGAGCGGTGAGCACGATGGTTTAGCAAGCAAGCCGCTCCTTTTGCATGCTGTTGTTTTTTCACTTGGAGGTGAATGTCACATGGAACGTTTGGAACCCCGGAGCGGTATGAGAAGCAGGGAAAGGAAACGGCTGTTCATCGGACTTTTATTTTTAAGTCCTTGGATATTCGGCTTCCTGGTCTTCCAGCTCTATCCGATCATCACGTCATTGTATTACAGCTTCACGGAGTATAACCTGTTTACCTCGCCTCAGTGGGTCGGACTGGATAATTATGCGGAGATGGCCCAAGACGGCAAGATGCTCTCCTCTCTGTACAATACCGCATTCATGGCTTTGTTCGGATTCTTTCCGCAGCTTGCGTACGCACTGGGCATTGCTCTGCTGTTGAATCAAAGCGTAAAAGGACTGTCCCTGTATCGGACGATTTATTTCCTGCCCACACTTGTCCCGGCTGTAGCGGGGTCATTGCTGTGGATTTGGCTGCTGAACGCGCAGTACGGTCTGGTCAATCAGATGCTGGGTGCGATCGGCCTGCCGGAGCCGAACTGGCTGATGGACGAGAACTGGACCAAGCCTTCGCTGATTTTGATGGGTTTTTGGGGGACCGGAACCATTACGATCATGTATTTGGCGGCACTGCAGGAAGTGCCCAGGATGTATTATGAGGCCGCTTCCATTGATGGAGCGAACAAATGGCACAAGTTCTGGCATATCACATTGCCCGCCATCTCGCCCATGACCTTCTTTCAGCTCATTATGGGGCTCATCGGCTCCTTCCAATATTTCTCCCAAGGCTATGTGTTTGCGGAATCAAGCAACCAGGCCATTGGCGGACCGGGGAACTCGATTTTGTTCTATGCAATTTATTTGTTCCAAAATGCCTTCATGTTCCTGAAGATGGGGTACGCTTCAGCCATGGCATGGATATTGTTTGTGATTGTCCTGCTCCTGACCCTGTTAATCTTCAAGACATCCAGCAGGTGGGTTTTCTATGGAGGTGAAAAATAATGAACACGGCATCCATCGGCAGAAAGATCCTCCCGCATCTGCTATTGATCATCGTTGGTCTGCTGTTTCTGGCACCCTTTGCGTGGCTGCTGCTGACGACCTTCAAGACGGAGGATGAAATCTTTGTTATTCCGATACAATGGATCCCCAAGGAATGGATATGGGATAACTACGTGAATGCGGTCAGCATGATCCCGTTCATTAAATACACCTGGAACACCGTCGTGATTGCCTTGATGAGTGTTGCCGGCGTGGTCCTGTTGTCACCGCTGGTGGCGTACGGCTTTTCGCGAATCCAATTTAAAGGCCGAAACCTGCTGTTTATCCTGATGCTCAGCACGCTGATGCTTCCCATGCAGGTAACCATGATACCGCTGTATGTTGTATTCAACAAAGTGAATCTGCTGAATTCCAACTGGCCCCTGGTGCTGTCCGCGTGGTTCGGTACGGGAATGGCATACAATGTGTTTTTGATCCGGCAGTTTTTTAACGGCATTCCGATGGAGCTTACCGAATCTGCCAAAATCGACGGTGCGTCGGAGTTTCGCATCTATGCCCAAATTGTGCTGCCGCTTGCCAAGCCGGCCCTTCTGACAATCGGACTGTTTACGTTTCTGGCCGCATGGGGCGATTTCCAGGGAGCGTTGATCTATCTTAACGACCAGGAGACATGGACACTGTCTATCGGGCTTAAGCAGTTTATTCGGGAGAATGGGGTGGCATGGGGGCCATTAATGGCAGCCGCTACGCTGTTTACGATTCCGATCATCATCCTGTATTTCTTCGTTCAGAAGAAGTTTATCGAAGGTATTACCATTACGGGGCTGAAGTAAGCGATCGATCACACATTTCATTCTAAAACAGATGTAGGAGCTAATTATGAGGCGAATGATTACAGATAGAGGATTAGTGGTGTCTTGTCAGGCATATGAGGGTGAGCCGCTGTTTGGGCCTCTGCATATGGCCGAAATGGCGAAAGCAGCCGTGCTCGGCGGCGCAATTGGCATTCGGGCCAATGGGACGGCCGATATTTCCGCGATTAAAGCGGCTGTTAACGTTCCGGTTATCGGCCTGCTGAAACGGCAGATCGAAGATTATCCTGTTTACATCACGCCGACTCTGGAGGATGCCCTTGCTGTCCATGAGGCAGGCGCCGATATCGTGGCCATGGACGGGACGCGGAGGCCGAGACCGGATGGAAGAACACTGAAAGAGGTTGTGGAGGAACTGATGGGTCAGGGGATCCATGTGATGGCAGATGTATCCACTTTGGAAGAGGGGTTATATGCTGCCGATTTAGGCGTTCACTATATTTCCACGACGTTGTCGGGGTACACCTCGTACAGTCTCGACACCCATAAACCGGATATCGGATTGGTTGCCCGGCTGGTGCAGGAAACGCGGCTCCCCGTTATAGCGGAGGGCAGGTTTACCAGCGCAGATGAGATGATTCAGGCTCTCAATGCCGGTGCCAGGTTTGTTGTGGTCGGCAGTGCGATTACACGCCCCCAGGACATTACCGAGCGTTATCGGAAGTCGATTGAAGCGGCAGTGGATTTGTACTAGGGAAAGCGCAGGGGGAGTAACACAGCAAAGATAAAGATACTTGAAGGCATGTAAGGAGGTGAGATGACGTAACGGAGTGAGCCTGCTGTGCCGGCAAGGATATAGGGAGAATGGATAGTCCGGCACGATGAAGAGCGGTGAGCGATCAGGAAGATTGATATGAGGAGGGTAATTCAATATGCGTTCTATAAAACAGCGGATATCCTTAGCCATGATGTTGGTCATGATGTTCTCGATTGTTCCCTTAACGTATGCAGACGAGGCTCAATCGGGAGTTCGAAATCTGGCAAGAGATGCAACCTACACTTGGTCGGAAGCTCCCGAAAGTGCTTATCCCGATCCGGGAAACAAGCTGAATGACGGAATACACGGAACTCGCAACGTGCTTGATCCTGCATGGGTCGGGTATCTTCGCAAAAAAACGCGGGAGGTCGTGTTTGATCTGGGCGAACCCAAATCCATCTCGGGCATTAACGCGCGTTTTTTGCAGGATTGGCCGGGTTCAGCGATTCTGTTTCCCTTAACGGTATCGATGTACGTCTCGGACGATAATGTTCACTGGGCGAACTTGACGAATAAAGCAACACAGACATTATGGGTGGATGGTCCGCCTGTAGATGAAACTTACGCTTGGGATAGTCAAGCAGATGGTGTACCCGGTTTTGATGAGGCGGAGTTCGCTTATGCGCGTTATGTGAAGGTGACCTTCTCTATGCATACAAGAGCCTGGACCTTCATCGATGAAATCGAGATCACCGGTACGGATGGCAAAGCTTCCGGCGCGGTCCAGCTTCCGGCGCAAGACTTCAACTATTTGCAGCCGGGAGAGGCAACTGCGGGCATTCATAATCTGTCCCTCTTGTACAATGGACAGTATGCGAATGGGGAAGGTGACTGGAGCAAGGAGGAGATCATTTCCCAGATCAGTTACGTGAACCAGGATGGAGAACCGGTGGATTGGCTCTTTGACGGGGTTCTTACGCTCGGATTGATATCGCCGGATGGGCGTGACTATGGCGGCGGCGCGAACCTGAAGGACTGGAATTGGTACCTTGACAAAACGTTTGACGCGGATGGTGAGATGTACCAGCTCAATGAAGCCACCAAGGAGGTAGGAGTCAAGCTGGGACAGCCTGACCACAAAACCAAAGTCGTTGTAATGATCCCGGATACAGGTGAGTATCAAACCGACTTTGGTGACGTGGACGGAGATGGAATCTCCGAAAACTTTAATGGTGGGGCTATTGGCGAGGAGTCGGCCATGGCGAACAGGCAAAAGGCGATCCGCTGGTGGATGGACGAAGTGCTGCAGCGTTGGGACACTAACCAATACTCGAACCTGGAGCTGGTCGGTTTATACTGGTTGTCCGAACAGGTAAGCACAAGCGCTTCCGGACCGGATATG
This sequence comes from Paenibacillus sp. LBL, assembly GCF_029893715.1. Lineage (NCBI taxonomy): Bacteria > Bacillati > Bacillota > Bacilli > Caryophanales > Paenibacillaceae > Paenibacillus > Paenibacillus sp. LBL. The sequence goes on along the minus strand of NZ_JARXYU010000006.1, from coordinate 33,221 downwards.
CTGAAATATGTGAATGGCCAAATTCATGACGAAGGACTGAAGTCTTTCTGGATCCCTCATTTCTTGGCTTATAAGAGTTATATGTGGGATGAGGTCGGATTTGATGCGGTGGCATTCCAGCCGAACTATTTCTTCGAAGACATGGGTAATGAGCGTCTGGACGATGCGGCCTACACAGCCAAACGGTTCGGAATGGGCGTTGAGATCGAATTTGACGGACGGATGTTGGGCGATCAAGTATTCCGTAACCGGTTTAAGGAATATCTGGACGGAGGCGTAAAGTACGGGTATATGAAGGATGCGTTCAAAGCGTATTACATGGGCTCCGGTCCGGTGTTGAGAGATGCGGCGACAAGCCAGGATCCGGATATCCGAATGATGTATGACTGGCTGTATCAGTTTGTTAAAGGGACGTACCAGCTGGAAAATACCGGTTCTCTGCACCTGAAAGGGCTGGTGGATCAGCTGGAGCAGGCAGGTGAATTTGCGAACCAAGGGGCTGCCCGTTCGCTGGTTGCAAAGTTGGATTCGGTCATCCGCTTCGAAGAGAAAGGGAACAAGAAGCAGGCAGCCCACCATTTGGAGGGCTTTATGAAATTGCTGGATAGCCATAAGCAGAGTGGGGCGGTATCGGCCAGAGCCTATCCCTTGCTAAAGGCAAATGGCGAGTATTTGGCAAAGCATTTGCAGTAGCCTTTGACGGAAAATATGTTTGCTGCCAAGCGAGCATGCATGGGGAAGCGGCAGAAATTTCCGCTTTTAGCCGGGAATAATGTGAAGGGAGCCCAAGGTATTCAGGGTTAATGGCCGTGGGCTCCTTTAAGATAAATCAGGATATTCGGGGTCAACAGCGATCGGAAGAATCTTCGTCTCGCAGCGTCCTTATAACAGACAAAGGGGTCGCCTCAGGTCAAGTGACTGGGACGGCCCCTGTTTATCGTTAGATCGCTAATTGATTTTACGCTTTCCGCCATGCCTCGATGGCTTGATGCAGGCGAGACAGCGCCTCTTGAACGGTGGCGCGCGTACAAGCCAAGTTCATGCGCATAAAGCCCTCGCCATCCTTGCCGAAGGAAGCGCCGCTGTTTAATCCAAGCTTGGCCTCATGAACCAGGAAGCGGGTCAGCTCTTCGTGGGACAAGCCCATCTGCCGGAAATCGATCCATAGCAGGTAAGTAGCTTCCGGCATAAATACCTTCAGCTCAGGCAGGTGCTCTTGTGCGTAATTCCGAACAAGCTCCATGTTCCCGCGAATGTATACCAGGAGCTCATCCAGCCATGGCTCGCCCTCACGATAAGCGGCCTCGGTGGCAGCAGCACCCATTGGTGTGATAGAGCCGATGGAGTATCGATTCAGTATTTTACGGAACTTGCTGCGCAGCTGTGCATTCGGAATGATCATGTTCGCCGTATTCAGGCCAGCGATATTAAACGTCTTGCTCGGTGCGGTGCAGATGATGGAACGCCCCTCGGCATCCTCCGATAGAGCTGCGAATGGTGTATGGCCGCCTTGCTCGAATACAAGGTCCGCATGGATCTCATCGGATACAACGAGTACATCATATTGCTGGCACAGGGAGGCCAGACGCTCCAATTCCTCTTTGCTCCACACCCGGCCCACCGGGTTGTGCGGACTGCACAGAATGATCATTTTGACATTGCCGGTAGAGAAGCTGTTCTCCAGATCCTCAAAATCCATCGAGTAATCCCCATCTTCGCTCAGGCGAAGCGGATTATGTATAAGCTCACGCCCATGCTCCTGTACGACGCGGTAGAACGGCGGATAAACCGGTGTCTGGATGACGACTTGGTCACCTGGCTCGGTGAATGCATCCACGATGAGGCTGAGTGCCGGAACCACACCCGGACAGAATTGAATCCATTCCTGCTGGATCGTCCAGCTGTGGCGGTTCTTCATCCAATCAGCAATGGCCCCCCGGTACGACTCGGTCGGGAAGGTGTATCCGAACACACCGTGTTCCACCCGTTTATGGAGTGCCTCAATGACAGCCGGCGGTGCTGAAAAATCCATGTCCGCCACCCACATCGGGAGCACATCGGGCGCGCCGAAGACGGTGGGAACGTTATCCCATTTCTCACAGGCGGTTCGGTTACGGTCAATAGCAAGATCAAAGTTCATATGTAATTTCCTCCTAGTCAGAGCTGAGTTAGCGGTTAAGCTATAAATTTGGCTAATGTGATTAAGCCGGTAATCGTAATTACGTTTAGTATGGTCGATATCAGGACGGTTTGTGCAGCAAAATCAGGTTCATTTTGATATTCTTCCGCCAGAATGGATGAATTTACCCCGACCGGCATGCCGGAGGCGATAATGAGCGCTTGAGCCGGGATGCCTTTGAGCCCAAGGAGCAGTACAATCAGAATGCCGATCGCAGGCGCAACCAGAAGACGCAGCAGAACGCTCAGATACACATCAAGGCGGCGCAGGCGAAGCGGATATTTGATAATCTGTGCGCCCAGCGTCAGCAGAGCGATTGCCACCATGGATTGGTCCGCATACGTAAGCGGCTGTGATATAAAGACCGGGAGCGGCAGAGCCAGGGCATGCAGCAGAATTCCGATGACAAGGGCATAGGGGACGGGCATTTTCAAGAAGCCGATAATGGCTTGTTTGTATAACCCTTCCGTCTTGGCGCCTTGAATGGAAATAACTCCGTACGTGAACGTAAGGAGGCTCTGAAAGGACATGATGAGCGCTTGAACCGAGCCGGCCATCGGATCGCCCTTGAAGGCCAGATCATTGATCGGAAGGCCGTAATTGCCCGAGTTGTCCAGCAGCAGGCTATTGGTAAACGCAGCTTTCATACCCCGATTGAACCTGCGCTGTTTGGCAACCAGCGTGCTGATCAGGTAGAGGACACCGATATAGAGCGCATAGAACAAGGCCACCATGCCCAGCAGCTGCGGCGACATCTTGGATTCATACATACTCATAAATACGGCTGCAGGCGTAATGTAATAAAAGTTGATCTTCGCGAGTGTGTACAAATCGAGCTTAAAGGCATATTGCATAATGATGCCAAAGCCTATCAGGACAAAGATGGGGAGAACCACTTCGAGTAAAATGTCGGCGATCATGCTGTAGTCATCTTCTTTCCATGAGTGTTACCTTAAGGTGAATATCCGGCTGTTCGTGTTAGACCATGTCATTATATCATGACCTTGCAGTGTTGACACTTGATTCCGTATGGAAAACAGAATCGGGATTCCACCAACCTATGATCACCGCTAGTTATGTTCGCATTACGCAAAAAGGGTGCTCCCGTGGCCAGTGGCCAGGAAACACCCTTGAATCAATATAGCAATATAACGCCAGCCTCAGCGCGTCTTTATTGCGGGTTTGTTGTCCAAATCCCGGCGGATTTGACAAATACCCGCTGCGGCAGCTTGAGTGCCGCCAGCACAAGCTCGGCCACATCTTCCGGCTGCATCATCCGGTCCTCGTCCCCAATCTTAAGACCGGCGTTAACGGCAAGATCCGTGTTGACAGTGCTTGGGGTCAGGGCGGTTACACGGATGTTATGTTTGCGTACCTCCTGCAGTACGGCTTCAGTCAGTCCCATAACGGCAAATTTAGAAGCGTTGTAAGCAGACCCCGTGGCAAAACCACGCTCTCCGGCCGTGGAGGAGATGTTGACGATATCTCCCTTGTTATGCTCAATCATGCCAGGCAGCGCTGCGCGCAGCATATAATAAGTGCCCATCAGATTGACATCAACGATGCGTTTCCATGCTTCCGGCTCCATATCCAGCAGATTCCCAAACTGGGCAATCCCCGCATTGTTAATCAGAATGTCCACCGAGCCCAGCTCCATGTTCACCGCGGCAAAAGCTGCCTCTGCCTCACTTTGCACAGAAACATCGGCAACAGCAGCTACCGCTCTGACGCCATATTGTTCTACAATCAGGGCGCTAAGCGGCTCCAGGTCCGAGGCAGTGCGGGCAACGAGCCCAACATGCACGCCTTCCTTGGCAAGAGCGATGGCTAGGGCGCGTCCGATCCCTTTACCTGCACCCGTTATCAGGGCTGTTTTATTTTTTAGGCTCATGACCTTCACTCCTTCACATAAATAAAAAATATGGTTTCGTTGACCAGTATACCCTGATCCTATACCAACTACCAAATGTGGCGATCCATCGACTGGGAATTTGTTATAATCGTAGCAGCATGAAATACATAACCGTTCATTTGATTACAGGAATACAGGAAGTGGAGGATCAACTATGCTGCACGCACTGGATGCCATTACCGCTATTCGTCAGGGGGATGAGACGGCTGCAAAGCCTCATTCGTGGCTGATGAAGCTGGTATCGGCTGAAGAAAGAATCGTGAACCTGGAACGAATTACATCCATCGGACAATTGGCAGCGGCAAACCCTGTGCTGGATTACGTAGAACGCACGTTAAAGATACTGGATTCACTGCCTGTGTCCTATTGGATCAAGGAACTGCTGGAGGAAGTGCTGATGTGGGCTGAAACCGCCAAGGGCGGAACCATGCGGGATCGCCTTCGCTGGCAGCAGTCAGGGGTCAATTTGTTCCTGCATAATATCGGGTCTGCCCAGCTGTATGAGAGACATATCCGGGATACCGGAGGCGTCATGACCCCGCATGAAGAGATGGTCCACACACTCATTCTTACCCACGGACTGGTGGGTCAACACATTCGGGGAGAGGTGCCTTTTGAGGAAAACCTGCCCCTGCTTCAGTTGGTGGAACAGGGACAACTGACAGCAGATGAGCTGATCCGGCTGCTGATCCCTCTAAACCACTGCATCGTCGGTGCCGTATCGGAAGAGCTTTGGCATTCCGTTCAGGAAGAAGTCACGGCGCTCATTCGCCGTCTCGCAACTGGGACGCAGCCGAATATGTGGACGTATGAGGACCGTCTGCGCCGTCTTCGAACCGCCTCCATTGCCCGGGGCGAGGACTTCGACCGGCAGCTGAGTCAGATCCGTCAGCAGACGGATTTGACGCAAGCGCTTCACGGATTTCAGAATATGACGCTCTGGTATGTCGAAGCCGCATTGCAGGATTACTCACTGGAAGAGTTTATGAAGGTTCTTCTGCTTGCCCTTCACCCGAAGAAGTTGTACAGGGAGAGGCAGCAGGAGGAGGTGAATCCGGGTTCTGTGAGCCACTTAAGCTTCGAACCGTTGATGAACGATATGTATTACGATTATCAAGGCGTTAAGAAGCTGAACGTATACAAGAAAAGAATGATTGAGCAATATTTGCGCCAAATGGATTGGAATACTTGCCTTCATGGGCCAGCTACCGTCAATCCTCATCTGAGCCACCGGATTGAACGGAAGCCGGAGCTGCCGGACACGGTATTCTTTACCTTTGAATTCTCTCGAGCTGCCGAGAAATTAATCGAGTTCTGCATCGAAGCGGAGAAGTCTCCACTCTATGAGAAGGCGGTGCTGCTGCTGTTCGACCTGTTCGGGCTGCGCCGGGATGCGTATGACCGGTTTCATAATGAAGAGAGTTACTTGAACGATATGAACAGTACAGGCGATTACAAGAAAGTGATTCTGGATTATATCACGGGAGAGGTTGTGCTTGATATTGGTCCTGGCGGCGGCGTGCTGCTTGATCTGATGGAGGAACAGCTGCCGCATGTGCGTCCGGTCGGGATCGACATATCCTCGAATGTGATTGAAACTTTGGAGAAACGCAAACGCCTGGAGCATAAGGCATGGGAGGTACTGAAGGGAGATGCGCTTCGTCTTAGGGAATATGTGGAGCCGGGCAGTGTCGACACTGTAATCTTCTCCTCGATCATCCATGAGCTGTACTCCTACATTGAGATGGACGGCTTCCGTTTCAATAGGGCTACGGTAGAGGCGGCATTATCCAGTGCCTACGAGGTGCTTAGGCCTGGCGGCCGCATCATTATCCGGGACGGGATTATGACCGAGCCGGTGGATACCATGAGAAGGATCCGTTTCCGGGAAGCGGATGGTCTGGAATGGCTGCTTCGGTATGCGTCCGACTTCAAGGGACGAGCGATTGTTTACGAGCAGCTGGCTCAGGATGAAGTGCGTCTGCCTGTGAACGATGCTATGGAATTTTTGTACACCTATACTTGGGGAGCCGAAGCTTATGTTCATGAGGTGCAGGAGCAGTTTGGTTATTTCACGCCTTCACAGTACGAAGAATGTATACGTACGACATTAGGAGAAGAAGCGATTATCCGGGTCCAGCAGCATTACCTGCAGGAAGGGTATGCGGAAGCATTGGCCGATCGTATTGTGTTCATGGACGAGGAAGGTCAGCCGGTGAAGCTGCCCGACAGCACCTGCCTGTATGTCATAGAGAAACCAGCCCATACGTAACAGCTGATTACGGGTGGCGACCTAAAAAACAGGACCCGTACGCATAATGAATGCGTCGGGTCCTATTCCGTTTGTTTATGGCAGGGGCTGGCAGGGAGATCTCTATTCCTGCTTCTTAGGTTCCGGATAGTCCTTGCCGAGTGTATCTACCGTCACTTTTTTCATGACGGGAACCTCCAGCGGTTTGTCCATCTGATCCCGCTCCAAGCCCACGATTTCCTCTGCAACCTCCATTCCTTCAATAACCTTTCCGAAGGAAGCGTACTCCGCATCCAGGGATGGCGCATCCGCCACCATGATGAAGAATTGCGAGCCGGCGGAGTTGGGATTCTGTGCTCGTGCCATGGACAGGACGCCTGTTGTATGCTTCAGGTCATTCTGAAATCCGTTGGATGTGAATTCTCCTGCAATCTCGTAATCGGGTCCGCCTGTTCCATTTCCATCCGGGTCGCCCCCCTGAATCATAAAGCCGGGGATGACGCGGTGGAAGCCTGTCCCGTCATAGAAGCCTTGTTCCACCAGCGAGATGAAATTGTTTACCGTATTCGGTGCAACTTCAGGATAAAGCTCCAGCTTTATCGTTTTGCCGTTCTCCATCTCAATTGTGACGATGGGATGGCTGGCGTTCGGGTCAGGAACGTTCTGCTTAACTTCCGTCTCCTTCGGCGGCTCCGTTTCGGGAGCTGCCCCGTTCGAGGTGCCGGTGCCGCCCGCAGCGCCACCTTCGGTACTCTTGTCATTCTGGCCGCATGCCGTCATTACGAGCAGTAATGCAAGTACTACAAATAGAGCGGGCATCCAGCGTGTTCTACGTTTCAACATCTTTGACTCCTCCTGTGCTATTCCTAATCAAGCCTTAAATATTTCATCTGAATCATATCTTAACACAGGTTGGACAAGTACTGAAAATCGAAAACATAGAGTATACATTAGAGAAGCATATATCGGCAAATCTTCACGGAACACAGACCCTTTGTTTTCTGCAACTTAAAATAAGAGCCTCGGGACTTGGCATCAGTCCGGAGGCTCTCGCAAGAGAAGCTGGAAGGGATAAGCGCTTATTTTGCCGGGAATATGCCCTCCACTTTGTTTAAGGGAAGCAGAATTCGCGAACGGTTTTTGTCCTTGGCGAGCAGCTCAATAAAATCGGCTCCGATTCTGACAAGCCGGATCCGATTAAAGGCGCCGCGGGTAGGGAAGGTGGTCCGTACCCCCACAAGTACCGTTCTCATTGGCGGTTTGACGTCAAATACCCGGATCGAATTGAGACTGGAGGGCACGAAGAGCTCACCTTGTACCTTAACAAAATTTTTCGGGAATACCCGCTGCAATCGCCCGGGCTCTAACCCGGTATGGGGAGCGTTGATCTCTACCAGATGTCCGGTTAAGGAAGCCAGTCGCTGCTGCAGCGTGATTTTATGTCCTCCATGATGGATCGGCAATCCTTTCATCTTAATCATCATCCTTCCAGGGTCGTATGGTGTAGTGTATGTTGGAAGGTATGGCAGGGGTGAAAGAAGAGATTCACGTTTCCATCATGTTGATCATAAAGTTTTAGGATGAGGAGTCGTTTCCGCGGTTACTGGTTTCACTGCCATCGGGTTTCTCGTGTTTGATGCTGTCAGGAATGGGAATGCTGTCCGGGTATGAATCTTCCTTAAACAGACCAAATTCCTCATCAATGTCGCGTTCGGTCACTAAACGTTTGTTCTCGTCAGGTTGCTTCTTCATCGGCTGTTCCTCCTATTAAATCAAGTCTTTGAAAAAGGTAGCGGCTGGTATAAGAACTGATAGTTCGACCCATACTGGTTTACTATAAAGATGGATGTATGGGAGGCATAGGCATGGAAAGAAAGGGAAATATATTAACAGCACTCATATGGGGCACGCTGATCGGCATTTTGCTGTGGATGTCCTTTCTCGGCTGGCTGGATATCATATTCGGAAAATAGATGGATAGCAGAAGACCCGCCTTCTCATATGGGAGAGGCGGGTCTTCTGCTATTACTTAATCCTCCTCGCCATGACTGCCGTTCAGAAGATCAATTCCGTGCATGCCTTCATCTGGCGGTGCTGCAGGGTCCACCGGGCTATTGGCCGAGACGGCGTCCGCATCCGGTATATCTTCGAGCGGCATATATTGATCCGTTTCAGAGGGGTAATCCTTAAATATGTCCTGATTAAGAAATGCAGTCCCGCTGCCGGTTAATGCAGCGTCGGCCGCAACCCGCTGCTCCCTGTCCCCAGCGTACTCCGCGATGACTTCATCACCGGGACGAGTAGGGGGCTCTGCCTCAATGGCCCGCCATTCCCGATCAGCCACATCATCCGCGACATCCCGGTTGACGGTTTCGTGGACTGATCGATCCGCCTGCAGTCGGTCCGTTTCTTCGATTCCCGCAGACGAAGAGATCCTCTCGCCGGCAATCGTCCGCTGATCGGGCTCAGCACCGGTAGCCTCCCACGCATCGATGGCGCTGCGATCGGGATTCAAACGTTCCTCGGGTTTCGCGTCCGCAGGAGCTGCTTCATTCAGATCGTATGCGATATGATCCGCATGCTCACTGCTAAGACTTTGCTCCGTGTAGGTGTTCACATCCCTCAGATCATCCTTCGGAATCATGTCCGCATCCTCTACTCTTCGACTGGCCTCAAATTCCAAATATGTCAAATCCGCTAGCGTATTACGATTGTTTTCATCTCGCATGTTGCACAGCTCCTTCCTTCAATCCATATGAAATAATTTTTCTATACTTCGACTTTACCCGCTGAAACAAGAATGAATCCCGAAACGTCCAGGTTATGGTGAACCAAGTAAGTGTTAGCATGCCCTGTCACTCCGCGTATTATGAAAATCTTCAGAATAGGAAAATGGACGAAAGAGTAGCTAAGCAGGAGGAAATAAAGGATTTTATGGGGTATATGCGCTTAATTGCATAATGAATTTTATAAATGATCCCGCTATAATCAAAAAAGTGATTAACGGCCCCGACAATTCTGAGAGTGGATTGTCAACCATTACAATAGAATGGAAGTGATTATGACTTTGTTTCAATGGATTAAACAAGGCTTCTTTGGCAACTCGCGCAAAGATATTTTATCCGGATTGACGGTAGCATTTGCGCTCATACCCGAAGCGATTGCGTTCTCGATCATGGCGGGCGTGGATCCTATGGTGGGGCTCTATGCCTCCTTCGTGATTGCTGTCAGCATTTCGTTTTTTGGCGGGCGTCCAGGCATGATTTCTGCGGCGACAGGGGCCATGGCATCGTTGATGGGACCGCTTGTGGTTCAACACGGGATTGAGTATTTATACGCTGCAACCATTCTCACTGGGCTCTTGCAGATGGTGATGGGAGCGCTCAAATTCGGACGTTTTATCACATTTGTTCCCCAGCCGGTCATTACCGGATTTGTGAACTCGCTGGCAATCATTATTTTTCTGGCCCAGCTTCCGAATTTCAAAGGGGAATCGTGGCCCATGTACTTGATGGTGGTCGGAACGCTGCTCATTATTTATCTGCTGCCGCTGGTGACCAAAGCCGTTCCATCCGCACTTGTTGCCATTATCGTGATGACGATCATCGCCGTTTGGTCCGGAGCGCCTGTCCAAACGGTGGGAGACATGGGCAACATTACGCAGACCCTTCCGTTCTTTCATTTACCGAATGTAAGCATCAGTTTGGATATGATCCTGACGATACTGCCTATCTCTCTTGCACTTGCGGTAGTCGGGATAACGGAATCGCTTCTGACGGCTTCACTCGTGGATGAGATGACGGAGACGGGCAGTGATAAGAATCGTGAAATTCGTGGTCAAGGTCTCTCTAATGTGATTACTGGATTTTTCGGCGGTATGGCAGGATGCGCCATGATTGGGCAGACCGTCATTAATGTAAAATCGGGAGGGCGCACCCGATTATCTACTTTGGTATCCGGTGTGTTCCTGCTATTCCTCATCATTGTACTGGGGGATGTTGTGAAGCAGATTCCTATGGCCGCTCTTGTGGGCGTGATGTTCATGGTTTCGATCGGTACGTTTGAATGGGGATCTCTCCGCACGCTTCATCGGGTGCCCTTAGGGGATGCCATTGTCATGCTGGCAACAGTGATCATTGTCGTTGCAACACATAACCTGGCAATCGGGGTCATGATTGGCATTATTTTAAGCGCACTGAATTTCGGCTGGAAGATGGCCCGTATTCATGCGGTTCCGCACACACAGCCGAATGGAACGAAGGTATATGAGATCCGGGGGCAGCTATTTTTTGGAACGATGATGTATTTCGTAGACCTGTTTGATGTGAATGAGGATCCGGAATGTGTTGTGATTGATTTCTCCAAGTCCCATGTCTGGGATCAGTCAGCCACGAACGCCATTTCCAAGGTAGTGAACAAATACAAGGAAGCTGGAAAAGAAACCACCCTGGTTGGTCTTAATGAGGAAAGCCAGCGGATGGTTGATAAAGTTGGTCTTGCCTCGAGCTCTGCGCACTAATGATGCAAGGGACTGCTCTTAAACCTTTAGGTTACGGGCAGTCCCTTTTTATTTTGCCATATGGTAATAAAATTTTACGAACGCAACACCCGTTTCATGTTATATTGATTGTAAATGGACACGAAGTTTGTCGAATTAGACATAGCGAGGAAGGCAACGCATTTTTATTGACTATGATAACGGTTAGAGGTGCTGACTAGATGAAGGATATGCCCAAATACATATTCCTGCTGGTGCTGCCGCTGCTGCTGTTTATATCCATGATGTCACCGGAACAAGCGGACGCATACGATGCTCAAATCTTGATCCCCGACTGGCAGTATATGCGGGATCTGGAACCACAGGACGTCGTTTCGCCAGCCAATATCCAGGATCCAGGGAGATGGGTAGAGGGAAGACCAGATGAAACGGGGCCCCCAAAGTCAGATGGGGTATATTCGGCATGGAATCGTTTTACCTTGCCCAAGTTTCCGTGGAGCCAGTCCGCTATCATGATTGATCGCATTAAGGGACAGAATGTTATGGTTTTTCTGGAGAATGAACTGTTATACGAAGCCAAGCGAGACTATATGTATACAAACCATTCGCTGCTTCTCCCCATTCATCCGGAGGACGCCGGAAAGACCATTTACCTATGGATGAGCGGCGTCAGTGATATAACGCTGGGCATTGACAGCAACGTCAGACTTGGCGAATATGACCAACTGCGGGGAGCGTTCATCAAGAACGACCTGGAAGATTTCATATTGGGGAGCTCATTTCTGTTTATTGCCGTGGTGATGTTCTGCTGCTGCCTGTTTCTTCCGAAGCATACGGTATCCAGCTGGCTTGCACTTAGTGTGGTGATACTGGCAAGCGGGGCCCTGCTTATTACGTACTCCCCTTTCTTGTATACCTTCTACGGTGATCTCGGAAATGTGTGGGTTACGGCATTTGATGTTGCGCTTTTAACGGTGCTGCCGGCGATGTATTATTATTTCGAAAAAATATATGGTTCCGGTCCTTATCGTCTGATTCGATATTGCCGAAGGTTCCAGATGATCTATTCCCTGGCTTGTGTTATATTCCTTGTCGTGAACTTGCTTAGCGGCAATCAGTTCTATGACATTTATTATCTCGTCTCGGTGCAAATTCTCGGCGTCCTGATTATTCTGCAGCTCCTGCTGCTGGTTGGAACCACGATTCTCTATGCTTCCAAGCGGAATAAGGATGCTTATATCTTTTCATTTGGCTTTGGTATCATGGCGTTAACAACGCTGGGAGATTTGCTGGCCTTCTATTATAAAGACCAGAAATATGATTTTTTTCTATGGAAATGGGGCGTTATCGCGCTGATTGTTTCCCTGATCGTTATGCTTGGCCGCAAATTTGTCCGCAGTCATGAGCAAGTGGTCCAATATTCCCGGAAGCTCGAGATGTTTAATAACGAGCTCCAGCGTTCGGAGAAAATGGAGATCATCAGTGAGCTGGCCGCCTCGGTTGCACACGAGGTTCGCAATCCGCTGCAAGTGACGCGCGGCTTCATGCAGCTTTTGTCACAAAACTCCAAGGAGACCGAGAAGGAGTACTTTGGCTTGGCGCTGAAGGAGCTGGACCGGGCGTCCGCCATCATCACGGATTTCCTCACCTTTGCCAAGCCTGAATTGGAGCATGAGGTCAAGCTGAATGTGTATGAGGAGCTTAAGCACGTGAAAGGGATCCTGCTTCCGCTTGCGAATCTTAGCGGGGGGACAATCAAGCTTGATGATACCAAGGATTTATATATTAACGGCAACTCTTCCAAATTGAAGCAGGCGATGATTAACATCGTCAAGAACAGCATAGAGGCATTGGATGAAGAGGGGATTATTCGCATCTGGGCGTATGCCGAGTCGGAAGAAGTCGTGATACACATTAAGGATAATGGCATTGGCATGGACGCCCGTGATCTGGAAAGACTCGGTGAGGCTTATTTCTCGAATAAGTCCAAAGGGACGGGGCTTGGATTGATGGTTACCTTCCGGATTATTGAAGCGATGCGTGGGACCATCCATTTTATGAGCGAAAAGGGGAGTGGAACCGAGGCTGTTATCCGGTTTCCGGCTGCGAATGTATCGCAACCAGAGTAGCTGCACCATGAGGAGATGTCCCAAAAGCAGATTTGCTCACTGGACGAAAAGCCTTACCTCACCCATCTAAATTGAAGTACAGAGACATGGCGGTGCTAAAGGGATAATATCCTGGCACCGCCATTCTTATTTTACGGTTTGTTTCCGCTTTTTTACATAATGAATAGGAAATTTTATCATTTTTCCGAAATTTAGAAGGTGGAAGGTTTTGCTGCATCGAATAACTCAGTAAAGGTATTCACTCATTATAATGTTTGAGGTGCGTCAATGAGGTCTGGATGGAGAATCGCTGTGTTCCTGATCATCGTTATTGCTTTAAGCCAGGGCTACCCCAGGCTTGTCTTTGCCACCGAAGAAACGGCAGCACGGGCAGCGATTAAAGAGTGGAGAATCCTCTGGTCCGAGTCCGGAGGAATACCGGAGAGTGTACCCGCACATAGGGAAGAGTGGACGGAGACTTCAGCTGGTGCTTCAGAGCCATCGAAGCCGCATGCCAAGACATCCGCATGGATTCATATGAAAATTCCTGAAATTACAGCTGCGTCTCCGGGGATTTTGATCGAAAAGCTGCATGGACAGCAGGTTGCAGTTTATGCCGATCATGTGAAGGTTTACGAATCTACAAGAGCGTACAATTATGAGTTGAACCACATCCTGCTTCCTTTGGATAAGGAGCTGCTTGGCAAGGACCTTCACATTTGGCTGGAAACCGCGAGGGATCATGTGACGATTGAAGGCAAGATCCTTGTCGGCGAATATCATGATCTGCTAAATCAGTTTGTTAAGTCGAATTTGGTGGATATCATTCTAGGAAGCGCCTTTGTTTTTATTGCTTTTGTTATGCTGATCTGCGCTATTTTCCTTAACAGAAAATATTTGATTGCCGTATTATCGCTGTCCTTTATTGTTTTATCTGTAGGCATACTTGTTTTTACATACTCCCCGTTTCTTTATACGATTTTTGATGAATATGGACATATCTACACTCACTTATACGACATTTCTTTGTTTATTCTACTCCCTTCGTTCAGTCTCTTTTTTGAAAAAATATTCGGGCTCGGTTGGAAAAATATGCTGCATAAACTCCGTAAATTTCAGGTGGTTTATTCGCTGTTTTGCGGGCTGTTTCTGGTAGTCAATCAATTGGCTTCCAATCAATGGTTTGATTTGTATTATTTCTTTTCCGTGCAAGTCATGGGGTTTGTGATGATCATTCAGTTCATATTGCTGATTGGAAGCTCGATGTTTTATGCCTTCAGGGGCAATAGGGATGCCGTCATTTTCAATGCAGGTTTTGCCGTGTTTGCCGTTATAGGTTTGGGAGAGCTGCTGCAATTTTTCATGACCCGGGGCAGCTACAATCTGTTCCTCTGGAAGTGGGGGATTGTCAGCTTCATTATTGCATTGATTGTTATCCTTGGGCGACATTTTGCCAAAAATCATGAGCAGATTCTTCAATACTCCAAAGAGCTTGAGATGTTCAACAATGAGCTGCAGCGTTCGGAGAAGATGGAGATCATCAGTGAGTTGGCAGCATCGGTCGCACACGAGGTTCGCAATCCGCTTCAGGTTACGCGGGGGTTCCTGCAGCTGCTTACTGGAAAGGCGGAGGCTGCCGAACGCGAATATTTGGATTTGGCTCTGGTGGAGCTGGACCGTGCTTCCGGTATTATTACGGATTTCTTAACCTTTGCCAAACCGGAATTCGGCAAAGACACGTTGCTTCAGATTTCCGAAGAATTCAAGCATATCGAAGGCATACTTGCCCCTCTCGCCCATCTGCAGGGAGGCAGGATCACTGTGGATATTCCAGAGGATATTACCATTCGGGGAAACTCCTCCAAATTCAAGCAGGCTTTCATTAATATTATCAAGAACAGCATTGAGGCACTGGGAGAAGAAGGGGTGGTTCATATCCGTTGTTACCAGCAGCAGAATCAAGTGTTTATCCATGTTGTTGATAATGGAGAGGGGATGGGGGCGGATGTAATAGCTCGGCTTGGAGAACCTTATTTCTCCAACAAAACCAAAGGAACCGGTCTTGGTTTGATGGTAACCTTCCGAATTATCGAGGCGATGGACGGAGATATCTTTTTTACAAGCAGAAAAGGAGTGGGGACGGATGCCATCATTACGCTTCCCGCAGCTTGCGAATGATTCGCCAGAGCTGCGGTAGCGATGGACGGCTGTCGTTCCCACTCTTTTTACCGATAATCGCAAGAAAAACATCTTCTCAACGTGGTTTGTCCTTCTAAGGAAGCACGTTGATTGATGTTTTTCTTGTGAATCTATTTATGAAATTCCCCTGCTGTTATGTAGTCTTTACCAGATGGCTCTTTCTTTGGCTTCAGATTTGATCACGCCCGTTGGATTCGGAGGAATGACCAGATACAGCTCGCCGGGATTTTCTTCAAGAGTTCGAATCTCGATGTGGTCTGGAATCCGTACGCCAAGGACTTCCTTGATGGCGGATTTAGGATCGCTGAGCAATTTTGCCTTAAAGCTAGGATCCTCCCAAGCTTTTTGAATCAATTGTGTTTGAAAGATGGCTTCTGTCGTCATTAGAATCACCCTTTCAAATAAATTGGTTATTTTTTACTCTTAAAGAATACCATGGAATAAATATAAAATCTATTATTTTTTGTTCAGTATAGACAAATAATAGTTTAACCCGCCAAACGAAAGTGTTTTTTTACTGTTTTCGATATTTTCCGCCTCGACATGAAGTTCATCTACAATCGTTTGGTGGAACGACATGAGATGAGGGGCGTCGATCTCTATCGTTAAGAGATGAGCGTGAGTTGCTGCAGCAATCTCTGCATAGGGCTTCAGTATATTGTGGATATAGAGTGCTTCTTGTACTTCCGATAGCGTCAGAGGCGCATCACTTGGCATCCCTTGTTCAGATTTAATGAGCGACAACAGGCAATTGTAGCTGCCATCGGCAAGATCCTGCTTCCAATCGGTCCAGTCGTCCATCATCTGCAAGGTCAGCAAGACATGATTCATGGCGTCATTTGTACGGGGGATCAGATCGGCCTGATCAGAGAGCAGCAATGCGGCGGTACTGCCGAGTTTGACCGGTGCCGCTTTTTTGGCAACCAGGATCGGATTGTCCTTAAAGTAATCATCTCCAGTCTCATGCATGACACCTTCCGACCATTCTCGCGTGTATGTTTTGAGATAAGACCAAAAGCTGGATTCAGCTGGGAAGTATGGCTGATAGGATGTTAGAAATTCATAATACAACAGGTTGGCAAGGGCGAGATGGTGTTTTGGATCTATCGGAGACTGACTGTCATGGGGTGAGTCCATTATGTCATCTTGAATGAAGTAGTATAACATGCCGATGATGTTAGCGGTTGAGAGTCGACGATATACATCGCCGGGGAGTGCGGTCAGTTCTTTCATCCAGAAGGGAAGAAGATAACAAATGTAATTTTTGGAACTATCCTGCTCGAATACGTCAAATTTCTTCAAATACGATAGTCCGATCTCGTTCAGGGGAGCAGGTAACTCCCCTAGCCTTGCTTCGCACGCTGAGAATGCTGCAGCAAGATCGTCCTCGAATGGTTTGAACCAATTCATGGGATCACCAACCTATTCAATTTTTAAAGTACAAAGTGCTTACTTGCTATATTAGCATGAATGAAACATTAGTTAAATATTACCAGTCTGGAATTTGGACAAATGTGGAACTTTCCCGCCAGTATAGGGTTTTGGTCAAATATGTATTTTGGTTTCAATGTTTGATTATGGCGGCTGGCGTTTAAGTTAGGAATGTACAGCGATAACCGAAAATGACAAACCAGGAGGTAATTCATATGACTCAGAAAATTGTTGGAGCCTTTAGGACGGAACAAGAAGCAACCCGGGCTATTGAGGAGCTAAAGCGGCAAGGATTCGGAGCCGATGAAATCTCTGTCATTGCTAAAGATCGAGGTGAATCTTCCCATATTCAGGAGGAGACAGGCACCAAGGCACCTGAAGGGCTGGCTTCCGGAGCAGCAACGGGTGGTGTGCTGGGCGGTGTAACCGGATTGCTTGCTGGATTAGGTGCATTGGCCATTCCGGGCATTGGGCCAATTATCGCCGCGGGTCCTATCGCAGCAACCCTTACAGGAGCTGCCGTAGGAGCCGGCGCGGGTGGATTGGTTGGCGGTTTGATTGGTCTGGGTATTCCGGAAGAGCAAGCAGAGGAGTATGGAGGATACGTGAACGAAGGCCATATTCTGGTGATGGTGGATGCGGATGAATCCAATGGCGGCCGGGTATATGATATATTTCGGAGTCACAGCGCGCTGAATGAGCATCATTACCGTGAAGAAGGCACATACAGCGGAACAGGCGCTCCGGTGGATTCCCGTTCCGAAGCAGCGGCTGCTACCGAGGATGCCGTTCCGGATCCTAACCTGTATCAAGGCTATGGTGATGGCAACGGCGGTGCGGTGAGTCCTGATATTGTAAGTCCGGATCGGGAAGAAACAAGAAAGAGACGATAAGTACTATCTCTATGTATATGTGATACAGGATAACAAAAACCGCCCGGTTCCCCGGGCGGTTTGCTTGTGCGCGATAATCTGCATTCTTGTAATATTTCTTCCGTGTTATTGATTATCGCTTGCTGCGTTGTGCTCGCGTTTCCCTCGGCCCATGTCCCGGTCCGCCGGGACCAGGTCCATGTCCGGGTCCACCGGGACCAGGTCCATGTCCGGGTCCACCGGGACCAGGTCCATGTCCAGGTCCGCCCGGATGCCACGGGCCGGGTCCGGGTCCATGTCCAGGTCCGCCCGGATGCCAAGGCCCCGGCCCAGGTCCATGCCCAGGTCCGCCCGGATGCCACGGCCCCGGCCCAGGATATCCAGGTCCGCCGCCCGGATAACCTGGAGGGAATGGTGGATAAGGATAGATTGGATAATACGGTGGATAGTATGGATAAGGATAGTACGGATATCCGGGGATCAGACCCGGGATACCAAGGCTTGTTTGGGTTTGAAGTCCTCTTTTATGATGGTGACTCAAGCCATGCACCTCTTTCTATCAGGTAGGTTACCTCATCCTATGTAGAAGCGGAGAAGAAGGGCACTTATCTAGTCAAAAATAGGCGGACGGCCATTCGTCAGGTGGGGTGTACACATGTGAATCATTATACGTGGAGGCCTGTTAATAACAGGTGTGTAGCGCACCTAAGACTCTTAATTGAAAAAAAAGGCACATATGCTCTTCCCCCATAAGAGGAAGGAACATGTGCACCTTCATATAAAACGCTAAATATATTGAAGACCTGCTGTATACGGAAGAGGTATAGGGTCAAAGGTTACGCTGCCGTTCGTCCGATATGATGACTCCGGATCAAACAAGAGCGAGAGCAGTCCCTCATCATCGAGCACCAATGCTTCATTGTTCAGCGTCAGGCGGTACGGACCATGTTCGCCCTCTGCTTGAATTAAACCATCGGGCAGCAGAGGCGCAAATTGGCGAAGCAATCGGGGGCCGCTGACCAGATACACGGTTCCGTCATTTCGTATATTTTCAGGTGTGACACCAGCAGATTGGATGAGTGCAGCGAGCTCGTTATCCTGCCATGGCAGAGGAACGGTCAGCTCTGTGAGATTGAAGGACTGGATAGCGCCTGCTATCAACAGTGCAGCTGCTTCAGGGCTTCCGCCCCATTCCACAAGGGTGGATTCTCTGGAAGGAGTCATGACGGTTCCTGGTACGGCAATAATCGCAAATGCAGTCAATACGCCGTCTTCTTCAGCCACAAGCACCTGCTGTTCCAGGCGGATCACGTTGGAGTATGCACTTGCATCAAGCAGTTTGTTAAGCTCTGAGGCAGTGGTAACATATCCAGCATCTCGCTGCTCCATTAGTCGGTGCACATCGAACAGATCCTGTGGCTGCATAGCCCGGATGTTCACCTGTTTACCGGTTGCCGTGCGTAATGGCTCTATGACGGCCGGGGATAGACGGAACCGGTATGCCCGGCCGAACAAACGGCTGCCTGCCCGGGTATATAGGGATCGGCCGCCAGAGATCAGAATTAAGGATGCTGCTGAAGCTTCGGCATGGTGGATGCATTGTTCCAGAAGTGTGCCGGCAAGTCGCTGACCCCGATAGTCGGGATCTGTACAAACGGAGCCGATGGAATAAATGTTTAGCTTCGCACCACGAATTTGTATGGAAAAAGGTACAAATCCCATAAAGGAAACCAGTTTGTCTTGATCCCAGGCTCCGTAAGAATGGCTGATGCCCGGCGAGAATATCGGAGGGAAAGATACTCCCATAGAAGGCTGTTCGGGCTGCTTAAGAAAAATACGGTCGGACAGTTCAACTGCATGATGTAACTGATCGCCTTTCATAATAGAAATGTTCACTCGATTGAGACCTCCCTATGCATGTCGCTAATTACCAGTATAAAGTCATTGGGTGCGAAATTTCCAGTAAACGTTTGCTTCCCGTCAGAATTGGGTTTCCAAGGCACATTCCAACTGCCTTGATGCGGAAAGAACATGTTATTAGGGTAATATAGTTTAACTTGATCTGCTGACACCGGAGGGATGAGCTTGCCAAGTTTTGTTGATTCCATGATTCTGCTATGCGGCGCTTTGCTTCTGACCAGCGTCCTGACCACAAAGTTCTCTTCCCGTTTCGGTATGCCTGCTCTGGTGCTGTTTATCGCAATTGGCATGATTCTCAGCCGATTCATCTATTACGATAATGCGGAGCTTACGCAGCTGGTCGGAATATTTGCTCTGATCGTTATTTTGTTTCAAGGAGGGATGCAGACCGATTTCAAAGAGATCAAACCGGTGCTTGGACCCGCTGTTTCCCTTGCAACGATTGGGGTTTTACTGACCACCGTTGTTATTGGAGTATGCGCAGCCTTTATTCTGGATATTTCCTTAAAAGAGGGACTATTAATCGGAGCGATTGTAGGCTCGACGGATGCTGCTGCCGTATTCTCGGTTCTAGGCGGAACGAATCTGAAGAGGCGGATTCGGATGACACTGGAAGCGGAATCCGGAAGCAATGATCCGATGGCGGTTTTTTTAACCGTGTCGTTAATCGAATGGATAGAACGTCCGGAGATGAATTTGCTCGGTCTGATTTTTTCTTTTGTCATGGAGATGGGGCTCGGTTTGGTCGTGGGTGTGCTCTTGGGAATGCTGGCTGTATATGTAATTAACCGCATCAATTTTGATTCCTCCGGCTTGTACCCCGTTACGGCATTGGGGTTTGCCGTGATGACTTATGCATCCGCCGCCTGGCTCGGAGCCAGCGGATTGCTGGCTGTATACGTCATGGCGCTGCTGCTTGGCAATGCCGAGTTGACTTATCGCAAGACGATTCAAGCATTTAATCAGGGATTTGCCTGGATGATGCAGATCGTGATGTTTGTGCTGCTGGGACTTCTTGTGTTCCCGAATGAGCTGTCGGGGATTGTATGGGAAGGGCTGCTGTTGTCTCTGATTCTAATATTCATTGCCCGGCCGATTGGCGTGTTCGCCAGCTTGCTGTTCACCAAGTTTGCCGTGCGTGAGAAGATGTTGATATCATGGGCCGGACTCCGCGGAGCTGTGCCGATCGTGCTGGCTACATATCCTGTTCTGGCGGGAGTCCAGCAGGGGGAGCTGTTTTTTAATGTGGTTTTCTTTGTTGTGCTGACCTCCGCGGTAATTCAGGGCACGACAATTTCCCCTCTAACCCAGAAGCTTTCATTGGTGGAGAAAGACAAGGCCAAAGCTCCGTCTTTATTGGAGTTAATGGCGCTGGGCAAAGCAGATTCCGAGATTAACCACATCGTTGTGGACGGGGAGATGCCCATTATCGGTAAGGAGATTCAGGAGCTGGGTCTGCCGGATGACATCCTGTTTACGGCCATTATTCGGCAGAAGCGTATTATTACGCCCAAAGGCAATACTGTAATTGAGGCCGGGGACACTTTATATGTGATGAATTCAAAACAAAAGCGAAAGGAAATGAAGGCCATACTGGGATTATCGTAAGCGTTGTGAGGTTAGGCCATATGATGCCTGTCACTGCAGGCGGATGGAAAAATAAATTAGGATAGAGTATAAATAGCTGGGGATTTCTTCATCCTATCTTCATCTGATAAGTTTCGATATCCTTTGCAAATGAGAGAGTAATCTGGTATGATTAATACAAGGATTTAGATTAAGTCTAAATACAATAAAAGGAGACGATATAGATGAGTAACTTAACCCATAATGCGCAAGGAACTACAACGGATGAACTTCAGCAGATTTTGAATATACAGGTAGCCAACTGGAGCCTGCTTGGCGTTAAGCTGCACCATCATCACTGGTTTGTCAAAGGCCCCCAATTCTATGTGCTGCATGAGAAGTTTGAGGAGTTGTACAACGCAGCGGCAGGTTATGTAGATGAGCTGGCAGAACGGATGCTGGCCATTGGCGCCAAACCGGCAGCAACGATGTCACAGTACTTGAAACTCGCCACGCTTCAGGAAGCTTCGAATGAGAAGAGTGCCGAGCAGATGGTGGGTCAACTGGTTGCAGATTTCGAGCAGCTTGCCGTGGAACTGAAAGCCGGAATCGAAGCAGCCAATCAAGAGGGTGACGATGCTACTGCTGATCTGTTGACTGGTATGGTAAGCGATGTTCAGAAGCATACCTGGATGCTGAACGCATACTTAGGGAAATAAAATGATCCAGGTGTAACAAGGCATAGACTGAAGAATAGAGGAGAGAGGTTAACCTGAATAAGGGGTTGGCCTCTTTTTTTGCGAATGGAGGAAAAGACTGATAAGAGAATTTTCAATTTGTTGCGTCTTTTTGGCGTTTTGCTGCGTATACACCCTATAGTTATTTTTAATAGTGGGTAGAGGAGATAGTGAGAATGACGGAGATGGAATCACGGCAACAGCTGGAGTCGCAGCTTCAAGAGATATTGAAATGGGAGAAAGAGCAGAAGGATGTCATGTTCTGGGAGAAGCTCGGAAGAATTCCCTTTATGCTGTTGGATCGCCTCACCCCCAAGGCAGTTCAAGAGAAAATCGGCAGTGCCCTGAATGAGGTTGGCGGATTTATTCAGAACGGTGGAAAGCATCTTGTTCGCGAGAAGACGGTGTTGAACGTACTGGCTCAAACCGCGGGATTGGACGTTTCGGAGGCAGCTTCCAGCTCATCCGTGAAATCCGATCACAGGAAATCGGCTAGCGAGTTTGAGGACGGGGATGAGAAAAGGACGGGGACAGAGGAGCTGACTCTGGCATCTGCCGCAGCATTGCCACTCCACGTGATGGATACCGCTGCGGATACGCTAACAGTCAAGCGTGTCAAATTCGCCGCAGCGCAAGGGGCAGCAACGGGAATCGGCGGCGTGTTTACGATCGCTGCAGATCTGCCGATGGTGCTGGGTCAGTCGCTCAAGGTGCTGCAGGAGATGGCACTCTGCTACGGTTATGATCCGAACGATCCGCGGGAGCGGGTGTTCATCGTAAAATGCTTGCAATTCTCATCCGCAGACATCGTGGGGAAGAAGGCCGTGCTTGAAGAGCTTGCCCGTTTTGATGAGGAGCAGGCGACGGAGCAGGTATTCTCCCAACTGCAGGGCTGGCGTGAAGTGGTCCTGTCCTATACCGACAACTTCGGAATGAAAAAGCTGTTTCAGCTGATTCCGATTGCCGGGATCGTATTTGGATCGATCAGCAATAAGGGGACCATCAGCGATGTGGCCGAAGCCGGAAAAATGCTCTACAAGAAGCGCCGTCTTAGCTGCCGCCTGCGGAATATGGAATCTTCCTTGTAGGTATATATTCGATTATTCTTGTGACAAAAAGGGTTGCCCGCTTATCGTGCTTGGGCAACCCTTTTTTTTGGTACATATTGAATTTTCACAAGCAGCATTCTAACGGTTATCCACTGTCTCCGGATATAAGTCGTGGTTCATCAGGCGGTTTGCAGCGATGTCTTCGTATTTGGTTCCCGGACGACCGTAATTGCAATACGGATCGATGGAAATGCCGCCGCGCGGGGTAAATTTGCCCCACACTTCGATGTATCGCGGATCCATCAGTTTGATGAGGTCATTCATGATGATGTTCATGCAGTCCTCATGGAAATCGCCATGGTTGCGGAAGCTGAACAGATACAGCTTCAGAGACTTGCTCTCGACCATTTTGATATCCGGAATATAGCTGATGTAGATGGTCGCAAAGTCCGGCTGGCCTGTAATCGGGCACAGGCTGGTAAATTCGGGGCAGTTGAATTTGACGAAGTAATCCCGGTAGGCATGTTTGTTGTCAAAGCTCTCCAGAATGCTGGGATCATATTCAAATGTATATTTAGTGCCTTGGTTGCCGAGCAGGGTAACGTCTTGCATCTCTTCTTTTTGTCTTCCAGCCATGAACGAAAACTCCTTATCACTATTTGTATTCTTCATCTTAATCAAGCGGATACTTACAGACGGTTATACTCCGCGCTTATTCCCCCATACGAGCGTGTGCAATTGCGGCAATACACGCACATCGTTCAAGCGGTCGGATAACATGACAGCCTCAACAAGCTGCTCATACCGATCCAGCAGATGCGAGACAAGCGTGGTTGTATCGCCAGTGCCTACATCGGGGTTGCCGGTCTGCAGGTAGAATGGCACATTCGGATAACGTTCGTGCACCGTCTCCGCATAAGCCAGATCGTGATCGTCAAACACCACAACCTTCAGGCTGAAGGATCTGCCGGGCGGACGTCCGGACAAGCGGGAGATGATATCATCCAGCTTGCCCCAGTCCGTAGCCATTCCGGAGCTTGGCGGCTTCGGCGAAATGGTGACTTCGTCAACCTCGTTCAGCCAATCCTGCCATCGTGAACCCTGTGTCTCCACGGCAACGGTAATTCCGTGCCGATGCAATTCATTCACAAGGGAGCCAAGCTGGGAGAGAAGAGCGGGATTCCCGCCGGAGAGCGTGACGTGATCAAAGCGTTCTCCGCCCAAGCGGTAGAGCTCCTGCCAGATGTCGTCCGCACTCATGTGCGAAATGGAATCCTTGGCGGACCCGTCCCACGTAAAGGCGGAATCGCACCAGGAGCAGCGATAGTCGCAGCCTGCCGTACGTACGAACATCGTCTTGCGGCCTACGACCATGCCTTCACCTTGAACGGTGGGACCGAAGATTTCCATGACGGGAATCGGCCGGTCCACCGTTGCGGCGGCGGAGGAGCCGCGGCCCGGATCGTTCGCGGTTGTAACATGCTGATCATTCATGGATCATCCACTCCCGTCTGACCTCGGCGTAGCTGGTCGGCGTCTCGAACAGGCGAACGAATTCGGTTCGTGTGCCTTGTTGCTCGTGCGACTCTTTGCTGCGGAGGGCGTGCTCCATTTTTTCAAACAGCCAGACCACCATGTTTTCCGCTGTTGTGTTCATTGGCGGTAGGGTCTCGTTTAAGTAACGGTGATCCAGATAAGGTTCGATATCCGTTTTCCAGCAATCTTTAATGTCGCCAAAGTCCACGGTAATGCCGACTTCATTCGGAATACCGCTGATACCAAAGACCACTTTGTACGTGTGGCCGTGCAGGTTCTTGCACTTTCCTTCATAACAATGCAGATGATGGGCAGCATCAAAGGTAAACTCTTTCGAGACAAGCACCCGCTTCCGGTGGTAACGCAGGCTTCCGGCATCGATGTCTTCTCCAAGCTTCTGCAGCTGCTCTACAATGCGGAAAGTCCCGGGCTCGCGGCTCATACCAGGCGCCCCCCTTCAGATACACGGTTACGGCGCAACATATAGTTGTCGAGACCGGCTTTTCTTAATTTGCATGCAGGGCATTCCCCGCAGCCGTCTCCCTTGATGCCGTTGTAGCAGGTTAACGTGTGGTTACGAACGTATTCCAGTGCGTTCATCTGGTCGGCAAGCTCCCAGGTTTCCGATTTGTCGAGCCACATCAGTGGCGTATGAATGACAAACGGGTAGTCCATGGCTAAGTTCAGTGTAACGTTGAGTGATTTAATAAAGCTGTCCCGGCAATCGGGATAACCGCTGAAATCCGTCTCACACACGCCTGTGATCAGATGTTTGGCTCCGGCGCCCTTGGCAAGCACAGCGGCAAAACTGAGGAACAACAGGTTCCGTCCATCCACAAAAGTGGTCGGCAAGCCGTCACCTTCTGCGATTTCAATATCGCTCCGTGTCAGCGCGTTGGGTGCCAGCTGATTAAGCAGGCTCATATCGAGCACCGTCTGCTTCACGCCTTGCTCCTTGGCAATCTGTGCAGCACATTCTATTTCGAGTTTATGGCGTTGGCCATAATCAAAGGTTACAGTCTCGACTTCGGCAAAGCGTTCCTTCGCCCAGAACAGGCAGGTGGTGCTGTCTTGGCCACCGCTGAAAACAACAACCGCTTTTTCATTTTTAAGCATAAAAAAACCTCTCATCCTTCATAAATTAAGAGCAGCCGAAGGCTGATCCCGTAGAAGAAAGAGAAGTTCATTGAACTGAATCCGTAAAAAAACAAGCCTTATTCTTAGGGTTTACACCGAATAAGACACGATAGTTTTTTATAGAGGGAGTTCACGAACCTCTCCCATACACCGTTAACGGGGCATGGATTGTCTTCTGTTGTCCTTGCGACCGCTTCAGGTTGAATATTCTGCGGCTCTAACTACGCCTTCCATTATAGCACGGCCTGATTATTTGATAAACACTCCGCCGAAGGGAATTGCTTCCCGTAAAAACCGCTTAATTACTCCTTCGTCGTTAAGTTCGTTAACGAGCCGCTGATTCTGGCGTCCCGCCTGAAACAAGACATACCCGTCACCGGTCAGCTTCCAATGGTAGTTCATATGCTGGCTTGCCAGATGATTGCCGTAAACGGTCAGGTCCAGCTTAGCTGCTTCGGGATATGCGATGATGCTCCCGGCGTCTACGTACAACGGCTCGGTGGGATGCAGCTTGACTTTGCAGACAGGACCCTGGGTCAAGATGCCGATGCTGCCATTTCCGGAAAACTTCATCTTAATGGCATCCCGCGTTACCAGCATGTTCTTGATCTTTAGTATCCGTGTCTGCATCGTAACTTGTTTGGTATAAAAGAAAACATGCCGAAAATCATAAAGCATGTCCTGTTCACCTTCCAGCTGAACCTCATGCATGTTAAAGCCAGGGGGAAGTGCTGCCGTGAATTGGCTTGGACCGGCAATGTCGGCACGAATCCATTTTTTCTTGCGATAGATACCCTTCACATTCATCAGACGATCGCTGCGCCCGGAGGAGGGACCACGATAGGCAACGATCTGCTCAGGATGCAGAACATGGACTGTGTCTCCGTTAGTCAGGGAGAAGGTCACCGCTTGTCCGGCTCCGCTGCCCGCTGCATCTTCCATTCGGATAATCAAGGCCGCGCCTCCTTTGTTCTGTATGGTCTATAGGATATGGATGGTGTAAGAGATCTGGAGCTTGTCCTATTTCAAGCGGTTTGTCCGGCGCATACCGAATCGAAGGACACGTATGATAACAAAGTATCCGGCAGCTAAGGCCACGGCGGTTATCGCTACCGTCTTCAAGCGTTCGGATCCCCTTTTGCGCGCGGCTTCCGCCTCTTGCAGCTGACCTACCATTTGGGTCAATTGCTGATTCTGCTCCGCAAGATTGGAGTTCTGTTCTGCCAGATTTACATTTTGCTGCTGCAGCTGTTCGGACGCGATTCTTGCTTTATCAAGTTCTTGTAAAGCCTGGTTATAGTTGTTCTTGAGCTGATTGATTTCTTCAGGCAGTCCGGAGAATTGCTGGATATTATCATACAGATTGTTGAAATAATTGGCGCTGACCGTTTTGCCTCCGGCTGGCAACGCGATCCCTGCCACCAGCAGCATGAGTGAAAGTCGGATCAGCTTGGATTTTGTCGGCTTGCGCATGAGGGATCACCACCATTCGATTAATTATAGTAAATACGAATCAGATTCCGACAGGTTTCTATTAATATATTACCCACTTTCGTGGCAGATGTGAATCTATCCGACGGCTGAGCTGTTTAACTTGTTCTTATGGAGGGTAATGAATTCAGGCAAGCGCAATGAAGTGATCCCATACGAGATTTTTCATAAATGAATGAACAGATAAAAAGGAGAAGACGATCATGATGAATGACAATAACGTGAAAAAAATTATGATTACAGTGAACGGAAAGCCGGTAGGCAACGGTTTGTTAATCGATAAAGTAACCTATGCCCCGATTCAACGTGCGGGAGGCGATATGGGGGACATCAAGTCGGTTTCCCTCTCCAGAGCAGCAGCAATAGGGTGATAGAACCTCCATTTCACGAAGAGTAAAAGATTTCCTTGTCAAAAAAGTGACAAATAAAAAAATATCCAAAAGACCGCAGCGAATAGGGCTGTGGTCTTTTTTTGTCGTAAACACAATCAGAACATATGTTCCGTGACAGTAAGATGTCCATCTGTATTGGTACATTATTAGAAGAAGAGGAAAGAGGTGGATGTGTTGCAGTCAGGCTTGTATTCGGATTTTACATGGAGCCACAGCCATGTATCAGCTGGCGGCACTAGTCAAGTCTTTCTGCTGATCGAGTGGAGGGCTGGTGTCCTAAGGCCAAAAACGCAGTCCAAAGGCTTTAATCAGCATATTGCTGAAGAAGTCCAGCTGCATCTTCAGTTGGGTGAGCGCGTCCAATTGGTACATATGTATGGGTGTCAAGGTGAGGTATTAAATGATCGTAATATTTCGTTGTCTTTAGGCTCTTTATTCGAAGGAAAATCTAAACAATTGCTTCTAGAACTAAGCGTGGGCTCCCGGTCATCCGGTGTGTATCCCATTATTACCGCTTTATGGACTTATGTAGATGTTCCAAAGCAGAAGGTCGTATTGCAGCCTTCCCGCACGATCCCGCTTCAATTCAGCAATCATACGGCATTGAAATATCGAAATCCAGATTATCGTGTTGAGAAGGTCCTGAAGTTATACCAGAATGCATCGATACTGGAGCAAGCAAGAGGCGAGCTGGAACAGGGCAATTTGGCTGAAGGGGAAGATCTGATTCGTAGACAGGCAGATGAGATGCTTGTATATGCAACCCGATTTCGGGATGCGGATTATTTGAAGGAGGCAGAGGCCCTTTATAAACTAAGTAGTTTGTATATGGATACATATCGGCAATCCTAGTCTAGAAATGCGAACAGCAAAAGGGACTTTAGACTTAAAAATTAACCGGTAATTGAGAATCTTTATATAAAAAAGGAAAAATGATTTCAGGGTCGAATGTACTACTTAGCAGTCAAGAAATATGTGTCTAATTTACTAGAAAGATAGGGAGAATGCCATATGACAGACCGACTGATCCGACTAATGAGAATCATTACCCTTGTACAAGCAAGACCTGGGATCCTGGCTAGAGAGCTTGCCGAACGTTGTGGAACGAGTGAGAGAACCATTTATCGGGATATGGATGCCCTCAGTGCCATGCATATTCCCATTACTCATCAAGGCCGAGGACGCGGCTACACATTTATTGGACACTTTGCCATGTACCCGCTTGGATTGACGGAAGACGAGGTGCAAGCATTATTTAAACTGCTGTCCGTATTGGAGGATATCAAGCCAATGCTGCCTGAGGAATTTGAAAGCGCTTATGAGAAAGTGTTGGCGGCTGTATATAAGCAAACTGCAGAAAAAGCCGAATTTCAGGCAGGGGACCGGGATGAGTCCTCCCCGAATCTGTAACGACACCGCTAGGTGTAACCATTAAACCTCGATCGAGAGCACATATTTTTTATGTGGCTGTCGTTCGAGGTTTTATCATATCTAGGCATGACCAGAGACACGAATCAGCCGTCACGTGCGAAGATGCGAATGTATCTAGTAGAACAGAATCAGGATAGGAATATTATACCAATACATCATAATTTATGATAAACTAACTACAATTTCTCTTCTCAATACAAAAATGTAATTATTGTGTAATTGTGAGAGATGACGGCTGATGTCCCTAAGCAAGGGCGTAGGAAGGAGATATGAAGCAATTTCATAGGTTTTATTCTACTACTTGTATTTAGGAGGATCGTTATGAAGAAAATCTCGATTAGTGTATTAACGGCAATTTCTGTCTTACTAGCAAGTTTGGCCTTGAACCCGGTGGAGGCTGCGCAAGCAGATGCCAGTGTTGAAGAGAAAGCGGAATCCCGAGAGACTGTTAATAAAAATTTCAGGGATATTCAAGGACACTGGGCTCAAGCTGCGATTAATGATGCGATCCAACGCGGTTATGTTGATGGTTATCCGGACGGAAGGTTTCTGCCGAATCATCAGGTCTCCAGAGCAGAATTTATAAAAATGGCTGTGTCAGCCATGGACATCGAGCTGGGTTCCTCAAGTTCAGGCTCTTGGTATACTCCGTATGTTAAAGCGGCCGAGTCGGCAGGTATATATAAGGCTGGGGATTTTGCCAACAATCAGCTCACGCAGCGCATGACGCGCGAAGAGATGTCCAAGCTTGCGGTAAAGGCTTTGGGATACAAGGATGTGGAAGACAAGCAGTGGATGTACCTTGCATCCAAAGATGGCATCATATCGGGCACTGCTCCAGGGGTAATCTCGCCACAGGGGACAACAACAAGAGCTCAGGCCATTGCGGTCATTGAGAGATTGCTTCAAGTCAAGAACGGCAAGGAACTTCCCGTTGATAAATATGCCGTAGCCGCAGCAGAAGTTTATTGGCATAAGACAAATATTTTCTCGGTGGCACCGGAGATTTTTAATGGGCCGGATAATAACAATAAAAATGTTGGTATTGATTCATGGAAGATGTCTAAGTTGCAGTTCGGTGCAACGGATGGTTCCGTTGTTGCTCAAGTAGATGAGCTTATTGCAATTGACTGGAATGATCCTAAAGATCCGAACCGCAAACTGTTACCAAGTAGAGATAAGTTGGTTTGGGTTTTTGGAGCGAAGTCTAATGTATTTACAGATGACTTGCAGGCTTACGTTATTATTTTAAAATCTCACTATTTAGTAAATAAAAAACCTAAGTCATATCCAATTGATCGATTGAGTTTAAATATTTTGGGATATAACGGTAAGCCCAATGGTTCTAATTTGAATATACCTTATCCGATTGAATCAAAAGATCCCAAAAGACAGGTGAATGGTCTAGTTATTCCAAAAACAGGGTTTAGTACAAGGGGTAATTTGAATGTTATAGTGGAGACTATAGCGGCTGGAGCACGGGTTTACCAAAGTACTCTTTCTAGATCGATTCTAATCAGATAAGGAGATTAGAATCATGATAAAGAAGAACCCGAAGTATTATATTATACTAATTAATCTCTGTTTGATATTCTTGCTATCTTGCTATATACCTATTGTACAAACAGTATTTGCAGCCAATGATGTTACTCAGGACGTTAGCTATGAATTTATAGTAGATTCTAAAGATTATGATTATAGCGGTTATAAGTTTTCAGCAAAAAATGAATTAGAAACGCAAAGAATTACTGTAAATGCGCCTGCAGGAAAGGTAATTAAAAAACTTGAATGGGTCAATAAAGCAACCAATACACCAATTAGATCAATTAACGGTTTTACTCCAGGTTCAACGACTTGGGCTGGGAAGGATACCTTGAGCGGAACAAAATTGAACGTGAGGTCTCAAGGGAATACCAATTATGGAGGAGTATATTATTGGGATAGATGGTCTGTGAGCGATGCTGGAAATGGCTACGGACAGCTTTGGAAGGCTTCTAGTACCACAGGATTGATTATGGACAACAGTGATCCGAGATGTAACGTTAGTGTGGAGAAAGAAACTATTCAAGGACGTCAACTGCCTAAATACCCAGGGTGCACAGATCCCAAACTAGAGGCAAAAATCAATCGTACGGAAGCCTTTTTAATACTCGAACCAGGTAACCCTTTAAGCGGTACATGGATTCGTGGTAGTGCGATATCCGATCAATTAAGAGCATCTAATATAGAAATAGATTTTAGAACATTAATTCCAGATGTTCATGGAACAGCTGGCAGAACAGACCCGAGTACTGTCGGGGGAGAAGTCGCAAAGGTAGAAAATAATAATAGCGATCTAGATGTGATAGTTATTCACTTTTCTCAGACTTTCAACAACGACACCTATAATCGATATTGGGCTAATCCTGGAGCCAAACAAGTTTGGTATTTCTCGAAATTTTTCGTAGACTTTGATTCCTACACTTATATGTACAAAGACAAACTCCTTCGAGCTACCTTCGCTGATGGAACATCAAGCTTAGAGATCACTGGACCGACATGTGTAGCACCAGCCGGTACGATCCAGCTTACCGCGAAATTAACGAAGATAGATGGTAGTACATACAATCTGCAAAGGCACGACAAGCTGACATGGCGAAGTTCGGATAGCAGCGTCATGTCCGTCAGCGCTTCAGGTGCAGTTACAGCCGTGGCGGCAACAGGACAAGCTACGATTACAGCTCACTTTAAGGATGCGGCTCAGGCTTTGGATGAATCGGACGATGCCACAATCCAGGTTGGGACAGGCTCCTCTTGCGGGAATAACGGAGGGGTAGATCCAGGTGGTCCACCTAATACTTGCGGGATTCAAATTGGTACGGCGAGTAAAGGGACCGTATCATCACATACGGTTATGGACCCTGTGGCAACCGGGGTAGTGAAAGCTGACGATCGGGACTCCGAGAAGTTTGATGTGCTGGACGGGATACCTACTTCTGAATCCTTGTACGTGAACGTATTTGGACTCAATTATTTATACCAGAATCAATGGGCCAACATGACCGGGGAAATCACCTATACGGTTCCCGTGAAGAAGACCTATATTCTAACCTGGACCATACCGGGAACGCCCAGCACAGGACCGAATGACCCCGGTACGCCGGACGAACCGATGGAAGAAGAAGTCCCGGTAGAAGAACAAGTCACGATAACCCGGCCGTATTCATATTGGCAAATCGATAATCTGGAAGTCTACAGGCTAGCCAGATCATCCGTCAGCAATTACGCCTTACCTGGCGGTACGGTTAATCTGACTCCTGCCGGCTACACACCCCCTGTTCTTACATCTGAACACAACGCGAGTGTGGACGATCATGTGGAGCCTGCTTCCTGTGAAGAAGTTGACTTGGGTACGGAGACCGTTTCCGGCGGCTCGAGCAGACCTTCTGTACCAACCCCGGATTTTACTTCGGCAGCCGAATCGGCAGTAGGCCAAAATCAGGTCAAGAACGACCGTGTCCTGTTTAACGGGTCTACTGTCATGAGTGACAGCTGGGCTCAGGGAACCGCACCGACACCAGGAATAATACCTCCGGCAACAACGATCCAAAGGGATGTCCTGTACGGCAAAAATTATCTCATCAGCAGTACGCTGTTGAACAAGGCAAATACCACGAGTACAGGTACGATTGATTATGAACTCATACCTGGAAATATCAATGGCGGCTCCAATAAAACATATCCTGTCAACGCCATCAATACGGTCACCGTGCATACCCCTGTCGTCAACTACGCCTCCGTGACGGATGATCAGGCGCATAACCAGAAGACAACGCCGAATCCGAACCGCTCGGCCTTCATTCTGGATCGACCGTTTACGGTCCGCATCCCGACTTCGGGCCAGCACCGGAACATTCACGGATACGGAGACCGTGACTATGCCAAGTATGTAAGATCGAAGCAGGTATATTTTCCGTTCGATGTTTACAGCAGTGACAAGAGCATCTTTTATCCAAAGGGCACCTGGATCACAATCCCGACACCGCAGTTGGATACGGAATTTTTCCTGCCGGTCTGGGTGGATGAAGGGAATTATGAGGTATACTTCCGTACGATTGCGGAGAACGCCCCGACCGATTTTACGACACAGCCCGGTGCAAACCTTGATCTGGCCCACCATGTGGCTAACGATATGGAGCCGGTTGATGTGATCGGGCGTGTATATGATTTTCACATCACAGATGTTGCCGACTATAACTGGGAGACTGTCTTCCGCAAGCAAAAGGGGAATGCCGCACCAAGCGGCGTATCCTACTGGACAGGACTGCGCGACATTGACGGCGGAGTACGCGGGAATGTGATGCCCTACACACTTCCCATCGCACCGGGTAAGCATCCAGTGCAGGGATATAAGAATGCAGCAGTGAAGACAGGCTACCATTTCAGTGCGACACGTTACTCTATAAGTGCCTAATGGTATGAAAAGAGTGGGTTCTTATCAAATAAAAAGAATAACAACTGATTATTCGAAGG
>NZ_JARXYU010000005.1:0-357714 GCF_029893715.1 Paenibacillus sp. LBL | reverse complement strand
GATATTCCACCACCAACCTACAAAAAGTTCTACAAGAATAACTACAGAACTTTTAAAGTTGCAGGAGTATTCCTATTCCCTTTAAGAGATGTGAAAACGATGAACAACTTATGTTTTCAACAAGATCTAAACCCATTCACATCTGAAGGTAGAACACTACTTCATAAGAAATTAAATCCGGACATAAATTCTGAGATTATTAAACTCATGAAGTCCAACATCCCGGATCGGAGCATCGAATATCTGGATAACAGGTTGAGTAGATACAGTATGAAGGCGGGGAAATGCGAAATTTCAGGCGTCTTCCTTACCGCTGATGAAATACATTGTCATCACCTTCAACCCCTTCACCTTGGAGGAACGGACATGTACAAAAATCTACGAATCCTACACAAAGATATCCATAAAATAATTCATGCATCAATACCGGAGACGATTGTTAAACTCATGTCTACCATTGAAATTTCTGAATCCATAATTCAGAAGATCAACCAGTACCGTAAAATGAGTAACTTGGAACCTATTGATATAAAAATCTAAAAAGATGGAGCGCCGTGTGCGATGAAAGTCGCACGCACGGTGCGGAGAAGGGGAAAAGGCGGTGATCGTATCAAACCCTTACCTATTTCTATTGATCTTGCCATCCTATTTACTGCGATCTTTTTCCCATTGTTTCTTATTGTGGGTATGCGGTCTGAAAGCCTGGAGGATGTCCGGTATGTGGAAATGAAATACACGGCAGCTCTGCGCACAGCTGTACAAGATGGCGGAATGATGCTGAATGATAACGAAACACAGGCGAAGGAGTCGGCCTATGATTCCTTAAAATTTATGCGGGCCGATAAAGAGAAGGCGCTGGATTCCTTCGCCCGGACATTATATGTCAATATGGGGATTGCGGAAGATACAGCTGCACAGGCTGCACTCTGGTGGTACATTCCAGCGATGGTTGTCCTCGATTATGACGGGTATTATCTGTATGTTTCGCAGACCTATTCGAGTGAACATGGCGAAGAGATCATGCAGCATAGATGGACACCGAAAATCCCTTACGCTTGGACCGATGATACCGGAAACAGCATCCGATTTACCTTGGATTCTTTTGTTCATGTATTTGAGTCCGGGCCTAATCGCTGGCAGTCTGGGTTTCGGAAGGACTTGATCGGTGAAACCGGTGTAGCGTTGCTGGATGATGAGGATATGTTTGAGCAAGTTCGTCGGATTACCATTATGAACACGATTCAAGATCAACTTGCTTATTACATCCAAAGACATAATCAGATCGCTCTGCGGAATGGTATATCGTATACATTCACGCTTCCTTTGATATCCCGGGAGGATTGGGTGAACACGATTGACGATATCGGTATTATGGCGTTTATCCAAGGCATTCCCGTAGGCGATCAGTACTACAATAATTATGCGCTTGGGGGTGGGAGACTGGTTAAAGCCCCTGTCTATTTCGGGGGTATAGATAGCAGAGGGCTGAAATACTATTATCGAGATGCCTGTCAATACAATTATCGTGTAGAAGAAGTGTTTCCCAATGCCAAGGAAGCAGCCGCTGCTGGATATCAAGAGAAAAGCTGCTATAATCCCGGTGTTATGTAATCCCTGAAAGTTGTAGTTTCGGCTGGACTCATGGATGTGATACAATAAACTCTTGACTGTGTACAATCCACTAAATTAACATGAAATAAGTTCATTTTATACAGACAGGAGTTACTATAGCCATGAGTTTATTGACTGTAGAGAACGTATCACACAATTTCGGGGATCGTACTCTATTTAAAAATGTATCCTTTCGTTTGCTCGCCGGAGAACATGTTGGTCTGGTTGGAGCAAATGGTGTAGGCAAATCAACACTAATGAATATTTTGACTGGCCAGCTGTTAAAAGATAGCGGCAAGGTAGAGTGGACACCGAAAGTGCGTTATGGATATCTGGATCAGCACACCAAGCTGACACCTGGGAAAACCGTTCGCGATGTGCTGAAGGATGCTTTCTTGCCCCTGCTGCAGCTGGAAACAGAAATGATGGAAATCACCAATAAAATGAGTGATGCCTCTCCAGAGGAGCTTGAGCTTTTGCTTGAGCAAATGGGTGAGATTCAGGAGCAGCTGGACATCGGTGATTTTTATATGCTGGATGTTAAGGTTGAAGAGATGGCGAACGGACTTGGGTTATCCGTGATTGGCCTCGACCGGGATGTTGCTACACTGAGTGGGGGGCAGCGTACGAAGGTATTGCTTGCCAAGCTTCTGTTGGAAAAGCCCAACGTATTGTTATTGGACGAGCCTACCAACTATTTGGATGTAGAGCATATCGACTGGCTCACCCAATATCTGAAGCAGTACCCTTATGCGTTCATGTTGATTTCCCATGATACCGAATTTATGAACCAGGTGGTCGATGTGATCTATCATCTGGAATTTGCGATATTAACTCGCTATACAGCTAACTATGAGAAGTTTCTGGAAATGGCCGATATCAATAAGAACCAGCATATCGATGCCTACGAGAAACAGCAGGAGTTTATCAAGAAGCAGGAAGATTTCATTCAGCGGAATAAAGCCCGCTATTCCACTTCCGGTCGTGCAAAGAGTCGGGAGAAGCAGTTGGATCGCATAGAGCGGATCGACCGCCCAGAGGAAGCGGCTAAACCTGTGTTTAATTTTAAGGAATCCCGTGCCAGCGGCAAAACGGTGTTTGAGGGCGTGGACTTTGAAATTGGATACGACAGACCTTTGCTTCCCAAAATGAGCATAACCATTGAACGCGGAGAGAAAATTGCGATCGTCGGCTGTAATGGCGTAGGTAAATCGACGCTGCTCAAGACGATATTAGGAAAAATCCCAGCACTCTCCGGCAAGACGTATCAAGGCGATTTCCTGGTGCCTGCTTATTTCGAGCAGGAAGTTCGTGCGGGCAATATTACGCCGATTGATGATGTATGGAACGAATTCTCACACTTGAACCAGCATGAGGTTCGTGCTGCGCTCGCCCGGTGCGGGCTTAAGAATGAGCACATTACCCGCCCATTGAAGGCACTCAGCGGTGGTGAACAAGCGAAGGTTCGCCTGTGCAAACTCCTGATGCGTGAGAGCAACTGGATTCTGTTTGATGAACCGACAAACCATCTTGATGTTGTAGCTAAAGAGGAACTGAAGCGTGCATTGAAGGAATACAAAGGCACTATCCTGCTGGTTTCTCACGAGCCTGAATTTTATGAGGACTGGGTGACCAAGATCTGGAACGTAGAGGATTGGTCTACTCAGAATTCTTAAGAGCAGCGGGATGTATCATTCATCGAATTGCACTGAATAAGGGGTTACCTATAGAAGGACGAGCTGAATGCAGCTCGTCCTTCTTGGTATCGGTGGCAACCTCTGTGCCTTTTCAGGGTTCTAAAGTGTTCTTAATCCATGTGCATTTGTGATATGCTAAAATGATGACGTAGCCGAGAGGGTAGGTTTACCAAGTGCCCAAATCCGTGCCCGTCAGCTCCGTCTATTGGTTGACGCATACGGTGTAGAACGATCCCGTAGACCGGCTCTGTTGGATAGGATAATTGACGTCGTTGTCAGGGAAACAGCCGAAGAAGCGATAGAGCAGCAGATAACGCGGGAGGCGCAAGGTCTTTTATGGGGAATGGCTTGGAGAGCACGGAGTGCTGCCTGGATTCTGCGTCATCGCTAGTATGCTGGAGAAGGCGCTGAATACCAAGTTATATTAAGATACGATGAGGCTGCCCATCCTCATGGGGGACGGGTATTTGTATGCAGAAATAGATCATCAGGAGGAAAGGTCATGTCTGGATTCAGTGATAAGCGTGAGGGACCGATAAATAACAAACAGAATTCTGATGCAACAGCTGCGCAGGTCTCGGGCCGAAGCGATGCATCTTCGATAGAACGTGAGCACCGTTATTCCCGTCAAGAGCGATTTGCACCCTTTGGAAGCGAAGGACAGCAGCGGCTTGCAAGCAGTCATGTGCTTGTCCTTGGGGCGGGTGCGCTGGGGAGTGCCGTGGCGGAGACTCTGGTTCGCGCAGGAGTTGGGCACGTAACCATCGTCGACCGAGATTACGTGGAGTGGAGTAATCTGCAGCGTCAGCAGCTGTTCACCGAACAGGATGCAATCGACCGGCTCCCGAAGGCAATAGCAGCGGCTAAGCGGCTAACTGAGATTAATTCGGATGGTATCATTGATGGCATCGTGATGGATGTTCGTGCCCAAGAATTGTCGATCCTCTGCCAAGGCGCAGATTTGATAATGGACGCCACGGACAATTTTGAAACCCGGCTGATCGTGAATGATATCGGATTTAAGTTAGGGATCCCGTGGATTTATGGAGGGTGCGTGGGAAGTTCAGGAATGAGTTACACTTTTCTGCCGGGAGAAACCCCTTGTCTGAACTGTCTGCTCGGAACCATTCCTTTAGGCGGGGACACCTGCGATATAAACGGCATACTCCCCCAAGCGGTACAGATCGTAGCTGCCCATCAAACGATGGAAGCGATGAAACTGTTGTCAGGGCAAAGGAATGCCCTTAGAAAAAAGATGCTGTCATTTGACCTGTGGCGCAATGAGCGGGTGGAATTTGGCGTGGACCGTGCCAAGAAATCAGATTGTCCAACGTGTGGAGAGCATCCTGATTATCCATACCTGACCTCAGCGAATGTGGACAAAAGCGAAGTGTTATGCGGGAGAGATACGGTACAGATCCGACCTGCCAGACCATTACAGCTGGACCTTCACGAAGTAGCCGATCGATTGAACCGGCTTCAGCAAGGAAAAGCCACCGTAACTCCGTACATGATCATCTATCAGGTAGATCCCCATCGTCTCGTTATATTCGGGGACGGCAGAACGCTGGTCCATGGGACATCGGATTTAGCCAGAGCCAGAACGCTTTATCATAAATACGTCGGTGGATAATGACGAAAATTGCATGGGTGTAGAAATGTAAAATACAGTATGGGTGTAGAAACTAAACAAGAGGAGGCGCCTTATTCACGGCACCTCCTCTTGCTGCATTTTATTGCAGGATCAGATTAAAACCGTTCTGAATGAAGTACAGATTAGGATGAGCGATGTTTCGTGTGGTGAGATTGTTGAACGTCGCAGATCCATTCCCTGTATAAGTGTAGATCGCCGCACCCGGATGCGGGGTGGAGAACCGTGAAGTTGTGATTCCATCAAGTCCTGTGCCGTCGATATTGATATGGTTAAATACGATGTTCTGGAAGCCTCCACCATAACCAAACTGCACAGCGCTGCGTTGGGTGTTCCGTATATCGATGTTGGTAAACGTGACATTTCGGATCGGATTATTCGATGCTTCCAGATCGATTGCACCACGCTCCCCGTTATACAGATCTTTACTGGTTCCACTGCCTATAATGGTGGTGTCGGAGAACAGAATGCCCGTATTGTTCTGAAAATGGTATCCAGGGAACACGGTGTTCATTCGAATGCCGGAGCCGCCAACCGTGTCAACAATCAGGTTGTGAGTAGCCTTATGGCCGCTTCCTCCAAAAAATGCGATGGCTGCCGCACGCCAGTTGTTTTCGATGGTGTTGTAGGAGAACGTATTGTTGACGCCGGCAGGCGCGCCGTTCACGTTACTCGTCCACACGGCAAGTCCGTCGTCCCCGTTATTTCGAATACTGCTGTTACGTACGGTTGAGTTGCTTGTTCCTTGAGCAAAATTGACGCCATCCGCGAGATTATTACGGACACGGCTGTTCTCAATGATCAGTCCATCCGCGATTATCGCCGGAGTATGCGCATAATCCCCTACCCAGAAGCCGCATTCAAAATGCTCTACCCACACATTATGAATTTTGGAATTCGTGCCGAAGTTATCCATAAATCCTTTGTAGACGGCATTTTGATTATAACGCGACCTCAGATTTGAATTCAGGTAAATATGGCTGAAATCCAGCTGTCCTGTGACACGAAGCGATATTCCGCCTGACGCTGCATTCGGATTGGTGAATTGGATGTTTGTATGCCAGATGCCAGCGCCCATAATCTTGATATCATTGATCATGTTGCCAACGGATCCTACCTTCCACATGTTGCCCAAATGGAATGTTCCTTCCGGAATGTATAAGGTTTTGCCCGATGAAGCAGCAGCTTGAACCGCGGCTTCAAACGCTTGAAGGTCATCGTTGCCGTCGTTCGCTACAGCGCCGAGGTCTGTTACCGATACCGAATTGGCTGGTCGGGCGATAGCTGCAGGAACCGGCTCAATTTCGATGAAGTCGACACCATATTCCAGGTTATCGGCATTGGATTTCTGAATACGGATCTTGTCCCCTGGCTGGAGCGGAGTATCCATTTTCCAGTGTACTTCATCAAATCGGAAGAGGGGACGCCCGCCACCCGGTGCATCCTCAGGATGATCACTGGAGAAATACTGCCAGCTATAATAGGAAGACAACGGAATGGTTTTTTTCTTGGCTCCATTTACATAAACGTCAAGCGAGCCGTTCAATCCCATGCCGTTCGACGAGTCCGGCATCGTATATCTCATGGTTACGCCAGCGCCACTTTCGCCTTGTCTGACGGTCCACTCCAGGCTGGAGCCGTTAGAGGGAAGAGCTACGTAGCTTTGGCCAGAAGCTTCCGAGGCTGTCAGTGCTTGATCGAATGTCGGAGCTGTCTTTAGAATGGCACCGCCACCTCGGGCGGCATCATCCGTATCGTAACGGGTATACGGCATGCTTGCGCCGCGGGATGAATAAACGGACAGATTGGCCTGACTGACGTTATTCTCTCGTTTAACTGGTGCTTCATTCGCATCTGCTGCGACAGTTGTGGTTACTGTGTAGCTGCCATTTGCCGCTGTCCAGGTCCCTGGAATAGTGACGCTAGTGGATGCACCGGCAGCAAGCGTGCCGTTATAGGCTCCATTTAAGGTTTGGATCGTTGATCCTGCAGGATTCTTCAGCGCGACTGAGATGGCATGGGAGCCGCTTGCAGAAGCTTTGTTCCCTTGGTTTTTAAGGTTAACGGTAAAAGCTACAGCATTACCTGCAGCGGGTGTAGCTGGAGTCCATTGTACCGTTCCTACCAAATCGGAGCTTTCCACAGGTGCGA
The DNA here is from genome assembly GCF_029893715.1 of Paenibacillus sp. LBL. Taxonomy (NCBI): domain Bacteria; kingdom Bacillati; phylum Bacillota; class Bacilli; order Caryophanales; family Paenibacillaceae; genus Paenibacillus; species Paenibacillus sp. LBL. Next base: position 350,604 of record NZ_JARXYU010000005.1, on the reverse strand, counting down.
TGACCAGTGGGGAGGAATGCAAATAGCTGTTATTCTCTTTATTTTGTTCGATGATTTGATTATTTTCATCGACCTTTGCTCGGAGCGAATAGGAGGCAGCGGCATAGGTACCGGCCTGCAGCGAAACCGTGGTGGAAGCTCCTACTGCAAGCGCTCCTACCGCAGAAGTGCCAGCCAACGTGCTGTTCAGGTAGAAATTGACGGTTGTAGGCGGAGCTTCAACGCCGCCGATGTTTTTCACGATGGCCTGTAACGTAATTTGATCATTCTCAAGCGGTGAGGAAGGAGTCCAGGACAAACCGGTTATGGTTAGATCCGGATTCTGCGCGGGCTTGCCGTATACTTCGAATTCTGCAACCTGTCCGGCCGGTGCCCCGGAATTGGACGTAATGTTTAACTGCAGACGTTTCGCAGTTGCTGTGACCGGTATGGTTACCAAGTTGCCGGAAGCCGGATTAAACGTATAAGCTTGTGCCGAGACCAGATTACTGAAGTTAGTTGAACCTTGGTTATGCCCTAACACTTGAATGGTTTGGGTGCGAGTTCCCCACTCCGCCGACGGGTTTAGCTTTAATACGATCGAGGTAATCTCGTGGTCCGATCCCAGATCGAGTGTTAAAGAGCTTGGATTGGTTCCGCCCTCCCAGTATGTATGGATGTCGTTGTCGTTTGCATTGGATGCTACATACGTGAATGTGCTTGAAGAGGCGGTTACGGGTTTGCCAATCGAGATGTTGTCTCCCGTTGGAGGAGTTGACGGAGAGTCGGCAGATCCGTAAATTTCGAATTCGGACAGCTGCGCAGCGGGCCAAGTCGTGTTCCCTGTAACGTTCAGTCGGACATAGCGGGTGCTTGTTTCGTCAAAATGGAGGGTGACCGCGTTTCCTGTCCCGGATGGGCTGAACTCATAGTCCGCCGAATCTACAATACTCGTGAACGTTGAACCGTTCACACTCCCTTGCACAGACAGGGTTTGGCTCCGTGATTCCCAATTGGAGGGGAGCTTTAGCACGATCCGGTCAATACTCGTATTGGCGCCGAGATCGACTTGAATCCATTGCGGGAACGCTTGATTCGTGCTTTCCCAGTAAGTGCCCTGATTGCCGTCGTTGACGTTACTTGGGCTGTAGGTTTGGGACTGACCGCTTGCTGTTACGGGTTTGCCCAGTGACAGGTTGGTTTCACCTGCGGCCGAAACGGGAACGGCAGGCCCGGCAGTCGTAAACAAAATGGATATTAGCATGGTTACGACAAGGGGCCATGCTACGTGTTTGTTGCGCATGTTATTTTTCCTCCTTCATAAATGATTGATACCCGACGAAGGCGTGCGGTTCGTTGAAAAGAATGAAAACGATTTCAAGAAAATGACCTTTTTCAGACTTGATTACCGGATGAGACTTACACCTCCGAACAATATGCGCGATGCGTTAGAAGCCCCCCTTTCGTGTTCATATATCCCATTATAAAAATAGATCCAATGAGAAGATAAGATGTAATTCTACGGAAATTGTAGGTGATCCCAGCATGAATTGGATAAATAAGGGTGCTTGAGAGACGATTTTGGTTACGGCTGTTAAAAATTTGAAACAGGACTGAAAGCAGGAACAAATAGACATACTTACAATATTAAGTGTTGAAAGCGGGGGAGAACCCGTGGAGAAAGTTATTTTGATTGCGGCGGATAATCAAGAGCGGGTTCAACAGCTCATGGAGAAACTCGGACAAGCAGGTTATAAGGTGACACATGCTTTAAATTACTCCGAGGTGGTCGCAGCGTTACAGCGCACAAACGCTGACTTGCTGCTCATGGATAGCAAGCTGCCGGGAATGAGTCATTTTAACCTTGTGCAACGGCTGACAGGCAGAGGGGAGCAGATTCCTATTATCGTCATTGGGAATGATGGTTCTGATGAAGCTATTCAAGCGCTGGAGTCTGGTGCCCACGACTATATTCCGAATGAATGGGACACCAGGGAATTGTTGGCGCGGATTTCCAATCTGTTGAGACTCTTTCAGACAGGTCGCAAGGAGCAGGATGAGATCATTCGCATCGGAGATCTGGCCATTGACCCTTTATGCCGAAATGTCACCCGGGAGAATGAAACGCTTGCACTTACTCATCGTGAATATGATCTGCTGCTGTTCTTGGCGAGAAGGCAGGGCCAGGTTTGTACGCGAGAGGACATATTAAGAGAAGTGTGGGATTATGATTTTCATACGGGGACCAATGTGGTCGATGTTTATATTCTTCATTTAAGAGAAAAAATCGATAAAGGACGCAGGCCTAAACTGCTGCGCACCATTCGGGGAATCGGATATAAACTCTTATCCCAGGATGAGATCGATGCAAACACAAAAGACCGTCTTCCTTGAGTGGAAGACGGTCTTCATTATTCTGATAGATAGTATTAAACTACAGTACGCGACGAGCTTTCAGGTACGTTTTGCTCCAGTTGCCTGTCAGGGTGGAGATTGTTACACCCGGTTTGCCGTAGGTGTGCAGAATTTTGTTATTACCCATGTAGACAGCAACGTGAGTTACGTTGCTACCATTGGCACGGCTTCCGCTTGAGAAAAATACCAAATCGCCTGCTTTAAGGTTAGATTTTGATACCGCTGTGCCAACTTTGGATTGGGCAGCTGATGTACGTGGAAGGTTTACTCCGTATTTCTTGAAAATATGTTTCATGAAGGATGAGCAGTCAAATACACTTGTAGTGGACGTGGATGCTCCAAATTTATAAGGTGTCCCCATATATTGTTTACCAAAGTTAACGACTTGAGTTCCTTTGCTTACTGATGCGGCTTCTACAGGAGCTGGCGGTGCAACCGTAAGGACTGCCCCTGCTCCCAATGTAGCGCTCAAGCTGATTACTACGGCCTTCTTAATCCAATTCTGTCGATTCATGTTGTATACCTCCAAGCAGTTTTGTTTTTGCGATGAACCGAGTATATCAGATTTGAAACCGTCTATATTTTGGATATTTGGCGCAAAGCGTTGGGACACAAGAAATGAAAGCGAATTATTAAAATATCATTAAAAGTTACAAAATATTAAGAAATAGTTCCATGTAATAGTTCCGAAACGAATAAAAACCCTTGATATACAAGGGTTTTTAACGTCGATTTAAGTTGTTAACAATTATCGATTAAAGATTACAAAAAAGTAACGATTAGCCATCCTTACTCTGAATGATGAGCAGCAAACCGCCCTCAATCCGGACCGTTCCCTTATCTTCAGCCAGCTTATTGCTGACCCCTAAGGATTGTCCCAATCGTAATGTGGCATCATGGAGAGGATACTCAAACCCCTCAAGATGGATGCCTGTCACTTCCGTTGTGAGCGGCAGCAGGGAGACATATGTAAACCCCTTGTTCTCGACAATGCAGCTCGTGCCTGTCAGTGTGATGAAATTGTTCTCATCTAATATAGAACATGAGATGTGATGCTGCAGTCCTCGAATCAGCATGTGGATGTTAGCGAGCGTATGATCCAGGCGCGAGCCTGTTGCCCCAAGAATCAATATGGATTCGGGGGATTTATCCAGTGCCAGGTCAAAGGCAAGCTCGGTATCGGTCAGATTTTTATCGATTGGGTCACAGTCAATTACCTTCTCGCTCATGGACCTTACGCGTTCCATCTGCTCTGGCGGAATGGAGTCGAAATCCCCCACAGACAGGTTGGGTCGAATGCCATGCTCAATCAGGTAAAGGGCTCCCCGGTCTGCCCCTATAATGAAGTCTCCGTTCTGGATCTCTTCCAGAAACCGTGGTGACAACTCCCCACCTGTAAAGATCAGGACGCGGGTATGCTTCATAGTAAATTCCTCCTTTTTTGAGAGAATTGCCATTGAACTCTAGTATAGAGCAGTTTTCATGCTTGCACAATTTTGATAGGCACGGCTACAATGTAATATGTAAAATTGACGGGGGAGCGGGGGAACTGAATTTTGGACATGCATGTGTTTGACGTATTCAGCATCATTGGCACCATTGCGTTTGCCATGTCCGGAGCTTTTGTAGCAATGGAAGAAGAATACGATATTCTGGGGGTTGTGGTGCTTGGTTTAGTCACAGCCTTCGGCGGGGGTATAATAAGGAATGTACTGATTGGCGTGCCGGTAACCACCCTGTGGGGTCAGGGGGATTTAATCGTACTGGCAATGATATCGGTATTCGTAGCGTTTGTGCTGCCGCTTGGTTTGATTCAGCACTGGAAGAAAACGGAGGCCTTGTTCGATGCTATCGGTTTATCTGCCTTTGCGATTCAGGGGGCCTTATATGCCACAGAGATGAATCACCCTCTTAGTGCAGTAATCGTGGCAGCCGTCCTGACAGGCAGTGGCGGAGGGATGGTCCGCGATCTTCTGGCAGGCCGCAAACCGCTAGTGCTGCGCGATGAGATCTATGCTGTCTGGGCCATGGCTGCAGGTGTCGCCATCGGTCTCGGCATCGCAACCAAGACTTGGCAGCTGCTCACACTATTTGCAGTTGTCATCCTGTTCCGGATGCTATCGGTGCTTTATAAATGGAGATTGCCGAGAAGGTCGCTTCACCGTGGAATAGGTCAGGCACCCAGCGGAAAAGAAGTAAGCTCGGGTTAATGGAGATGCAAACAAACGTTATTCGTGGGTAGAGAAGACACGCGAAGGACGATTTTTATATCGTAAAGGAGAGGGGAACTATGGTATCCGTCTTGTTTGTATGTTTGGGCAATATCTGCCGCTCGCCTATGGCTGAAGCGGTGCTGCGTCATAAGATTGTGCAGCGGGGGCTGCAGGATCAGGTAAGCGTGGATTCAGCAGGAACAGGTGACTGGCATATCGGCAGCGTTCCTCACGAAGGAACCAGAAAGCTGCTGGACAGCTGGCGTATCAGCTATGAAGGAATGGTTGCGCGTAAAGTGGTCAGCCAGGATCTCGCGAACTTCGATTATGTAATCGGCATGGATGATTCCAACGTGTCGAATATGCGCAAACTATCCGGGGGCAACGACGCTGCGATTCTGAAGTTTATGGATTTGCTTCCGAATGAAAAGCTGCGCGAGGTGCCTGATCCGTATTTCACCGGAAATTTTGAGGAAGTGTATCGGCTCATTGATGCCGGGTGTGACATCTTACTGGACAAAATCATTGAAGAAAAGCTATAATCTTATTCGAACAAGCGGTGAGTCAGCCGCTTTTTTGACGAAAGCAATTGAAAGCGATACCAAGAGAACGGACTGCTGAAAATAAAAGATGAACAATGCACATTCCATAAAAAATGCGCGATTGTTCATCTTTTTTTGCCAGTCGTGCTCGACTCGAATTAACCCAGGAAGTACATAAGCGCAGCAGGAAGCTCTTTTTGCCAGAAGCCCCAAAGGTGACGCCCGTCTTTCTCGAGATAAGATATCCGGGCACCCCGTTCCTCCAGCAGAGCCTTGGTTGAACGGTTCAATTCAACAAAATTATAGACACCTGTATCGGTTGTATAGTTGTCCTCTTGCAAGCCTACAATCATATAGATGTCGAGCCAGGACAAATCCGCTTCCTCCCGAATCATATCCTGGGACTTCTCATAGAAGGCACCGGACAAGCTGATGATTCTTGTAAAAAGCTGAGGGTAACGCAGGGCCAGATGCACGGAGACACTTCCGCCCAGGGAATCACCAGCGAGCACACGCTCGGAAGGCTCTCTGCGAACAGGATAATTTTGTTCAATGAAGGGAATAATCTCTTCGGCGAAGCAGGAAAGGTAAGCGTCGAATCGATTTCCGAACGGTGCATACTCTTCTGTGCGAACTTTCGTGTTCACTTCCACGCCTACAATGATGAACGGCTCGACGCCCTCTTCGAGAATGAGCTGGTTCGCCCATGTCGCGATGCGGCCGAAATTGAAAAATTCCTCTCCATCCTGACAATAAACAACGGGATAGCTGAGAATTTCATTGTAACCGGGAGGAAGATAGATGCGCAGTGTCCGATTTTCCTGCAGAAACTTGCTTTGTATTACTTCTTTAACGATGGTTCGCTTCAATAAACGTTCATTCGTCATCATTCGTCACCTTTTTCGGGTTAGTTTTTGAAATGCAGTAAACAATAAGTTAAAATTACCCTGACATGTCTATGTTGTCTGCTGTTCTATGATGTTTGTCATACTGTTATAGTATTATCAATTAACTGTTATACATACAAAAGTCAAGAAATCTGAAATTTTATCCCGCATTTCTTTGACGAATGGAGTAAAACAGGTGTATAATAATTCTATAACAGCGGAACTTGATATTCAAATATTTATTGAGGTGAAAAAAATGACCAAGGTTCCTTATGAAGTATATACCGAGGAAGTAGATACTCTATCTGTACTTTCCCCGGATGGCAAAATCGTAAACAAAGATCTTCTGCCTGAATTGTCAGACGATCAGCTGAAAGAAATTATGTACCGTATGGTATTTACCCGTACTTGGGACGACCGCGCCGTGAATCTCGGCCGTCAAGGACGTCTCGGTTTCTATGCACCTGTATCCGGTCAAGAAGCAACAATGGTTGGCAGTGAGTTCGCGCTTGAGAAAGACGACTTCGTATGCCCAGGCTACCGCGATATGCCGCAAATCGTATGGCATGGACTTCCGCTTTATCAAGCTTTCTTGTATTCCCGTGGACATCAGCATGGCGGACAAATTCCAGAGGGCGTTAACGTATTAATGCCTCAGATTATCATTGGTGCTCAAATTCTGCACGCAATGGGTATTGCTATGGGTTATAAATTGAAAAAGCAGAAGCAAGTCGTTATCACGTACACCGGTGACGGCGGTTCTTCGGAAGGCGACTTCTACGAAGGATTGAACTATGCGGGCGTGTATAAATTGCCTGTTATCTTCTTTGTGCAAAACAACGGCTACGCGATTACAACTCCGTTCTCCAAGCAGACGGCAGCATTGTCTATCGCTCATAAAGCAGTTGCAGCTGGTATCAAGGGCGTGAAGGTCGACGGTATGGACGTTCTGGCAGTCATCAAGGCGGTTCGCGATGCTGCAGAGCGTGGTCGCAACGGCGAAGGTGCAACTCTGATCGAAGCGGTAACTTACCGTTTCCGTCCGCATTCCCTGTCTGATGATGCTTCCAAATATCGTACGAAGGAAGAGGAAGGCGAGTGGAACGAGAAGGATCCAATCGCACGCCTTGCGAAATACCTTGAGCAAAAAGGTCTGTGGACTGAAGAAGATACAGCTCGCGTAAAAGACGAAGCGAAAGCGAAAGTCAACGAGCAAATCAAAAAAGCAGAACAAACGGAAAAAATGACAGTACCTGGTTTGATCGACAGCATGTTCGAACAAACACCTAAGCATCTTGAAGAGCAAAAAGCTGATTTTCAATAAAAATGACGGGCCGATGATTGTCATAGGTTGATCCTGGGATAATCATCCGGTTTTGTCATGGGTGCAGCAGGTCTTTATATAACGTTTCGATATATATTTAGCCGCTTTAAGGCTTAACAATGGAAGTTTAGTCAACTGTATTTCTTAAGGAGGAAATGAAGCAATGGCACAAATGAACATGAAAGAAGCGATTCGCGACGCCATGCGCGTTGAATTGAGCCGTGACCCTAACGTTGTCATCTTCGGTGAAGACGTGGGTAATGTCGGCGGTGTTTTCCGTGTAACGGAAGGCCTTCAAAAAGAATTCGGGGAAGAGCGCGTATTCGATACGCCGCTGGCCGAGTCCGCTATCGGTGGTTTGGCAGTAGGTCTCGGTATCCAGGGCTTCCGCCCGATCGCTGAAATCCAATTCGTTGGATTTATCTTTGAAGCTCTTGACCAAATCGTGGTTCAAGCAGCGCGCATGCGTTACCGTTCCGGCGGACGTTACCATTCTCCGATCGTATTCCGTACGCCGTTTGGCGGCGGGGTTAAAGCGGCAGAACTGCATACCGATGCACTGGAAGGTTTCATCACGCAAACCCCGGGTATTAAAGTTGTAGTGCCTTCCAATCCTTATGATGCAAAAGGACTCATGATCGCGGCAATCCGCGACAATGACCCTGTATTCTTCATGGAGCACTTGAACCTGTATCATGCGTTCCGCGCTGAAGTTCCTGAAGGTGAATACACCGTAGAACTTGGAAAAGCTAATGTGGTTCGTGAAGGAACCGACGTGACGATTATCGCTTACGGTCTGATGGTTCACACAGCAACAAAAGCTGCTGATGAGCTTGAGAAGAACGGAATCAAGGCCGAAATCATCGATTTGCGAACCATCGCTCCAATCGATATCGATACCGTGCTTGCTTCGGTGAAGAAAACCAACCGTGCCATCGTGGTTCAAGAAGCGCAAAAATCCGCCGGCGTTGCCGCGGAAGTTATCGCTCAAATCAACGAGAGAGCGATCCTGCATCTGGAAGCTCCAGTACTGCGCGTAGCACCGCCAGACACCGTGTATCCTTTTGCACAAATCGAGGACACTTGGCTGCCTACTCCAGCGCGTATCGTTGAAACCGTAAATAAAGTATTGAATTTCTAATAGCAGCAATTTCTAGGGAGGTTTTTCAGTTGGCAAAATTTGAATATCGTTTTCCAGAGCTGGGTGAAGGTTTGCATGAAGGTGAAATCATCAAAATGCATATCAAGCCAGGCGACAAAGTAACAGACGACGACATCATCATGGAAGTACAGAACGACAAAGCGGTCGTGGAAGTTCCTTGTCCCGTGAACGGTACGGTTCAAGAAGTTTTTGCCAAGGACGGTCAAGTATGCCGTGTCGGTGAAGTGGTTGCTATCATCGATGCTGAAGGCGACATTCCTGAGCAAGAAGCTCCAGCTGAAGAGCAAGCCGCTCAAGAAGCCGACGCAGCTAAGGGCAGCGCGGATACAACTTCTTCCCCGGCTCAAGATGCTCCGGCTGACGCTAAGCAAGGCGGAAACGGTGAAGCGGCAGCGCCAGCAGTACCTAACCGTGAAGTTTTGGCTACACCTAGCGTGCGTAAATTCGCTCGTGAGCAAGGCGTAGACATCACACAAGTACAAGGCTCCGGCAATAACGGCAAAGTAACACGCGAAGACGTTGAAGGTTTCAAGAACGGCGGCGGCCAGGCAGCAGCGGCTCCTGCACAAGAAGCGTCTTCCGAAGCTAAAGCAGCTCCTGCAGCATCCGCAGCGGTGGATACTCGTGCAGAAGAAGAACGCGTACCATTCAAAGGAATCCGCAAAGCGATCTCGAATGCGATGGTTAAATCGGCATACACAGCTCCGCACGTTACGATCATGGACGAAGTTGACGTAACCGAGCTGGTAGCTTTCCGTACCCGCATGAAGCCAATCGCAGAGAAAAAAGGCACAAAAGTTACGTATCTGCCATTCATCGTAAAAGCACTCGTTGCGGCTAGCCGTCAATTCCCTGCTTTGAACGCAATGATCGATGAAGAAGCGAACGAAATCGTGTACAAGAAGTACTACAACATCGGGATCGCTACAGATACAGACAACGGTCTGATTGTACCGGTTATCAAAGATGCAGATCGTAAGAGCATCTGGATGATCGCTGACAGCATCCGTGATCTGGCTGCTCGCGGCCGTGAAGGCAAACTGTCTCCTAACGAAATGAAGGGCAGCACAATTTCCATCACGAACATCGGATCTGCAGGCGGTATGTTCTTTACGCCGATCATCAACTTCCCAGAGGTTGCTATTCTTGGTACCGGCCGCATCAGCGAAAAAGCGGTTGTGAAGAACGGTGAAATTGTTGCGGCACCTGTAATGGCATTGTCCCTGAGCTTTGACCACCGTATCATCGATGGTGCTACAGCTCAACACTTTATGAACTATATTAAACAACTGCTCGCTAACCCTGAGCTGCTTGTTATGGAGGTGTAACTAATGGTAGTTGGAGATGCTTCTTTGGATATTGATACCCTAGTCATTGGTGCTGGTCCTGGTGGTTATGTGGCGGCGATTCGTGCCGCCCAACTGGGTCAAAAAGTTCTGATCGTTGATAAATCGGAGCTCGGCGGTGTTTGTTTGAACCGTGGTTGTATTCCTTCAAAAGCGCTGATCGCTGCTGCTCATCAGTTTGAATCAGCTAAGCATGCGGATGCATTCGGTATTTCTGTAGAGAATGTAAAAGTTGATTTTGCAAAAACACAGGAATTCAAAAACGGCGTTGTTAAGAAAATGACCAGCGGCGTATCCGGCTTGCTGAAAGGCAACAAAGTTGAAGTTTTCAACGGTGAGTGCATGTTCATCAACGAAAACGAAGCGCGTGTATTCAACGATCATGAATCTCCGCGTTACCGTTTCAAGAACTGCATCATTGCTACAGGTTCCCGTCCAATCGAACTGAAGCCTTTCCCATTCGGCGGACGCATCCTGTCTTCGACCGAAGCGCTGAACCTGCCAGAAGTACCGAAGAGTTTGATCGTTATCGGTGGTGGATACATCGGTGCCGAGCTTGGTCAAATGTACTCGAAATTTGGTTCGAAGGTTACCATCATCGAAGGTCTGGACAGCGTACTGGCTGGCTTCGACAAAGACATGACCAGCCTTGTTACGAAAAACATGAAGAAAACCGGTATCGAGATTATCACAGGTGCAAAAGCTGAAAGTGCTGAGCAGAATGATAAAGAAGTTACCGTGAAATACTCCGTGAACGGTGAAACGAAGGAAGTAACGGCAGACTACCTGTTGGTTACTGTCGGCCGTCGTCCGAATACGGATGGTGAGCTTGGTCTGGATCTGATCGGTATGGATCTTGACGAGCGCGGCTTTGTAAAAGTCGACCATCAAGGTCGCACCAGCATTCCTCATATCTTTGCTATCGGTGATATCGTATCCGGTCTGGCACTTGCTCATAAAGCATCTTACGAAGGTAAGGTTGCTGCTGAGGTGATCTCCGGAATGCCATCTGTTGTTGACTACAAATGTATTCCAGCTGTGGTGTTCACAGATCCGGAATGTTCCAGCGTAGGTTACACCGAAGCTCAAGCGAAGGAAAAAGGCCACAAAGTAAAAGCAGGCAAATTCCCTTACGCAGGCAACGGACGTTCTGTATCCCTGAACCATCCTGAGGGCTTTGTGAAGATCGTAGCCGAAGAAGGAACAGGACTTATCCTCGGTGCACAAATCGTAGGTTTGGAAGCTTCAAACCTGATCGCTGAGCTTGGTCTTGCCATTGAGATGGGTGCTACACTTGAAGATGTAGCTTTGACTATCCATGCGCATCCGACTTTGGGCGAAATCGTAATGGAAGCTGCGGAACTGGTTATGGGTCATCCGATCCACATCATTTCCCGTTAATTCTAGGACACTACCTTAGTCATTATATATTTGGCCAGGAGGCAGAGAACGCGCAGGCGGTTTCTGCCTCCTGTTTTTGTTTTTTTGCGGATGATCGAATGTATGGATTATCGTAAAATGCAGAGTTATTTTCTGCGTGTCATACATTCCACGATCATGGTAGACTGTTGATATGAGATTCTAGTGAGGTGACTATAGATGAAACAATACTTGGAGCTGCTGCAGGACATACTGGATCATGGTGTAGAGAAGGGAGACCGCACGGGGACCGGGACGCTATCCGTATTTGGAAGACAGCTGCGTTTTGATCTTTCACAAGGGTTCCCGCTAATGACAACGAAGCGGATTCACCTTAAATCGGTTGTACACGAGCTTTTATGGTTCCTGAGCGGGGAAACGAACATTCGATATCTCAAAGAGAACGGCGTGCGGATATGGGACGAATGGGCGGATGAGAATGGCGATCTGGGTCCGGTCTACGGTTCGCAATGGCGGGCTTGGGAAACGCCGGATGGACAACATATCGACCAGATTGCAAACGTGATCGAGTCAATTAAGAATAACCCCGACTCCAGGCGGCATATCGTCAGCGCCTGGAATGTGGCGGAGATTGAGAACATGAAGCTGCCTCCATGCCATTTTGTGTTCCAATTCTACGTTGCGGGCGGGAAACTCTCCTGTATGCTGACCATGCGGTCTGTGGACAGTTTCCTGGGCCTCCCGTTCAACATTGCCAGTTACGCGCTGCTGACCCATATGGTTGCACAGCAATGCGGGTTAGAGCCTGGTGAATTCATTTGGTCCGGAGGGGACGTGCATATCTACTCCAACCATATGGAACAGGTGAAAACCCAACTTGAGCGTGAACCGTACGAGCTGCCGAAGCTGATTATTAAGCGCAAACCGGAGAGTATTTTTGACTATACATTTGACGATTTTGAATTTGAGGGCTATCAATATCATCCGACCATCAAGGCAACTGTAGCCGTGTAATTCCTTTGAATCTGTTGCATGACAATCTATCAGAGCAAGGAAGGAGATGATCTATCATGATATCCATGATATGGGCAATGGGCAAGGATCAGGTGATTGGCTTAAACGGAACAATGCCGTGGCGTTTGCCGCGGGACATGGCTTTTTTCAGGGAGAAAACCTTGAACAAAACGATTCTGATGGGGCGTAAAACCTGGGAATCTTTTGGCAGTAAACCGCTGCCGCACAGAACGAACATTGTGCTTACCAGGGACGAGAATTTTACGCTGTCGGAGGATCAAGGGATCGTTCTTCACGATATCGAGGATGCTACGGCTTATTCGAACAACGGAGAATTAATGGTAATTGGTGGAGCACAAATCTACGAGAAGATGCTGCCCAAGGCAGATCGTCTGTATTGCACGTTCATTGACGAGTCTTTTGAAGGGGATACTTACTTCCCGGAGGTGGACTGGGATCAATGGCAGATTATTGAAGAAATCCCGGGTATTACAGATGAGAAAAATCCATACACTTACCGGTTTGTTATTTATGAGCGAAAACACAAGTAGTAATGAGCACCAATTGAAGGGATAGACTGCAGCTATCTAATCTATGTTGTGAACCCTGGGATAGTAGGATAATACAAATGATCATGCATATAGTCCATTTAACAGGCGAAAAGCGAAATGCTACTATATTTCTAATGTTTATACACATTGCTGCTTAAATAGCCGCAAATAGTAGGGTTTTGGTACTGATAAAAATTTTTTTAGTTTAAATAAGAAAAAATAAATCAGGCTGAATGCTGTTTCTGTGGTTATCTGACGATAGATGTCGGATGATTTATGATATGATAAATTGTACATGGTAATCAGCATGGATAGAACGGATGGGGGTAAAGCAGTATGTCTACACCAACAGGATTTATGGAGTTTCAGCGCCAGCTACCGGTAGACCGGAGCCCGGCAGAACGAGTAAAAGACTGGGAAGAGTTTCATAAACATTTAGAAGAAGAAGAGCTCCAGACCCAGGGAGCACGCTGCATGGACTGCGGTACACCATACTGTCATACAGGGATCGATATGATCGGCGGCACATCCGGCTGCCCGATCCACAATCTGATTCCGGAATGGAACAATCTTGTTTATCGAGGCTTGTGGAGAGAGGCTCTCGAGCGTCTTCACAAAACAAATAACTTTCCTGAATTTACAGGACGCGTATGTCCTGCACCTTGCGAAGGTTCGTGTACAGTAGGCTTGATCGGGGAGCCGGTAACGATTAAATCCATTGAGCAAGAGATTATCGACAAGGGCTTTGAAGAAGGCTGGGTTGTCCCTGAGCCGCCTGAGAAGCGCACGGGACGCCGCGTTGCCGTTGTTGGTTCTGGTCCAGCGGGGCTGGCAGCAGCTGCCCAACTGAACAAAGCGGGCCACTCAGTGACTGTGTATGAGCGTGCAGACCGCATCGGCGGTTTGTTAACTTACGGAATTCCATCCATGAAGCTGGATAAGGGCGTTGTTCAGCGCCGCGTGGATCTGCTTGCGGCTGAAGGTGTGGAGTTCGTGGTCAATACCGAGATTGGCAAGGACATTGCGGCCAAGCAGCTTATGGAGGATTATGATGCTGTCGTACTGTGTGGCGGTGCAACAAAGCCGCGTGAATTCAACATTGAGGGCAGCGACCTTAAGGGCATCCATTACGCGATGGATTATCTGAATGGGACCATCAAGAGCCTGCTCGATTCAGGCCTTGAAGACGGTAACTACTTGTCGGCCAAAGACAAGGATGTCATCGTGATTGGCGGCGGTGACACTGGTTCTGACTGCGTCGCAACTGCTTTGCGTCATGGCTGCAGCAGTGTAACCCAGTTCGGTACGCATAAAAAAGCTCCGCTTCAGCGCGATCCGATTGCGAACCCGTGGCCGCAATTTCCGAATGTGTATACACTCGATTATGCTCATGAGGAAGCCAAAGCGTTGTTTGGCAGCGATCCACGCGAATTTTCCATTATGACCACGAAATTTGTTGGTGATGAAGAAGGCAATCTGAAAGAACTTCACACTGTGCAGATCGAGCGTATCGTGGATGAAACCGGACGAAAAGTATATCAACCGATTCCGGGCACGGAAAAGGCTTTCCCGGCACAAATGGCGTTCATTGCTATCGGGTTCGACGGACCGGAGCAGACGCTTGTAGAACAGCTGGGACTTGAAACGGATCGCCGTTCCAACGTGAAAGCCCCTTATGGCAAATATACAACCAATGTGGACAAAGTATTTGCTGCCGGCGATATGCGCCGCGGACAAAGCCTGGTCGTATGGGCGATCAATGAAGGCCGTGAAGTCGCACGCGAGGTAGACAAATATTTGATGGGTGCTACGGTTCTGGTTTAAACCCTCTCCTAAATATGCTATCATAAATAGTAGTTAAAGGGACTTCGCGAGAGCGAAGTCCTTTTTGGAGTTAGCCACTGCGCACGGGGCAACTCGGTCGGGGAGGAGAATGTCATTTGAAAACGTTGGTCATTGCCGAAAAGCCGGATATGGGACGGAACATTGCTGCGGTAATCGAGCCGCGAGCGAAGAATAACCGTACATATCTTGAAGGAGAGCAGTATATCATAACTTGGGCTATCGGACATCTGGTAGGGCTTGCTGAGCCGGATGCATATGATCCGAAGTATAAACGCTGGAATTTACGGGATCTGCCGATCATTCCGGAGCAGTTCAAAATCATCCCGAATCCGAAAACCAAGGACCAATTGAAGGTCATTGGCGAGGTAGCCAAGCGCTGCAGCCATATCGTAAATGCTTGTGATGCGGGACGGGAAGGACAGTATATTTTCGCCTTGATCCAGCAGCAATTAAAGCTCAGACAACCCGTAAAAAGATTATGGATATCGGATTTAACAGCGGAGAGCATTGCCAAAGGTTTTGCGGAGCTGAAGGACGGGGTGGAATTCGAGTATTTGACCCAAGCCGCACGCGCACGCAGTGAAGCGGATTGGCTGATCGGCATGAATGCGTCACGCGCCTTTACAACGCGTCATCAGACATTACTGTCCGTAGGGCGGGTGCAGACGCCGGTTCTTGCTCTTATCTATGATCGGCAGAAGGAGATTGAAGCCTTCGAATCGCAAACCTTTTACGATGTGTTGGCGGTGTTTAAGCAAGAGAAGCTGGAGTATACCGGGACATGGCAGGGAGAACGGTTGACCTCCCAGGAGAAAGCGGACACGATCGCTGCCAAGGTGAACGGTAAGAACGGTGTCATTGCGAAATATGAAGTGAAGGAAACCAAGGAATATCCATTCAAATTGTATGATTTGACACTTCTCCAGCGCGATGCCAATGCCAAGTACGGATACTCTGCCAAAAAAACGCTGGATCTTGCACAAGCGCTATATGAACGCCATAAGGTGATCTCGTACCCGCGTACCAACTCCAACTATGTCAATGAACAGAACATTGAAGGGATGCACAAGGCGCTTCATATGTTAAAATCGACCCCCTATGCCTCCATGGCGGAAGGGGCCGAGCCGAGCCGTGTTAATATCAACAACAAAGCCGTATGCAATCCGCAGCGGGTAGAGGATCACCATGCCATCCTCCCGACATTGAAGCGTCCGGGCACGCTGAGCAAGGAGGAGCAGCATATTTATGATCTGGTCATCATCCGTTTTCTGTCGCATTTTTACCCACCGGCGAAGTACAAGCAGCATACGGTGCTTACCGAGGTTGAGGGAGAGACGTTTAAGACCGGAATTAAGGAGCTGCTGTCCCTCGGCTGGAAGGTGCTGATAACCCGGGATAAAGAGCAGAAGAAGGCCAAGCCTTCCTCTAAGAAGGGAAAAGAGGACGAGGAAGAGGAGACCCAGGAGTGGAACGATCGCTCATTCGACCTGGTTCCCGATCATCCCGTTCACTGTAAAAAGTCCGAAGTGAAAGAAAAGGCGACCCAGCCGCCGAAGAGTTACACGGAAGGGACTTTGCTGAAGGCGATGGAAAGCGCCGGAAAGTCCATTGAGGATGAAGCACTTCGGGATGCCATGAAGGACAGCGGGCTTGGAACGCCGGCAACCCGGGCAGCAACGATCGAGCGTTTGAAAAAGGTTGGATATATTACGATGCAGGGCAAGAAAATCACCGTAACCCAAAAAGGAAGAACGGCGGTTGAGCTGATCCGGCATGCAGGTGTAGAATTGCTGGCTTCACCCGAGATGACAGGCCAATGGGAGCGGCGTCTAAACCAAATATCCAAGGGTGAGGCTTCGGCAGACGTGTTCATGCAAAATGTGCAGAAGTTTACCATTTCCATCATAAACAAGGTATCCTCGCAGCGTCCTGCACCTTCGTCCTTATTCGGTGGAGATGAGGACAAGGCGAAGGGCAGAGGGAAGCGGAGCACGGGGAAAGCGGATGCCGCGGCTCGCGCCCGCGAAGAGCGTCCCGCGAAGAGTGCTCCCAAATCTAAGACAGCAACCGATGCGTCGTCCGTGCGATCACCGTTAGGGCGCTGTCCTAGACCCGGGTGTGACGGGCAGATTATTGAAGGACGCAAGGGTTATGGCTGCGCGAACTTCAAGACCGGCTGCAGTTATGTGATCTGGAAGGAATTTGCGGGCAAGAATGTTACGCATGCGATGCTGAAATCCTTGCTGCTTCAAGGCAAAACCCAGGTATTATCTTTTAAAAATGATGATGGCAGCACGTATAAGGGCAGGATTGTGCTGGCTGCCGACGGTAATGGAAAGCTATCCGTACAGGCAGAGGATACAAGCGCGTCCGTGAAGTAAGGGTTGTCATGTAGAGTAAAGCAAAAAACCGGGCCAATTCAGGATGCTGTCCTGAGCGGCTCGGTTTTATTTGGTTTAATTTAAATGCTCCTGAATGACTTCAGGCACCTCGGTTAAGGCGGAAACGGTGTACAGCACATTATGGGGTTCTTGTTTCAGCTCCACCAGATTATACTGCCACTCTCGCTGCTGCTTGATATAAATGCTATTAATACCAGCCGTTAGAGCCGGCACCACATCCGTGCGAAGCGAGTTGCCGATCATCCACGTGTCGGAGCGGTCGAATGTTCCCAGGCTCAGGATTTCTTCCAGGGCCGTAATATTTTTATGCTGACGGATATAGATACGATCATTAAAATACTCCGCTAGTTTCATTTGTTCGATTTTACGTGTCTGAATTTTGGATTCTCCACCGGTGTACAGGTACAATTGATGTCCTTCATCCCGAAGCTCCTCCAATGTCTCAATCATGCCGGGATAAGCCTCAATTTCCTGATCATACACACTTAGACCTAATTTGAAGAGCAGCTCCTCTTCTTTTGGAGATCTTCCTCTTCCGTGAACCTTGCTAAAATAATGATACGTAGCGATCAGGGATTTGGGGAAGTTAACGCTTGCGAATCCCATCTTATCCACGCCGGCTACGTCGATTTCCATCTGTTTGGTACGGATATCCTGAGTAGTTACACCATACTGCTGGAACCATTCGGTCATCCACTCGAAATAATCACCCAGGATCAGATCGAAATATTTGTTGCAGTGAATCAAGGTGTCATCCATGTCGAAAATAATATGCTGTGATGTTTGGCTCATGGTACGCTCCTTCTTGCTATGAAAGTCGAATGTAGGTCTCCAGGAACATCTGCAGTTCGGATGCTCCATCCGGTCGCAGGCTGAATCTTTCGTTATTTTCGGATTTCAGATGGGAGCGCAGCAAACCTGCCGCCCTCAATATCATTAAATGATGCATCAGATCTTCATAAGGCTGCCCCAGTTCAGTTGCCATTTCGGATACGGCCTTCGGCTCGTCCGCAATATATCGCAGGAGACGGAGACGTTCCGGATCCGCAAGCGCCTCTGTCATGCGCAGGAGCACAACGGGGGGTTCATCTTCCTCTTCCTCCGGGATATCGATCGGATATTGGAGCAGGAGTACATTTTCATAGAAGCAATAGGTATTGATCGGGCGAAAATGAGTTCCGGGGAACAAGACCACATGTTCCTGCCGCACATCGTCCAGGATAACGCCGCTTGAGGCGTATTCGATCAGGTTCTCGTCGTCCATTTTGGGAAGAAGCATCCGTTTTTCCTCGGCATCTTCCTCCAGCAAATGATACAAATCCCGTTCCACATTGGAAAAATAATGCTCATACCAGAGTTTCATGAGTGGTGTGTAGTCTGCTCGGATTCTAGAGATTTCATCCAGTGACAGGGACGGCAAATGCGGCTGCAGCAGACCATGGAGTTCTTCCACAGGGGATGATTCAATCCATTCAAGAAAATCCGGAATCTCCTCATGTTCTCCCCTAAGCATGATCAGGGCATATAATACGTCATAATCGGCCAGCGGCCATAAACGGGCTCCACTGAACTGGACGCGCACCTGCTGAGGCAAACGTTCGTCCATCTCGGTAATAAGCTGCTTTCCGATATCCAGGTTATCGGTCCATTTTCTTGTTGCATATATCATGAAGCTGCCCAGCAGCTCGTACACCATGGATACATCAATACTAACTTTGTACTTCATTACACAGATACCCTCCCAATTGATGGCATTGTTCTTATTATGGCTTGTATCGATTGGGCTTGTCCACTATAATGTTCATCTGACTGTTTAAATTCATCGTTTTTTCACATTAGAGGAGGACTATATTGCAGTGGCAGAAGTTGTAAACCCCCGTCAAGGGAGAACTCATTATTTTATATTAATTGCCGTCGTGGTTGCGGCGGGCTTAAGCCAAGGACTGTTACTGCCGGTACTGGCTATATTTTTGGAACGGATGGGCATCTCCTCATCCATGAACGGATTGAATGCAGCCGCACTATACGTTGGATCCTTTGCGATGACGCTGGTGGCCGAGAGGGTTCTCGGGTGGGTCGGCTTCAAAAAGTTGATTGTGTCCGGGCTCGTTCTGGTCATGCTGTCGCTTGTCGCATTTCCATTAATACCGAGTGTGGCCGTCTGGTTTGTGCTCCGGGTGCTTGTCGGCATTGGCGACAGTGCCCTTCATTATGCCGCACAGCTCTGGGTGCTCATGATGTCAACGCCTAAAAACCGGGGGCGGAGCATATCCTTCTACGGCATGTCGTACGGACTGGGATTTAGTATTGGGCCGCTGGGCATTCCTCTATTAAAATATGGCGAAGCGGTACCGTTTCTGATCCTGGCGGTACTGTTCTTGTTCATTCTGTTGGTTGTGCTCTTTAAGCTCCCGAATCTGAAGCCGGAAAAAAGCGAAAACGGGGAACAGCAGCCTGGAGGCCGGTATCTCAAAAGCTACCGCTTGGCCTGGTTTGCATTAATCCCTGCTTTTTTGTACGGGTACATGAAAGCGGGGATTAACAGCAACTTCCCTGTATATGGATTAAGAAGCGGATTCACTTTAGGCGAGATCTCGGCCCTGCTGCCTTTTGTCGGGATCGGCGGACTCCTGCTGCAGCTTCCACTCGGAATATGGAGCGACAAATTCGGACGGAAACGGGTGCTGACCATCGCCGGGATCGTGGGCGGGTGCTGTTTCTTGCTCATACCGGTGGCAGGAACGAATTTCTGGGCAATATTAGTATTGTTAACTCTGGCGGGAGGATTGGTCGGATCGTTCTTCTCGCTTGGGCTGGCTTATGCTGCCGATATACTTCCTCGAGTGCTGCTGCCGGCAGCAAACGTGGTGGCTTCCTTTCACTTTAATGCGGGCAGCATAGCAGGTCCTAATGCCGGCGGGGCGATTATGGAAACCGGATGGAACGGAGGCATATTTGTTCTGCTCGGAGGCTTGTATATTTTGTTTGCGTGTACGGGTTTATGGTTTAAAGTCAAATCTGTATCTCCACAGAAATAGAAACATGTGTTCTCATGGCAATTGCTTTCGCTTTCTTCTAAACTAGAGAGTAGGAATATGCACTTGACGGGAGAGACGATAACATGATTAAAGTGGATCGCCTGAAGAAAACGATGGGCCCTGACCGCACACCGGTGTTAAAGGATATTACTTTTCAGATGGAACACGGGGAAATGATCGGTCTGATCGGTGCAAGCGGAAGCGGAAAAAGTCTGATGATGAGCTGCCTCTCCATGCAGCAAAAATGGGATGGCGGCAAGTTAACCATCGATGGCGAAGATATGATGAATCCTGCTGGAAAACGGAGGATTCGCCGGGAATGGGCTTATCTTGAGCAGAACCCGGCCTTAAATGTAAATCGTACCGCACTTAAGAACGTATTGATCGGGCAATCCAGCCAAACGCCGATGTGGCGAATGGTTACGGGGATGGTTCGATCTGATGATTATATGGGGGCCATGGATACAATCGAGCATCTTGGTTTATTGGACAAGGCTAAGCGCAAGGCAGGCGAGCTCAGCGGCGGCGAGAAGCAGCGAATTGCCATTGCACGGGCACTGGTCCACGGGGCCAAGGTTATATTGGCCGACGAACCGGTGACGGGGCTCGATCCGGCCTCGGCCGAACACGTGTTGAAGACCCTTAAAACATTGTGTGAAGAAGAACGTTTAACGGTATTTACCGTTATCCCCCTGGAGCTTGCCGAGAAATATTGCACCCGCATCATGGGTCTTGCGGGCGGGCAGCTTGCAGTGGATGTAACCGGGAGACGTTTAACGCATGGTGAGAAGTCAAGACTGTAATTATCGTTTGCCCTTATATCTGGGTGAATGTATAGAAATGAGTTGATACTTATTGAAATACAGAGTGATGCAAGCCCTCTTATCGGGCTTGTTACTATTGATCATAAGCGGCTGCACGTTCATTCAGGACCCAGTCTCCTTAATGAAGAAACCGGATTTGCCGACGGATAAAGCGACACTGAATGGTGCCATCCAGTCTGCACTTCAGAAGCTTAAGCTGGACAACGGAGCCATTATCCGGCCGCGAAGTGACGTGGACAGCAGTTCGATCCGAATCCATGACCTGGACAATGATGGCATTCTGGAAGCGGTTGTCTTCTATCAGACGCCGGATGAAGAAGTTAAGATCCATGGCATGATCATGCAGCAGCAGGGTGATACATGGGTGAAGAAGCTGGATTTTGACGGGGAAGGGACGGTTCTGGAATCGTTTGATTTCGTTGATTTCACGAATGACGGCAAGGTTGATATCGTAGCTGGTTTCTCCCGCGGCGAAGAGAATCTCCAAAACTTGCTGACCGTGTATTCATTCTCCGGGGATTCGCTGGAAAAAGTGCCTGCCTTGCCGTACACGCACTTTAATATTGGTGATATGAATGGTGACAAGGTCAAGGATATCACGGTTGTCTATCTCCAGCAGAAGGAGTTATCGTATATCAGCACCTATCAGTATGATAAGTTTGAAGATGCCTTTGTAGAGCTTAACAAGCTGGATCTTGGGCCAAATATTGAAAGTTATTACAATGTTGTCGCAGGTAAAGTGGCCAAAAACAAAGAAGGTATCATCCTGGACGCTTCCGTTGTATCCAACTCCTCGTATTCCAAAATCATCATTATGGAAGATAGCAAGTTTATTGACGTGCTTCAGGACGAACTGCTTACCTACAAGGAACTGCCTGTAGAGAGCGAAGACGTGAATGATGACGGGATTTTGGAGTTTGGTGTTCTTACGAGACCAAGCGGCTGGGAGGATCGGCTTATCGTGGATGAGATCCCGTTCTTTACCACCTACTTCCAGTGGGACGGGGAAATTCGCGAGAGCGGCGAACGGGAAGGCCTGCAATTTGTACTTCAAAGATACTATGACATGGATAATCGCTTTTATCTGGACTTTCCGCCGGACATGTATCAGAAGATCACCATCACACCGGAATCCAACAAAAATGCTTATTTGAATTTTGTCTTGACGGACACGGGCGAATCGGTCGCTGAGATTAAATTCTTCACGATGGCCCAGTGGGGCAAAGCAGAATCTGATTGGGAGATTTTGGTGAAAGAGAAGAACCGCGTGATCGCTTACCGGAGTCACGGAGATTTGAAGCTGAGTAAAAAAGATAAAAAGCCAAGCAGCAATAATGTGGCTCCTATCGAAAGAAAGGGGAACTAGACCTTGAGTAAAGTGCTTATATTAGAAGATGAAGAATCAATCCGCAGTTTTATTGTAATCAATCTCAAACGAAACGGCTTTGACGTTCTGGAGACAGGAGACGGCAATGAAGCCCTTCGTATGCTGCAAACGACGCCAGATATCGATATCGCCTTGCTCGATGTGATGGTTCCGGGAATTGACGGTTTTGAAGTGTGCCGCAGGATTCGGGAAACGAACGAGCGAATCGGCATTATTTTCCTGACAGCGAAAGTCCAGGAGCAGGATAAGGTATATGCTCTTTCAGTCGGAGCCGATGATCATGTCAGCAAACCGTTTAGTCCGACAGAGTTAATTGCGCGGCTGCAATCTCTCCTCCGACGGGTGAATGTTCAGCGAGCGGGAACCGCTAAGGTATCCTTTCAATCAGGTCCATTCACGCTGGATCTGATCTCCAAGCAGTTTAAGAAGAACGGGCAGCCAGTGGAGCTGACGCCGACCGAATTCTCGCTGGTGCAGTTCTTCCTGGAGAAAGAAAACACGCCGCTTAGCCGTGATGTACTGCTGGATCATGTATGGGGCAAAGAATATATGGGTGATCCCAAAATCGTGGACGTGAACATTCGGAGACTGCGCCAAAAAATCGAAGGCAATCCTTCCGAGCCGGAATACCTCCAGACGGTATGGGGTCATGGCTATAAATGGAAGGGTCAGGGACAATGATCATCAAAAAAGGCATTCGGCGGCAAATCGTGCTTCACTACTTTCTCGTAGTGTTCATTGCGTTGCTGCTGATTGAGGTTATTTTTCTTATCGCAGTACGAACGTATTATTACGATACGGTATACAACCATATGACAAACCATATTCACACCGCCAACGAATTTTATCAGCCCTTTCGATTGACCTCGGCGGATAATGTTAATCAGTTGAGCGAGATGCTCCGTCATTTTGAATTGTATAATACGGAGCTTCAAATATTGAATCCTGCGGGGCAAGTCCTCACCACCTCGACCGGTTTCGATTTGGAGCAGACGATCAAAACCAGTGATGTCACTCAAGCGCTTGCCGGCAATACGAGCCGCTGGATCGGCAAGCAGCAGGGTACCGGTCAGATCGTCATGGCCGTATCCCAAACGGTTTCGAACGGTTTTGAGAACACCTATGTGCTTCGTTACGTGACATCGCTTGAGTACATTAACGATAAACTGATGAAAATGACGCTGTTTGCGATCAGCATCGGAGCGGCCGTGCTTGCCATTGTCCTGGCATTCAGCATTGGGCTGGCTAACTCCATTGTGAAGCCGCTCAACAATATCACAACGGTATCCGCCCAGATGGCCAAGGGCAAGTTTAACGTGCGGATCAAGGGCGATTATAAATATGAGCTTGGCGAGTTATCCTCCACCTTGAACTATATGGCTCAGGAGATTGTGCGAAGCAATCAGGTAAAGGATGATTTTATCTCATCGATATCGCATGAGCTGCGCACACCGCTCACCAGCATCAAGGGCTGGAGCGAAACGCTTGACTCCGGCGGTTACGATCCTGAAGAAACAAAAATCGGAATGCAGATTATCACCAAGGAAACCGATCGGTTGATTGGCCTCGTAGAGGAGTTGCTCGACTTCTCGAAGCTGCAGCAAAATGAAATGAAACTTGTGAAGGGGATCGTGAACTTACGCGAGCTTCTGCAGGAGATCATGCTCAATCTGTGGACCAAAGCCGAGAAGAAGGGCATCCAGATCAAATTGGTGTCCGACGAAAAACCGATCATCTACGGGGATGCCAACCGCTTAAAACAGGTGTTTCTCAATATCGTGGACAATGCGGTCAAGTTCTCGCATGAGAACGGTGCGATCAATTTATCCTTCACCATAGAGGAAAAATTCGTAATTGTCACCGTCAAGGATCATGGTATTGGCATATCGGATGAGCATCTTAGACGGGTCAAAGACCGATTCTTCCAGGTAAACCCATTGAATGGCGGAACAGGACTTGGACTCGCCATAACCCAGCAGCTCATAGAGCTTCATGGGGGAGCGATGGAGATGGAGAGTGAGCTTGGACAAGGAACCTCCGTGATCGTCAAACTTCCGCTGCCGGAAGGGAAAATTCCCATGGCTGGTGGTTTGGAGAACGGCGAGGACGATCTGGCCGGACCGAGCGCTTAAGCTTTGCCGGGTGACCGGCAAAGCTTTTTTTAGAAGGGAGCGTGCAGGAGAGTGGGATATAAGGCGTTAGCAACGTTTTCAACCGGGAGGGGTCGCTTTGAGCTGGGACTCGCAGAGGAAGAGAATGCAGGGGAGATGCTGCTTCTGCTCAAGGAGGCAGCCGAAGTGATGGAGCAGGAAGGACGGAGGCAGTGGAGCCCATCGCTCTTTTCCCTGGAATTGATGCAGCAGTACTTGGCAGAGCGAGAGGTGTTTATTCTGTGGCATGAAGGGGAAGCTGCTGGCATGTTCACCCTTCAGTACGGAGATGCTGCGTATTGGGGTGATCGGGACGATCCGGGTTTCGGGTATCTGCATCGGCTAACCGTACGCTCCTCCTACCGGGGACTTGAGCTCGGAGCGAAGATGATCTCGTTTGCGGAGGCGTATTTGTTATCAAAGGGCAGACGGGGCTTCCGACTGGATTGCGTTTCGCATCTGCCTACACTGAATCAATTTTATCAGCGTCAGGGATTTCAATTCGTGGCCGAGCAGGATATGGGCGGTCGGTTCGTGAATTTATATGAGAAGACTTTTGGTTAATCTCAACCAGCTAACTATATAAAATCTGTAAGTCGCACGCGCTTAAGAAAAAGTCAGCAGGGCAACATACATGAGAAAAAGCGATCCGTCTTACGGGATCGCTTTTTTTATAAAGGAGGAAGGGGGAGATTATCACTGCTGACCCCATTTCCATGGTATGAGGGAAGGCTAGGATGAAGAAACGTTGGCACGCATACGACCTTTTTCATACACATCCTGAAGCAGACGGGACGGCTGGGTACGTACGGTTGGTTTCGGTAGCACCGTCTCATACGGTCCCACCACAACCACGTTGCCGGGAGCGCCTTTTACAACGGCTCCATCCTTGATGATGGCTCCTTCGCCGATGATGGCATGCTCAACATGGACTCCTTTGCCAATCTTGGCATTGGGCATCACCACGCTGTCCTTCACGATGGAATATTTACCGATCTCTGCACCGCAGAATACAACAGAGCTCTTGGCTTTTCCTTCAAAGGTGCATTGGTCGTGAATGAGGCAATCCGTATGCTCCGCATTACGGGTACGAGCTGCGGTAAGTTTGGTTTTCCAAGCACGGGTGTACATCGGCCAATCGGCTCTCTCAAGCACAAGCTCATTTTGGCTGAGCACATCCATATGTGCCTCCCATAAGCTCTCTACGGTGCCAACGTCACGCCAGTAGCCTTGGAAACGGAACGCCAGCAATGGCTCCTCTCCGGACAGCATTTTAGGGATCACATCCTTCCCGAAGTCATGGCTGGAGTTCGGGTCGGCTGCGTCCTCCATTAGATGCTGCTTCAGGTAGTCCCATCGGAACAAATAAATGCCCATGGATGCAAGATTGCTTTCCGGTTTTGCCGGTTTTTCAGCAAATTCAATGATATTCAGGTTATCGTCAACACTCATAACACCAAAACGGCTGGCGTCTTCCCAAGGAACTTCCATGACAGAAATTGTCGCAGGTGCACCTTGTTTCATATGAGCATCGAGCATTTCCCGATAATCCATCTGATAAATGTGGTCACCAGACAGTATGAGCACATGCTCCGGATTTTGTTCATCGATGTAAGGAATGTTTTTATAAATGGCATCTGCTGTTCCTAAGTAGCCTTCTTGATCTATGTTGTTTGACGGAAGCAGCGCAATACCTTCGTGTTCTGTATGTGTTAGTCCCCAGGGTTCACCTTCGCCGATATGTTCGTGTAATGATTCTGCCTCGTATTGTGTAAGTACTCCAACGGTATCGATTCCAGAGTTCACACAATTGCTGAGAGGAAAATCGATTATACGGTAGTGTCCGCCGAATGGAACAGCGGGTTTTGCCAGCTTGGACGTAAGGGGGGCTAATCTTTTACCCTCTCCTCCGGCCAGAAGCATAGCAATACAGTCTTTTCTCTTCATCACGTTTCCCTCCCAATGTATTTTCACGTTGTACATTACATAAACGACATTCCCGGGGTTTGAAACGATTATATTGAAAAAGTATTTTGAAAATTACAAATTTATTGATGGGTTACATTTTTTATTTTCAACATGGTAAGAATGGGGTAATAACATTAATAATAATGGATTTTTAAGAAAAAGCAGGTGACGACAATTGAATCAAGCAGTTAGGGAAGGAAACATGACTCCGGAACAAGTGTATTTATTTCATGAAGGAACCTGGTTTCACAGTTATCAATGTATGGGCGCACACGTTGCCGTAGAAGATGGGCAAGAGGGCGTGCGTTTTACGGTATGGGCTCCCCACGCAAGGCAGGTTGGTCTTGCGGGAGCGTGGAACGGCTGGGATGGCACCCATGACACGTTATATAGGATACCCGATTCAGGAATTTGGAGTCGGTTTTTCCCCGGTATGCAGACTGGAACTTTTTACAAATACCAGATTACTGGATCATTCGGTGAAACGTTCCTAAAGGCGGATCCCTATGCGTTTCATGCGGAGCTACGGCCTGCTACTGCATCGGTAGTTACGGATCTGTCTGGATATCAGTGGAACGATGCCCTGTGGAAAAAGAAGAATACATCACCTTACAGCAAGCCGATGAACATATATGAAATGCATTTTGGAACCTGGCGGCAAAAGGAGGACGGCTCCTTCTTTACATACCGTGAAATGGCGGATCTGCTTATTCCTTATTTGCTGGATATGCGTTATACCCACGTGGAATTTATGCCGCTGGCCGAACATCCCTACGACCTCTCATGGGGGTATCAGGGAACCGGGTTTTATGCTCTGACTAGCAGATACGGCAGTCCCCATGATTTCATGTACCTGGTAGACCAGCTGCATCAAGCCGGTATCGGCGTGCTGCTGGACTGGGTGCCCGCGCATTTTGCCAAGGATGCCCACGGACTTCGCCAGTTTGACGGGTCACCGCTATATGAATACGGCGATGCGCAAAAAGCGGAGAAACCGGGCTGGGGAACGCTGTCTTTCGATTATGCCAAGCCTGAGGTGATTTCATTCCTCATCTCCAATGCTTTATTTTGGATGGATATGTATCATATTGATGGACTTCGTGTTGATGCGGTTACAAGCATGATCCGCCTTGATTTTGAGAAGTCCGAGGGTCAGTTCAGCCCTAATGAACGGGGGGGCTTGGAAAATCTTGAAGCGATATCCTTTCTGCAGAAATTGAATAAAGCGGTGTTTAGCTATTATCCCCATGCCTTGATGATGGCAGAGGAATCCAGCGCATGGCCAGGGGTAACCGCCCCTGTGCACGAAGGCGGACTGGGGTTCAATTACAAATGGAATATGGGCTGGATGAATGACACACTGTCCTACGTGGAGCAGGAGTATGTGTTGCGGCCTACCCAACATAATTTACTAACATTTCCCATTTGTTATGCCTATTCGGAAAATTTTACATTGCCGCTTTCTCACGACGAGGTTGTCCATGGCAAAAAATCGCTGCTCAATAAAATGCCTGGCAGTTATGAACAGAAGTTTGCCGGATTACGCATTTTACTTGGTTATCAGATGACGCAGCCTGGCAAGAAATTGTTGTTCATGGGCGGGGAATTCGGTCAGTTCATCGAATGGAAGGATGAGGAGCAGCTCGATTGGCTGCTGCTGGATTATGAAAGCCACCGCCAACAGCAGGCTTTTACGGCAGCGCTAAACGCTATGTATGTGGACGAAAGGGCGCTGTGGGAACAGGATCATGTCATGGATGGCTTCCAGTGGCTTTGTGCCAATGATAACAACCAGAGTGTTATAGCGTACATGAGGAAAGGGACCAAGCCCGGAGATACGCTGATCATCGTCATTAACTTTCAGCCCCGAGCATATGACAAATATCGGATCGGTTTGCCAAGAGCCGGGCAATACGTGGAAATACTGAATTCAGATCATACCGATTACGGAGGCGCCGGACTGCTGAACGACGGCGATATGAAAGCGGAGAAGCAAGCCTGGCACGAGCAAAACCATAGCTTGGAGATCAAGCTGCCTCCATTAAGCATGGTCGTTTTAAAGAAAAAACCGCCGCGTTCGAGGAAAACGAAAGATTCGGAGCAAGAACAGCTGAAGGCGGCAGCAGCAAAAGAGAAGACCGTTCGCAAAACCAAACGGAGCCAAAGGGGGAAGCAGGATTGAAATTGTTATTTGCGGCATCAGAATGTGGACCATACATCAAGACAGGCGGATTGGCGGACGTCATCGCTGCATTACCCAAATCACTTCGTGGCATGGGCGAGGATATTCGGGTTGTGCTGCCGAAATATCGCGGCATCCCTGCGGAGTATCGGGAACGCATGCTGTTTGTTGGAGAAACCCGGGTCCGGGTAGGCTGGCGTGAGCAATATTGCGGTATCGAGTCCTTGGTTGAGGACGGTGTAACGATTTATTTTGTTGATAACGAGTATTATTTTGGCCGTGACGGTATTTACGGTTATATGGATGATGGCGAGCGTTTCTCCTTCTTTAACCGTGCGGTGCTCGAGATACTGCCGATCATCGATTTCCAGCCGGACGTGCTTCATTGCCACGATTGGCATACCGCGATGGTTCCACTGCTCCTTGAGGATGTCTATCGTCATAATCCTTTCTACGCAGGGATTCGAACGGTATTCACGATCCATAATCTCCTGTATCAGGGCGTTTACCCGTATGAGGTATTGGTTGATCTGCTGGGAATCCACAGCCGTTATTTTAAGGCGGATGGCGTAGAGTATTACGGCAACGTGAATTTCATGAAAGCTGGCATTGTCTACGCAGATCATGTCACGACGGTGAGTCCGACTTATGCTTCCGAGATTCAAACCGGTTATTATGGATATGGACTCGACGGGCTCTTGTCAGCACAAGGTTCAAGGCTGAGCGGCATTGTAAACGGGATTGATACCAAGAGCTACAATCCGGCTACCGATCCGCATCTGGCCGTGAAGTACCGGAGTGGACTGAACAAGAAAACACAGAACAAAATAGCACTGCAGGAAGAATTGAATCTGCCGGTGGCACCACACATCCCGTTAATGTCGATGGTAACCCGTCTGGTTGATTCCAAGGGACTCGATCTCGTAATCCGCATTCTGGATGAGCTGCTGTATTACGATGAGATTCAATTTGTTGTCCTGGGAACGGGAGATCCTTCCTATGAGCATTGGTTCCGGGAAGCGGCGAATCGGTATTCGAACAAAATGTCAGCCCAAATCAGGTTCAATGAACCATTATCCCGGCGATTTTACGCAGGCAGCGACCTGTTTCTGATGCCATCGAAATTTGAACCATGCGGGATCAGCCAACTGATTGCCATGCGTTACGGCAGCGTGCCGATCGTGCGTGAAACGGGTGGCTTGAATGATACTGTGCATGCCTATAACGAATACACCGGTGAAGGAAACGGGTTCTCTTTCAAGGATTACAATGCGCATGACATGATGAACACGATTCGCAGGGCGACATCGATATACCGCATGCCGGAACACTGGCGCAAAGTGAGCAAGAACGCATTAAGCGGGGATTACAGCTGGAGCGTATCGGCGAAGGAGTATCAAGAGATATACCATCAAATTTCCAGCCGATAGGACAAGGCATTGATAAAGGGGTACCTGGATAGCTTGAGATTTCCGCTATCCAGGTACCCCTTTGTGACAACTGGGTATACGTTTTGTGAGGTGGCACTTTCTACAGCTCAGCGAGGTTGATCGCCATTTACAACAACAGATTATGGTTTGAGGCGACGGCACAGTATACGGTACCCGTAAGGCTCCAAATCAACATGCATGATTCCGTTTACCGGCTTTACGGATTCTTCGGTTTGCGCATCAAACCAATCGGTAGTGACGATGGGGTGGGACAAGGTACGATAGGAGTCACTGTTGTTCATCCAGACGATAAAATGCAATTGATCATCTGCACGTTCGTATACGATGCATGGGTCATGAAGATTGGCTTGGAGGAAGCGAAAACGACCCTGCCTGAGAGCCTTGTGCTTTTTTCGTAGTGCAATCATGCTGCGATAAAATTCATACAGCTCAAGGTTTTGTTTTTCGGGATTCCATTCCATGCATTTGCGGCAATCGGGATCTCCATCTCCGGTTAATCCGACTTCATCGCCATAAAAAATACAGGGAGTTCCCATGAAAGTGAACAGGAATACAACGGTGAGTTTCATGCGCCGGGTGTCTCCTCCCACGCGCGTGAGCAGCCTAGGAGTATCATGGCTGCACAGCAGATTGAAGACCACTTCATTGGTCTGCTGGGGGTAACGCATCAGAATGGATCCGATACGGTTAGCAAAAGTGAGCCCATCCATATTGCCATTGAAGAATTCGAGCACTTTATCAGCAAAAGGATAATTCATCACCGAATCGAACTGGTCACCGGCCAGCCAGATTAAGGAGTCTGACCATACCTCTCCCACGATATAAGCTTCAGGATTGGCCTTCTTGACGACTTGTCTGAAGTCTCTCCAGAAATGATGGTCAATTTCGTTGGCGACATCAAGGCGCCAACCGTCCAGCTTGATCTCCTTGATCCAGTATTCGGCTACGCCCAGCAAGTATTCCTTAACCTCTGGATGGGCGGTATTGAATTTAGGCATATTTCCATAGAAGCCGAAGGTATCATAGGTCGGGATGCCATCTTTTACCTCGCAGGGAAATTGATTGACATGAAACCATTCGGCATATGGAGAGTTTTTGCCATGCTTCAGCACATCCTGAAAAGGCGGGAACTCTTCGCTGCAATGATTGAATACCGCATCAAGAATGACTCGAATTCCTTTGCTGTGACAAGTATCCACAACCTTCTTCAGCAGTTCATTATCGCCGAATTGCGGATCCACCTGTTTATAATCGACCGTGTCGTATTTATGGTTGGAGGGGGAGAGGAAGAGGGGGGTAAAATAAATCGCATTAATGCCCAGCTCAACCAGATCATCCAGATGATCCAGCACACCTTGCAGGTCGCCGCCGAAGAAATTATCCACTTCCGGCTTGCCGCCCCATACTTCTGTTCCGACAGGGTTGATGGCCGGGTTCCCGTTGGCAAAGCGCTCTGTCATAATTTGATAAAACACAGCTTCTTTAGCCCATTCCGGGACTTTGAACACATCAACCTCATGTATGTACGGAAATTCGAAGTAACCCGCAGGCGGGTAAGGGTAATCCCATCCGATCCCGCTATCCACCATATAAACCGTCTCATCTCCGGCATGGATCCGGAATCCGTAAGATAATCTTTTGTATTTTGGCCTGACTCCGCACTCCCAGTAATCAAACATCTCATCAGAGGCAGCCTTTTCCATGGTGATCTCGAAGTACGTACGGTCCCAGTCATATTTGTCGCCGGTCATAGCAACAACGGAATCAATGTCATTCTTCTTGGTTCGAATCCTGAGATGAATAGTATAGGTATCATATGCATAAGCCCATTTATCTCTTGGAACATGATACAGTGCTTCTAACAGCATGGGTACACCTCCTATATGAGTATAGCTATAGCTAATTAATAACCAGCCGCAAGCTTGCATGAATCATGGAAGCAGAGACAGACAGAGAGTTGACGGCAGGAGATGATAATCGGGCATAGGATCTATACGTATTTATAAGATGGGATGTGAACGGTTGGATTATGCAATATTCATTTGAGTGCCAGTTGCATAAGGAGTGAATCCGAAGACCTATTTCTATATATAGGTGCAGCGAGATAAAATATGGATCAGAGGGTATGCACATGGATGTTCTCTGGGTAGTTATGGAAGTTCATCACATTTCATGAGTGGACCTTTCATATAATTAAAGTTATTCACACATACAACGAATCCGAGGATACATAAGCGGCTCTTGTGAATGATTAATTAACCGTTGTATTAAAATAGGACAAGCATGCAATGAAGAAAAATAGGGTCAGCGTAAGCTTGTATGAAAATCCATGAATTTTCATTGCATATTCATGCACCATGTTTTATAATGACTCAGTTGCATTTATTTATTTGATGTATTTATCCGTAACAGTTAGGGGAGAAACGAAACATATGAAACGTAAATTTACAGCGTGGATGACTCTGTTCATGGTGGTCGTGCTGTCTTTTGGCAGTATCGTCCATGCAGAGGGTGAGAAGAAAACGGTGATTCTCGGTACGAGTGCCGATTATGCACCTTATGAGTTCCATAAAACGATAGACGGTGTGGATACCATCGTCGGATTTGATATCGACATTGCGAAGGAAATCGCCAAGGATCTGGGCGCTGAGTTAATCATCAAGGATACTTCCTTTGATGCACTCCTGCCTGAACTGACAAGCGGTCGTGTGGATTTTGTTATTTCGGGCATGAATCCGACGGAAGAACGCAGAAAAAGCATCGATTTCTCGGAGCCTTATTATGCCGCGGAGCAGTCCGTGGTGGTGCGCAAGGAAGATGCGCTGAAGTTTAACACACTTGAAAGCCTCGAGGGAGCCCGGATCGGGGTTCAGAAGAGCTCCATTCAGGAATCCATCGCCAAAACCATTCCTAAAGCGAATGTGGTCTCACTGGATAAAATACCGGATTTGCTGCTTCAATTGGAATCTGAACGGGTGGATGTTGTCCTAGCTGAATATCCGATTGCCAAGACGAATATGGATGAAGCGACTATGGCCATCACGGATGCCAAGCCAACGGCTGAGAACGATTCTTATGCCATCGGGGTCCGCAAAGGGAATGAAGAGCTGCTCAGCAGCATCAACGCTACACTGGAGCGTTTGAAGGAGAACAACCAGATTCAGAAGTTTGTCGACGAGGCCAGTGATTTGGCGGCAGGACGTACGACCGAGAATCTGAATACATTCGAATTTTTCTGGAAATATCGCGATTATTATGCGAAGGGTATTCAGTTTACATTACTGATTTCTGCCTTAGGGGTATTTTTCGGATTCATTCTCGGTTTGATTATTGCCCTCATGCGTATGTCGGGCGTGAAAATCCTGAAGTTCCTGGCGACCGCTTATATTGAGATAATCCGCGGTACGCCGATGCTGGTTCAATTGTTTATCATACATTACAGCTTGGCTGCATTCGATATTAAGTTCTCTCCGATTCAGTCCGGTATTCTCACGCTGTCTATCAATAGCGCCGCGTATTTGGCTGAAATATTTCGTGCCGGCATTCAAGGCGTGGACCGCGGTCAATTGGAGGCTGCACGCTCGCTCGGGATGACGAGGGGCAAAGCGATGCGTCACATTATTTTGCCTCAGGCACTGAAGGGTGTCCTGCCTGCGATCGGTAATGAATTTGTTGTTATTATTAAGGAATCTTCCATCGTATCGTTCATCGGGGTATACGATATTATGTACCAAGCTCAGATTTTGCGCGGTTCAACCTTTGCCCCGCTGAATCCGCTGCTTGTGGCCGCCATGATCTACTTTATATTGACATTCGTTCTTTCGAAGCTTCTGGGTGTCTGGGAAAGGAAGTTGAGTGCAAGTGATAACCGTTAAGGAACTTCATAAATCGTTTGGCAAGCTGGAGATATTGAAGGGCATCGACATCGAAATTGCAAAGGGAGAAGTCGTGGTTGTCATCGGACCCAGCGGCTCCGGCAAAAGTACGTTCTTGCGCTGTCTTAATCTGCTTGAGGTGCCGACTAGCGGAGAAATTTCGTTCGAGGGCGAACTCATCACTGCCAAGAATCACAATATTAACGCTACCCGTGAGAAAATGGGGATGGTATTCCAGCAGTTTAATCTGTTTCCCCACAAAAAAGTGATCGATAACATCACATTGGCTCCTGTTCAAGTAAGAGGAGTCTCTGCCAAGGAGGCGGAAGCTACTGCAGACGAGCTGCTAAAGTCTGTTGGTCTGCAGGATAAGAAAGACGCTTATCCTTCACAGCTGTCCGGCGGACAGAAGCAGAGAATCGCGATTGCGCGAGCGCTTGCGATGCAGCCGCATGTGATGCTGTTTGACGAGCCTACCTCGGCTCTCGATCCCGAGATGGTCGGTGAGGTGCTGGAGGTCATGAAGAAACTCGCACTGGGTGGCATGACAATGATCATCGTTACGCATGAGATGGGCTTTGCACGCGAAGTGGGGGACCGAATCCTGTTCATGGATGGCGGAAAAATTGTTGAGGAAGGCACGCCGGACCAGCTGTTCGGCAGCCCGACACATCCGCGTACAAAAGAGTTTTTAAGCAAGGTTTTGTAACTTTTATATCTGAATCGTAACAGACGAAAACAGCGTCAAACCTGATTTTTTCAGGCGTTGACGCTGTTTTTGTTTGTTTATTGGTAACAATTTCTTGCAGTATAGGTTACAAATTTGTGATATATTCATGTTCGTTGACATACTTCATCCGAATGAACAAGCTACATAAAGGGAGGCATCTTAGATGTTACAACAAATGAAATCATGGAAAATCAATCGAGGACTCAACAATAACAAGATCGCTGGAAAAACAGCAAAATGGTTCACTATTACAGCCGTTGCACTTGGCCTGACTTTTGCCGGAGGCGGAATGCAGGCACATGCCAGCTCCGTGCACGTTGCGAAGAGCGGTGATACCTTCTACTTCTTGTCCAAACAGTACGGCGTGAATATGGACAAGCTGATGAATGCCAATCCAAAAATTGAAGCGAAGAATATATATCCGGGTCTCAAAATCACCATCCCCGGTTCGGTATCGATGAACTCGACGGCTTCTGCTGCTCCCATCGCTCCCGGAACAACCGGTTTTACGCCCAGCTTGAACGTTTCGCCTGAGAGCAAAGTAGTTGAAGCATGGGGTAAAACGTTTAATTACAGCAAGACGTTGTCCGTGAAAGCTACAGCGTATTCTGCTGCTGCAAGCGAGAATGGCAAATGGGGTGCGGTCGATTATTTCGGGAATTCCCTCGAGCTGGGAACCATCGCGGTTGACCCTAAGGTCATCCCGCTGGGAACCAAAGTACTTGTAACAGGACACGAACATCCCGGCCTTCCGAAGAAAGCATTTGTAGCAGAAGCCCGTGATATCGGCGGTGCCATTAAAGGAAACAAAATCGACATTTTCATCCCTGGCTCACAATCCTCCGTTAAGCAATTCGGAATTCAAGACATCAAATTGTTCATCATCGAATAATGGTATTTGACTTTATAGCATATTCAAGACGGCTTTCCTGGAATTATCCCGGGCAGCCGTCTTTTTGCTTCTACGTAATCTTTATTTGGACTCAGATACACTCAACATCTCGGGTAAGGTGACGAAGCTGTATCCTCGATTTCGCAGCTCTGTAATGATATCCGGCAGTGCCTCAACGGTACCGTTCAGATCTGACCCCACGCCTCCGCCGGCATGCTGAAGCACAATGGCACCGGGCCCGACTGCTGACAGAACGTTTTTCTTGACTTCTTCCTTGTTAAGCCCCTTCCAGTCGAGGGAATCGACATTCCAGTTCACGACTTTATATCCGTTCTTGCGCGCCCATTGAAGCTGTTCCTCATTAATATCACCATAAGGTGGACGGATGAGCCGGGGATTTACTCCGGTCAACGATTTCAAAATGGTATTGGTTCGTTCAATTTGGCTCTTGAATTTATCCAGGCTCAGTTTGTTCAACTGGGCATGATTGTAGGAGTGATTACCAATGGAATGGCCTTCATCATGGATTCGTTTTACAAGGTCGGGGTGCTTCTTGGCTCGATCCCCCACGGCAAAGAAGGTGGCTTTCACATCATATTCCTTCAGCACATCGAGTACCTTCCCGGTAAATCGCGGATCCGGCACATCATCGAAGGTCAGAGCGATCTGTTTGATCCGGGGGCCGCTGGAGCGAAAGGTATCCGGGTACTTTCTGAGCAATTGACTCAGCGTCAGGGGTTCTCCGGCATTCTTGTTCTTCGTTCGCTTGGAGTGATCCACAGCTTGACCCGACTCCGACATGACGGAAGTCTCTTGGTGGTGAAGCGAAGGATTATGTAAATCGGACCCATTTGCCGGGTTTATCGGCAGGATTAAAAAGATTAACATCATCCACAGCAGGAAGCTTCCTGCTCGGTTTCGTTTGAACATCACGATCGGCCCCTTTAGCTTTTTTGTATGGTATACCCATCTGAACAGACAATTATCCTCAATATGGGAAACCGCTGTTTTTTAGTTTTCCCTGCGAAAAGGTGTATAATAACCCGTAACGGATTTAATTACATCATGATCATTTGGATATGGAAGGAGATAATCGCTTGGCAGACTTGTTTACACCCTACAATTTTAAGAACCTGACTCTCAAGAACCGAATCGTTATGCCACCGATGTGTCAATATTCCGTGAAAGCAGAGGACGGGATTCCGAATGATTGGCATTTTGTCCATTATGTCAGCCGTGCTGTAGGCGGTACCGGTTTAATTATCGTGGAAATGACAGGGGTTCATCCTGACGGCCGCATTACCAATCAGGATACGGGGATATGGAGTGATGATCAGATTCCAGCATATCGCAAGATTGTGGAGACGGTGCACTCCTATGGAACCAAGATCGGAATTCAACTGGGCCATGCCGGAAGAAAAGCACAGGATGCTGAGCCATCCGTGGCACCATCCGCCATTCCGTTCAGTTCTCATTATAAAATGCCGAGGGCATTGTCCGGCGCCGAGGTGGAGGAGCTCATTCGAGCCTTTAGAGAAGGGGCTCGGCGAGCTGTCGAGGCAGGTTTCGATACCGTTGAAATCCATGGCGCCCACGGGTACTTGATTCATCAGTTCCATTCGCCGCTCACCAATCAGCGCAGTGATGAGTATGGCCAGGATCTTCCTCTGTTTGGGGAGCGGGTTGTCGAAGCCGTCAAGGAGGTTCTTCCTGAAGGCATGCCCATTATCATGCGGGTGTCAGCCAAAGAGTATGTGGACGGCGGTTACGACGTTCAGCACTGTGCCGAAATCTGCAAGCGTTATCGGGATGCCGGTGTCGACATCTTCCATATCTCTTCGGGGGGCGAAGGGCCTGTCGGCTCGAATGGCGGTCCGGAAGCGAAGCCTGGATATCAAGTGGATTTGGCTGCTGAATTTAAGCAGCTGCTGAAAGTGCCTGTAATTGCCGTAGGATTGCTTGACGATTACAATGCTGCGCAGGAAGTGATTTTGTCGGGCAAGGCGGATCTGGTGGCGATCGGCAGAGGCATGCTTCGGGATCCATATTGGGCTGTTCATGCAGCCAAGGCGCTTGATGGGGGACAGAAGGTGCC
This sequence comes from Paenibacillus sp. LBL, assembly GCF_029893715.1. Lineage (NCBI taxonomy): Bacteria > Bacillati > Bacillota > Bacilli > Caryophanales > Paenibacillaceae > Paenibacillus > Paenibacillus sp. LBL. Next base: position 312,952 of record NZ_JARXYU010000005.1, on the reverse strand, counting down.
AAAACCATATGAACGCGGATACTAAAAAATATTTTGAAACGTTTTGGATCATGCAACGTAAGTATTAATCATATACCAGTCATTTTAAAGTGAAAGCGAGAGGAAGAGAACGATGTCCATATTTAAGAGATTACGCGATTTGACCATGTCCAATATTAACGCCATTATCGACAAGGCGGAAGATCCGATTAAGATGACCGATCAGTACATTCGGGATATGACGGAAGATCTTGAGGATGCCGAGAAAGCGGTAGCTTCGCAAATTGCCATCGAGAAACGCTTTAAAGCACTTTATGAAGAACAGGCTGCACTCGTGGAAAAACGCACGCAGCAGGCTCATACGGCAGCACAAGCTCAAAACGTTGAGCTTGCCCGTCGTGCGCTGGAAGAGAAGAAGGCTGCTGAAGCCAAACGTGACGAGTACAAAGCAAGTTATGATCAGAACAAATTGGCGGCAGACAATCTGCGTGCCAAGCTGGAAGAGATGCGTAAGCAGCTTACCGCGATGAAGAACAAACGTGAGACGCTGGTAGCCCGTTATAACGCTGCCAAAGCTCAAACCGAGATTAACAAAGCGATGAACGGATTTGGCTCGGACACAGCTTCCGCCGGATTGAAACGGATGGAAGAGAAGATGCTGGCCATGGAAGCCCGTGCGGAAGCAAGCAATGAAATGTCGACCCGTGAGAAATCTCTGGACGAAGAGTTTGAGAACCTCGGCAAAGACAAAGTCGTTGAGGATGAGCTTGCAGCTTTGATGAAACAATACGAGAACAAGTAATGGGATCCTGTAAGACATGTAAATAGTGTAGGGGGCGAGGGAGAAACAGCAGGGCTGAATACAGCCGTGCTTCTCCTTCGCTTTTGTTTGACAGGATATATAAGGAAACAACCTCTAAAGACGGCTTGACTCACTGAAGGGTCGATTAGAGTTTTTGTATGTTGAATGTGGAGGATTAGAGATGGATTTCGATATGATCTTGCGTGTTTTACTCTGGACAGCTGTCGGCGGGCTGCTGCTGTTCGTTTTGATGTTTGTGGATTCTCTGTTCACCAAGTATAACGATCTTGAAGAAGTGAAAGCGGGCAATATGGCAGTAACCACAAGACTGATTCTGAAACTGATTGCACAAGGGTATATTTTATCCGTGTCGATCGGAACGTCATATCATCTGTTGGAAGCCGTTGTGGTATCCATCATTTCGTTTATCATTCTGTTTGTACTCGAAGCATTGACAGAGCTTATGCTGCGGAATTTCGGCAAGCTGAACCTGGACAAAGGCACACGCGAGGGCAAGACAGGTTACGGACTGTTTGCAGGCTCGCTGCATGTGGTCGGTGCGTTAATTATTACCGCTTGCTTGTAGAACGCATAAAGAAGATAGGGGACAGGAAAGATGAGTATGTGGAAAAGAATCGGCAATTTATTTGCGAAGCCAGAACCACCCAAAGCAGAGAAAAACATGCTGCAGTTGGCGCCGGGCGATATATGCGAAGTGTCCTTGGTTACCTATGAGGTTACGGGGCGCGTTCATAATCGGGGCCGCAATGCGGTAGTCTTGACACTTCAGGATGGCAGCACCATAGCTTATCTTCATATTGAAGAACGTGAGACGGTTCAGTATGCGTTATATTCGCCTATCGATGGACGATTGGACTCGCCGGACGAGGTGCCATCAATCCTCGATCTGGACGATCATGTGTTTCATCTGGAGGAAGAATATGGCGGACATGTTTCGATAACTGGCCGTACCGCATTTACGCAGAGCGGTGAGCAGCATGTGTGGCAATATCAATCGGATGATTACAAGCTGCTGCGAATCGAATGGCAGAATGGGCGGTTTATGTTGTATGAAGGCGAGAAAGTGATACCGGGGGACGTTCGAGTTATCCGGGCGACTTAGGAGTGGTGGCATGAAGGAACGCTCTTTTTTATCCATAAAAATGATATTGGTGCTGAGTCTGTTTGTATCCTTATTAGCCGGATGCGGAGCACCGAATATTAAAGATACCTATCCGCTGGAATCCGTCAACCGGGACGGGAACGCAACGTCTTACGTATACCGGGCAGCCGATAAAAGCGTACCCGAGGTAGCCGGTGAGCTGATGGCCGCCAATACGCCGGACCAATCGTCTCCGGAGGATACCGAGCGGATGTTTCTGGTATACGGTGATGAGTATTACCATTTGCAGCAGGATCCACAGAAGCCAACCGATACGTTGATTGAGATTGATTCCAAGGAATATGTTCAGCGCAATTATGACTCAAGTTTCCTGCAGGGGTATTTAACCGCTGTGCTGATCGGAAATTTATTCGATTCGATGGGTGGAGGCGGCGGTTACCGCGGGTATACAAGCAAAGATGTGTATAAACCGAAGCAGGGCAACTATAAGAAGCCGACAAGTCAGGATAAGAAAATAGCTCCTCCCCTGACGGTTGACCGAAGCGGAAAGATTACACGCCGGGGTCAGGATGCCGTTGGTACGGGAGGAAGCCTCTTTAAACGGAACCCGACTTCAAGCGGAGACCGCGGATCGATCAAGCGCGGCGAAAGCGGCGGGGGATTATTCGATTCGCCGAAGAAATCCTACACCAAACCGAAGACTCGAATAGGCTCAGGAGGAATATCCCGAAGAGGGCGAAGGTAATCCGCAAGTGATAAGCGTATGGTCTAAGAACCATGCGCTTTTTTTTGTTGCATCAGACAGCATACACTGCATGCTCTCCTTCATATATTGGAATATAAGCCTATACACAAGAAAGCTGTGTCTTCGCATACGCATAGCCAAACAATGGATTGGCTTTCCACTGAAGGAGGAATACAACGTGCCGTTTGTTCTCCGCTACAGTAACAACGATACTGGAGCGATTACGTTTACCGGAAATACACTCGGGTTAAGCCGCTCCAATCAAACAGGAGTGCCGGGCACCCGGGATTTTATTGGCGCATTTGTAACGGTGGACACTTCCATGCAGTTCGGAAGCTACCCGCCCGGGACCACATCGGATTTTAATCTGGATAGCGCGAGTGCTATTCTGAGGCTCCCGCCCGATAGTAACGTGTTATATGCCGAACTGGTCTGGGCTGGGACTTACCGGGTTTCGGGAGGGACTAATAATTATATAGCATTCATAGATAAGACCGTTTCTTTAATGACGCCGGAAGGTACGACATCCAGCATTTCGCCTGACCCTGTGACAGCACAGACCTCATACCGCAATGCAACTTACAATTACTTTCGTTCCGCCAATGTGACCTCATTGGTGCAAGCCGGGGGTGCTGGTACTTACACTGTCGGCGGTGTGGTGGGTAATATTGATCTGGGCAACAGCACAGCGAACAGCTGCGGGTGGACGCTTTGTGTTGTGTATGAGGATCCCTCGATGCCGTTTCGCAATCTGAGTCTAAACGTCGGCATTGTCGAGATTGCAGCCGGCATACCTGAACTGACAACGGTTTTATCCGGTTTTGCGACACCGACCTCTGGACCGATATCGGGTAGAATGGCTCTATGCGCCCAGGATGGAGATGCCAATAAAACAGGGGACCAGGTGTTGTTCGGACCTGCCGAAGACAGTTTGACCGTACTGGAAGGCCCTAACAATTATCCGAATAACTTCTTTGCGTCCCAAATTAACGATGATAGCGGCAATCTGGATACCACGGGGACGTTTGGGGATCGAAACCAAATAAACGGGCAGCCTGGCAGTCAAATCGTGGGCGGCAGACAATCTTGGGATATCACTAATGTAGATATTTCCGAGACGCTCACAAATAACCAGACCACGGCGGTCTTTCAGCTGCGCACGGGCGGCGATGGATACAGCGTCATTGCTGTCGGAATTTACATTGATATTAACTCACCGCGGATAACGGTGCAGAAGAGTGTTAACGCTACCTCCGCAACGGTCGGTCAATTATTGACTTATACCGTAGTGATTGAAAACACGGGTACCGTTCCGGCGGATGCTTCCCTGCTGTTTGATGGTTTGCCTAATAATACGGAGTTTGTGCCGGGGAGTGTCACGATTAATTCAGTGAGCGATGTGAATGCCAACCCGACAACAGGGATCTCGCTGGGTACAGTCCCTCCCGGAGGCTTGGTCAACGTAACCTATCAGGTCAGGGTAGTGTCTGTTCCACCGGATGGGTTTATCGTGAATGAAGCCGTTGTGAATTTTGACTATCAGAGCGTTACCGGGGGGCCTATATTTACAGGAGATATCCCTTCCAATGAAGTGGTGACACCTGTTCTAAACCCTGGACTCGTTTTGCAAAAAAGCGTATCGCCAATGGAAGCAATTCCCGGACAGCTTGTGGAATATCGGCTGGAATTAACAAACACAGGGGAAGTTGAACTAACCAACATTCACATTACCGATGCGCTTCTCGGATTGGATGAGGTCCTATCCAGTTTGCCGGTTGGAGGGAGCACGGTCATTATCAGAGACTTCACAATTCCAGCCGGTAGTGCAGCGGGTACCGTGTTGGTCAATTCAGCGACAGCCGTTTCTGACCAAACCGATCCAATTCATGATGAAACATCGGTGGCCGTACTTCCGTCACCTGTGGAGCCACCTCCACCTGTGGAGCCGCCTCCGCTTGTGGTGCCACCTCCACCTGTGATAACGCCGGTATTCAACCTTGCGATTACCAAAATCGCAGATCGCGCGGAGACTCGAGCCGGTGATACCATCCATTACCGAATCACGGTAACGAATACCGGGGAGGCAGCCCTAACGTCGGTACGCATCACGGATGTTTTGCTGGGAATTGATCGTACCCTCGATCGGCTCAATCCGAACGAATCGGTTACCATTCAAGCTCGATATGGCGTGATGGCGGATACCGGCATTGGTACTGTCATTATCAACACGGCCCAGGCAGTATCTGCACAGACAGGACCTGTAAGTGCACAGGCTTCGGTCATCGTGACGAGTCAACCGCTGTTGAATGTAGAGAAGACGGTATTCCCGCTTGTTACGGAAACCGGCAATACCCTTACCTTTTCATTCATGATAACGAATATGACCGGAACTGTGCTTATAACCAACGTAGGTCCCACGATGTTGAATAACGTGACTCTGTTTGATGATCTGCCCGCAGGCTCGAGGTTTGAAGGAAATAGTGTGATCATTAACAACCAACTGGCAGCTGATGTCAATCCAGCTCAGGGAATTCGGATCGGATCATTGACACCGGGTGAAACGGTCAGAGTTTCATTTCAAGTCTTGCAGTACGCGGTCCCCGCTAATGAAAGGGCCGAGAATCAGGGACGTGTCACTTACGAGCCCGAAGGCTCAAATGTAACGGTTGAAGTAGATTCAAACATCGTATTTTACGAGGTCACGGAAGAAGAGGAGTAGCAGGAATTGAGGATGGCTTACGGAATCGCAGGACTGCGGTTCCTTTTTTGTTTTTGTAGACGGGAGGGAGCATGTGTCTCTGGTTATTGTCAACTCAGACATTGCTATTAGAGCTGGTTTGAAGTTGGAACAGAATGTAGTACAGTTAGAATAAGGGTTAGCATTTAGTCAGAAAGAGAGGACATCATTTTGGATCATACCTATGCTGATTTAACTAAGAAACACGATAAATTCGATCGACGCGCCATGCAGGTGCCAGAAGCGCAAGCGCTTGCCACGTCTTATGTCCATGTTGGCGGGGAGGAACAAATTCGGCTGCAGGACAGCGATGGGCGCGTGCTTGCTTCTGACATGGTTGCGCCGCACCCTTTTCCGGCATTTGCACGCTCGGGTATGGACGGCTACGCTGTTCGTTCAAGCGATTTAGCGGCATGTGATCAAGGGGAAATGGTCTGGCTGAAGGTTGTTGATCAGATCCCATGCGGATATGTCTCTTCTATTTCGATCGAACAGGGACTGGCTTCCCGTATCATGACAGGCGCACAGGTGCCCGAAGGCGCTGATGCTGTTGTTATGCTTGAAGCGACAGAGCTTCGAGTGAAGGAAGGTGTAACCTATGTAGGGTTAAAACGTTCGATTGATACCGGGAAAAATATTACTCCGCGGGGATTCGAATTGAAAGAAGGGGATTTGCTCCTGCGTAAAGGAACCTGCATTGGGCCGGGCGAGATTTCGGTTCTGGCTACGTTCGGTATTCATCAGGTCAAGGTGTACCGGCAGCCGGTGGTAGGAATTTTCTCGACGGGAACCGAGTTGCTAGACATCACCGAGCCGCTTGAGCCAGGCAAGATACGCAACAGCAACACCTACATGCTCGCTTCGCAAATTCGGGAAGCCGGAGGCGTGCCGGTCATTATGGAGGCGATTCCGGATGATATCGAGCTTGCCCGGCAGAAGGTAGAAGAGGCACTTGGCGAGTACGATATCGTGGTCACAACGGGCGGTGTCTCTGTGGGCGATTACGATATCATGGGGGAGCTTGTGACCTCCGGTGGCCTGGACATGCTGTTTAATAAAGTCACGATGCGCCCGGGAAGCGTAACAACGGCTGCGGTTAAGGACGGGAAGCTGTTATTTGCGCTATCTGGCAATCCTGGTGCCTGTTATGTAGGATTTCTGTTGTTTGTCAGGCCTTCGATTCGCAAAATGCTCGGTATGGAGCAGTTATATCTGACCGAATGGACGGCCGAACTGGGGGCCGACTATTCCAAAGTGAACAACTTCACCCGTTTTGTCAGGGGAAGACTGGCCGTGATAAACGGCAGGCTTGTGGCGACACCTGCAGCGCTCGATGAATCGAGTGTCATGATTACAATCAAAGACAGCGACTGTTTGATCGTGGTACCACCGGAGCTTAGAGGAGCGGTCAAAGGGCAGTCAGTACAGGTTCTTGTCCTTCCAGGAGCCTTCGGATGAAGATTGTTCAGCTGTGCGGATATAAAAATAGCGGCAAAACAACGTTGATCACGGCTTTGATACCTCAGCTGAAGCAGCATGGCATTCGGACTGCCGTGATCAAGCACGACGCTCACGGGTTTGATATGGATCATGAAGGGACGGATACGTACAAATTCCGTGAAGCGGGAGCAGAAGGAATTGCCATTGCTTCTCCTGGACGAACGGCTGTCATGAGGGAAACGGAGCTGGGTCTGGAATCGTTGATACCCTTGTATATGGATTTTGATATGGTGCTTGTAGAAGGCTATAAAAAGATGGCTTATCCCAAGCTGGTGCTGCTGCGGGAGCCGGAAGACATGATGCTGCTGGATCAGGTTGAGGAGATTAGAGGGATCGTGGTACGTCCTGAAATGTTAAAGGAACCGTCAGCGTTGCATGAGATTCAGCAGCGGCTAGCGGTTCCCTTGGTTACATGGAATGATATTGAGGAGATCACATCGATGCTTTTGTCAATTTAGATGCTGCTATTCATCGGCACGGCGCTCAATCGCTTGAGACATCGTTTTATCCGTTAAATGTGCGTATACTTCTGTAGTTTCTGTGGAAGCGTGGCCAAGCTGTTCCTTTGTTTTATATATATCGTTCTGAAGGTAGTAGTCGGTTGCAAACGAGTGCCGCAGCTTATGAACGGTCAGGGATGGCTTGCCAAAGCGCTTGGCATATTTGATGATCATCGCTTGAATCGCTCGTTTGGTCATGCGCTGTCCTTCATGTTGCCCGTTGCGCAGTGCGACAAACAGTGCCTTTTCCTTCTTGGGCACTTTATAGCGTGTCTGTCTAAGCTGGAGATAAAATTCCAGATCATCCTTGGCTTGCGCGCGGAAGTAGACCGGTGTCTTGAAGGTCTCGTCGTTATTACCCTTACGGAATACATGCAGCATTTTATTGTTCAGGTCGATATCGGCGAGATTCAAATTTACCACCTCGGATACGCGCAGGCCGGAGTTTAAGATAAGGCTGGCTATGCACGCGTCCCTTACCTTGTTCAACTCGTGCGCGTAGAGCGCCTGTTTGTTGTTCTCGACATCCTGTCCGTATCCTTCATGAATGTAAGTGATGAAATCCTGAAGTTCTTCTTCTTCCAGTATTTTTCCTTTTAGCTTGGCCGCTGTATCCTTTGGTTTATGAATTCGCTTAATTTCTACTTTGGCCATGATATTGCGTTTGAGCAGCGGGTAAAATTCCTCGTCCTCGGCAATCTGGCTCAGGTAATGGAACAGGGAGCGCAGAGATGACAGCTTGCGGGAAACCGTAATTCTCGAGTTGGTCCCGTCCCTGCGGGTTGTCAGATATAAGCGGTAGCTGGTGATGCTCTCCATGCGGAGCTTCTCAAGCTCCATCAAGGTAATCTCTTGATTGGAGGATGCTTGTGACAGCCCTTCTGATCGGAGCCAGTTGAAAAACGTTTGATAGTCCCTCACATATTCGAGCAGGGTCGAGGGGGAGAGGTCTGGAAGTTTGTAGTCGATAAATTGCTGTACAAACCAAGGCATGGCCGGTGTTTTCTCATCAAGCTTTGCACGGTCGATATCTTTTTGTATATTCATGTTCCACCTCAATGTTTATCTATGTTTATCTATATGGAGAAGACACGGTATTGCTAGCTATTAGTGTAACATATGGAAACCGAATAATCCTGCGATCAGGGGCGGTTGTCCGGTAAGGCCGTTGCCTGCACATAGGATCTGTACTTGTGTTTCGTTTAGCTGAAATTATATGATGAATGTATGTTACATAGTAAAGATTTATATGAGATACCCGGGGAGGCAGCACCATGAGGTCAGATCTAACGGAGCGTATGGGAATTGAGCTGGTTCCGAAGAGAAAACAAGCCGTAATCGTAAACTTGATGCAGTTGTATCTATATGATTTTACGAAGTATCTGGATATCTCGGTCAATGATCAAGGATTGTTTTTACCTTATCCCGATTTGGATGAATTCTGGAAAAAGCGCGATCGGAAGTATCCGTTCCTCATTACGTTTGACCAGCGGCCCGCCGGATTTGCGCTAATTGAACGAATGGATGATGCCACGGAGGCCGACTACTATATGACAGAATTTTTCGTGATGCAAAAATATCGCCGTCACGGTTTGGGAACGTGGGCAGCGACATGGCTGTTTGATGAATTCCCCGGGCGGTGGAAGGTAACACAGGTAAGCAGCAATCTGCCCGCACAAGCCTTTTGGCGGAGGGTGATTGAGTCGTATACCGGCGGCAGATACGAGGAATTTATAGATCCACTGCGCGACAATCCGTCACAATATTTTAATTCTTAGGATCATGCGAATGGTTTTAGAATGATGGCAGAATGCGCTTTCGGCTCGGATGGAAAGAGGTTGCGGGCGCCGATTGGGTAGGCAAGGTGTAGCATCCGGGGATTGTTTGAAACCTGTCGCAATAGCAGTTACGAGCTAAAATTAGAAGAGATAAGCTTATCTCAAAGAATCTGTTGATGAATTTCAGCAGGTTCTTTTTTTGGCGTGAAATTCAAATGAAAGAAGATAGCATAAGCAGATGAAGACATCATTATACAATATCATCATATGAAAATTTCATAATAGAAAAACACATTCGGATCTCCTGAATCTAGCAGCAATAACAAGGAGCGCTATCTTTTCCCTGTATCTATAAGATTTACGGTCATATAAAGGTCCAACAAAACACGCTCATAGAGCTTCTATATATATGACATGGAAAAATTTCCCCCTATAGAAGATGAATATCCCCCTTTGAAACGTTCGGGGCTTGGAATAAAATTCTGGTAGACAGCAAGTATTTACATAAGGTTTTGAAAAAAAATACTTAGGGGGATTACAAATGAAAAGGACTTCCATGTTACTCATGAGTGTTATGTTGTTGCTCTCCATGTTCCTTGCGGCATGTGGTAACAGCGGCAGCACGAACACTCCTGCAGCAGAAGGGGAGACTCCGAAAACGGAAACTCCACCAGCAGAAGAGAACGCTCCGGTTTCACTCCGCGTGTTCTCGACTTTCGGCGGAACTGATGCTGCTCGCGAAGCTTTCCAAGCAGCACTGGATGAATTTACTGCAGCTCATCCGAACGTGAAGATTGAGAATGACACGATGTCTGCAAACGACGATGGCTTCAGAACCAAAGTCAACACGGACATGAACAGCGGCAACGAGCCTGACCTGTTGTTCTACTTCATTGGTGCTGATGCAGAAGGATTTGTAAATGCGGGCAAAGTTGTACCGCTGAACGAAATTCTTGATGCTAACGCTGACTGGAAGAACGGATTTATTCCGGATGCGCTTGAGCTTGCCAAGCAAAAAGACGGAAACATTTATGCTGCACCATTGACTGGTTTCTATGAAGGTTTGTTCGTAAACAAGAAAATCTTCGAAGAAAATGGCCTTGAGCTTCCAACAGACTGGGCGAAGCTGACCACAGCTGTGAAAACGCTGTCTGCCAAAGGTATCATTCCTTTGTCCGTACCATTTGACCAATCCCACTATTTGATCGAGCATACCATTCTGTCTGCTGCGGGTCCTGAAAGCCAAAGCAAAGGCCTGATCGACGGCATCGATCCAAACTGGGAAAAAGCTTATGTTGCAATGAAAGAGCTCTATGATCTTGGCGCGTTCCCTAAAGATGCTGCAACCATTGATCTGAGCATGTCCGGCAACTATTACAGCGAAGGCTTGGCTGCTATGACAATCGAAGGATCTTGGGCAGTAGGTGGCTGGAGCGATGATACCCGTGACAATTCCACGGTTCTTCCATTCCCGACGGTTCCTGACGGTGCTGGCAGCGGTAACGATATCGTTGGCGGATTCGGTTCCGGTTTCTACCTGTCCAAATCCACTTATGACGATGCAGCCAAAAAAGATACTGCCGTTGAATTGCTGAAACACCTGACTTCCCCGGCAACCATCCAAAAAATCGCTTCAGCTAATGGTGGTACGCCAGCTGCTGATGTAGAAGTAACCGGTTTGGCACAGGTGGCTCTTGATGGTTTTGCAATGGCAGCTAAAGCTGATTCCATTAGTGCACCTGTTGACAGTAAGGTTTCACAAGAAACATTCGGCAACCTTCGTGCAAGCGTTCAGCCTGTAGTTGAAGGCAAGAAAACGCCAACTCAAGCCATCGAGGAAGCCAAGAAAACCGAGGATGCTAACAAAAAATAGTTTTCATCAGAAACGGTAGAAATAAAAGTGATGCACGCCGCCCTCTGTTTTCATTAGGGCGGCGTAGTCATTTAGACATGGATGAAGAAAAATAAACATCAAGGGTGATGAATATGAAGGGTGATCGCAAGTATATTGTGCTGTTTTTATTTCCTGCAGCTGCCATCATGACAATCTTTCTATATTATCCGTTCTTCAAGAGTTTGTATCTCAGTTTTTATCGCACAAGCGGTTTTTTTGACAAAAAGTTTGTGGGATGGGCTAACTATGAGAGACTCGTTACGGATAAGCTGCTGGGCGCTGCGACCCTGCACACACTAGAGATTATGCTGTATGTTATCGTATTTCAGGTTGGGATAGCCCTTGTGCTTGCCGTTCTGGTCGATAACATTGCCAAGTTCAAAGGTTTCTATCGTACCGTCTTTTTCTTTCCGGTTGTCATCTCCGGTACGGCGATTTCCTTGTTGTTTGTGCTGTTCTACAACTATAACTTTGGACTATTGAACAATTTGCTGGCTAATTTCAATATCGAGAAGATTCTGTGGCTGGATGCGAAGAACGCCCTCAAGGCAGTTTCGATTCCAACGGTATGGCATTATGTGGGCTTTTATTTCATTCTGTTCCTGACTGCAATGGCCAAAATACCTGCCGATTATTACGAAGCAGCAAAGCTGGAAGGGATAACCGGCATTAAGAAAACAACGATGCTAACCATCCCGCTTATCATGAGTGATATCAAGGTTGTAATCACCCTTGCTATTACGGGTACGTTGAAGATATTTGAGTTCATCTGGGTCATTACAAGCGGCCAGAATGGAACGGAAGTACTGGGGACGTATATGTACAAAAAAGCCATGGTGGATCAGAACTTTGGCTACGGATCAGCCGTTGCCATTTACATGGTGGTCTTTGGCGTAGTGCTTGCGTTAATTGCTAACCGTTTGTTGAAAAGAGACGAGATTACATACTAAGCATTATAGGGGTGTACTGTTATGGAGCCAACCATCGTCGTTGAACACAAAACTCAGCGAGTTAGGAAGAGTCGGTTTAGCTTAGGCACCACGTTGATGTACGTGATTTTAACAGCGTGGTCCTTAACAACAATCTATCCGTTATTCTGGATTGTGAACAACTCGTTCAAAGTATCTCGCGATGTTATGAACAATTCATTCGGTATCGCATGGGATCCGGTGTTGATTAACTATCAGAATGCATTTGACCGCATCAATATTGGAAGAAGTTATATTAATAGCTTAGTGATGTCCTTCAGTACCGTTTTTTTGGTGCTATTGCTTGGAGGATTAGCAGCCTACGTGTTATCCAGATTTAACTTCAGAGGCAAAAAAGCGATTTTCTCCATTCTGTATGCAACACTGCTGATACCAGCATTTGCTACTGTAGTTCCGGTCTATGAGCTTCTGATTAAAACGAGCCTGGTAAACACATACTGGGGGTTGATTTTTCCTCAGACGGCAGGCAATCTGACGTTTGCGACATTGGTCATTGCCGGTTATATGGCAACCATTCCGAAAGAGCTGGAAGAAGCTGCGTTTATGGACGGATGCAACCGATGGCAAATGTTTGTGAAAATCTTTGTGCCGATCTCGCAGCCTGTCTTTGCATCGGCAAGTATATTTGTATTTATGTGGGCGTACAATGATTTGTTCTCTGCGCTAATCTTTGTTAACAAAGAGAATGTTCGTCCGATCGTGGCATTGTTGAATGAAATCAGTTCACAATATGGTACCGACTTTGGACTTATGGCTACAGCCGTATCACTGACAGTTATTCCGGTATTGATTGTGTACCTGTTCATCTCTAAATATATTCAAAAAGGTTTGACAGAAGGAGCCGTCAAAGGGTAAGCAGGCAGCGAATTCAACGAATAGGCAAGTCAAGAGGGGACCCTTTCGTCACCTGTTTGACTTGCCTATTCGTTGTTAGTCTGCGTATCGTTCTTTAAGAAGAGGGTTTATTGAAACTCGATCAGGCGTGAGAAACCGTCATTGCCATGCCCGGCGTTAACTGCTTTTTGAATAATAAACATTTGCTTCATGAAGAATGCTGCTGTCAAGTCCGTGAAATTCGGCTGCATGGATAATATGGTCCATACTCGCGGAGTCAGAACGAAGACTGGAACTGTTGCCAGGATAGATCCCGCGATCCACGTCGCTCGCGTTATAGGTCATTATATCAGGCATGATGCGAATGAAATTGTGAGCGTAACGTGCAAGGTCCGATGCGGCAATATTCTCGGCACGCGCTATAGCAAGAGCGTGTATGTAACCACTTCTTTTGAAATCGATAGATCAGGTGATTGTTTCAACATATGAAAAATTCATAAAAGAAGAGTGAAATAGTATATATTTCATGCATGTACATACTTTATTCAATTTGCATCTCAGTTGGTGTAGGAGGTAAACATGAACCAATAAACTTACTAAAATAAAGATGTTGACATAAAGATAGCAATGTGATAATTTGTATATACAAATGAAAGGTGATGATGATGAACATAGATGATTCCATTTTGACCTCATGCTTGTTTTTTACATCGAATCGGTTTGCGCGTTCTATGACAAAGATGGCGGAGGATGCTTTTGCAAAAGCCGACTTATCGCCAACGTACTCCTATGTGTTGGTGGTGGTACACCAGTACCCAGGAATCACGCAGAAAGAGTTATGTGATAAGTTATCGATTGCTCCATCCACAAGCACCCGATTCATTGACAAGCTGGAAGAGAAGAATTTAGTTGAACGCAAGTCCGAATGGAAGGAAACGCATATTTTCTTAACAGAGGAAGGTAAAGCTCTATATAAGGAGCTGAACCAATATTTTGAACAGCTGTACGGACAATATGTTTCCATTTTGGGGAAGGAACATAGCGAACAACTAACTAAACTTCTCCATGAGTCCAGTGAAATGTTGAAAAAGGGAAAACTGTAGCTCTTTTTCACCTTCTCATTTGTATATACAATTGATAAAGGAGCGATTCATCATGCAGATTGGTATTATCGGTGCAACAGGTAAAGCAGGAAATTTGATTCTCAAGGAAGCGCAAGCACGCGGACATGAAGTAACGGCAATTGTTCGTGATGGTTCCAGGATTACCGATTCCAGTGTTAACATCGTGGAGAAGAACGTGCTGGATTTAACCGATGCCGATCTTCAAGGCTTCGACGTGGTAGTGAATACATTTGGCGCAGCGCCTGGGCAGGAAACTCAATATATTGAAGTTGGACGCGTGCTGATAAATGCTCTGAAAGGAGCCGATACCCGACTGATCGTGGTGGGAGGAGCCGGAAGTCTGTTTGTTGATGAGGCCAAAACCACCCGACTGATGGAAACACCTGATTTTCCTAAGGAATACTATCCGACAGCATTCCATGCAGGAGAGAACCTGAAAGACCTGGAGAATTCTTCAGATGTGAAATGGACATATCTCAGTCCGGCAGCGTTCTTTAATCCGAATGGTCAGCGGACAGGAAGCTATCAAGAAGGTAAGGATCATGTCATTGTCAATTCCAGCGGTCAAAGTTATGTCAGCTATGAGGACTACGCGATTGCGGTATTGGATGAAATTGAGTTGCCTAAGCATCTCAATGAACGCTATACGGTCATATCCGAGGTTTAATCAGCCCGGGATATCTTAATATATAAATCCTCGAGCAAGCTGATTTCGATACGAAATCAGCTTGCTTTTTTATGTGTGAAAATAAGGAATGAAAACAACAACAGCAATCAACAATATTATTTCATTTCATCATATGAAAAATTCACAATAGAAGATCCACATTCTATCCTGCATCTAGACACCTCTAAGGTCATTCTTCATAACTACCTATCTTCTAATATCTCTTCCGGTTAAAAAGGAAGGTATCTCTAGAAAGCTCGAGTCGTTTCACATGGTGGTCAGGCGAATACAGAACAAATCGGACGATTCTGGTTCATAAACCTGATGATTATCAAGAACCCTCGAAATGGGCGAGCATTATATTTGTAAATTAAAACTCCCTTAACGTATGAATCACGTTAGGGTTTTTTTGATGTCTATCTATGGATTAACCTACCCGAATATGAGAGTGAATCTATTAAAAAGCTACAGTATTGTAAATTTTGCAAGTCAGTTCTTTACTTATCAGCTGGATGGAATATGTTATAATGTCGAAAAAGCGGATTTGCAACATGCACATCGAAATATGAGGAGGAAGAATTCTTGAGATCAAGTCGTTTTATATTCTGGCTCAGTATGCTGGCAATGATGGCAGTTATGTTAGCAGCCTGTACCTCAGAACCGATAAAACAACAGCAGCAACAGCAACCTTCTACACCGGAAGGTCCTCCTGAATCGGTTGAAGATGAAGAAGAAGGTCAGACCATCACATTAGTAACGCCGGATACGGCCATGAAGGCCCCTGAGGAAAAAAGTAAATATCAGATACATACACGGTTGACAGACTTCCATCTCCTAAGTGAGTCAACGGGAATTGCATGGGGAATAACGAACACCGAGCTTCGTCTTTACCAAACTAAAGATTATGGTGAAACGTGGGTGGATATTTCACCCTCCTCCAATGTTCAATTCATTGACAAGCTGGAGTATGGCAAAGACATCGTGTTTGCGGATAAGGATCATGGCTGGATTATACGAAATAAGCAGGGATCAGCGGAAACCATTCTGCTGAATACAACCAATGGCGGTGACAGCTGGAAGCTCTCGTCGCTGCCCTAGACAGGCGTTGTCACTGCACTGTCCTTCGTTTCATCACAGCAGGGATGGATCATGGCAAAAGGCGACATATCCCGGGGCTCTGAGGAGAAATCCCTGTTCCACACTAGCAACAATGGCGGTTTATGGGATGAGGTCATGCAGAATACGGAGTATTCTACTTCGCGTGTCCCAGGCAGCGTCATTCCGCGAACAGGATCAGTCATCGGCTTAACGTTCACGGATTCGCTGGTCGGATTTGCTACCATTCGGGAGATGCAGTCCTCGAAGCTGTATATTACTCGTGACGGTGGTCAGAAGTGGAAATCTTCGGGTCAAGTGTTCAAGAGCAAGCTTCTTGACCCGTGCGGTTCGGTTTACGCCGGGGCGCCTAAATTACTGGGAAGAGGCGGCAGCGGTAGCGAAGTATATATTCCGGTTACCTGCGTAAAGGATAATCAGGCGAGCTACATGGGATACTTCACGGGAGATACCGGGAAATCGTGGAATCTGGTGTCATTCCCGATGACGGGAGATGCCGGTAAGGGAACTATCCAGCCTGTCTTCCGTCGGCTTCATGACGGCTGGCGTATGGTTAACGGCATTGTGTATCATTCGAATGATTTAGGAAAAACCTGGAAGCCATTCCCGAGAAGCAAGTTACTAGCAGATAATCTAGCCAAGTATCCTAACGTGGTGAAATTGCAGTTTACCTCCTCTGATGTAGGCTGGATGCTGATTGAAACCACCGACAAGAAGCGCTCCCGACTCATGAAAAGCAGTGACGGTGGTGAAACCTGGCAGGGTTTATAGTCTGAATTTGCTATTATAAGTTACTGAATAAAGGCTGTACCTTGTTGAGAGAGTCAGATCCGGTACAGCCTTTTTTTATTGACATTATATTGTGAAATTAATCACAATAATAAGTGAATATCTATGCTACTATAAAGATGTAATTAGATACTCCATTATGTTAGAGAAGGGAACGATTCATATGCATACCGATCAAGTGACGATAAATTTCCTCCGCTTGTGTTACCATTGTGATGATGCATGTTTATGCGATACGGAGGAACAATGCCTGGCATGCTGGAATGAACAGGAACTGACACCTGAGGATCAAGAAATGACAGGACAAGAAGAGACAACAAAATGGCTGAGATTGGCTTACGATTGAATGTGAATGGCGATGAGAAGGAAAATGAATAGATCAGGGTGTTTGAGTCCCACGAAGAAGCTGAAAGCTGACCAAGAGCAGAGACCAGCTTCTTTTTGGCGTTTTCAGAAAGGGACAAGTTCTTTAAAATTTCAATCAAACTTTCCACGACATATGAGTTAAATTGTCCAAGAAGAAGCATATACATATTTCAAGACAAGGTGGAGGGGGGAGCCGTATGGGATCGGGATCAGATTGGATGTTCGATTTTTTCGGCAGCGTAATGCCCGTGTTTTTCATCGTCGTCATCGGGATCATTTTGCTGTCGGCCGGTAAGGGAATCTTGCAGTGGAGTCAGAATAACCGACAGCCTTTGCTATCGGTTGATTCCAAAATTGTGAGC
The DNA here is from genome assembly GCF_029893715.1 of Paenibacillus sp. LBL. Lineage (NCBI taxonomy): Bacteria > Bacillati > Bacillota > Bacilli > Caryophanales > Paenibacillaceae > Paenibacillus > Paenibacillus sp. LBL. The sequence goes on along the minus strand of NZ_JARXYU010000005.1, from coordinate 295,647 downwards.
AAGCGAACGGAAGTGAAACACACGCAGCAGACAGATGATACGATGTCGAGCCGTACTCGTACCACCTATTATCTTACTTTTGAAGTTGAGAGCGGAGATCGGATGGAGTTTATTGTAAACGGTGAAGAATTCGGCATGTGTGCGGAAGGTGACGAGGGGCTACTGCGTTTCCAAGGTACCCGTTATTACGGATTTGCACGGCACCCGAAGGCACATCTCGGCGTGGTGAGGGGTTATGAGCATCCTAAATAAATGTCGGACTTGATTTTAGTCAGCTTCCTCCTGTGGTATATAATGTAGGAGAAAAAGGAGGAGCTGCGAATGAATTTTGAGAATAAAACAGTCGTGATTACGGGCTCTGCCAATGGGATAGGCCGCGGATTGGCGGAAGCCTATGCTGCAAGCGGAGCGCGAGTCATATTAAGCGACTTTAACGAGGAGCAGGGAAGCCTGGCGGCACACTCCTTGACGGAACAAGGACTGAAGGCGGCCTTCATCCCTTGTGACGTACGAAAGGAAGAAGATATTAAACGCCTCATGGCAGAAGCCGTTCAACATGGCGGTTCGATCGACATCCTGATCAACAATGCAGGAGTATCCCGCTGGAAATCTCCCTATGAGCTGTCTGTTGAGGATTGGGACGATGTCATGAATACCAATGCCAGAAGCTGTTTTCTTGCGACGCGTGAAGCCGCATTATATATGAAAAAGTCGGGTGCAGGCGGAGCTGTTGTCAATATATCCTCCACACGCTCCATCATGTCCGAGCCGAATTCAGAAGCCTACGCGGCTTCCAAAGGAGCCATTGTTGCATTGAGTCATGCGATGGCAATTAGTCTTGGACCTGATCGGATTCGGGTGAATTGCATTAGTCCGGGATGGATTGAGACCGGCAGCTATGACAATCTTCGCTCGGAGGACCACAAGCAGCATCCAGCGGGGCGGGTGGGAGTTCCTGCTGATATTGCCAAAGCCTGTTTCTATTTCACCGATCCGGATAATGACTTTGTGACAGGTGCGCATCTTGTCGTTGACGGGGGCATGACCCGCAAAATGATCTATGAGCCTTAAGCTGAATCGGATTGAACCCCAAAAAGGAGCGTCTCTATGGAGGCGTTCCTTTTTTTTGCGTTGTTCTTGCGGCCGCTGAGAATGTTGAACCACTGAGCAATTAGAGGACACACCACACTTCGATGAAGCTAATTCATCTCATGGATTGGCGTTATCGCTTCTGATGAGCACAGCATGGTGGAGGAATTTCGTTGTGGCCTTAGTGGAGGCTGAAGCCTTCGAGCATGATACAAATTCGTGATCGATTAACATTTTTGAAGATGGCCTGTTCATGTTAAATAAAAACAGTATGATGTAATTAATGTAAGTACGGAAGATATATAACCATTGAAACCGGAAGGAATGAGGGTATGGGGAAGTTGACGACAACCAGTGCAAGAATGGAGCGTTCCAATCGCGTGTCCGTGTTCGTTACATTGCTCATGTCCTATCTTGTCGTGCTGTTGATCCCGGTCATTGTATTCGGCGGATTGTATGCTCGTATTGAGAAGATTATGATCGAGAACGCGAATAACAGCAACATGGCGCTGATTGAGCAAGCCAAGCAGGTAGTGGACGGCCGATTGGATGAGATGCATTTGATTTCCCGGAATATCACGTCGAATCCAAGGCTGGACGCGCTGCTCAAGGCAGGCTCGCCTCAGAATGGCATCGAGCATTACAATTACTTCAGCTTTATGCAGGAAATGCAGCGTTACCGCAACAGCAGCAGCTTTATTACTGATTTTTATGTCTATTTAAGGGAGAGCAACACGGTTCTGAGTCCAACCTTAAAGACAACCTCAAGCGTTTTGTTCTCCGATATTTATGGATATGAAAATCTAACCTATGAACAGTATCGGTCGGATATCCTGCACGGCGTTCACTTTAACCGTTACTTGCCCGTGACGGAGGTCGGGAAAGGTTTGAATCAGAAACGGATGCTGACATATATGCAAACGCTTCCATTTGGAGAGAAGAACCATCCGAAAGGTGCGCTAATCATGCTGATTGACGAACGACAGATTACAGGGCTCCTGGAAGAGATCGTGAAGACAAATCATGGGACGATATATATCAAGGATGCCAGCGGACAAGTTATTTTAAGTGCCGGAGCAGCCTCGGTCAGCCGAGTCGGGAAGACACCGGAGGATCATCCGATGATGACTGTGTCGGCAATCTCGAAGAGAAGCGGGTGGGAATACGTATCCATCGTGCCCGAGAAAGTGTTCATGGAGAAGGTCAATATGGTCAAAAGAATGGCCGCCGGCGTTCTTGTGATCTGTCTGGCCGCCGGGGTAGCCGCTTGCGCGTTCATGACTTATCGGGCGTATTATCCGCTGCGTGACATTATCCGTTTTATTCGGCAGGCGCACCCGGCACGGGAGGGGGCCGTTCGCAATGAATATGATTTCATCAAATCGACGATGGCCGATTCCTTTGGCAGGCAGACGGAGATGAGGGAGCAGCTGTCCAGGCAAACGCCGGTCATCCGCTCCAACTTTTTGCAGCGTTTATTGAAGGGTAATGTGGACGCAAGTGATATGTCCGATCATGCCATGGCGTTCATGGGCATCTCGTTTCCGGAGCGGGGGTTTGCTGTTGCCTTGATCGAGCTCAGGGATGCCAGTGGATTTATTCATAACGAGCGCGAAAGCGAGTGGGCACTGATCCGGTTCGTTACCGGCAAGGTAGCGGAGGAAATCCATCCTTTTGCCGCTTACTCGGTGGAACTGGAGAAAAATCTGGTTGCTATCATATTAAACGTGCCCGACTCTCAGCAGTGCGGGCTAGAGGAATTGGTTGAATGGGCGGAGCAGGTGAAACAGGTCATCGAACTACGCTTCAAAACCGTGACAACGATCGGAATCAGCGGGATTCATACAGGCCCCGGATGTTTGTCCAGCGGTTATACCGAGAGCCTGAAAGCACTCGAATATTCCATATTTACAGCCTATAAACCGATCCTGTTCTATGATGAAATGAAACAAAAGACGGAGGTGTATTATGATTTTCCCATCGAGACGGAGGTCAAGCTCATTAACGCGATGAAGAGCGGGGATGTCGATAAAGCTCAAGACATTATTCAGTGCCTGTACAGCAACAATTTTATGGGCAAGTCCATCTCACCGGATCTGGGGAGACTCCTCTTCGCGAACCTGCTCAGCACAATGTTCAAACTGCTCAATGCTTTAAATTTGAAGTATGAGGACATCTTCGGAACAGCTGGCAAAACAATCGAGGATATCACCGAAGGCAGCACAGTGGAAGAGTTATATCAGGAGGTGAAGTGGATGTTCGGCAAGGTCTGCTTGTACGTGGGAGAGCAGAGAGGAGATTCCTCTTCACTGCTGCTGGAAAAAATCAAAATCTACATCGAAGATCATCACAACGATACCATGATCAGTCTGGCTTCCATCGCCGAGCAGTTCAACATTACGCCCCCGTACCTGTCGGCTTTCTTCAAGAAGAACAGCGGCACCAACCTGACGGATTATCTGGCCAAGATTCGGATCGAGCATGCCAAGGAAATGATGAAGGATGCCAAAAACACGATTTCACATATTGCCCGTTCCGTCGGTTATACCAGCGATGTGGGTTTTATCCGGGTATTCAAAAAATATGAAGGAATAACCCCGGGAAAATACAAGGAAACTCTGCATTCTCTACCATCCACCTTAAGAAATGATCATCTCAATTCTTAATCTCTGTTAACAGATCATGAATGTGTACGGTATACGATGAAGGCGCTTTGACCCTAGAATTTAAACAGGGCTGATTCACTTCGGTCCTTGGTTAAATCGGATGATCATTCAAACAGGAAAAAGGGAGGCGTCGTGATTTGAAAACAAACCAAAAACGAGCGACAAGGCTGGCAATTTTCATATTAATCGTAGCCATGCTGGCTGGATGCAGCGGGAAAAGCTCGGGAGCTCAGAATCCTGCGGGCGAAAAAGGGCAGGAAGGAGCCGGTGTTTCTTCAAAGGGTGAGCCGGGTTATCCGGGACAGCTGACGTACTGGGTATCTCTTAACGCCAACGCATCGGCAACGATGCAGGATATGAACGGGATTGCAGCTTATCAGGAAATGGAGAAATTGACGGGGACCCGGCTTAAGTTTCAGCATCCCCCTGCCGGACAGGAGGCAGATGCCTTCAATATTATGGTATCCTCGGGCAATTTGCCAGATGTCATCGAGTACGGCTGGGCTAATGTATCCGGCGGACCGGACAAAGCCATTTCGGATGGAACGATCATTCGACTGAATGAGCTGATTGAAGAGCATGCACCGAATATATCAAAGCTGTTAAACGAGCATCCGGAATACAAAAAACTCATAACGACAGACGACGGCAACATTTACGTATTTCCTTTTATCCGCGGGGATGAGTATTTGCTGACCTATAACGGCATCATTCTCCGCGAGGATTGGCTTGAGAAATTAAAGCTGTCCGTACCGGAAACGATGGATGAGTGGCATGAAGTGTTAACCGCATTCAAAACCAAGGATCCAAACGGGAACGGGCAGGCCGATGAAATTCCGCTCCTGCTTGACTTGGATATGACGGCATTGAATCATGCGTTTATCGGAGCCTGGGGAATTACGACAGGGTTTTACCAGGTGGATGGCAAGGTAAGCTACGGCCCTATTCAACCGGAGTTTAAATCGTATTTGGAGACGATGAGCAAATGGTATGCCGAAGGGCTGATCGATCAGGATTACGCCGCAACAGATGCCACACTGAAGGATGCCAAGGTGACTAACAATCAATTGGGCGCATTCTCCGGATACATGGGAAGCAGCTTGGGCCGATATTCGGAGCTTATGCTGAAATCCAATCCGGATGTGAAACTGTTGGGTGCTCCTAACGTTGTGCTGAAGAAGGGCGACACTCCGATCCTGGGGCAGAAGGATTCGCCATTTAATGGATTCGGGGCGGCGATTACGAAAGCGAACAAATTCCCGGTGGAGACCGTAAAGTGGCTTGATTATAAGTACGGCGAAGAAGGACATATGCTGTTTAATTTTGGCGTAGAAGGCGTCAGCTACAGCATGAAGGACGGGTACCCGGCCTATACGGACGAAGTGATGAAGAACCCGGATGGTTTATCCATCACCCAAGCGCTGTCCAAATATAACCTCGCCAGCTACTCGGGACCTTTTGTCCAGGATCGCCGGTATATTGAACAGTATTCCGCTCTTCCTCAGCAGAAAGCAGCCATCGAGACATGGATGAAGGCGGATAATAAGCGCTTGATGCCGATTATTTCGCCAACGGCTGAAGAGAGCACTCGTTATGCCTCCATCATGAATGATATTAATACCTATTACGAAGAGATGGTCAATAAATTCATTATGGGCGTGGAGCCAATCAGCGGGTTTGATCAATTCGTCCAGACGCTTCAGGGAATGGGCATTGAAGAAGCGCTTCAGATTCAGCAAGCTGCGCTCGACCGATTCAACAGCCGTTAAGTTGACGAAGCATGCCAAGGGAGAAGTCAGATTTCTCCCTTCCGGCGTGTTCGATCTTGTATCAGAGGAGGGCATTCGGTGCAGCTCAAGGAAGAGACCAACCGCGTTGTCATACGGAATAAACCAGATAGCTTCAAAATAAGAGTTGCAAAGGATTTTCGCCGGAATTCCATGATCTACCTGATGCTGCTTCCGGTTGTGGCATTTTATGCCGTGTTTCATTACGGTCCGCTGTACGGGCTGCAGATTGCGTTCAAAAACTTCTCGGCAGGACTTGGAATATGGCACAGCCCTTGGGTCGGCTTTCAGCATTTCAGCGACTTCTTTAACGGTTTTTTCTTTGAACGGGTCGTATCCAATACGATTATCCTGGGCGCGTACGACCTGATATTTGTGTTTCCCGCCTCGATTGTGCTGGCGTTGCTGCTGAACGAGGTGCGGCATCGGGTATTTAAACGGACCGTGCAGTCCATTACGTATATCCCTCATTTTATTTCTGTGGTAGTTGTTGTCGGCATGCTGGTGGATTTTTTGTCCGTTGACGGATTGATCAATCAATTAGTGACGTATTTCGGTGGAAAACCGATTTCCTTCATGCGTTTGCCTGAATGGTTCCGAACGATATATACCTCGTCTGCCATCTGGCAGGGGATTGGCTGGGGCTCCATAATTTATCTTGCAGCCATCTCGAACATCGATCCATCCTTGTATGAAGCAGCGAAGGTAGACGGTGCCGGACGGTGGAAGCAGATGCTGCAGATTACACTGCCAGGCATCCTGCCAACGGTTATCATTTTGCTGATCCTGCGGATTGGTTCATTTATGGCGCTTCAGGACGAGAAGATATTGATTATGTATAATCCGGTTATTTATGAGACTGCGGACGTTATCGGCACTTACGTCTACCGCAAGGGGATTCTGGAGGCGAGTTACAGCTTCAGTGCGGCCGTCGGCATGTTTAATTCCCTCATTAACTTTATTCTGCTCATTGGAGCCAATTATCTCAGCAAACGCTTTACCGATACGAAGCTGTGGTAGGAAAGGGGGCCATCTATGCGAACTTCAAAATCAATCAGTGAGGTCATATTTGATGCGGCGAATGTGATTCTTCTATGTTTGCTGTCAATCGTAACGCTGTACCCGTTTCTATATGTATTGTTTGCTTCGATCAGTACGCCTGCCGAGTTCGTTCAGCATCGGGGAATCCTGCTGTGGCCCAAGGGGTTCTCGCTGGATTCCTACCGGATGGTATTTGAGAATCCGAACATCATTCGCAGTTATCTGAACACAATCTTTTATGTAGCGGTCGGAACGACGCTGAACATTCTGATGACGGCTCTTGGAGCCTATGGTCTATCCAGAAAAAACGTCATGTGGAAAAGCACCATTATGATGCTGATTGTCATGACGATGTTTTTCGACGGAGGGCTTATTCCGAAATACCTGTTAATGAAAAACATCGGCCTGCTGGATACGTACTGGGCACTGATTATTCCAAGCGCCATGATAACATGGAACTTGATTATTATGCGAACCGCTTTTCAAGGGGTCCCCGATGCGTTGGAGGAATCCGCGCGGATTGACGGCGCCAACGACTGGACGATTCTGTTCCGGATCATCATTCCGCTGTCGCTGCCGGTCATTGCGGTTATGGTACTCTTTTACGGAGTGTGGCACTGGAATAAATGGTTTGATGCACTCATCTATTTAAGGGACCGGAACTTGTTCCCGCTGCAGCTGATTCTGCGCGAGATTCTGATTCAGAACGACACCAACAGCATGATGACCTCAGTAGGCGGAGGAGACCGGATGCCGGTGGGCGAAACGATCAAATACGCAACAATTATGGTGGCTACGCTGCCGATTTTGTTCCTGTACCCTTTTTTGCAGAAATATTTCGTGAAGGGCGTTATGATCGGAGCCATCAAAGAATAGGAGGAATGTAAAATCATGTGGGAACAAGCCATTCAGGATGCGATCCAAAAGATCAAGAGCAATATGAGCCGATATCCGAAGAAATTTCCGCATATCACGGCGGAGAAGCGTTACGAGTGGGGAGAGAGCAATGACTGGATCGAGGGGTTCTACACCGGAATGATCTGGCTGAGTTATGAATATACAAAGGAACCGTTGTTTAAGGAGACGGCACTAGCGCACTTGGAGGATTATAAGCTGCGCTTACAGGAGAAGCGGCATCTGGATCATCATGACATCGGGTTCCTCTACCTGCCGTCTGCATTAGCGGCGTGGATCGTGGACGAGCATGAAGAGGGCAAACAGCTCGCTCTGAAAGCTGCCGACCATCTGATGCTGCGCTGGCGGGAGGAAGGACAGTATATTCAGGCATGGGGCCGGAAGGGGGACGAGAAGAACGGAGGACGCATCATCATCGATTGCATGATGAATATTCCGCTGCTGTACTGGGCCTATAACCAAACCGGAGATGAGCGATACCGGATTGTGGCTGTGGCGCATGCGGATAAGAGCCGCAGGTATTTAATGCGAGGGGACGACTCCTCGTATCATACGTTCTACTTCAATCCGTCGGATGGAACTCCCATCGGAGGCGGGACGCATCAGGGGTATCACGACGGCTCCACCTGGACGCGCGGCCAGGCTTGGGCGATCTACGGGTTTGCGCTGTCATACCGTTATACCCGTGATGCGAAGTACTTGGATACGGCTATACGAGCGGCACGCTTTTTTATCAGCCATCTGCCGGAGGATAACGTTGCTTATTGGGATTTCGATGTTCCGGTTGAAGCGGATACACCTCGCGACAGCTCCGCATCTGCGATTGCAGCATGCGGCATGCTGGAAATATTGGAGCATCTGGAGAATGAAGATGGCAATAAAGGGCTATTGACAGATGCGGTCGAACGGTCGATGACCTCCCTGGCAAGCCGATATTCTACTCTTGGAGAGGAAGGGGAAGAAGGCTTGATCAAGCACGGTTCCTATTATGTCAGAGGTGGAATGGGACCGGACGATTATATGATCTGGGGCGACTATTATTATCTTGAAGCACTGCTGCGGCTGACCCAGAGGATACCGGGTTATTGGTATGAGAGAGAATAGGTAGATCAGCTATTTGGAACATTGAGGGGATGTCGCGTCATATGCGGCATGCCCTTTTTGTGTAAAATATTTGAAAATCATTGTTCACAATATACTCATTGGCATTGTCGAAATGACTTTGTTATGATGAGGAAGATTCAAATTTGAGATAATGGTTTGGAGGAGATATACGTGTTGAAACATGTGAAAACTTCAGTTTTGCTGACCTTGGGTCTGCTGCTTGTGCTGGTGTTCCCGACAGCAACATGGGCCCATTCCAAGCTGGAAACCAGTACGCCTGCCGCGGATGCCAAGCTGACGGAAAGCGTCAAGGAAGTCAGTCTAACCTTTAATGAAAATATCGATGAAAACTTGAGTACGGTCAAGATTAAAAATGCGCAAGGCGAGTCGGTAGAAGTGTCGGAGGTAAAAGTAACCCAGAGTACGCTGCTGGGTACGCTGGCAGCACCTCTTCCATCCGGTTCTTACACGGTAGAATGGAAGATTGTTGGCGGTGATGGACATCCTGTTGACGGGACGTATGCCTTCGAGGTAGAAGTGCCGGAAGCGGAGACTGCGCCGGAAACACCGCCTGCCGATACCGAAGACACGCCTGCGGATGCCGGTGATGCGCAGGATGAAGGAACACCTGCTGATGACACGGCAGTTGACAACACCGATCAGACCGCGACTGAGGATCAGCAAGCTGAGAACACTCCGGCTGCCGAATCATCTGAAGGCGGCGGATCTGCTATTTGGATCGCTATTATAGTCATCGTGGCATTTGTCGCAGGATATTTTGGAATTCGAGCATCGCGGAAGAGAAAATAATGTCTTACTACTGGTTAAGTGAACCGTTCTTATATTTAGCTTATGCCGTTCTGGCAGGTATCACGGTGCTGTCCCTGGTGCCAAAAGCATATAAACCTGAAATTTCCTTGCCAGCCTGGCTGGGTCCGGTTTCAGCTGTGGCCATTATGGTGTGCGGCTTCGTCCCTCTGCTGCAGATTATGATGTTCTTCAAGGATGATATTGGGTTCTGGCAGTCCTTTAACAGTATTATGTTCAAGTTCAGTGAAGGCGAACGTTATGCCTGGATCCTGGTCCTCTCGATACTGCTGGCGGTCTTGACCATCATCGTCCGCCGAAATTCAGGCACGGTATTACGCTGGCTTATGCCGGTTGCCTTGCTGGGTATTGCAGCAGCCATGTCCTCGTTTAACCACGCAGCGTCCTTATTCGAAAGCGCAGGGCAGCTTGCATTTTTTGGCCATTTTACAGCGATGGCCATTTGGACGGGAACTTTGCTGATTACAGGGTGGTTCAGTACGGATCCAGAGCGCTGGGGTGCATTTCTGAGATGGTTTCATCCAGCAGCAATCGTCTGCGTTGTCATCGTGATCGGATCAGGTTTGTTCCTGATGACGGCGGTGACGCCGGATCCCGTGAACAGCTGGACGTTATCCTACGGACAGGCCTTGCTTGTCAAGCACATTCTGATCCTGCCGCTGCTGGTCTTCGCCTTTGTTAACGGTCATCTGGTTAAGCGCAAGCTTCGCCATGACGCAAGCTATCAACCGACGGCATGGGCGCGAAGCGAGAGCATTCTCATCTGGTTGATATATATTGCAACGGGGTATATGAACCAGCAGCCGGCCCCGCATGATGTCACAGATACGCTGGCATCCTACGGTCCTGCTTCAACCTTTGTCTGGTTCCATCCCGGGTTTACGATCGGTGAACTGGCATTTACATGGAGCTGGATAGGGATTCTTAGCCTGTGTATCGGGCTTGTCCTCTTGTGGAATGTCGTGAATGTATTTCGCAGGAACCGCGCGGCTGCCGGCGGACTCTTAAGTGGGTTAGGCGCTGTTGTGCTGATATACTGCGGTCTGATGTTCTCGGTTAATGCAGGCTGAACAACCCGAGTGATTTGGAATTGAAAAAGGTTCTTGCTGTGTTTGCAGCAAGGACCCTTTTTTTGATACCCAAAAGTATATAAAAGGCTGGAGAAGGTGGTATACTGGGGGAGCAACATAGCACTTTTTTCCATATTTTAAAAGGATGATAATGGAGGATACATAGAATGGATATTCACAAACAGATTCGCATGGCATCTCATTCCGATGCTTCCGTTCTGGTTCAATTGAATGAGGAATTTAATGAAGCTCTAATGCCGCAGGAGGATGTGGAGCGAAGCTTGAAACAGGCGCACGAGATTGTGGCGATTGCTTATTTGAATGATGTTCCTGTGGGATTTGCCTGTGCGCAGTCCTTTCAGTCCTTCTGTTACCCTGAGCTTATGGGCGAAATTACGGAGATGTATGTTCAGGAGCGGGCGAGAAGACAGGGGCTGGCAGGAATGCTTATCGCATACCTGGAGGAACAGCTGGTTGAGCGTGGAGTGAAGACGGTTAAGGTGCTGACAGGTCACGACAACGATCAGGCGATCGGAGCTTATGCCAAGTCGGGTTATATCCAGGAAGATGAGGTTATGCTCGAGAAACGGCTTTAAAGAATCTAGGGTAATTTCATTTTTAGGAATGGAGTGGAGGTGAGTCTGATACTGTGTGATAAAGATCAGTATGTTGAAGAATTGATGATTCTAAAGACCATTGCAGAAACTCTGAATGAGAGCAACGACATGAAGCAAATGCTTCAGACGACGCTTGAACGGCTGCTGGAGTTAACCCATCTTGAGACAGGCTGGATTTTTCTGGTTGGTGATAAACCGGAGTATGATAAGATGGCGGATTTCAATCTCCCTCCAGCTCTAGCCAGGGAAGATAAAAAACCGATGCGATGCGGGGACTGCTTATGTCTTCGTATGCATTGGGCTGGAAGCTTAAATGAACCTGTTACGATTATTGAATGCGAACGTTTATATAACGCAATTGAACAGAGCTGGGGAGAAACCGGCAATTTGACCCATCATGCTACAATCCCCCTGACCGTTCAAGGAAAACGATTGGGGCTGCTGAATGTAGGCTCACCGGGCAAAGAGCATTTCAGCGCGGGTGAGCTGGCACTTTTACAATCTGTTGCTTATCAGATTGGGACTGCCGTTGAGCGGACGAGGCTCTCCGAGCAGAAGGAGAAGCAAGCAGTGGATAGCATATCTCGTTTTATCGTGGATTATTATGCCAAGGCAAGCAAGGTGACAAGATACCTCTGGAAAATTAATGACATGAACAAAATGTATACGGCCATTGTGGAGCAGCTTGCTCAGTCGTTTGACTGGCCAAGTGTAGCCATGATTACGTCTGACGAAAATGATGACTTGCATCTGCGCACCTTTCGGCAGAATGGCGTGACACACAATCTTAAGGAGCTTGTTCGTAAGGGCTCTAAGAAAACGAGCAAAAAAACAGGAAGCGTACATCGTGCGTATGAGGAACAGAAGGTGGTGGTTCATGAAGGTCCGGTTCGGATACTTCCGGGCGTACAGCCTTATATGTATACCGCAGCGCTGCCCTTAAAGCATCATGAGCGTATTTTTCAAACCTATGAGATGGTGGGCGTACTCTTCATTGGTAGGGAGAACCCGTCCTTTAGTGAATTGGAGATCCAAATACTGGAGGTGCTGGCAGAGCATATCTCACTTGCGATTGAAAAGATTTGTTTATATTATGAATGGCAAGATCTGCTATTGGTCGAAGAACGGAACCGCCTGGCGCGGGATTTGCATGATTCGGTTAATCAAAAGCTATTCTCTCTATCACTGCTTGCACAAGGGGTTCGCGAGCAGACCCTGCATGAGAATTCGGATACGGCAGAAGCCATGAGTGATATTGGACAGTTGGCTCAGGAAACGCTGACCGAAATGCGGACGTTAATCTGGCAGCTGAGGCCTTCCGGGGAAGCGAAAGGGATACTGGGTTCTTTGAGGGATTATGCCGAGAAGCTTGGCATACAGCTCACGTTTCTCATGAAGGAAATTCCGGAGCTTACAAAGCAGGTGGAAGGGACGCTGTATCGAATCGGCCAGGAGGCGTTAAACAATGTCAGCAAACACGCGGGAACGAATCGCGCATGGATCAGAATGGAGAAGGTCGGTCCCCATTTATATATGAAAATTTCGGATCAAGGGCGGGGGTTTACTCCCAGTTCTTCAGAGCAGCATCACCGTTCGCTTGGGCTTACCAGCATGAAGGAGAGGGCAGCCGAGATCCAAGGAACCTTAAGCATTAGCAGTGAAGAAGGTACAGGGACAATGCTGACAGTCATGGTTCCGTTATGGACTGAGAAAGAGGTTATAGATGCATGAAGATTAAAGTTCTCATCGTTGACGATCATCTCGTTGTATTAAGGGGCTTGCGTTATTTCTTGCAGACCCAGCCCATGATTGAAATTGTGGATCAGGCGCTGAATGGGCGCGAAGCTCTGGCTAAGGCAGAAATGCTGCAGCCTGATGTCGTATTGATGGATTTGATGATGCCGGAGATGGATGGAGTTGAAGCCACAAAACGGATCACAAGCGAATTTCCTCATATCAAGGTTATCATACTTACCAGTTTTGCCGACCGTGATTCCGTCCTGCCAGCCATCAAAGCGGGAGCCATTGGATATCAGTTGAAGGATATTGAACCCAAAGTGTTGGTAGAGACCATCGTGGCTGCCGTTAACGGGAATCGAATGCTTCATCCCCAAGTGACAAACCAGTTAATCGCTCATGTAGCAACAGACGGGGAAGCTGCCAAAGGGATTGATATTCTGACCAAGCGTGAACAGCATGTACTCGAACAAATTACAATGGGGCGGAGCAATAAAGAGATTGCGGTGGAGCTGCATATTACCGAGAAAACCGTAAAGACGCATATAACTCATATTTTAGGAAAAATGGAGGTGCAGGATCGAACCCAGGCAGCGCTGTATGCGATCAGGAACCATTGGTACGGCAAGTAAATATCAGACTATGGTCGTAGTGAGAGGTCTTATCTTTGGATAAGGCCTTTTTATAATGCTGGCATAAGACCAGCGCTGGACGTAACCCACTTCGAATTGCGGTTTAATGGAAATACAACAATCACCCATAGGGAGGGAATGAAAATGACGATTTTGGTCACAGGTGCAACCGGAAATGTAGGACGTCATGTGGTGGAAGAATTGCTTAAGGCCGGTCATAAGGTAAGGGCGCTTTGCCGCTATCCGGCTTCAGCTAAATTGCCTGCAGCTGTTGAAGTTGTCGGCGGAGATTTAAGTAATCCTGACACTCTGGTACCCGCATTAGAGGGGGTGAGCGGTCTGCATTTAATTACCACTGGAACAGGCTACGTTCCGCTTACGACAGGGAAAGAGATCATTGCAGCTGCCGAAGCAGCAGGGGTTCAGCGAGTGAGTGTATTATGGGACGGAAAGAAAGGCACGGTAGAGCATGCAGTTGAATCAAGCAATCTGGAATGGACACAGCTGCAGCCGGTTGAATACATGTCCAATGTGCTGAGCTGGAGGGAGTCGATACGAACGGAGGGGGTCGTCCGTGATCTTTATGGAGACTCGATCAGTGCATTGATACATGAAGGAGATATTGGACGGGTAGCTGCCGCAGCCCTGACGGAAGACGGTCATGCCGGTAAAATCTATACCTTAACCGGTCCCGAAGCATTATCCGTTCAAGATAAGGTTCGAATCCTCAGCGATCTTATCGGCAGAGACATTCAATTCATCCGCTTAACAGAGGAGCAGGAGCGTAAACGCATGGCGGAACTTGGAGTAGGGGAGGACATCATGGATTATGTCATCAACTGGCATATGAACCCTCCGGTCGAAGCCTACACCGTCAATCCAACAGTTGAAATCGTAACGGGCCGACCTGCCAGAACCTTTGCCGAGTGGGCGCAAGAGCATGTAAAATTGTTCAAAGTTTGAGGACTCCGTTATTAGGAGTTGGACCTCTGTTCAATCGATCCTGGTTTCACTGCGGTACTGACCCGGTGTGAGTCCGGTATTCCTTTTGAATACCGAGTTAAAGGAGTGAATGTCCTTATAACCTACCTTCTCGGCAATTGCACTGACTTTATCCGGGGTCGTTCGCAGCAACTCCCGGCTCATCCGAACACGTACGGTCTGTAAGTAATGATGCCAGCTTTGAGCGGTATACCGGCGGAACAAGCGCTGCAGATGGCGTTCGCTGAATCCGCTGATATGGGCAAGAACCGTTAGCGAAAGCTCGTGCATGTAATGTCTCTCCACGTATTGAAGAACATCTTGAAATGAATGATGTTGAAGTTCTGAAGGCTTTGTATGCAAATGCTCGATTGCACGGCTGAATTCAATGACCAGCTGTAGAAGCAGAGTGTGCAAATAAACAGCTGACCCACGGATTGGCATGGCATTTTGTTCATAGAGGGAGTCGAACAGCTTCTCGAAACGGTCATGCTGGTCCATAATCGATTTATACCCAAGAGAGCCGTCCTGCATTCGTTGCAGAAAGGATGCTGTATCGGAATCTGAAGCAAAGGCAATCAGCTTGGACAGCAGCTGTACAGAGAATATGCAGTTGTTCACAATGAGCGGCTTCCCGTTTGCAGAAGTAGGCCGGAATACGTGGGACACGCCGAGCGGTATGTAGAAAATATGGCCTTTGCGGACTCGCTGCACCGTGTTCTCCAGATGATGAAAGCCTTCACCTTCCACAATATAAGCGATTTCCAAAAAATCATGGTTATGGTATGAGCCTGAAAAATTCTCCGCATTTCGATTCACGTACATCATGGTGTCATCCCGGAAAAAGTGATCCCCATAGTAGGTTTCCATCGGTCTTTTCATCATATATGCCCCTCCTGGACCATAACGGAAGAAAGTCCGTAATACCGCATGCACTTGTCCGTTATACCCATAATATTGAGATGATGTTCACTTATAATAATAGTTGAAATAGGCACGAATGTGGAATATTACATTCCGGCAGAAGTCCTATAACCAAGGTGTGTGCCATAAATATGAAGTGAACGGAGGCTTGATTATGTTTAAGGTGACGGAATTGCGGTGTGAGTATCAGCATAACCCGATTGGTATTGGAGAGAGATGTCCTCGTATAAGCTGGAGGCTGGATTCGGATGAAAGAGCGGTCAGCCAAACCGCTTATGAGATTGAGGTTTCGAATCTTCCAAATTTCTCTGAGCCTTACTGGACATCGGGAAAAGTGGCTTCATCACAATCGGTTCATGTTGAATTGGAGGAGCTGGATACAAAGTCTTGTAAGCGCTATAACTATCGCGTGCGCCTGTGGAATCAAGACGGGGAATTATCGGAATGGTCAGATATCGCATATTGGGAGACCGGTAAGCTGGAAGGGGAGCAGTGGGCAGGGGAATGGATTTCTGCACCCTTATCGTTGCTGCCCACCGACTCCCCGCATCTGCCGCTCCTCCGCAAAAGCTTCCGGCTGAATTCCTCCGTCAGGCAGGCACGAATATACGCAACGGCATTAGGGCTATATGAGCTGGAGCTTAACGGGCAGCGGGTGGGAGATCGTTATTTCACGCCTGGCTGGACCAGTTATGAGCATACGATTCAGACGCAAACCTATGATGTAACGGACATGTTAAGAACGGAACAGAATGCGATTGGAGCATGGCTCGGAAATGGGTGGTACAAAGGGCAATTGGGCTGGCAGGAGAAGGGTGCCATCTATGGAGATCGACTAGCCTTGCTGTTAGAACTGCATATAACATACACGGATGGGAGCGAGGAGCTGATCACAACAGATTCAAGCTGGCAGTCAGCCAAAGGTCCGATTGTAATGTCAGAGATCTATCACGGCGAAACCTATGACGCCCGCCTGGAATTCGAGGATTTCAACACACCGGATTATATGTCTCGCGATTGGCATGGAGTGGAATCGCTGGAGCATGGTTATGACATGTTGAAGCCTCAGATTAACGAACCTGTAAGAGCAATCCAAACGGTACGGCCAACTGAGTGGCTGGTTACGCCTAAAGGCGAGATGGTCATTGATTTTGGACAAAACCTGGTTGGATGGGTCCGTTTCAGTCTTACGGGGACAGAAGGCGCTGTGGTGACACTGGAACATGCCGAAATATTGGATAGCGAGGGGAATTTCTATACCGAGAATCTCCGAACAGCTAAACAAACCATCGGGTACACATTAAAGGGTGATGGCAAAGAAACCTATGAACCTCATTTTACATTCCAGGGCTTTCGGTATGTTCGATTATCCGGATTCACGGAGGAGCAGTTGGATCATGAAGCTTTTGAAGCCGTTGTGGTTCATTCGGATTTTGAAGAGACGGGGACCTTTGAGTGCTCCGAACCCTTGGTGAATCAATTGCAGAGCAACATCAGATGGGGGCTTAAGGGGAATTTCCTCGATGTACCCACGGATTGTCCGCAGCGTGACGAGCGTTTAGGCTGGACAGGAGATGCGCAGATGTTTATTCAGACAGCATCCTATCTGTCCAATGTGGCCCCGTTTTTTACCAAATGGTTATCCGACTTGGCTGCAGAACAGCGTGACGATGGGGCGGTTCCCTTCGTTGTTCCTCATGTGCTCGGCAAGGAAGACTTCGCTTCGGCCGCTTGGGGGGATGCAGCGGTTATATGTCCCTGGACGATCTATGTGAGTTACGGTGATCAGCGAATATTGGAACGGCAATATAAGAGCATGAAGCGCTGGGTTGCCTACATTCAAGGCCAAGGGGAGAATGAATATCTGTGGAATACCGGCTTCCATTTTGGAGATTGGCTGGGACTGGATGCGAAATCGGGTGACTACGTAGGTGCCACAGAGCGGGATTTGATCGCATCGGCGTTTTATGCCTATTCGGTTGAATTGTTGCGGAGGACCGCAGTAGTATTGGGCCAAAAAGAGGATGCGGCCGTGTATTCC
Source organism: Paenibacillus sp. LBL (assembly GCF_029893715.1). Taxonomy (NCBI): domain Bacteria; kingdom Bacillati; phylum Bacillota; class Bacilli; order Caryophanales; family Paenibacillaceae; genus Paenibacillus; species Paenibacillus sp. LBL. Next base: position 278,215 of record NZ_JARXYU010000005.1, on the reverse strand, counting down.
AAACTGAAGGAGCAGGTGTTAGCCGCGTTTCGCAGCGAATTCGTGACCCCATCCGGACGTCTTGCGGCATCGACACAGACCGCGCATGTGCTTGCACTTATGTTCGGATTGCTGGATAAAGCGGCAGAGAAACGGGCAGCAGCCCGTCTATACACTCTGCTGGAAGAGAGCAAGTTTCACTTGACGACAGGGTTTGTGGGCACTCCTTATATTAGTCATGTGTTAAGTCAGCAGGGCATGCATGACGCAGCTTATAAGCTGCTGCTCCAGCAGGACTATCCTTCATGGCTATATCCGGTCACCAAAGGCGCCACAACGATATGGGAGCATTGGGACGGCATTAAGGAAGATGGCAGCTTCTGGAGTCGCGACATGAATTCGTTTAATCATTATGCGTACGGTGCGATCGGCGATTGGCTGTATCGAACGGTTGCCGGAATCCAGACGGTGGAGGAAGCGCCGGGTTATAAACGAATCGTGATTGCTCCCGTGCCTGGCGAGGGATTGACGTGGGCAGCAGGAACGATCGATACGATGTATGGAAGGGTCCGGTCGTATTGGAGATTGGGCAATGCTGGGGACTTCCAGCTGGAGATAACCATTCCGCCCAATACAACAGCGGAAATCCGTCTGCCTGGTATTTTTGACGGAACGAGGGTAACGGAAGGCGATGGGACGCCACTGCTTGAAGCCAATGGCATTCATTCCGCTTGCGATGGCAAAGCCGGCGTTGTGATTCAAGCAGGATCTGGTCATTATCAATTCTGTTATAAATTCACCGGTCATTCCAGTTAGGGATGAATAAAAGTATGAATCTAAAGCTCTGTACCGCGCTGGATTGCGGTACAGAGCTTTTTTCTAGGATAGAGGCAGTTCTCTAACCAATTTCATTTTCTTGTCACGAGGATGTAAGAAGTAGGATGTATGATACCCATAATGATATTAACAAAGGAATGGGATCTGGATAGTGGACTAGCGGTCAAGTTATCGTTGACGGGAAGTCTATCTTCGATATGAAGGACGATGAGCTGACAGTCTTTCGGAGAAGGAAGATCGGGTTTATATTTTCTAGTTTAGTTCCAATCAGCTCACGTTCCAGCATCTCGAGCCTACGAGGCTCTGCTTCATTTTTTTGTTCTTTCAAATACTTCTGATAAATCGCTTCAAAATCGGTCACGGTACTCCTCCTTCGGAAGTAGGGCAAGCTCACAAAAGAACGCCTCGAACAAGCTCCAATAGGCAGCATTCGAGGCGTTCTTCGCATAGAATCGATACGATGATTATAGTATTTAAAAGCATGCAAATAAATTAGGCATAAGCCTATGACAACCTGTTGTTCACCCTCCAATGCACCATCAGAATATTTTTCTGCTGCTACTGTCACATTTATGGGCGAATGCACATACGATACAAAGTGATCTTAAGGAAGCGAGGGGAACTCTGTGGCAGTCATCAAAGCAAATTCGAATGATGTGGATCTTCTGGCAAGATTGCTCCGCGCAGAGGCAGAGGGTGAAGGCGAGCAAGGCATGCTCATGGTTGGGAATGTCGGCGTGAACCGGATACTGTCCAACTGCTTGGACTTTATGAACATCCGCAACATGAATGATATGGTGTTCCAGAACCCGGGAGGGTTTGAAGCAACACAAAAAGGCTATTTTTATCAAAGAGCCAGGGAGGCCGACCGGCGCCTAGCCCAAAGAGTTATCAATGGAGAGCGCACCTGGCCGGCAACCAATGCATTATGGTTTTTCCGTCCGGTAGGGGATTGCCCGCCTACCTGGTACAACCAGCAGAACACAGGCCGCTTTAAAGCACACTGCTTCTTCAGTCCAACATATGGCGATTGCCCGGCAGTTTATTGATCCACGTTGTACATCCGCATATTGCGGAAGATATACATTAAAGGAGGAAATTACTTATGTACTACAATCAAGGTGTGCCACCTGTGAACTTCATGAATGGAGTGCGTTATCCGGGAGTGCCTGGTCGCGGAACAGCAGGTTATACGGCCAACATTCCACCGGAGGTTCCAAGCGGAAGCCCGATCACTCCGGGAGGCACTGTAATGCCGGCCCCTCAATTCGAGCAGTCTTACGTTGAGAATATTCTCCGTTTGAACTTGGGCAAACAGGCTACCTTTTACATGACATATGAAAACAACTCGCAATGGAATGCAAAAGTGTTCACTGGCGTAATCGAAGCTGCTGGACGCGATCATATTGTCATTAGCGAACGTTCGACTGGACGCCGTATCATCCTGCTGATGGTGAACCTGGATTATGTCGTATTTGATGAGCCGCTTCATTACCAATATCCGGGTGTTATAGGCAACCCGCCGCCAACTTCAAGATAAGCCAACGGAAATACGAATAACCCTTGTTTACACCATGTAAACGGGGGTTATTTTATTTGGGCTCACCAGGCTAATATTCAGCGAAATGCGGTTTTTGTCCTAGGGAGATGCGGGGATTCATAGTAATCTTTTAACATTTTGAATGTTTATTCATAGAATATATGAATTCACCGGAAATGAGGGTTAATGGCTGAGAATCAAATTATAGCTTGTAACAACGCTTATTAATGTCATAAGACAACGTTTGACTGTGTATCGTAGTACTATATAATTACTTATATAGCTTGATTACGACGGAATAAGATAAGGAGATGAGACCATTGGGAAGTTGATGCGTTGTCCGAACACGTTGTTATGCTTGATGGCACCACACATTTTTAATAACCGAAGGAGGTGTTCCTATTCGTCATAGCATGCTGTATGGCGGGTAGGAGATCGATTGAGTGACCCCTTACCGAGTTGGATAAGCTTAACCTTGGTATTGTTTCTCGTCCTGTTAAATGGATTCTTTGTATCAGCTGAATTAGCTTTTGTTAAGGTAAAAAGCAGTCGGATTGACGCTTTGGTTGAAGAAGGACATAGACGTGCAAAATTTGCACAGAACATACTGAAGAATCTGGACGGATATATATCCGCTTGCCAGTTTGGTATCACCATCGTGTCCATTGGACTTGGATGGATCGGCGAAAGAACCATATCCGCCATGATCACGCCTTGGTTCAACGGCATAGGATGGAGCAATACGGCTGTTCATACCGTTTCCTTGGTGATTGCATTTATCTTGATTGCACTCATGCACATCGTATTTGGTGCCATGGCACCTAAGACGGTGGCTGTTCGCAAAGCGGAACAAATCACGCTGCTGTCGGCAGGTCCGCTGAGAATATTTTATACCATCATGTTTCCATTTATCTGGTTTGCCAACGGACTTTCTAATAACGTTCTCCGAATATTCCGGATGAAACCTGTGGTGGAGCGCAACGTTCACACCGAGGAGGAGCTTCGGGATATGATGAAAGAGAGCAGTGAGAGTGGGATGATGGATAATACGGACATGGTATTGGTGGACAACGTTTTTGAATTTGCCGATACCACAGCTAGGGAGATCATGATCCCAAGGACAGAGATGATCTGTTTATACAATAATCTTTCATTGGAAGAAAATCTGAAAATTGCAAGCGAGGGGATGCGAACCCGTTATCCGATCTGTGACGAAGACAAGGATCATATCATTGGCTTCATTCACATCAAGGATCTGATGCGCGGTTACGTCCGTGACCAGCTTTCCCTGATTCGCCCGATTATTGCTGTTCCTGAATCCATCAAAATCAGCGAGCTGCTGCGAAGAATGCAGCGGAGCAAGACGCAAATTGCCATTCTGATCGATGAATACGGCGGGACTTCAGGCCTTGTAACGCTGGAGGACATCATGGAAGAAATCGTCGGAGAAATTCAAGATGAGTTTGACGAAGAGCGTCCGGGAATTGAGAAGGTGGGGGAGGATGAATACTCCATTGATGGATTGATGCTGATTGATGAAATTAATGACCAATTTGGTCTGAATGTTGATACAGAAGACTATGATACCATCGGTGGATGGCTGTCCTCACGTCTTGAGGTGCTGCTCCCGCATAAAGGTCAGTCTATCTTGTATGAGGACTATCACTTTGTGATTGAGGAGACCGAGAATAAACGAATCTCGCGCATTCGTCTGATCAGGCAAGAGCAGCAGCTGCTTCAGGAAGAAGCAGGCGCGTGAACTGGATATTAGAAGAAGCAACGACAAAATATGTCGTTGCTTCTTTTTATTTGCAGAAAAGTTTCAAAAATTATATCAAACCGTGAAGAATTAGATACTTTTGTGCTGACATCACGTGTTAAAATATGGATGTTCCTAATAAATAGAAAGAAAGGTGATGTTATGTCAAAAGTACGCAGTTCTAAACGTATGGCTTCAACTCTTGCAGTCAGTGTTCTATTAAGCTTATCTCTGGCGGGAGGGGCTTACGCGGATTCCGCTACTGACATTGCACCAGGTGCCTTAACTACACCGCCACCAGTAGAAATGAATCTGAATTCTTCTTTTAACCTCTTAGCCAACAAGTACCTGATTAACTATTATTCTACAATTAGCAAGGTAAATAGTACCCAGGTAAGCCTTAACGGATTTACAGGAGCAGGACAAGCTGTAGATACAATTGGTATTAATTTTGTCCTACAGAGATGGACCGGGTCGGCTTGGATAGATACTGGAAGTGCTTATGAAAACGGTTCAAACAAAACTTCCCTCAGCGGTATTAAAAACTTCAGTGTTCAGACAGGTTATTATTACCGGGGCAAGACCATTCACTGGATTAATGAGAATGGTACATATGAAGAAGCGACTTATTATACGAATTCTATATTAGCAGAGCAATAATTCCGGTATATAAAACAAAGAAGCGCACTTTTCTGAAGTGCGCTTCTTTAGTTTATCTGTGCATTTTGTTTCAATGTATGCTGTTTGCTATCTTAATTAATTCATCTCTTGAGAATAATCCGCTGATATTTACCAATATCTTGTCATTATCATGCAAAAAACGGAGATTCGTTTCGGTCAGGTAGGCCACAGCTCCTGATTTCAGTGTCAGTGTTTCTGTCACTTTCCCTCCAAGGCCGATGGATCTTTCGGACGACATGTCAATGAGATCAATGTAAAATACCTTTTCATCTGTATTTTTGTAATGAAGATGCAGATCCAAGAGCGGCGCGGTCTCACTTTCCGCGATTCCTGTTGCCTCATAGAACTCAAAGCCTTTCGGGATATACCCAATTTGAGGTATCTTGAATAATACACGCTTTTGTGACTCAATGAGGGATTCATCAGAATCAGCAAATGGAATATCCTCAGTTTCGACCAATTCGGCTGGTGGTACTGGATCAGCGTTATTTGGTATAGGTGTTGCATCCGGTGGCGGGGCAGTAAGAGCTTTGCTTGGATCGACGGGCTCTTTCTTACCGAATATCTGGCCCGTTATGCCGTTGCCCCAATCCACGATTTGTTGGTAAATGGGCGACACGGCTTGTGTAACTGTTGGTTGAGAGAATATTAAAGCTCCAATTAACATGGATGCAGCAACGATACCGGAAAACTGTAATCTGCGTCGTTGTTGTTTTCGTTTGTTTAACTTCTCGACTTGTAATTTGACTTGCTGCCAAGATTGACGTTTCGATTCGTTGTCAGTGGGGAGTGAGGAACATGAAGCTGCACGATCAAAGGCTTCGTCAAAGGCCTCATCAAACCAATCATCGTATTTTTCGTTGCTCATCCAATTCACCCCACTCTCTATACAGCATTTTCTTTACGGACTCTCTCGCTCGGAACAAGCGCTGCTTGACGATCTCTTCGCGTGTATTCAGCAGCTCGGCGATTTCCCTGTACGTCAGACTGTGCTTCCACCGATATTCAATCAATAACCTGTATTCAGGCTTGAGTTTGTCGAGGTACTGCTCAATGGATTCCTCCAGCATATTCGACTCCACCTGGTGTTCAACGTTCGCGGAGGAGACCGCTACGTCCTCTTCATTAATAAAAACACTATCAACATCCACTTGGTTACGGTATTTTTTATTTTTTCTTAAATAATTCATGGTTGAGTTTTTAGCGACGACGCGCAGCCATCCCCGCATCTTGCTTTCCATTTCGAAGTTAGGCTTGCTTGTAATCACTTTTATAAAGGACTCCTGAATGATATCCTCAACAGCAGCATGATCCCGTACGACATACAATATTTGTCCATATACGAGATCATAAAATTCATAGTAAATTTCTTCCTGAATAGGTTCGCTCAAATCAGCGAAATCTGCTGCAAGGAGGAGCTGTAATCGGTTGGACACGCGATATTCCCCTCTCTGGTGTAACCATCCTATTTCTCTCATCATTTTACAACATATCAGATAAAAAAGCCCTACAATTTCAAATAACAGCAGACTCTGGTGATTGATGTTGGTGAAGTATGTAACGACGTATTCCTCAGGAATTGGACTCTTAAACAAATCGTCATTCTCGAGTAGGTTTGGGATATCTCAAGAGTGCGCCCATCTCTTCATGATATGTTCGGTAATCTAAGGATATTAATCGAAATAGGATGCATCATTGCATGGAGGAGAAGCGTGTCGGCAGATAAAAATAACTGGAAAAACAGGACGCCCTCTGCTGGAGGACGTCCTGTAAGATCGAGTGAGGTATTTGAATGATGGCTAGTGCGGCTTACGCCCAGTTGCCATCGATGAATACAGGCTCTTCGTTGCCATCATGCGTGATTCCTGTGATGTTCAGCTCCTTGGAGCCCATCATGAAATCCACATGGGTAATGCTGGTGTTCAGTCCGCTGGCTTGCAGCTGATCAGAGGTCATGGTTTTGCCGCCCTCGAGGTTGAAGGCGTATGCACTGCCGATAGCCAGGTGGCAGGAGGCATTCTCATCAAACAGCGTATTGTAATACAGGATGCCGCTTTCCGAAATCGGGGAACGGTAGGGAACAAGGGCCACTTCGCCAAGATAATGGGAGCCCTCATCCATGGAGACGAGACGCGATAACGTATCTTCACCTTGCTCGGCAGAAAAATCGACAATGCGACCGTCCTCGAACGTAATCGAGAAATTGTCTATAATATTTCCTCCATAACTCAAAGGCTTTGTGCTGCGAACCGTGCCATTCACGCCGGTTTTAAGAGGAGCCGTGAACACTTCCTCCGTTGGAATGTTGGCAACGAAGCGTTCGCCTTGCTCATTATGGCTGCCCGCTTGGGTCCAAATATGGCCTTCTGGCAGTTCAATCGTGAGGTCCGTTCCAGGTGAGGTAAAGCGAAGCTTATGATATTTCTTGGCATTAAGCTCGTCGGATTTCTGCTGGAGCGTATCAATATGCGCCTCCCACGCGCTGATGGGGTCATCCAGATCTGCGCGTACCGCATGAAAGATCGCATCCCACATTTTGTCCACCTGCAGCTCCTTCGGAACATCAGGGAACACCTTGGCCGCCCAATCCGGAGAAGCAAAGGCAACGCCTGTCCAGCTCATTTTATCGGCTTGCTGATATTGACGGTACTTCGACATCGCAGCGCCATATGTACGTTGATGGTTGGAGATACGCTCAGGATCAATTCCGCTGAGCAGATCAGGGTTCGAGGAGAGGACCGTCAAGAATGCGGCTCCTTGCTCAGCGAGCTCCGTTACTTCCTCCGCGTAGTATTTCGGCGGTTCCAGAAATGCTTCATCCGGAGCCAACTCGTAACGTATTCGGCTGACGATCTCATCGCTATAGTTGACTTTCACTTGTTTGGCACCGATTTCATAGGCCTTCTTCACGATGAGGCGCACAAGCGGCGCAGCATCGATCATGGCGTTAACGACAAGAGTTTGCCCCGGCTGCACATTGGCACCGACTTTGACAGCGAGCTCGGCGTAACGCTCCAATTTTTGCTCAAAGCTTGACATACAAGGACCTCCATTCCTTTTATACTATCTTTAAGTAGCTTCATGCGCTTTCTTGATTATCGCACAATTTTTCCGTTTGTAAATCAACCTCAGGTCAATTAAAGGCAGGAAAAGTTTAAGAAAAGCAGCTACTTCGCATGAAATAGCTGCTTTGATCACGATATTCTTAAAATGCCCAGTTTCCTTTAAGGAATACCGGTTCTTCCTTACCCTCTGCCGTAACTCCGTAAATATCCATTTCGCCGGAGCCGATCATGAAGTCCACATGCGTCACGCTGGTATTGAGACCGCTTTGAATCAATTGCTCCTGATTCATCTCTTTACCTCCCTCTATGCAGAAGGCATAGGCACTGCCAAGCGCAAGGTGGTTGGAAGCATTCTCGTCAAACAACGTATTGTAATACAGAATGTTGGATTCGGAGATCGGAGATTGATGCGGCACAAGCGCCACCTCACCAAGATAGCGGGCACTATCATCCATGTTCAGGAGACGCTCAAGGGTCTCGTACCCTTGCTCTGCTGTGAAGCTGACTACTTTACCGGCTTCAAACGTAAGAGAGAAGTTGTCCACGATATTGCCAGCGTAACTCAAAGGCTTCGTGCTGTGGACGGTACCGTTAACCCCCGTTTTGAGCGGTGCAGTAAATACTTCTTCTGTTGGCATATTAGCCACAAACGAATGGCCGCGTTCGTTGATGCTGTCACCCTGCGCCCAGATATGGCCTTCAGGCAGTTCAATGGTAAGGTCCGTTCCTGGCGCAATGTAGTGGAGCTTCTTGTATTTCTTGGCGTTCAGCACGGAAGATTTCGCTTCAAGCACCTCAAGATGCTGGTTCCAAGCCTCAACCGGATTATCCTGATCCACGCGCACCGTGTGGAAAATCGCATCCCACAGCTTGCTGACCTGCTCCGATTCCGGTGCATCCGGAAATACCTTGGCAGCCCATGGCGCTGAAGGTACTGCAATCAGGCACCAGCTGAACTTGTCAGACTGCTGATAGGCGCGATATTGCTTCAGCGCTTCTCCGCGGGCCTTGTAGAAGTTTCCGATGCGTTCGGAATCAATGCCGCTGAGCAGATCCGGATTCTCCGCAAGGACGTGGAGGATAGCTGCACCGTTCTCCACCAATTCAGTCATTTCCCCGGCATACCACTTTGGTGCTTCCGTAAACACATCATCCGCTGCTTTTTCGAATTGAAGTCTGGTGACAGTTTCATCAGTCCATAGAATTTTCACCAGGCGGGCACCTGCTTCATAGGCCTTCTTGGCGATCAAGCGAGTGAACTCGGCAGTGTCAACAGGGGCATGAACCACCAAGGTTTGTCCTTCCTGTATGTTAACTCCAACCTTTACAGCCAACTCGGCATATTTGTCCAAGGATGTATTGAAATCGGACATTTGGAACCCTCCAATGAAATTTATTCTTTTCCACCATATTATACTAGATCAAGTTGCATAAGAAAAACAATAATCAGCGGCAATTAAAAGTGATATACTGAGTGTTGTGAGTTGTTCACAACGAAACGAAGGAGAGTAGAAACGTGTCACAAGTCCGAATCGAGCGTGCGGATATGAAACGGGATGAGAGCAATCAATTCGTGGGGTATACCGTATTTTCTATAGATGGACATGCAGCATCGTACGAGATCACATTCCTGAGCAAGAACGGCCGGGACTGGGATTACAGCCTGAATTTCGCAGGCGAGCCGGGAATCGAGGAGCAGTTTATGCAGCTTGATGAGCGGATCGAAACCGATGACGAGTTGTTTGATGATTTGCTGGATGCTGCGATTGATGCCAGCGAGTTCGGAGAATAAGAGCCGATTCAATCGGATACTACTCAACATGAGATGAAAATGAAACAAACCGTGCACTCCCGGCAGATGAGGGAGCGTACGGTTTGTTTATATGTGCCGGCAATAAGAGGGAATGCACACGGTTTAGCCGATCGTAATCCGTCCCTCCGGGTGACGGTACAGTTCTTTGTTGCTTTTGCGGCTAAGCGCGTAAGCCAGCGTAAGCGGACCGAGACGGCCCAGGAACATCAGCAAGGCGATAGTGATCTTGCCAATCGGCGACAATTCGGTTGTGAGACCCATGGATAAGCCGGCTGTTCCGAAGGCGGAGACGGCTTCGAACAGAATTCTTAAGAATTCACCCGATTCCGTCACGGACAGGAACATGGAAGCCCCCACCAACAGCAGCAGTGACAGTATCGTCAGCGTAATGGAGCGGTAGACCAGGGATTGCGAGATTCTGTTGCGGTAGAGAACAACATCGCGTTTTCCCTGGATCATGGTAACCACTGCACCAATCAGGACCGCGAAGGTCGTCACCTTGATCCCGCCTCCTGTGGATCCAGGCGCAGCCCCGATAAACATCAGGAGGATCATAAAGAACTGTGACGACTGCTCCAGACTCGCGATGTCCAGGGTGCTGACGCCGCCGGAACGTGGGGTAATCGATTGGAAGATGGAGGCCATAATCTTGACCGGGTACGAGAGCGGGCCTAATGTCTTGGGATTGCTGTGCTCCAATAGAAAGATCATGACAGCACCAATGACGATCAGCAGAGAGGTCACCGTCAGAACAACCTTGGAGTGAAGCGATATTTTTTTGGTTTTCGGGTACTCGATAAGATCAAAGATAACAATGAAGCCGATTCCCCCAAGGAAAATCAAGACAGCAATGATAATATTGACATAAGGATCCTCTACATAAGTGGCAAACCCGGAGAATGGCCCATGGATTTGGCCAAACAGATCAAAGCCAGCATTGTTGAATATGGATATGCTTTGGAATGTGCCAAAGTAAGCTGCATCCGAGAGCGGCATGATGGCAGAGAACCTGAATGTCAGCAGCAGAGCGCCTATGCCCTCTATAATCAGCGTATATACGAGGACTCTTCGAATGAGGTCCACAATGCCTTGAATTTGGTATTGTCCCATCGCTTCCTGAAGAATGATGCGTTCCCGCAGCGAGATTCTGCGATTGAACATCAATGCAATCCAGGTGGCAGAGGTCATAAAGCCTAATCCGCCCAGCTGAACCAGCATGAGCATGACAATTTGTCCAAAAACGGACCAATGGGTTCCCGTATCCACAACGGTTAATCCGGTCACGCTGATGGCGGAAACCGCTGTGAAGAGCGCATCAATCAGTGGTGTGGAGGTCCCGTCAGCTGTGGCGATGGGAAGCTTTAGCAGGATCGTTCCCACCAGCGTGATCGATGCAAAGCCGATCGCCAGAAACTTGGGCGGGGTCATTTGATTGCGCAGGTCTTTCTTTTTCATGCTAATTTTCCTTTTCCGAAAGTTTTAATTTTAAAATCATTTCTCTAATATAACACGAAAGGTGAATCATTTAACCATCATGAATTCAGAGAAACCGCCTATTCCCGTATTTATTCCTTTATTTATCGGCATTATCGCGATATCTTTCTCATCCATTTTTGTGAAATGGTCCAGCAGTCCGGTCTCTGTTCAAGCCATGTACAGACTCGTTATTACCGTTCTGATCATGCTGCCGTTTGCGGGAAAATATCTGCCCGCTGCCAAGTCATTGAAGCGCTCTGAAGTGCTGCTGCTGATCCTGTCAGGAGCCATGCTGGCATTGCACTTTTGGTTATGGATGGGCTCTTTAACATGGACAAGCGTTGCAAGCTCTACCATCATCCTGGCTCTGCAGCCCGTATTCGTGATGATTGGTGCCTACTTCTGGTTTAAGGAAAAAACATCACTCGCCGCAATCGGCGGCATGGCAATCGCGTTCCTTGGGGTGTTCCTGCTCATTGGCAGCAGCGGACTCAGCGGGAGTGCGGGGCATTTGACCGGTGATGTGATGTCTTTGCTGGGAACGGCAGCTGTTGCTGCACATATGCTGCTTGGGCAATTACTGCTCAGACGGCTTCCGTCCTTTCTGTACAGCTGGCTTGTTTTTGTGGTAGCTGCTGTAATTCTGGCTGTCTATAACGTGGGCATGCATATTCCGCTGGCAGGGTATTCGGCGCGTGAGTGGGGAATATTTGCTCTATTGGCAGTCGTGCCGACCGTATTCGGTCATCTGTTGTTTAATTGGCTTATGAAATATGCCTCGGCCTCAACCGTATCGATGAGCGTTCTGGGTGAGCCTGTGGGGGCGAGTTTGCTCGCTTTCCTTCTGTTGAATGAATCGATGAGCACCCTGCAGGCAGGAGGGGGTGCCCTTGTACTGTTAGGGCTGGTGTTGTTCCTGAAGGTCGGAAAACCGAAAAAGGGGGCTGTGGAGGTACAACCCGAAGGGCTCGGATAGAGCTAGATTAATTTTTTCTATGGCCGAGTAGTTAGCCCGCAATTAGCGCACACTGAAGGTATCAACCACCCCAAATCCTGTAAGAAATGGATTTTGGATTTGTAAAGGAGCATATGTGCGTGAAAGCAGTCACCTATCAAGGCAGACATCGTATCAAAGTGAAAGAGATGAAGGATCCGGCCCTGCACCGCAGCGACGATATACTGATCCGAGTCACAACGACATCTATCTGCGGTTCTGATCTGCATTTATATAACGGTGAGATGAAGCAGCTTCATGATGATTACATTATCGGCCATGAGCCCATGGGAGTTGTGGTGGAAGCTGGCCCTGAGGTAAACAGAGTCAAGGTTGGGGACCGTGTCATTATTCCCTTTATCATCTCTTGCGGCAAATGCTTGTTCTGCCAGAATCAGATGGAGAGCCAGTGCGACTATGCTAATGATGCCAAGGATACCGGAGGTTTTTTTGGATATAGTGATGCATACGGCGGTTTCCAGGGAGCCCAGGCGGAGCTGATGCGTGTTCCATACGGAAATTTTATGCCTTTTATTATTCCGGAGGATGCCGATATGGAGGATGAAAAATTGCTCATGCTCTCCGATGCGCTGCCAACAGCCATCTGGAGTGTAGAGAACGGGGGAGTCAAGCCTGGCGACACGGTGGTTGTTCTAGGCTGCGGTCCGATCGGGCTGTTAACGCAGAAGTTTGCCTGGTTAAAGGGAGCGAAACGGGTCATTGCAATTGATCATGTAGATTACAGGCTGGCGCATGCAAAACGAACTAACCAGGTGGAAACCTATAATTTCGAAAAAATACCCGAAATTGAAGAATATATTAGAGAAATCACACATGGTGGAGCCGATGTTGTCATTGATTGTGTGGGGCTGGATGCCAAAAGAACCCCTATCGAAATGCTGGGCAGCATGCTCAGGCTGCAGGGCGGCTCTCTGGGAGCTTTCAACATGGCCGTCAGGATGGTTCGCAAGTTCGGGACGATCCAGCTGACCGGCGTATATGGGCTTGTCTATAATGCATTTCCGCTCGGCGAGCTGTTCGAAAGGAATATTACGTTAAAAATGGGACTGGCGCCCGTCATTCATTATATGCCCAAGCTGTATCAAATGCTGAAGGAGGGGACGGTCGATCCTTCGGATATCATCACGCACCGGTTTCCGATGGAGAAGGCTGCCCATGGCTATGACATCTTCAATGAGCGGAAGGATGGCTGTATTAAAATCATTTTGAAGCCCTGACCGCTTGAAAATTCAATCATCACATTGTGCGTTCCGGAAGATTTGTTGCACTTCCGGGGCGCTTTTTTTATGGATAAATGGCATATTTGGCGTTGACAAGGAAGGAGGATGTATTCATAGTAATTAAAAGTAGAATCGGAGAGTAAGAGAGGAATCGGACCAAGATGGACACCAAGTCAGAACAGCTTCCTTCGCATATGGAGGGAAATTCGTATCTTCAAGGCTTTAAGGATTGTATCCCTACCCTGCTAGGCTATTTGAGCATAGGCTTTGCTGCAGGTGTAGTTGAGCGGACTGCAGGCTTCAGCCTGCTCGAAATCGCGTTAATCTCGCTCCTGCTCTATGCCGGCTCCGGTCAATTTATCGCGGCAGGAATGCTAGCGGCAGCAAGCCCGGTGATCTCGATCATCATCACGATTTTCTTCGTGAATGCCAGGCATCTGCTGTTAAGCGCAGCGATCGCCCCGTACTTTAAAGGTCTCTCCACCGGAAAGAGTTTCTTTATCGGCTCCCTGCTGACTGACGAGACATTCGGTGTTGCTGCCGCCAAGGCGACCGAGCAGAAAAGACTGGGTTATCAATGGATGGTGGGCTTAAATATTACAGCCTATCTGTTCTGGTGTGCGGCTAACGTTGCAGGGGGGCTCGTCGGCGAGTGGATACCGGACCCGGAGCAGTTTGGTCTGGATTTTGCTTTGCCGGGTATGTTTATCGGGCTGCTGGCACTGCAATGGCTCAGCCGCAAAAAATATAAATTGGACTTCATGGTCGTTATCATTGCGGTCATTGCAGTAGTGGCCTTCAGCACGATGATGCCGGGAAGCGCAGCAGTCATTGCCGCTATCCTGGTTGCGGCTACAGCGGGGATGGTGATGGAACGATGGAAATAAGATGGCATATTGCAGCTCTGATTATTGGCTGTGCGGTGGTTACCCTTATTCCAAGAGTTCTGCCGCTTATGATTCTCAGCAAGCTGCGGATTCCGGATATGATGATAAGATGGCTGGATCATGTGCCAATCGCAGTCATGGGCGCCCTGTTGGCCCAGGAACTGCTCGTATCGGACGGGCGTGTCGACCCTGCCGGTCACTTGCTTGAGCTGATTGCGGCTGTTCCCGCCTTCCTTACAGCTTTTCTAACGAAAAGTCTGTTTGCTACGGTCATTGTGGGTATTCTGACTTTGATTGGGCTGCGCATATTGATTTGAATTAAGTGAAGCATGGTTTATAAGCTGCTCTCTAGCCAACCGGCGGGGGACAGCTTATTTTGGTTGTCAAATTTCCCTGCTTCATGTGCCGTCTGCCTGTTATTTGGTCAAATGTCAGGGGACAGGGGTCCGTGCGGAATGCGTAAACAATGCATATGGTGTACTAACCCATGATGTGTATTGAGATCACATATCAAGATAGGCAGAAGGAGGAGACAGGGGATGATGCCGACGGTTACGATAGTCATACCTTTCTATAACTGCCAGTATATACAGCAAGCTTTGGAAAGTGCGGTACAACAAACGTACCCTGCTGTGGAAATCATTGTGGTGGATGATGGGTCAACGCAATATTCCAATCTGATCGCACCCTATAAGAACAGAATCTACTATATGGGCAAGAGTAATGGCGGTACAGCCAGCGCATTGAATCATGCCATTTTGCATGCTTCGGGCCAATATATCGCCTGGCTCAGTTCAGACGATCGTTTTGTTCCTCAGAAGATTGAAAGACAGATGGCGTTTATGCTGAGCAGGGGTCTCGACATCAGTTTCACTGGTTTCTCAGTCATTAATGAGCACAATCGAGTGACAAGACCGTACGAAGGGATTCCAATGGCGAACAATGCGGATTTGGCCCGTCAACTGGTCTATTCCAATCCGATTAATGGATGCACTGTCATTATGAAGAAAGACTGGCTTCACAGGGTAGGGCTGTTCAATGCGCAGCTTCCCTACACACATGATTACGATCTCTGGATTCGGCTGTTGATGAACGGGGCTTCGTTCGGATTTCTGCCAGATATGCTTACGATGTACCGTGTGCATTCCCAGATGGGCACCATTCGGCATAAAGCAACGATTGCCCGGGAATATGAGATGGTAAAAAATAATTATCGTCACGTACTTGAGCACTTGGCTCAGCATGGCGGTTAATGGGGGATACCATGAAAATACTGCTAGCAACTCACTGGTTAATCCCTCATGTCGGCGGAGTATGGAACTTCATGGAGCAGCTCAAGAACCGTTTGGAACAATTAGGTCATGAAGTGGATCTGCTCGGTAACAGTCCGGATTACAAAAAAATCCATATTGTCAATCGGGGGAAGGAACTGGCCAAGGAAGCATTGCTTCCTATGCTGGAGTCAAAGCTTAACTCGCAAACGGCTCCGGGATTGAATCAGCATTATGCAATCCGCCATTACGAGCTTGAGCGTTATTGCATGGAGCTGGCTGCTGCTTATTTCGGGCTGCAGCAGTACGATATTATCCATACGCAGGATAGCTTCTCGACACGTTCCTTGGGCCGGGTGAAACCGGGGCGGACACCGCTCGTATCCCACGTACATGGCTCTGTGGCGCGAGAAATGATGGATCACTTCCGCAACAACCCCTCGAAAGGTGTCGATGAAAGAAGCCCGGCGTGGCGCTATTTTCCTGCGCTTGAATATCATGCTGCCATGTCTTCGGATCTGACCATTGCAGCCAACCATTGGTCCAAAAATATTCTCATGACCGATTGCGGTGTACCTGACCATCGAATTACGGTGTTTCAGTATGGGCTCGATGCTGCGGCCTTTCAAGCAAAATATAATGCCGGAACACCACTCCGGCGGCCGCCGGGCAAGAAGGTGATTATCTGTCCTGCCCGATTGGTATACGTGAAGGGGGTCCATGTCCTGCTCGATTCCCTGGCCGTTCTGAAGCAGATGCGAAGCGATTGGGTTTGCTGGATCGTCGGGGATGGCGGTATGCGGGGGCAACTGGAGGAGCAGACGGTAAGAGCCTCACTTCAGCATGACGTGTTTTTTCTTGGCGAGCACAACAATGTCCCCGGCTTACTGGCGCAAGCGGATATTTTTGCACACACTTGCATTCAGGATAACCAGCCCTTCTCGGTCATGGAAGCACAAATGGCAGGTCTGCCAAGCGTTGTATCCACGGCCGGAGGGTTGCCGGAAATGGTGACTCACGGTTACACAGGTTTGATCGCACCGGTTGGGGATGCGGTAAGTACGGCAAAACAGCTGAGTCTGCTGTTGGAGCGGGAGGATTACCGAAAATTTCTTGGTCAGAATGCGAAGGCATTCGCTCAAGATCATTGGTCCATGGATCTGATGGTCCAAAGGACGCTGAACGTATATCACGGTGCTATAGCTCAGAAATCATCTGTATGAAAAAGGGGGGGAGCCCATGAATCAGCAAGCATTTTCCGTGATGAGCGATTTGTACAACCGAATTTTTGTCAACCAGATCTCAAATCCGGAGATTCTGGTCGACTATGTGGTATGGAATCGGATTCTTCAATCGCTGCCGAAAGATTACAAGCTGCCCGATGAGCCCGTAACGTACATTTAAATCCTGATGTAAAATGGCAGGCCAAGGGATTATCTTGGCCTGCCATTTCGCTGTACTTGAGCTGGCTCGACATCCATATCGAAGTTTCGTTCATTTAGGTCAAATACATGCCTTGGAACAAATAGGTCCAGCGATAACGGTTGCTGATCCAGATATCAATGTCCGGCATTTTCACAGCACACACATGCTCTATGTTCCAGTCCGCCATTTCGATCTCTTTCACGGGCTCATGATTGACAGCAAGCACATGAAAAGGCCCGACACAGATCTGCTGCAGGGAATCTACCAGCTCCTTGATATCTTCATAGCTGGAATCGGTCCGAATAAAGAGGATTCGACCTCCGCTTTCCAGTGTCTGCAGAAATCTGGCGATCCTCCGATCATATTTTACCTTGATCTCAGGATAAGCTGCCAGATGGGGAGGGAAGTTGTTAACCACGTAAAAATCATGATTCAGATATAGATCGTACTCTCGATCCCATACATTGTACAGCTCATCATTGGCCTGGCTAACCGTGTGGAGGTTCGGATAAACCAGCATGCCTTGAAACCGGTTGCGAAGCATCCTTGAAATTTGGGGCAGCACCGGAGTGCCCATCCAATCGATTGGCCCGGCAAATTTGCGCAGCCCGTGTTCTCTTAGCTCAATGCCCGGCAAACAATTATTTCCCAGACTGAATATGGCATGATAGGGTCCTTTGATATCCTGCAGGCTCAACATCTATTGTCACCGTCCCTTTCTTTCGGATCACTTCCACATCCTATTAAATGCGAATCCGTAAGAAGCGGCTTGGACCGTGGGGTCAAGAAATACACAATTGGATGATCGTCACTATGGATATGCCCTTACCTGATCAGAAGTAGTTACATAACCTGATATTAATGATGCTGCAATTGCCTGGGAGGGAATGAAATGTCCATCTATCGTTTAGATGCAGTGGAGTACGGCCATATTGATGCACGATATATACAGTCCGTGGATCTCACGGTAACCAATGCAGGGGCAGAAGAATTTGATGTCCTTATTCACGGATATCACCTGTACGGGGTTTATTATGTTGGCCTCGTTCATGTCGGGGCAGGTTCGACGGTCTATGTGCCCAATATCACGAACCATAATACCGCATTCAGCCTGCTGCTCGTGACCAACATTAACTACACTCACTCCACGCTGATTACCGTCCATGCCAAGAACCAGGGACAGCTTGTAGCCGTCTACTCAAATTCTGATTTTCAAGCCATCGAATAATGGGGAGGGGTACGACATGAAGGTGCTGTTCGTCTACTACGTGCCAAGCGGGGGCGTTGAAACATTAAACAGACAGCGATGCCGTGCACTTCGACTTGCCGGGATCGAGGCGCATTGTCTGTATTATGCCTGGGGATCCGGCATGCAGAATGCCGCTGATTTCCCGATCTATGTAACCCGCAATGATATTGAAATCAAGCATATTCTGGATTCCAACGCCTTTGACGTCATTGTCGTGACAACAGATCATGCGAGCTTCCCGCGGCTTCGAATGCTGGGCTTCAAAGGGAAATTCGTGCTGGAAATCCAGGGTTATGGACCTAAGAGTGTTGCGCATGCGCAGCTTACACAGGCAGCGCCGTACGTCAACGAGCATGCCGCTGCGCTGCTGAATCCCAACACCCCTCATATTGCTGCGTTATTCCAGGAGCTGTATCCGCATAAGCCGCAGTTTAATTTCAACAATTGCTTTGACAGCCAGGAGTTCACGTACAGACCCTATCCAAGGTCTGCAAGCCCAATTATGGCATGGCTAGGGCGGATTGAGGATAACAAGAACTGGCGCGAATTTCTTCATATCGGTCATCAGCTTAAACAGCATGTACCGGATCTGCAAATGTGGATGTTCGAGGATATTCAACTCAGTCAGCCGCTAGAGCGTGAACAGTTTCTTGCACTCATCGAAGAGCTGGATCTGTCGGAGCGGTTAACTCTTCGATCCAACGTACCGCATGCCGAGATGCCCTACTATTATTCCGTCATTGGCGATTCCGGCGGATTTCTATGCTGCACCTCGAAGGTGGAAGGCGCGCCGTATTCGGTTCTTGAAGCGATGAGCTGCCGCTGTCCCGTGCTGACAACCGATTCGGATGGGGTATCGACATCGGTGTATCACAATTCGACAGGCAAGTTCTATGTGCTGGGAGATATTCAGCATGCTGTTGCCGAAGCGCTGGTGCTAATGAATGATCGTTCCCTGCGCGAACAGATTCGAAGTCATGCCAAGGGACACGTCGAACAGAATTTCAACCCGCATAGCTATGCGATCCATTTTGCGGGTCTGCTTCAATCGATTGGCATGTGATCCTTCAAGCCGCATGCGCCAAAAATGCACGAAAAACAGCCTAATTGCCCCTGCTTGCAAGGGAATTAGGCTGTTTTTCGTATGAATGCAAAAGTCGCTTGCTGCCCTAGGATGTACGCAGCCAGTGACGGTAGGTTTCTGCAATCCCTTGTTCCAGACTATATAACGGATTCCACGCCAAGAGCTCCCGGGTCCTGTCGTTGTTCAGGCAGCTGTGCAGAATGTCCCCGTTCTTTGCAGGCATATAATTTACATCGATAGGATCAGGATGCAGCCTGCCGATGACATCGACAAGCGTGTTGATGGTACGGCCGCTGCCAGTGCTTACATGGAGCACATGCTGATCGCCTTGATGGATGGAAGCGAGATTGGCTTCCACGACATCTTTTACATAAATGAAATCCCGGGTTTGCTCACCGTCGCCATAGATATGAAGGGGAATGCCTTGGCGAAGACGATTTCCAAATACCGCCACTACGCCGCCTTCACCCTTAGCGGTCTGGCCTGGACCGTAGACATTCCCAAACCGAAGGATGGTGTACTTCAGTCCGAAGAATTGGTGATAGAGACGAATATACTGTTCGCCTGTAATCTTCGATTGTGCGTAGAACGAGATGGGCGAGACCGGATCATCCTCTGTCAGTTGAGGTTTCTCCAAATCCCCGTATACGCCTGAAGTTGAAGCAAATACAATTTTACGTACGCCTGCCTTACGGCAAGCTTCAAGTATGTTTATGGTGCCCATGATATTGGCATCCGCATCCAGCGGAGGCTCTTTGATCGATCGCTGCACATCGGCCTGGGCCGCCAGATGAAATACGACGTCCGGTTTAAGCACGGAGATATACGCTGTTGTCTGCTGACTGTTCACGTCGGCCACATGCAAAATTGCCTCGCTATGAAGGCGACCTGGGTCTCCGGTTGTTAGATTATCAATAACATGGACCTCATAGCCTTGGTTCACGAGTCCATTCACCAGATGAGAGCCGATAAAGCCCGCTCCGCCGGTCACAACCATCTTCATGGATTATACCCTCCAGCCTTTTGATTGGGATGCTTTATCCTACGTGACACTGGGGGTTCATGCATTGGACAATTGACGGGGGTAGCCGAGGAATGGGCGGATTAGATTGGCGTTTACATTCCTGTTATAATGAAAGCTGTCAATTAACACTACATTTACAAAAAGAGGGAATGCAGCATGGAACGTAGCCTTGAGCGAAGGTTGAAGTTAAGTACACTCGTGTTTATAACGCTCTTATTGAAGCTGATCCTGCTAAGGGTATTTCTATTTAACGGGGTTGCCTGGGGGAAGGTGCTTACCGATGCGCTGTCAGTGCTGGCACTGATCAGCTTAGTGGAGCTGATTCTGCCGCTAAGAGGCAAGAAAACGGTATATATCGTCCTGAATGTGGTCCTGTCTTTCATGATGTTTGCTTCCGCTGTTTACAACGTTCACTTCGGTTCCATACCAACGTATACCGCGCTCGCGGGCATTGGTCAGGTGAACCAGGTAAGAGCCAGCATAACAGCGCTGCTTGAGCCGGAGCACTTTCTGTTCTTTCTGGATTTGGTCGTGCTCTTGATCATATGGGCGGTCAAAAAAGTCCGTTCACGTGCAAGAAGAGGACTTCATTTCGGTGGAGAACGTTCTTACTCGGCATTTTATGCTTCGCGGGGACTAGGTATGAAATGGCGACTTTCAATGGTCGCTGTCCTTATCATAGCGGTCGTGTTGTCCGGATTCATCATTCGAAAGGAATGGGGAATCGAGAATGAAATCGTTCGAGCAGAGCAAATGGGATTCATGAATTACCAGGTGTCCGCTGTTGTGCGGAACTCACAGGAGAATCGCGCGCTGGCGGAAGGGAACTTGCAGGATACTATACTGAGAGCCCAGCAGCTGCAAGCGACCTATCCATACGTTAAGCAGGTGAAGGACAAGCCGGATTATTTCGGTGCGGCCAAGGGTAAAAATCTGATCATCGTTCAGATGGAGTCTCTTCAGAACTTCCCGATTGGTCAATCTCTGAACGGGCAAGAGCTGACGCCGGTAATGAATCAGCTTGCCGATAGCGGCTTTTATTTCCCGCATGTCTTTCAGCAGATTGGACAAGGCAATACATCAGACGCCGAATTTGCAGTGAATACTTCGATTTATCCGACGGGTACGACGGCGATGTCTACCGGGTTCGGGAACAAGGAGCTGCCGGGACTGCCAAGGACCCTGAACGAGCATGGGTATGATACCGGCACTTTTCATGTGAATGACGTGAAGTTCTGGGATCGAAGCAAAATGTATCCGGCACTTGATTTTCAGCATTACTATGACAAGCCCTATTTCACGAATGATTATTATAATGAATTCGGGCCTTCGGATGAAGAGTTGTTCCGCGTAGGGGTCGAGAAGCTGCTGGAGAATGAGCAGCAGAACAAGCCGACCTATGCCCACTACATTACGGTGTCGAATCATTCTCCATACAACGTCAAGGATGAATTCGCGAAGATGACGCTGCCTGCAGAGCTGGAAGGAACTCATCTTGGCAATTACCTGAAGTCGGTGAACTACTCCGATTATGCGCTGGGAACGCTGGTTGACCGTCTGCAGCAAAATGGAGTGTGGGATGACACCGTGCTGGTTGTGTATGGGGATCACTTCGGTATCAATCCGGCTGAAGCGGATGCCAATCTCATTTCTTCAACGCTGGGTATTCCTTACCATGAGCGGGTCAGCCGGTTTAACATCCCGCTTATCATGCATGTTCCCGGCATGGATGAAGGTCAGGTCATAGATCAGGTAGGCGGACAAGTCGATATTCTGCCAACCGTGGCGAACCTGCTGGGCATATCGCTTGATCAAGAGGGCTTTACAGCCTTCGGGCAGGACTTGCTGAATGTAGATCGCAACGTGATTGGCATGCGTTACTATTTGCCAACGGGATCTTTCTTCAACAATGAGATCCTGTTTGTACCCGGGGATGGATTTGAGGATGGAACGGCGGTTTCTTTGAAAACGCTGGAGCCGGTTGCGGATATTACGCCTTACCGCAGCGATTATGATTATATTCTCCAATTAATGAAGCTGTCTGATGAGTATGTGAAGATGCTGCCTAAGCGGGCACCCTGATACGAATCAGAATGGATAACGAGGTAGAGGATTGTTTCATCAGCCCTGTGACGGGGCTGGCGAAGCAGTCCTTTTTTTACATGAGGAGAGGCTTCCATCTTGATTGTTGTGTTCCGGGATCTGTGATATTATTACTCATATTGTTAACCTATAATTAATAATTTTTGGTTGACAATGAAAACGGAGAGGGGACCTAATCATATGATTACTCAAATTCATCGTGATTGGCTGAAATTATCAGATCAAGTTATACAAGGGTACGAAGTAACTCCGGAGGAAGCACGGGCTATTCTGCAGAGCGAGGATCAGGAACTGTTGTCTGTTATGCAGGCTGCGTATCGCATCCGGCGGGAGTATTATGGCAATAAGGTTAAGCTGAATATGATTGTGAATGCCAAATCCGGTCTGTGCCCTGAAGATTGCGGGTACTGCTCCCAGTCCATCGTATCAGAAGCACCGATTGAAAAGTACGCATGGCTTACCAAAGAAAAGATTCTTGAAGGTGCCCGTGAATCGATTCGCCGAAAGGCCGGAACCTATTGCATCGTTGCTTCTGGGCGCCGCCCTTCCAACCGGGAGATTGAGCATGTCATTGAAGCGGTGAAGGAGATTACGCAGACGACCAGTCTGAAGGTCTGCTGCTGCCTGGGCTTTTTGAATGAGGTGCATGCTCAGAAGCTTGCGGATGCCGGGGTGCATCGATATAACCATAATCTGAATACTTCTAAAGATAACTATGAACATATTACAACCACGCATACATATGATGATCGACTGGACACGGTGAGGCAGGCAAGCACTTCCGGCATGTCCCCATGCTCCGGAGCCATTTTTGGAATGGGAGAGAGCCTGGAAGAACGGGTGGAAATTGCGTTTGCTCTAAAATCGGTCGGGGCGGATTCCATTCCGTGCAATTTTCTGAACGCAATCGACGGAACTCCCCTTGAAGGACGCAAGGAACTGACACCCATGATGTGTTTGAAGATTCTGGCTATGATGAGATTTGTTAATCCGACGAAGGAGATCCGGATCGCGGGCGGGCGCGAGGTCAATCTGCGCTCCTTGCAGCCGCTCGGTCTTTATGCAGCGAATTCCATATTCATTGGTGATTATTTGACGACAGAAGGGCAGGCTCATACGGCAGACTGGGGATTGATTGAAGACTTGGGTTTTGAAATAGAAGAGTGTGCATTGTAATCATGTATTGACTTTTATTCAGACAGCACATACTATATACCCGTGGGGGTAAGATTTTGTTTGGTTCACCCACCATGCATCAAGATGATGCACATGACTTTGATGGGGGAATGCTACGTGCTGATCGCATTAGCCGTCTTTATGGTTTTCCTATTCGTTCTATACTACCGGAGGTATGTACCTATAACAGGCTTGCGGTTCATGAAGTGCAGCGATCTTCGTCTTGCACAAAAGGAATGCCCTGAACTCAAATTGCTCGATGTTCGCGATGTGTCCGAGTTTATGGCAAATCCGTGGAAAGAGACCATTAACATCTCCCTTGGAAGACTGTCTTATGTTTGGGATCAGGAACTTAAACCAGATGATTCCGTAGTCATCGTAACACCGAAGCGCTCAGCTGGCTTTCTGGCGGCGCGCAAGCTCAAGAAGGCGGGTTTCACTTCAATATTCTATTTGCAGGAGGATTGCACGGCTTGCAATTCCCTGCAACGCGCCTCCATGAACTGAAAAAAATCCGATCGGCAGACCTCTTGCTGATCGGATTTTTTGTTATGCTGCGTAAGGAAAAGAGCATGAGGTTATGGCATCCAAAGGACCAAGACCTGTTCAACAGGCATAATCTCTTCTATATTCAAGAAGAAGTGGTGCTCTGTCCACTTCTTCTTTTTTTGTCCAATTCTGATGGTTCAGAACAGCAGCAGGGGGATAAAACGGAAGATTTTAGGGAATCGTAGGGGTGAAAAGGTATGTACCGCTTGTCCATTCCACCTTCTAGGGAGGAAATCACCTATGTATCATCTGTACAGCCATAATGATCTGGATGGCATCGGCTGCGGCATCATAGCCAAATGCGCCTTCGGCGAAGGAATTGATGTCCGATATAACACCATTCACGGATTGAATCAGCAAGTCGCAAGGTATTTAAACCGGACCTCCGTTCAGGAGCATCCGTACGACGTGCTGTTTATTACGGATTTATCGGTTGCTCCCGACATCGAGAAGGAATTAAACGTGTTTGTGGAAGAAGGAGGACAGGTTCAGCTTATCGATCACCATAAAACTGCCCTTCATTTGAATGATTACATATGGGGACAGGTGGTTGTGACGCATCGAGACGGCAGAGCGGCCTCGGCAACCTCATTATTTTATGAATATTTGATTGAGCATGGACATCTGAGCAGGAGCGAAGGGATGGATCAATTCGTGGAGCTTGTCCGGCTCTATGATACATGGGAATGGGAAGAACATCAGAAGATTCAGGCGAAACGGTTGAATGATCTGTTCTATATGCTGGCCGTTGATGAGTTTGAGAGCAAGATGATCCAGCGTCTTCGTGAATCGGAGGGCTTTTTCTTCGATGAATTTGAAGAGAAAATTCTGGACATGGAAGAGGATAAAATCGAGCGTTATATCCGCCGCAAGCAGCGTGAAATTATTCAAACCTTCGTTGATGAATACTGCGTAGGTATCGTATACGCCGAGTCCTATCATTCTGAGCTTGCCAGTGAGCTGGGATCCGTCTATCCTCATCTTGATTATATCGCCATATTGAATATGGGCGGGAGGAAAATGAGCCTGCGGACGATTCATGATCATGTGGATGTATCCGAAATTGCAATTCGGTACGGCGGCGGAGGTCATGCTAAAGCATCGGGATGCACAATAACGGAGGAAGTATATCAGCTGTTTGCGGCCGATCCGTTTGAACTTGAACCGATCCGTTTAGATGCCTCACGGAATCAGTTCAACATTAAAGGTACCGAGTCCGGTGTTCTGTACGAAAGCTGGGGCGAGGATATGCTGTTTGTATATGCCCGCGCAGGAGAATGGGTGGTGGAGTGGAACGGCGATCCGCTGCCGTTTACATTCCGTTCGTTTGACGAGGCAGAGCGGCACATGAAGCGCCAGTATGGTGTCTGGCTATCCCGGGACGATGTGTTTGTGAAGATGCTGAAAGAACAATGGATGCGGAACCGTTCCCATGAACGTCCTGGTTTGCCGCCGGATTTGGATGAAGAGAAGTTAATGGAAGATATGTGACCCCTAAATCCGCATGAAGGATAGCAGAGATGCATGCGTGTTACGTTGTGTGCAGACAGGAGGAATGTACGGTGAAGAAAATGATCGCCGGCTGGGCCCTTGCCCTTCTTACGGCAGGCATTCTCGCTTGGAGTCAGACTGTGAATCATTCGGAGCCCTCGATTCCATCCGCTGTTCACAGCAAAGAGCTGCTGAAGGATACCCCTGTGCCATGGTCAGCTACCAAGAATACCATCCGATTGAATACGTCGGATCCAGTAAGTGCGGCGGTACTGACCTCCAAAACGCTGTGGCTGTCCACGAATGAGCACAGTCGCCCGCAGAGCGTTATTCTGGTGGATTCGGCCCAGTGGCCCATAGCCGCTGTCAGTGCCGATCTGACTCAGTTGAGCCAGGGGCCGCTGTTGTTTGTGGAAGAGGAGGGGATTCCCAAGGAAACGCTGGAGGAGCTGCGCCGCTTGAAGCCAAGGGGAGCGGAGAATAACAAAGGGATTGACATTATCACGGTCGGCCCGATATCGGAAAAGGTTATGAAGGATCTGAACGGACTCGACTATAAGGTCGACCACATAGATGCAACGGAGCCGGCAGAAGCAGCAGCTGCGATTGACGAATACGCAGCAAAGGTAACGGGATCCGTTCCAACCTCCGTCATCATTGGATCGATGGAGCGCCCGAATTATACGCTGCCTGCGGTAAGCTGGATTGCGCATATGCCGGAGACACTACTGTTTGTCAGTGAGAAGGACGTGCCTGAAGATACGGTGAAGGCGCTTCAGAAGCGAAATGGGCAGGCACATATCTATATCATCGGCCCGGAGAAGGTGGTATCCCACAGCGTGGAGGGAAATCTCCGGCAATATGGCAACGTGATTCGAATCGCCGGGGATGATCCATACGAGAATGCCATTCACTTCGCACAGTACCATGATCCCGGAACGGGGTTCGGATGGGGGATACGCTCACCGGGCTACAGCCTCTCCTTCTCCATCCCGGATTCTCCTATCTTGTCCATTGCGGCTGCGCCATTGTCCCATATGGGTAAACATGCACCGCTGTTATATACGGAGCGTGACGGGGTTCCCCGTTCCATCGTGAAGTACGTAGAGTCAATACAGCAAGCGTATGACAATTCGCCAATGGAAGCACCCTATAATCATGCCTGGATTATTGGAGATGAGAAGACCCTGACGACCAAACTTCAGAGCGAGATCGATGAAATTCTGGAGAACGCTGCCCCATAGCGATTCCTTCCTTAAAGATGAATTCAGGGTATTCGGGGGCAACCGCGTTTGAAGGAATGCTTCATTCCGCAGCGTCCTTATAACACACAAAGGGGCCTCCCAGAGTCAAGTGACTTTTGGGACGGCCCCTTCTATGTGGATGAAGCGTTCGCGCAATGCGATACGTTCATCGGTTAATCTGTAGCTCGGCTATTGCCGGTTGTTATGCATACCATCCCCATACGAAGATGAAGAGCGTTCCGAAGATCGTGACAAGTCCAACAAACAGAGCGAACGCAATGTTGATATAAACGGATTTCTTGTCATCACTTTCGCCAACGTGCATGAACAGCATGAGCTGAACGGCAGCCTGCAGTATCGCGGTGACCAGCAGGATGGCAAATTTCGAAGCTGTCGGCATATCCAACAGAACCACGAGTGCAACAGCTGAAAGGACGAGAGACGATATATAACCCGCTACATGCTTAATAGGAAACAGCTGCTTAATCATGTCACATCAGTCCTTTCAGGTATACAAAGCTGAATATGAAGATCCACACAACGTCCAGGAAGTGCCAGTAGAGCGAGAAGATAAAGGACTTGTTGGCTGTGGAATGATCCAATCCATGCTTTTTAAGTTGAATCAGAATGGCAGTTCCCCACAGGAGACCAAAGGTAACGTGAGCTCCGTGAGTCCCAAGCAGTGTAAACAGGCTGGACGCAAATGCGCTGGTAGAGAGTGTAACTCCTTCATGCACATAAGTGAAGAATTCAAAGATCTCGATACCAAGGAATCCTGCACCCAGCAGCAGGGTGATGACCATAAAGATCATCATCTGCTTTTTCAGACCCAGACGCATCGCATGAACAGCCAATCCGATGGTGAAGCTGCTCGTTAAGAGCAGGAAGGTCTCAAGTAGAACCGGTGTTATTTCAAAGATTTCCGCTCCGCTCGGACCGCTGGCGAAGCGGTTAACGAGAACGAAGTAGACGGTAAACAAGGTAGCAAAGAGCGCAATTTCAGCTCCGAGGAACAGCCAGAATCCGAAGATACGATTGCGGTTTTCCTCTGTTCCATATTCCAGCGGCTGAGTGGCATCTATTTTCATACCGTATCACCCCGCAGTTTCTGTTCGGTTTGAACAATCTCTTCAACCGGAATGTAATATCCGTGATCACGGTCAAAGGACATGGTAGCCATTATAATCAGCACCGCGACACCAGCCACGATGGATGGAATCCACCAGCTGAATACCAGGAAGAAGCCGAGGAAGAAGAAGGCAATACCCAGTATAAATGGTTTTCCGGTGTTGCTAGGCATGTGAATCTTCGTGATTTTCTCATCTGAGAGCGGTTCGTTGTTTTTCTTCGAGAACCAGTAGGCATCACGGCCTTTTACTTGTGGTGTGACAGCAAAGTTATATACAGGAACCGGGCTTGGCGTTGACCATTCCAGAGCGCGTGCATCCCATGGATCGCCTGTTTTGTCGCGCGGCTCGTAACGTGTACTCCAGTAGATGTTATATACGAGAATAACAAATCCGATTGCCAGACCGACCGCACCTACCATCGACAGCATATTCAGCGGGCCAAAGCCGGTTTCAGCTGAGTACGTGTACGTCCGGCGAGTCATACCCATCAGTCCCAGGAAGAACATCGGGAAGAAGGTAACGTTAAACGAAATGGCAATGAACCAGAAGGCAATTTTGCCAAGTTTCTCATTCAGACGGAAGCCGAACACTTTAGGGAACCAGTAATGGAAACCGGCAATGACGGCAAATACGGCACCTGGAATGAG
This sequence comes from Paenibacillus sp. LBL, assembly GCF_029893715.1. Lineage (NCBI taxonomy): Bacteria > Bacillati > Bacillota > Bacilli > Caryophanales > Paenibacillaceae > Paenibacillus > Paenibacillus sp. LBL. The sequence continues at coordinate 249,550 of NZ_JARXYU010000005.1, read as the reverse complement.
CACATAGTGGAAGTGGGCAACCAGGAACATCGTATTATGATACTGATAGTCGGCACTGGCCATCGCCAGCATAACGCCGGTAACACCGCCGATCGTAAAGATCGGAATAAATGCCAGTGAATAGAGCATCGGTGTCGTAAAGCTTATTCGGCCTTTCCTCAGCGTAAAGAGCCAGTTGAATATTTTGACCCCGGTCGGCACGGCAATCGCCATCGTTGTGATCGAGAAGAAGCCGTTGACCATAGCGCCTTGACCCATCGTATAGAAATGGTGGGCCCAGACCAGGAAGGACAGAGCTGAGATGATAACCATACTGAAGACCATGGAACCGTAACCATACAGGTTCTTCTTGGAGAAGGTCGATATAATCTCACTGAATATCCCGAATGCAGGTAGAATAACGATATATACCTCAGGGTGACCCCATACCCAGAACAGGTTGGCCCAGAGCATATCCATACCGCCGTTGGACATCGTGAAGAATTGTGAACCAAACACGCGGTCGAACATCATAAGCAATAGCGCAATCGTAAGTACCGGGAAAGCAAAGATAATGATGACACAAGTGATCAGCACGGACCATGTGAACATTGGCATGCGCATGAGTGTCATACCTGGTGCACGCATCTTCAGGATCGTTACGATAAAGTTAACGCCTGTAAGGAGCGTACCAATCCCTGATATCTGCAGCGCCAGAGAGTAATAATTGTTGCCAACCGTCGGACTGAACTCGATACTGGCCAGCGGGAAATAGGCGGACCAGCCGGCATCCGGCGAGCCTCCAATGACAAAGGAGATGTTGAACAGCATCGCACCGGCGAAGAATAGCCAGAAGCTGATTGCGTTCAGTTTAGGGAATGCTACGTCACGGGCACCGATCTGGAGCGGAATGATAACATTCATCAGACCGAAGATAAACGGCATGGCCATAAAGAGAATCATAATGACTCCGTGAGTTGTAAATACTTCATTATAGTGCTGACCCGTCAGAAATTTCATTTCCGGTGCAGCGGTCTGCGCACGCATCATCAAGGCGTCAACGCCGCCGCGGAACAGCATGATCAAGGCACAGATGATATACATAACGCCAATTTTTTTGTGATCCACGGTGGTCAGCCATTCCCGCCACATATATCCCCACTTCTTGTAATAGGTCAAGCCGAAGAGGATTGCAAGCGAGACGAGAACAATACTCACCATGGCGCCGTAAATTAACGGATCACCGGTAACGAAAAATTCGTCCCATTTCATAAGAGCCTAGCTCCTTTCTGGATGTATGAAGTAGATCGGGTGAACAACGTTTCACTCACCGATTTAATGTCCATCATGTTGATGATTTGGGCTTTCTTCAGCCGGGAAGTTCGGCAGCGGCTCGTTCGGATCCACGTTCGTTTCGCTGTCAAATTCCGTTTCTTCCGTTGTAGCAGGATCCGGGTGGACGTCTTTATGGTCCTGATGCTCCTCATTGCCATTGACATCACCGCCATGGTGATGATCTTCGGAAGGCGGCGGGCTGAATTCAAGGTGCGTGTTGGAGAAGCTCATTCGACCGACATGCGCGGTTTCCAGCAGCTTCTTAAACTCATCTTCCTTCAGCTCAGGAGCAGTTTCCTTGACATCTTGAACCCACTTGTCATACTCGGTCGAAGACATTGCAAGCGCCTCGAACTCCATGTGTGCGAAGCCTTCGCCGTTGAAGTTCGCGTTACGGCCCATCATGGAGCCCGGTTCGTCGGCAACCATGTTAAGCTTCGTAATCATGTCGCTCATCGCATATTTCTGGCCATGAAGCTGAGGGATCCAGAAGCTTGAGATTGTACCGAATGAGTACAGACGGAATTCAATCGGGCGATGTGTTGGAATGTTAACGTAATTCACCGTTTCGATTCCTTCTTCCGGATAGCTGAAGTGCCATTTCCAGTTCGAAGAGGAAGCGTAGATGACTAGCGGCTCTTGGTTTTCATAGCCTTCCGGCACATTCTCCACGGCCACCGTCGTTTTGACGGTCACAACCGAGAGGACGGCAACAATCAGGATCGGAATGGCGGTCCATAATATTTCCAGCCATTTATTGCCCTCTTCATGTGGCGGTTCGTAACCTTCGTTGGATTTCTTCGCTCGATATTTGGTGAGCATGAAGATATAAAGCGCATAAACTACGGCCAATATTCCGACCATCATGAGAATGGAGAATATGATTGTATCGGATAGGGTTCTGGCAGCCGGTCCTTTCGGATCCAATACCGTGAGTGAGCTGCATCCCGATAAGAGCAAGGTGAAGCTTAATAACAATGCAAATAACGGCCCTCTTTTGTTCATGATGTACCCCTTTCCTTGAAACGGCTTCGTTCAAATGTTTCTAACACATCTATAGTAGAAAGTTCTGATTGGCTTTGCAAAACACATAAAATTGTATAATTTACATATAAATCCACATTCGTGTCAATGTGTGTAATTTTATGTGTTCAATTTGTTACAAAAGGATTGGTGTGTGAGGCAAATCATTGTAGTGGTGCGGTTTAAGCGCAGTTCATACTTTGTTCAAATATTCACGAGTGTTACCAGTTTCGTCACAATTCCGGGCTGGTTTTTGCCTTTAATAGCCAATCTGGAGACAGCATAAATCCTAGTATTTATAAGGGTTTAGAGGTGTATGTATGTTTTTTCACAATGATAAACGTCAGGCACAATCACGAATCCGTTTAGGTGAATACAGGGCCTTCTCCCATGGTTGATGACCATGGAAGGGGGCCTTTTCTTATGGTTATGTATGGAGACGGATAAGCTCGGCCAGCTTGATGAGTCCGCTCTCCAGTTGATTGCAGGAGGCATAGGCATAGGAAAGACGAAGATGCTGCTGGTCGCTGCGGTCATAGATATTACCGGGGTTCAACAGGATGCCCTCCTTCAGGGCTTGTTCAAATAAAGGACGTATGGAGATAGGTTTGGTGACGTGAAGCCAGATGTAGAACCCGCCTTGCGGTATGTTCCACTGGGCAATATCGTGGAAATATTGCTTGAGAATATCGAGCGTAAAATCTCTGCGACTCCTGAGCTCCGCTCGGATCTGCATGAGATGCAACTCATACATCCCGCTCGACAACCACTCGGCGACTGCGTGCTGGGAAAGTGCGCTGGATCCGTAGTCGGTTTGCATTTTGATATCGGACAGCCGGTCGATTACCGGCTCGGGACCCACAATCCAGCCGATGCGAAGGCCGGGGCCAAGCGTCTTGGACATACTTCCCATGTAGAGCACAAGCCCTTGCTGGTCCAGCGCTTTCAGAGACGGCGGAGAGGGGGCATCAAACCACAAATCCCCGTACACATCATCCTCTATGATGGGCAGCCTTTCCCTTGCACATATTTGAAGCAGCTCCGTTCGCCGCCTGGAAGACATCAGCGTTCCGGTCGGATTATGAAAGGTAGGAATCGTGTAGAGCAGGGCAGCATTGTGTTGGCGCTTAAGTCTCCCGATCGATTCCGTTCTAATGCCGTGCTGATCCATAGGAATCCCATGCAGAAACATGCCTGCAGACTGAAACACATGAATCGAGTTCAGATAAGAGGGGTTCTCTACAAAGATGGCGGACCCCTGGTGCAGCAAGCCTAATGAGATGAGCTGCAATCCCTGCAGTCCACCGGAGATGATCAGAATGGATGACGGGGTGGCATGAATTCCTTTCTTTTTCAGATAGTCACTAATGATTTCTCTTAAGTAGAGGCTCCCCTTCGGCTCGGAATATCCCAAAGAGAGTTTGCTGGCCATGCTGCCGCTGAAGATCTCCCGCATCTGGCCAGTGGGAAGCAGCTCCGGCGAGAGCTCTCCTGTACCGAGCCGGATTATATCCGGATCGGTTTCCGAACGGTTGATCTGCTGGATCATATGGATGTTTGGCTGGTAGGAGCCGGATTTCACATACTGATTCCAATCTGGCGGAGGCGTGGCGGCTAATAAACTCCAGGTATTGTTGGCGATGACCGTCCCTTGTCCAACCTTGGATTGAATCAAGCCGTCCGCGGCAAGCTCGCCCAATGCATAAACGATGGTGCTTCGGTTTACCCCAAATTTGGCAGCAAGGTCTCTCTGCGTCGGAATCCGGGTCCCGACAGGCCATTCCCCGTTCATAATTCTGTTCTTCATGTAATTGTAGATCTGCTGATGCAGCGGTATGTCGGAGGACTTGTTTAATTTCCATTCTTCTGTCATAGGAAACTCGCTTTCGCCACGTATTTTGTTCATTATAATTCATTGGTTGGGTTTCGTGCCAACCAATTGGTTGGAGACGTTGCTGGGATCGACCCTTACAATGGTGAAAATATCCGCAGGAGGTTAGGTTTCATATGATAGGCGTTATCCTTCATGGGTTCATCCTGGCACTAGGTCTTATTCTTCCATTAGGTGTGCAAAATGTGTTCGTATTTAATCAGGGAGCGGTTCAGCCTCGCTTCGCTAAGGCGCTGCCCGTTATCATCACGGCGGCTCTGTGCGACACGCTGCTTATATCCTTAGCCATTTTGGGCGTATCCGTGATCGTTCTGGAATATGACTGGATCCGAATGGTGTTGTTTACCTTCGGGATCGGATTCCTGGTTTACATGGGATTCGTAACATGGAAGGCAAAACCTTCGGAGCAGCAACAGGAAGCTGCTCGTTCGTTTACGACGAAAAAGCAAATTGTTTTTGCCATATCCGTATCACTGCTGAATCCGCATGCCGTGCTGGACACGATGGGGATTATAGGCACAAGCTCGCTGCAATATTCAGGTACGGACAAGGCCATATTTGCCATTGCATGCATTGTTGTATCCTGGCTGTGGTTCCTGGGCCTTGGTATTGCTGGCAGGTCGGCGGGGAGACTGGATTCGTCGGGTAAGCTGTTACCCGTGATGAACAAGATTTCGGCATTGATTATGTGGGGAACAGCGGTTTATCTGGGGGTTGGTTTGATGGGCGTGCTGTGATTTTTTCTCTAAAGACGTTTATTCCTTTGTCCTTGGCATCTCGTAACCTTTATAATGAGCCTAATTCTAGTCATGATCTATCAAAAAAAGGAATAAGGACGGTGGGTTATGGAATACAGGTTGGTAAAGGCTGACCCTAAGGCGTTCTCGAAATATTTTGCTACCTATTACAAAAATATCTGGTTTAGACCGAGCTGGGCGGAGTTTGCCAAGATTCTATCGGATTCGGACGATGGCTACTAGGTACTTTCAGGCGATGACAAAGCCGCGGGAGTTTATTTGAACGACGAATCTATCGGACTAGTATTCGGAATACCGCCATATTCCATTACCTCTGAACTGATCAGAGAGGTCAAGAACCATGCCCTTCAATCTTGGAGTTTGGAGGAGCATGATCTTCATGCATACAATGTCCTTGATGAACAGGAGTTTGCTTTTCGGGAAGCGGATTTTGTACAGGTTGAATCCAGGCAGTGCATGATCCGGCCGACCGAACAGCTTGAAGCATCCTTCGATGTTAACTATATTGCGAGAGTACCTGCAAGAAAAGATATCTCTGAACTGGTTGAAGTGTTTAGGAAAGCTTATGCCAATGGTCCGGACGAACGGGAAGTCGGAGTCTATATGAATGATACAGTCCATTATTTTGATCAAATAGATCCCAAGCTGCTGCAGGCATCCTCTCTAATATATGATCGAGCATCTGAAGAAATGGCAGGTGTATGTTTGATTTCCTTATGGGAAGGGTTGCCCCTTGTCTACAGCATTGCAGTAACAGCTGAGCATCGAGGCAAAGGTTTGGCAGGCGCGATGCTGGAGAGGGCATTAACCGTTCTGGAGCCGCAGCACCCCCTGCTGCGCCTCTTTGTCACTTCGGGAAATCGAGCTGAGCAATTGTATAAGAATAAAGGCTTCCTCTCGGGAGGGAAATATCACCATTTGAAATACACCCTCAAGTAAGAATTCATATATGGTAATGGTTTGGAAGTACGGTAAACTAGGGGTAGCTTGAGTCCAACTTTGATGAAGGAGGTATGGCGATGAAGATTTCGATTGGCGGTTATTCTTTTTTCAATACGTTCCTAGAGGGAAAGATGGATGTGTTCGGTTATCTGGAGACGGTGAAGTACCGGTATCGTATGGATGCGGTTGATCTGTGGAATGGTTTTTTTATCGATCGGAGCGACCCCGTATACAAGCTTGCTGATGAGAGCTACATTCGTAAAATTAGAGAAGCGCTCGATGAGAAAGAGATGAGGGTGGTTAACTTTGCTGTAGATGGAGCACATCTATGGGATCCTGACCCGGACATCCGTCAGAAACTGTATGAAAATGCGCTTGTTCATCTGGATGCAGCTGAAATCTTAGGGGCTGAAACGGTGCGGATCGACACAGGCGGCAGTTATCAGGAATCGGAACCGATGTCGGACGAACAATTCGAATATACCGTCAAGCGCTATCAAGAATATGCGGATCGTGCTGCGGAACGGGGGTATCTCATCGGTCCTGAAAATCATATGGGCGCGTCCCTCTTGCCGCGAGAAATGAAACGGATTGCGGAAGAGGTCGATCATCCGGCATTCGGCTTTTTGCTTCATCTTGGCAGATGGAAAGCAGATGAGACTGCGGGGGATGAGATGGTTGCGCCATGGGCAGTACATACTCATTTTGATGCGAGGACGGTGCTCCTTCCTGATGCGGAGGACAAGGTACGGAGTTTGCTTGCAGGTGGATACCGTGGTTACTGGGGTGTGGAATACAATGCGCCGGGAAACCAGTATGTGGAGATGGAATGGATGATTGGTGCCGTTAAACGAATCGTGAGTCTTGCCAGCAGGGTGGATGAGGTATGATGCAAACCTTGAAAGGCTTGATTGCTGGCGGACCGAGGGGGCGTTATATGGCAGGAAAAAATGGAGTTGAAACACGCAGCGGACATGAGGGGCGTTATTTATTGGAATAGTGGGAGATATCGCGTTTATAACGCCGTATAACGTTATGGGTGTCCGTAAGATTGTAAAAGGTGCTCTTTTGGCCTCTATAGCAGCGGTCTGGTCCGTTAGATTCAGCGGAAGGTCGAACGAGAACATAAGTCATAATCTACCTGCCTAGTGCATCACCAAAAGCCGATTCCATTTAGAATCGGCTTTGCTGTGTTCACGGCTCCCGGCAGCATGAGGATACTCTGAAGCCGACTTACTTGCTCCGTTTAAACGGGTTGTTGTACAGTTTATGCCGCATTTCCATGCCATCCATCGTGACAAGGCCCGAATCAATCTCATAGAAGCGAGTGAGGAGGTTGATAATGGTTGTTTTCCCGAAATAGTTACCTAGTTAAACCATCCGCTTCAGCCTTGTCAAAGGAAAAGAGGCTTGTGAAGCTCACATTACTTAAGAAAAACTTTAACTTTTCTCTACTTTTCCTTAAACTATATTTTTTAAGCTGGATAGACAAAGTTAGAGGGAGATGTTGAAGTTGAAGAAGGGTTTGATATTGCTTGTTATATTCCTGCTGGTCGGGTGTGAGTCCATTCTAACGGACGCCCCTAATGCGAATGAAGCGAAGAACAAAGATGGGCAAGAAGCGAATGCCGATTCCGCCACTCGAAGTGACAACCACTCCGACGAGAACGATTCCAATATAGAGACTCAAACAATCCATGTGACAGCTGAGCAGGTGACCCGGGGAAATCTGGTCTTGGTTAACAAGGAACATCCGCTTGATGAGGGAGCGGTTCCAACGGATATCGTGAAGTTGTTTCAGGAACAAGATTTGATGAATGGTTATGTGCTTCTGGACAACACGATCCGGTTATCGCGCAGCGTTGCGCTGCAGTTCCGTGAGATGGTTGATGCGGCCGGTGAAGACGGAGTCCATCATTTCATGATCAGCAGCGGGTACCGGGACACCGAAGAGCAGGAGGTGCTTTACCGTGAAAAGGGTTCGGATTATGCCTTGCCTCCCGGCTACAGCGAACATAACCTTGGTTTATCCATGGATATCGGATCGACGCAGATGTCGATCGATCAGGCGCCCGAAGGAAAATGGCTGCAGAAGCATGCGTGGGAGTTTGGGTTTATTTTGAGATATCCCCCGGATAAGACCGAGATTACAGGCATCCAGTACGAACCATGGCATTTTCGTTATGTAGGACTGCCGCACAGCATGATCATGAACGATCTGGGTTTGACATTGGAGGAATATCTCGATTATCTGAAGAATTCATCCAGCTACAAAACAACCGTTGAAGGGAAAAAGTACGAAATAACGTATGTGCCCGTCACAACGAAAGACATTGCGCTTGAGATTCCGGTAGGAAGCGAGTATGAGGTATCTGGAAACAATATCGATGGAGTCATTGTAACGGTGAACCTCAGTCAGGATGATGGGGAATGAAGCAACCGCATAAATGGATCATTCTAGGGCTGTATGTCGTATATTTATACGTGCTGGTCAAGGTGATCTTGTTCAAATTCGGTTCCGTGGATATCTCATTTCTGTGGCAGCAGCTGCAACGGACGATGGATAATCCCGAATATATGCAGGCGCGATTGCAGTTTGCCAACTTTACGCCTTTTGAATCAATTAATCAAAATATGAAGCGGCTGCCGAGCCCGCACGATGTCATGAACCTCTTTGGTAATATCGCTATATTTATGCCGAATGGCATATGGATTGGTTTAATGATCAGAAGCAAATTCCTCGGGTTCTTCGGTTCGTTCCTGATTTCCCTGGGGTTAAGCCTGGGACTGGAATGCTCGCAAATTGTGTTTTCCATGGGAAGTTTCGACGTAGACGATTTAATTCTCAATACGGCCGGCGGTGTGCTTGGATACGGACTGTATGTGATCTTCCGGTCGATCTATGCAGGTCTGTCGGTATTCTCTGCTGGAACGCCGGGCGATCTCCATACGGTGAACAAGTCCAAACCATAAATTAGACGTAATCCATGAGTGACTTGGATTTATATTGGAAACTATAACGCGAGCAATTTTAATGATAGTAAACATGTTGATTGGGAGTCGCAGGGAACAGTTATGGTTCAGAGAGCTGTTGCGGTGGTGCATGAAGATCGAGTGTCACAAGTTGTACCAATTATCAAAAAAGAGCAGCCGCGTGTATGACGTGACTGCTCTTTTTATGCTATTTTAGTTGATTGTACAGGGCTTCCGCCCATTGGGTATGGAGCCTATGCTCGGGTCCAGGATTCAAGGGCGAGACGATTTTTAACGTATTGTTATCAAACGTGCCCATAAACCAATCAGGTGCATCCGTTTCGCCTACAGCCTGAGTGCCGCGCCAATATCGATTCGAATATCAACATATCTGGTAAAAATCAAGGGAGATGGATTGGCGAATCCGCTGGCGGTACTCATCATACGTATCCTCAAATGTGCGCTTGGTTCCCTGATCATCCGGATAAATAGGGAGTTTGTCATGAGCTCTAGACATGGGTAAGAACCTCCTCTTGACCTTACAGTAAATTAGACACCGGAGGGAGGCAAAAAGCCACAGTGACAAAATATTTTCAGAGGCGAAATATGAATCGTTTATATAGGAAAGCTTCGATATGAGGGGAACTCAGAGTGATTCAGCTTGGTAAAACTAGGTTTTTGATCTATTTATATATCTATCCTATAAAGGCACAAGAAAAAAAGGCAAATTTGCATATGATGTCATAATCATGAGAATGGAAAGCGAGGTGATTATCGTATGTCTTCAAAACGCGTAAGGAAATCCAGGACTGTCCCCAAATCTGTACCTGCGTCACAGCATTGGGTAGGTCAACCGGTTGTGGTCGTTCTCAAAGACGGCAGTTATTATATTGGTGAACTGAGTCAGATCGAAGGTCAGGCAGTAACTCTATCAGGGCTCCGCGCCAACAACAAGATGCCGGCTTCGATTGCCCGCAGCGGGGATAAAGCGCAAATTTCCGGCTTTTTGAGTGCCTTGTTCGGAGGTCCGCCAAGCGGACCGGCAGCTGAAGGAGCAGTGGAAGGAGAGGCTGTTGCAGCCGGAGGCGGTGGTGGAGGTTTTGGATTTTTGGGACAGATCGTGCCTCACATTAAATTGGGAATGAATGTCATTAAAACCATTATGCCATTAATGGGGATGTTAAAAATATAATAACGGCGATTCGTAGATCCGTGATCAAGAAGCTTGAAGGGGTTCAAGCTTCTTTCTTATGCGACGTGTTTTTGCGAATTAAGCATCGGACCGAATGCCGTTCCGGCTAACTATCGATCAATCGGCCAGAGCACGTTGAATAATCGATTTGGCCTCCTCTGCAATGGCTTCATCCTTATCGTCCACAGCCTGCATAAATAGTAGCATAGGTATGTATACCGCAATCATTCGTGCGAGAATCTTCGTTTCATCGTCCACTTCACCATAGATTTCATAAAAAGCCTGTCTTGAGGCTGGAGGCAAGTAACTGTACGCGATGCTGAGGTCACAGGCCGGATGTCCGATGTTCACGTCGCCCCAATCGATAATGCCCGCAAGTATGCCCGAATCGTCCACTAACATGTTCTTAAAATGCAGATCGCCATGGAGGAGAACCTGTCGGTGTTCCACTCGTTCCAGGGTGATCCCTTGCAAATAGTTTGCGATTTCGTCTAGTTCCTCTTGCGTGATATAAAGGTTAAACCGGGATAGAAAATCCAGCATTCTCTCTTTGCGTCCAGCCAGGTCCGTCAGATTTCGCTGGTCAAACAATATTCCTTCTTGCTGTGCGACTTCCACAGGGAAAACGTGCAGGTTCTTCAGGAACTTGGCCAGAGCAGCTGCAGACTGCGCGCGTGCATTGTCCGATATTCCAATCGGAAATTTACCCGGTATATAGGAGTAACCGAGAAAGGGAGCTGGATAGTGGGTGCTCTCTTTCCCGAAGAAGAGGGGCTTGGCATAAGGCACTGTAATATAGCCTGCCAGCTTAGGTAGAATTCTTGCTTCGGTTCTCAATAAATCAACGGCTACCTGTCGTCTGGGAAAGCGAAATACATACTCATCGCCTACACGATATACGGTGTTATCCCATCCGTTCCCGATTTCCCGGATCGGCAGAGAGGCTAGGCGGGGAAATTGGAGGTTTAACAGCTGCTGCACTAACGGTTCTGTAACTTCCCATTCTGCATCCCATAGATTACGACCCATGCTCAACTTCAACTCCTTATTTAGTAGATTGAACGCTTACACTCATCCAGTCTATAGGTTCGATCTTTACATGGCAACTTATATGATAGCTATAGCTGAACTTTACCAGGCGATGAGTGGATCTGAATCATAGTGATTCCTTTCACAATAACAATATTGTATAGTAGGGATAGAGACAAAAGTCACTCAGAAGACATCTATAAGACAATAAATTGACGAAATGAAGGGATTAGAGTGCCATATTTACGCTTTAAAGGTTTTCCAGATGTATTTCTTGAAGAAATAACACCTAAGGTTGTTGACGAATTCGCGGGTATTGTTCAAATTCCGCAAGAGATTGTGAAGATCGAGCTTCTTCCTTATCAGATCATTACGAATACGCCATTATCCGTGGAAATTCTGATGTTCCAGAGAGCGCAGGAGGTTCACGATGCGGTGGCAGCCAGCATTCATGGCATACTGTCGGAGCACGGGTACCGAAACGTACATATTTTCTTTGTGATTCTAAATCGGAATCTTTATTATAAAGAAGGAAGGCCATTAGAATAAAAAGAATAACAATAGAAAATGAGTACACCCCAAACAAGGAGACTGCTGCAGTTTCCTTGTTTTTTTGATGCAAGTTGCGAGGTTAAGCCATCGAAAAAAATATATATTTATGGATAAAATCCCCTTACAATTAGGTATATAGTGACAATTATCACCATTCCGAAGTTTATCTTGTGGAATTTATGGACCTAAAGAAGGGGGATTGTCACACAATTTATGAGACTTAGGGAGGAGACCCACCACAGATGGAAGTTATGGAAAGAACAAGCCAGTCGTTATATTCCGGTGTCCAGCGAGGCAAAAAAGAGGGGGACATCTATCTAACGGCTACCGATTTAAATCTAACGCAGGATTATTTATCCGATTCATCGGCTCACTATTGGATTCAGGCCGATACTATTCATCTTGTCGGATCGTTAAGCTTGCCCGGGCGTAATCTGACGCTGAATGCAAGAATCATTTCTTCTGATGGGAATGTGTCGATTAGTACGTCAGGAGCCCCTGTCCCTTCGGATCAGGACTTTGTACAGGAACCCAAGGCTGATCCGGGAATGAAGGCGATCAAGAATGGGGATCGTGGTGGAGATGGTATGGATGGCCTCGATGGAGGAGCAGGGATGTCCGGCGGACATATGGTGCTGGCTGCGGAACGTTTTGATCTAAAAGGGGAATTAAGGCTCGTGGCTAATGGCAGCAACGGAGGTCGTGGCCAAGACGGAGGAGACGGCATGGATGGCCGGCGGGGTGAGGATGGAAGAGACGCCGAGAAGCACTGGTTTTACGCGAATGATTATTCGACACCGGGTGGTAACGGTGGCGATGGAGGTAACGGCGGTCATGCCGGTCATTCAGGGAATGGAGGAGATGCCGGATGTATTTTTGTTGGATACGTGGTTTCCAGCGGAGAACACAGGATTACGATGGAAAATGAAGTCGGGATCGCCGGGGCACCTACCTTACCGGGAAAAGCGGGAGCGGGAGCTCCGGGTGGGATAGGCGGGTATAAGCTAGAGACTGTTACCGTTGGGAGAACCTCTTCCGTCACCCGGGTAAGCAATAAGAGGGATGCTGGCGGGAAGGACGGCATGGACGGCAAATCTGGGCTTATCGCAACTAATGCGGCTAATGGCGAACCCGCCAAATCCACCGTGGTGCAGATACAATATGATCAATTTTATGGATCGAAGCTAAGTAAAACAGAATTGTACAAAGAATTCTCTCCGATTGATTTGGAAACGGCCTTAGGTGCTTCACTTGAACGCCAAATGCTGACTTTGCATAAGGCTGGATTGGCCTATTTGACGGGGAGTGAGGAGAAGCTCGAAGAATCCGCGAGTCTGCTGGATTGGCTGCAGCGTACAACTCCGGATGAGGCCTGGTTTGACGTGGTTCGAGCTTTGAGCGATTATTCGGCTTTTCAAGGCAGCATGCTGGATGCGTCCATTCAATGGCTGGCACTACGCAACAAGTCCATTATTCTCCTTTCACAGTTGGGACAGGGACTTGATTATTTCAGCCATCCCTGGAACTGGACGCCGTTAATGCCTTTAGATAAGTACCAAGATCTTGGTGGCAATCTAATTACGGCTGCTCAACAAGCTGAAACCTTATATCATGAATATGTAAAGGCTGAAAACGATCAAAGGGGCCGCGTGAAAATATTAAAGGACACCATATCCATTGCAGTAAACCGGATCAACGATTTGGATGATCAAAGGCAAAAATCGATCATCGAACGGGAGCGCTTGGAATCGGAAGCAGACAAGCTGTATGAAAGCATATTGTCTAATGAGAAGCATCTCCAGAAAGTAGCGGAAGAATTTGTACAAGCGCTCAGGAAGAAGCTCGCCCTGGATTCCTTGAAAGCTACATTTGATCTGGTGGTTAACGGTGTGGCACTGGTCACTAACGTAACTCCTGCCATAACGGCGCTCAAAACAGGGGGAGCTATCGCTTCGGCGGTCAGTAATTATTGGAATACAGGCAAATCCATTGTCATTGATGATCCATTCAAAAACACAAAAACGGTGGAAAAAGAAAAGAAGAAGAAGGAAGCGGAGCTTTCCAAATCCATCAAAAATGTGACCACGGTCGTTTCTTCCGGTTTAGCGGTATTAAAGGATGGAGCAGAGCTATATGATTTGATCGGTCAGATGAATGCGGCGCGTGATTCCTTTGGCTATCGTTCATCCATGCTTACGATGTCGCGCGAAAAGTTCGAAAACATGCTGAAGCCGATCTATAAGCAGATGCCGGAGGAGAAGGTCGAGGGATATCGCAAAGCCTTCAATCAATATCTAAACGTTGTCGAAGAATATCAAGGCAAAATACAATCGGTGAAAGCAAAACATCTTGAAGAGGCAAAATGGTTTGCCGAAATGGAACAGCGCCGTGCAGATCAAGAACGGATCCGGCAGGCGATGGGTGATGAGGTGGATGCTGGCCTGCCGCTGTTCCATACGTATATTCTCGATCTCTACAACGGTTTGAAATTGGCATTGACCGATTTTCTGTATCAGGAATACCAAGCGTACCGCTATATGGTGCTTAGTAAGGACTTTTTCCCGTTTATCCGGGATAGTCATGTGGCAGAGCTCGCCCGTATCCATGCTGATATGACCATTAAACTGAAAAATGCGCTGAACGCATCGGAGAATCCGGTGCAGCCGTTTAAAAACGTAACTTTCATTTTGAATGAAGCATCCTTTCCAGAGCAATTCGAAGCACTCAGAGACCATCGAACAGCCTTTTTCCCTTTGTCACTGGAGAACAAACTCATCAGGGAGAAGATTGCAGGCAAAGCTCATATGATGGTCAGTGACTGTCATATTCAGTTGCCGGGTGCCCGGCATTCGGCGGGCAGCATTCACATTGAGTATACACACTCCGGTCACTCCACGTTCCTGGATTCGTATGGCGAGCGTTTTGACTTTGTCCATAACAAAAGCCACGGTTTCTTTGAATATGAAGTGACACCAAGTGAAGATGCGGGCGATGCTGGAGAACCTAAAGAGTACATTGGCAATTTGTCCGGCGGAGCAGTGGGTGATGGGAATAGCCGAATTATGCCAGGCTTATTGTCGATTTGGTCAATTGAGGTCCCACTTGAGGATCGACGAGGTTTTACGCTTAACGAAGGCGTAGATCTCAGTCAGGTGACAAAGATCGTAATGACTTTGGCAGGAAAGGCGGAGGCGTATACCACTCCAAAGGCCCCCACCGGAAAATTGAGCGCCTTTGCAGCGAAGAAACCGATTTCCGAGGCGTTTGCGGATCATGAAATGTTTGGCCTTCCGGGTAATGGAACTGAAGTTGTGCAAGCAGATTCGGTTGTTATAGAACTGTAGAGTTTGCAACCGTCTGTTCAATTGAATCCCTACTGACGGATCTGTAATGTAAGAGGCGCCCATAATGGACGCCTCTTTTTTGAATCTATTGAATGCTTTAAAGCTTAGCCACGAGAAGGAAATTCGCCTTGCAAACAAATGATAAAATTTTGGGCGATAAAAGGCTGCATATTATTATGAGGTAAGGAAGAACCAGCTACCCCCACAGCCAAAGGTGCCATCTGTGTGTCAGCAGTGTTGTTATACAACGGAGGTTGCGGTGCAGTCGGTATAGGTTTGGGAGCTTGGGCCCAGTAAGCATCTTTAGGTGAATTCTGATTCCCGGTTGCAACAATGCCTTGAGGCGTGTGCGTATGAGCGGGAATCTCCGTTTGTGTTAATGTCACCGTCGGCTCACCAAGTTTCTCCCCAACATGCCGCGGCGACAAACCCGTTCCCGTCCCTTGATGTATTACAGCTGAACCCATTAAATTTGGCAATGCAAAGGTGCTCCTCCCATCACCTCCATACTGGATGCCCAGCACAGAGAATAGCGCTGTGTTTTGGGCTATTGACAATAACTGCCCATTACATAAAGCCCAGCCTTTCGGCGCGAAATTGCCTGCAAAAATTCGGATCTCTCCGATATATGCCTCAGCCATAGTATTGTCCTCCTTATTAGTTGCGAGAAGGAAAAATTCCCTCAATCGCAATAGCGTAATTCAAAACCGTGTAAGGCTGCATATTGTTATGGGCTTGTGAGCCACCCGCTGTGGAGAGACTTCCTGAATTCATTGGATTTTGCCCTACTGACGATCCAAATGAGTTTGGAACAGCGGCCCATACATTGTTCAGAGGAGATGCCATCGTCGGATTGGTTTGAGAAGCAACGGCTTGGTGAGTATGTATTGGCATCTCATTAGATGTTAGCGTATGTGAAGCTTCACCTTGGGCAGAGCCCAGCGGGATGGTTTGGGAAACATGAATGGGGACTCGGCCACGGTAATCAGGAAGTGCAAAAGTAGAAACTCCATTTCCCCCGTAGACGGTGCCGAGCAAAGAGAAAAGGGCCGGATTGCTGTTAATCGACAGTATTTGTCCTTCACAAAAAGCCCAGTTTCTGGGGGCGTAGTTATTGGCGAACAATCGAATCTCGCCCAAAAAAGGTTCTGACATGCGCTTACCTCCTGAATTTGTATTTTGTTTTAAGGTCGAGGCGGGAAAGTGCCTTCTAGAGAGATAATGAACGAGATGACAGTCGAAGGCATCATGTTGTTATGAGGCTGATTTCCACCAGTTGAATATACGGCGGTGTTATTCATATTCACTGTGCTGACTCCGGTTGCAGTGGAATATATTTTGCGTGGTGAATCAGCCCATGTTGCATTCGTTGGAGTCGAGGAGATCGTGGAGGAGTCCGAGGCTGTGTATACCTGATGCGTATGTGCCGGAAGTTGATTTGAATTTAGTGTAACCTCCTGAGCCCCTGCTTTTTGTCCCCTTGCATACGCAGTACTTGGATGAACGGCAACTCTGCCCTGTAAGTCGGGCAAGGCAAAGGTGTTCTGGCCATCTCCGCCATAAAGCGTACCGAGTAGGGTGTATAGAGCTTCATTTCCAGCAATAGATAGTATTTGTCCATTACACAATGCCCACCCTTGAGGGGCAAAATTTCCCGCAAACATACGAATTTCACCTAAAAAAGCTTCACTCATTTGTTCTCACCTCGCCAAATTATGATTCAGACCTACTTTGTTTTTGAAGCACGCCATTCCATTACCTGATGAATACCCTCGCTGTGTACAGGAACAAACTCAAGCTTCTGGTACAAACTCAATGCCCTGTTCATAGGAAGTACGCTTAAACGAACAGCTGCATTGGCATGAGTTGCCCGATGTTGTAAATCCATGATCAAACGAGTCCCTATGCCTTGATTGCGGTACTCCGGAAGAAGAGAAATATCAATTAGCACCCATCTTGCTCCCTGATCAAGCACATATATTTGACCGACAGGCGCACCATTGTAACGGACGATCATACGAATGGCATCTGGGTAAGAAGAAGCATAAGACATGGTTTGAGCTCTCCATTGCATACGCAAAAACTGCTCCTGCTCTTCTACTCCCCAGCCCCAATTTTGTAATTCGTCTGCTCGAGTCAATGAATACAATTGAAACAAAAAGATCTCATCTTCAGGTCTTGCTGCAACTGTATCAATCAATGTTTATTTTCTCCCTTATTTAAGAGTAGGGGCTGCAACATCGTTGTCATAATTTGTTTATAACAGATGGGAAAGGGGCTGTCATTAAAATTTTGTGATTTTATATCGAATAATGGCGAATTATGTTTCTGAGATTATGGAATTAGAATATGAAAGGTAGATTGAAGTGGGCTAAAAGTCTTTACATTGTGAGAAAAGTCCCTAATTTTATATTTACCTTAATGAGAGTCTCGTTTATGATGAAAGTAATTTCCATTTCCTTCATTCACAAAGCCATCATCGGGAAATGAATAAGGCAATGAGTGAACTATGCCAAATACACTTAAATATGGGGGGCGGGTATGTTTTCAAGAAAAAGAGGGTTGAATCGTTTCATTCAGAGTTCGTTGGCAGGCATGTTGCTTTTTAGTTCTATTAGCGGTGGGATTTTCTCTTCCAAAGTTAACGCTGCTAATTGGAGTAATGTGCATCACGTACCGGGTAGTCTGCAGACATTTGTGGAGTACGGCAATGGTAAATGGATGTCGCTGGGTTATTATCTAGACTATCATGTGTCTACTGATGCTGTGACATGGGATAATCGTAATCTTGGGATGACATTAGAACCTTCTAATGTCAAATTTCTGAATTCAACTTGGTATCTTACTGGATCCGATGGAGTTTATAAAACCAATGATCCCGTAACGGCCTGGACATCTTTGGATTCAACGTTAAAAAACACACATATCAATGATATTGCTTACAGTGCGGACACCAATCGTTATGTATTAGCGGGACAAGACAAATTGTATTCATTCATAGGAAATAGCAAACCGGAAGTGGTGTATACCGACAATTCAGTCCCTAATTTCTACAGAGTAACGTACGGTGATGGGGTGTATATTGCCACAACCTATATGGATGGAGAAGCCACCAAAATTTATCGATCGACTGATGGATTAAGTTGGGCGCAAGTCTACACAACAAATCGAGGCCAAGCGATTTTTGATATTGCGTACGGAAATCATGTGTTTGTAGCGGTAGGAGAAGCCGGTCAGGCCTACGTGTCTAATGATGGCATATCCTGGACGAAGGCAACGGTTCTGAATTACAACGGAATGGGCCTAGCCTCAGTGACCTATGCCGCAGGTAAATTTTATACAGTCAGCACAAATGAAAGAGTAGCAAGCTCACGAAATGGAGTTGATTGGCTTGAGGAATGGAGTCAAGTTTCCTCGTCCATTGATTTTGCTGACATTGGTATAGGTGGAGGACGAGCAGTCGCCGTAGGCTATGACAATCTAACTTATGACGGTCATATTAAATCAGCTCCTGTCCCAGTGGTAAACAGCGTGACGGTCAGCCCGGCCAATGCAACCGTCGTGCAGGGAGGAACGGAACAGCTGACTGCAACAGTGAATGTCAGCGGCGGTGCGGCGCAAACGGTAACGTGGAGCAGCAGTGACTCGAGCGGCAATGTGACCGTGGATGGGAACGGAAAGGTGAGTGTGGCTTCTAACACAACTCCGGGCCAGTACACGGTTACGGCAACTTCGACCGTGGACAGCACGAAGTCCGGCAGCGCCACGATTACAGTCACCGCGGCGGCAGTGGTAAACAGCGTGACGGTCAGCCCGGCCAATGCAACCGTCGTGCAGGGAGGAACGGAACAGCTGACTGCAACAGTGGATGTCAGCGGCGGCGCAGCCCAAACGGTAACATGGAGCAGCAGTGACTCGAGTGGCAATGTGACCGTGGATACGAACGGAAAGGTGAGTGTGGCTTCTAACACAACCCCGGGCCAGTACACGGTTACGGCAACTTCGACCGTGGACAGCACGAAGTCCGGCAGCGCTACGATTACAGTCACCGCGGCGGCAGTGGTAAACAGCGTGACGGTCAGCCCAACCAGTGCAACTGTGGTGCAGGGAGGAACGGAACAGCTGACTGCAACGGTGGATGTCAGCGGCGGCGCGGCGCAAACAGTAACGTGGAGCAGCAGTGACCCGAGTGGCAATGTGACCGTGGATGGGAATGGATTGGTGAGTGTGGCTTCTAACACAACCCCGGTCACGTATACGGTTACGGCAACCTCAACCGTGGACAGCAGTAAGTCCGGCAGCGCCACGATTACAGTCTCCGGGGCGCCAGTGATAAATAGCGTGACAGTTTCTCCGGCCAATGCAACTGTGGTGCAGGGAGGAACGGAACAGCTGACTGCAACGGTGGATGTCAGCGGCGGCGCGGCGCAAACGGTAACATGGAGCAGCAGTGACTCGAGTGGCAATGTGACCGTGGATGCGAACGGATTGGTGAGTGTGGCTTCTAACACCGTCCCGGGCCAGTACACGGTTACGGCAACTTCGACCGTGGACAGCACGAAGTCCGGCAGTGCCACGATTACAGTCACCGCGGCGTCAGTGGTAAACAGCGTGACGGTTTCTCCGGCCAATGCAACCGTGGTGCAAGGAGGAACGGAACAGCTGACTGCAACAGTGGATGTCAGCGGCGGTGCAGCCCAAACGGTAACGTGGACCAGCAGTGACTCGAGTGGCAATGTGACCGTGGATACGAACGGAAAGGTGAGTGTGGCTTCTAACACAACCCCGGGCCAGTATACGGTTACGGCAACTTCGACCGTGGACAGCACGAAGTCCGGCAGTGCCACGATTACAGTAGTCAGTGATATTGATGTGTATACGGTAACGATAAGCCATTTGAATGGCGGCCATATAACAGCTACCCCTTCTGTTGCTTCAGCAGGCAGTGTTATCAGCTTGAACATTGTACCGGATTTTGGTAAGAGACTGAAAGTTGGATCACTGAAATACACTTTCAATTCCACGGACTTCCCCATCACAGATGGAAGCTTCGTCATGCCAAGTGGGGATGTAACCATTAGTGCTGAGTTTGAGGATATATCAGAAAGTTTGCCTGTATTGAGTATTGTTGCACCTTCCTTTACGCCTGTAACAGTTGGTTACGAACAGCCTCCAGCAAAGAAATTGATCATCAGGAATACAGGGATGGTCGATACTACGATCAACAGTCTTACATCCAGTGAACCCGGCAAATTTATCGTTGAGGGGAATGGAGGAATTGTAGCTGCAGGTGAAAGTATCGACAGTTGGACGGTACGTCCTGTGACAGGCTTACCAGCAGGAACCCATTCTTCAGTAATAACGGCTGTTTATGGGAATGGAGAGATAGCAACTGCTAACCTGGTGTTGACCGTAAATCCTCCAAGCAGCTCAGGCGGTGGGGAGAATCCAGGAAATTCAGGCAATAACGGTAGCGCTGGTGGTTCTCAAGGCAGCGGAACACCGTCTCCGAATCCGTCACAACCGGATCCAGGTGGTGTGCCTGTAATGATCAATGGCAAGTCAGAGAATATCGGCAAGCTGGAAACGAAGGTCGTTGACCATCGAAAAATAACAACCGTTACTCCTGACTCTGATAAACTGATAGAGTGGTTAGAGAGAGAAGGTAAAAATGCCGTTGTTACTATTCCAGTTGATGTTTCATCTGACTCCATTGTGGGACTGCTGACAGCTAATGTTGTTAAAAGGATGGCAGATCAATCAGCCGTATTGGAGCTGGTTACCCCAATGGCTTCTTACAGAATACATGCGGATCAATTCCCAATTGTAGCTATAGCGGACCAACTTGGGGCAGATGCTTCGTTATCTGAAGTGACAATTGAAATCATGATGTCTAAAGCCCTATCATCAGAAACAAGCCTTGCCCAAAGTGTGTTGAATCGAAAAGGAGTTTCACTTTTAGTGGAGCCTGTTCATTTTACCTTAATGGCTGAGTTTAACGGTGCAAAAATAGAATTAAATCGCTTCACTCGTTATGTTGAACGGGTTATTCCTATTCCAGAGACAGTGGATCCGAATCAAATCACGACAGGGATTGTTGTAGGATTGGATGGTTCCACTCATCATGTACCGACATATGTACAGAAAAAAGACAATCGTTATTATGCAGTGGTTAACAGCTTGACCAATAGTATGTACACCTTGGTCTGGCATCCAGTCGAGTTTGCTGATGTGACAGATCATTGGGCACAGCATGCAATCAATGACATGGGATCACGAATGATTGTTACTGGGATGGGCCAGAATTTATTCGAACCGAATAGGGATATTACGCGTGCAGAGTTCGTGGCTATGGTTGTACGGGCACTTGGTTTGATGCCGGCAAATGGCGAAATTTCGTTTGTGGATGTAAATAAGTCCGATTGGTTTGCTGATTATATCCAAACTGCTCATGATTATCAGTTAATTGAGGGTTATAGTGGTTCTCGGTTCGCACCCATGGACACGATTACTCGAGAACAAGCTATGACTATCATTGCCAAAGCAATGAATATCACGGGCATCAATCCTGACTTATCTCCTGAGCGAGTAAACAGACTGCTAGATGGCTATAAAGATGCAGCATCGATTTCAAGCTATGCTCGAGATCATATAGCCGCAGGTTTAGACCTGAATATTATAAATGGTAGAACAACCAATACCATTCAACCAAAGAGCAAAATCACTCGTGCTGAAGTTGCTACACTACTTCAGAAATTACTCAGGAAGTCGGATTTGATTCAATAATTTAAGAAAACTAAAGGATCAGGCCCTAGCGGTCTGATCCTTTAGTTTTGTGAATTACTTCAAAACCTAGAGGTTTTGTCCAAGTCTCTGATGAATCGCAATACACGGATGGCGATATGCTATACCGACGTTCACCCTATTTCAGAGTCCCTACATTGCATACTTTACAAGCACCCAACAGAACAGAGCCATAAACCAAGAAACAAACCCGAATACCATCACGATTTTGTTCTCGCTCCAGCCATACTTGAGACTGAAGTGGTAGTGGATAGGCGTCATCCGGAACAACCGCAGCTTGGTGCGCTTGTAATACCATACCTGCAGAATGACGGAAAGCTGTTCAGCCAAATAGATGAAGAACAGAAGCGGAATCAGAATTTCGACCTTCTCAATGACGGCCAGAAACGACAGGGACCCGCCAATGGCCAGTGATCCAGTATCACCCATGAACGCTCGGGCAGGATAAATATTATAGAGCAGCAGGCCGAGCAGACAGCCAATCATGACCAGCGAGAACATCTGCACCTCGGGTTTATCGGAGATCAGAAAGAAGAAAAAGTAGGTAGGTATCGCCACATTGATTAACAGCCCGTCCAAACCATCGGTAAAGTTGATGGCATTAGCCGACCCTACAATGAATAATAGCATGACGATGATGTATACGCTGACAGGCAGATGAAGCTGAAATCCATGGAATAGCGTGATCGCACTTGTCAGCGAGAAGGACTGGAACAGCACATACAGCAGTATACCCGTAAACAGGAACTGGAGCACGAGTTTCATACGTCCGGAAATACCGGAGGGGTCCTGCCAGGCTGCTTTTTTGAAATCATCCATAAACCCGATGGAGCTGAACAAGAGAAAAGATGAGCACAAAAAAACGGTAAGTGGCGCAGGATGAAACTGCAGTGACATGGCCACGCCAACCAGCAGAATAAGCCCAGCCATTAACGGCGTCCCGCGTTTGGCCTGATGATCGGGAGGCAGCTCGGTCCGTATCGGCTGTGTAAGCTTTAAGGTGCGTAATGCCCAAATGAGCAGTGGCGTAAAGAGTGTCACCAGCAGGAATGATAGTCCGGATACGCCCAGAATTCCGTTCATAAGATACACATCACTTTCTATCGATTTCGTATTAGTACATTGTATTTCAATGAAATGGACAAATATTCCTTCTGATTTCTAGAATTGGTAGGGTACGTTAGTGGACAATCGTAATACCATGGCCGTCATTTACCGTGGAGTAAAGGGATAACACCCCTTCAACATCCACCACAAGATGGTCTCGTGAAACGAGGAGCTGCAGTAACAATCACGTATACTCTATTCTTTAGGTAAGAATGCCACTGAACGCAGATGGATATATATCTTAAGATGTGAGTTATTCGAAGACGGCGTATAACATCAAAACCGATTTGCTACGCTACTCGTTATCATGTTGAGTTGAATGGGGTTGGATTATAAAGGATGAACAGCATCGAAAGTATCAGGAGCTTACAACGTCGATTACGGCGATTGTGAGCTCTTTTTGCTTTCCAATAATTAGGTTGCTGCTATAATGAGAGAGTGGGAACGTACCGACTCCATTCAACAGTTATATACACTTTTTGAAGGAACGAAGATTTATGTTGATAGCGTGTTGATGAAAGAGTGCAGCTTGTTTAACAATGAACTTAATATGCAGGATAAAACTCCAATCTATTCTTGGAATGAGTCGATAAAAAGGTCCTTGGTTCATGCACTGCAGCTTCGAGGTTATAGTAAAAAAACGATAAAAGCTTATTGTAGTCAAGTCCATCGATTTCATACTTTTGAACAGCAGCAAAATAATGGGATGGGTCATGAGAACATGATTCAGAGTTATTCATTACACTTACTTCACAGGAAATGTTCGCATTCCTATGTTAATCAAGCGCTCAGCGCGATCAAATTCTACGCTCATAAAGTATTATTGCATGAGGAAACCGTCTCTTATGTTCGCCCTAAGAAAGAAAAGAAGTTGCCGAATGTGTTATCGATGAACGAAGTGATGTTAATCTTAAAAGCACTCCATAATTTAAAACATCGTGCGATCCTATACCTTACCTATTCCTCAGGGTTACGGGTAGGGGAAGTGGTCCGTTTGAAAACTCAAGACATTGATTTCGAGCGAAAAACACTTCGAGTTTCTCAAGGCAAAGGTCGAAAGGACCGTCTTACGCTGTTATCCGATACAGCTATTGATATTGTTCAACCGTATTTACAACAAGAAAAGCCTGAGATGTGGATGTTCCCAGGTCAACACCCAGAGCGCCATATTACTGAACGAACTGTTCAAAAAGTGTTCGAACAAGCACGTGCTGTCTCTGGAATCCAGAAAAAGGTTAGTATTCACGCCTTACGCCATTCATTCGCCACACATCTATTGGAGAGTGGAATTGACATTCGCTTCATTCAAGAGTTGCTCGGTCATCAAAGTGTACGCACCACCGAAAGGTACACACATGTGAGTGTGAAGGACATAAGAATGATTAAAAGTCCGTTAGATCAAATGGAAGAGGAGTCGTACACTTGGTTGTTGAAGATGTGTTCACGAAGTTCGTAAACATCTCAAGAGATGATAATTTTGCGAAGTTCGTGAAAAAGACGTTCAGGTGAAATCCCCCAAGAGTTTAAAAACATTTATAGTTAGGAGATTCTATGAAGCGAATAATAATGATTAGCGATATTCATGGATGTATCGATCAATTAAATCAGATGTTGCAACTTATCAAATATAATTCGATAGATGATCAGTTGTTTTTGCTTGGTGATTATGTAGATAGAGGACCTAATAGTAAAGCAGTAGTTAATAAAGTAATCGAATTAGTAAGTATGCATAATGCCATTGCTTTACGAGGCAATCATGACCAACGATTGGTTGATTTTATAAATAATGATAGCGCATTGATTAGATCTAAATTTATTGAACATGGGGGAATACAAACTCTCCAAAGTTATTGTGATATTAATAACATTAATAACGAAATCTCTAATGAGGTATTGAACCAGGCGAAGGATAAAATTAAGACTTTTTTTGGTCACCACATAGACTTTTTAAGTGAATTACCTTTATATCACGAAGATCATGATCACATTTATGTTCATGCGGGATTGAATCCCAATTTTATAGATTGGAAGAACCAGCCAGAACATGATTTTATGTATATTAAGGATGAATTCATTCAACACACTTTTGAGGATCTAAACAAAAGAGTTATTTTTGGACATACAAGAACTATTGATATCCATGGCGCATCAGATATTTGGTTTAGTAAAGACAAGATAGGAATTGATGGCGGATGTGCATATGGAATGCAGTTGAATTGTTTAATTTTTCAAGAAGGATTGTATATAACGGAACAGATAAAGAACTGTTGAAAGTAAATCCAGGAAGTGGGTAACATCACCTAACATCATATCCACGCATCGGAGTCGAACGGCTCCTCGGTCCGCGAGAAGCATTGGCAGGGAAACAGATTCAGCGGACACATCCGCACCGACTAACCGCATCGCGGCCGCTCCCGTAGGTCGCTTAAGTCGATGGGACGTCGTGGATACAGGAACGTTATGTGAAAGTGCGAAGTCAAAATGAGAAAAAGGAGAGTTCTAGAATGAATGGACAAAGCCTCATAAAATCCCTTGTTAAAGAAAAAGAGATCCATGAAACATATGAAGTAGCATCGAAAGAAGATATAGAAAAAACAGAAAATGATTTGAATTGCAAACTACCAAAATCATATTGCGATTTTGTATCACAGTTTAGCAATGGTGCATTTATATACATGATTCAAGAAGTAAGTGCAGTAGGAGATGGTGACAAACAAATCTTGCCGATGCAGAGACTTTCTTTACAAAGAATGACTAGCGTTGAGACTCATGAAATGATTAATATTAGAGAGGGTGGATCTGTGAACGTAGACCATTTAATCCCGTTTTTTCTAGATCATAATGGAAATGCATGGTGTTTCATTGTGAATCAGATGATAGATGAAGAATACATAGTTGCTTATTTCGATAGCCACAACCCCAAATTGTATGGAATCATGGATAATTTCAATGAGTGGTTAAAGGTTTTGATAAACAATAGAGAGGAAGTTATTAGAACCATATATGACGATAATGTGATTTCTATGGAACTAGGTTTGGGATAAATACTAGTTTTAGATGGAATATTTCAGAGTACCATCACATAACACTAGATTTACGCATTGTCGCTAACGCTTCTCGGTCCGGGTAAGGTGAATCGAAGAAGTGTGCCGGATACATCTGCACTCCCTAACCGCGTCGCGGCCAGGTCTACGGCCTTTAAGGGAGTGAGACGTCGTAAATCTCTGAACGTTATGTGAAATTGCTTGAAATCAAATAAATAAAGGAGAAACTATGACCCAATTGCCAAGAAGAATCCACATCATTGGCTCTACTGGAAGTGGTAAAACTTACCTAGCTAAAAATTTATCTAAGCAATTGGACATTCCTTACTATGAACTAGACAAGGTAATGTGGAGTAGTTCAATAGAAATGGCAGGGAAAAATTCTCCTGAAGTTCGTGAGAAACTATTAAATGAAATAATAGTAAAGGACTCTTGGATTGTAGAAGGAGTTTATTACAAGTGGCTGACTGAGAGTTTCAATTTAGCAGACCAAATCATATTTTTAACACCAAATACATTTGTAAGAGACTTAAGAATAATTAATAGATTTATTAAACAAAGAATAGGCATTGAAAAATCTAATTATAGACAAACACTAAAAGGATTATTGGAAATGATTAAATGGAATCATGGATTTGAAGCGCAGAAAAAAAAGGACATCTTAGAAATATTAAAACGGTATGACTACAAATTAGCAATATTAAAGAATAATAATGACATAATCAATGAGAGTAATTCAAAGAAGCTAAGTGACCTCACATAACATAATATTCAAGCAGCGGCTCCGTTGGAGCCTTGGTCTGCGAGGTGGCTTTCGAAGAAGCATTTCAACAGACAACCCCGTTGGGGTTCATGAATACAGGAACGTTATCAGAAATAGTTGCAAAGTCAAATAAATCTAAAAAGGGAGGATGGATACCCTGCGTACATATGCAAAATATAAATCTATTTCAACTCCGATAGGTCATCATATCTTCAGATATGATACAGAGTTTCAATCAGTTAATGGTCCAGGAGAAGTATTAGGACTAATTGTAATGATGAATCCAGGTGAGGCAAGGCCCGATTCAGAGTTGCAATTTCAAAAGCTTTGTAGTACAGAGCACACAATCGATGAGTTGGAGTTAACTAAACCTGATAAAACAATGAGTAAGGCTATAAGATTGATTAAGACTGCATTCGAAATTAATAACATACCTCTACCCGAACAATATACTTTTCATGTGGAAAACTTATTTAATTTAAGGGAAAAGAAAAGTAAAAAAGCAATAAAACTTGTCAATGAATTAATGGACTATAAGGATGTTTTATTTAAGACAAGAGAATTAAATGATGAATATCAATTTGTCTTAACAGCTTGGGGAAACGTTAAAATAAATTTAGAGAAACAAAAAATTATGAATAAATATCGTAATCATTTTAAAGTTAGTAAATTTAACTTTAGAAAATCAGTATACTATTCAGATTATCCAGTTCATGTTTTATATATGAATACAGATTACTTTATTGAGGCTGCAAAGGATAAGATAAATCGCAAGTAATTCAAGTTGGCAACTACTTCTGATAACATCATATCCACGCATCGGAATCTGACGACTCCTTGGTCCGCCCGATGAGTATTGGCAGGTAAGCGTGCAGGCGGACACATCCGCACCGACTAAGCGCATCGCGCCGACTGCATTCGCAGCCTTAAGTTGGTAGGACGTCGTGGATACACGAACGTTATCTGCAATGAGCGCGGATTCAAATAAACAATAGGGATGGTCATCTAATGAGAGACTCATTTTCGCTAAGGATAACTAAAATTATAGCGGATAGAGCAGGTCATAGATGTTCTAATCCAGTCTGTAGACGAGCGACTTCAAAAGCTCATCCTAATGATCCGGAGCTTTCAGTTAATCTTGGAATTGCTGCACATATCACAGCAGCAAGCCCAAACGGCCCAAGATATGATCAAAGATTAACAACAGATGAACGTAAGAGTGCATCAAATGGAATATGGGTATGCACGAGATGTTCAAAAGAAATAGATTCTGCTGAATCGGCTTACTCTGTGGATTTATTAAGAAGATGGAAAAAGGATATCGAAGTCGCTACAGCGAGAGATACTGTAGAAATAGAAGCGGGGAAGTTACAGGCATATGAATATCAGAATGTGCTTCAAGATGCTTTTGAAGTTATATTTTCTGACCAACTATTTCGTAAACGCTCCGAAGTCAAAGTAAATGAAGGTAGAAAACGAATAGATGTGGTCTTTAGCAATGAGTCAAAACATGGATTTTTTTTATGGATTAAAAAATGACTATAATATTTTTTGTCCGAATATCGTTATTGAATGTAAAAATTACAATGATGATCTTGCTAATAGTGAAGTGGATCAACTAATTGGAAGATTAAATAAACATATCGGGAATTTTGGCATTTTAGCTGCCAGAAAGATAACAGACGATAAACTCTTAATACAGAGACTCAAGGATGCATTAAGAGATGATAAATACATTATTTATATAGTAGATCAAGATATAATAAAATTGCTTGAATTGAAAAAAAGTGGATAGAGAAATTAATGACTACATGAATAGCAAGTTCGAAGAAATTATATTGTAAACTCAATTGTTTATTAATTTTTTGTTGTAGTTCAGTATAAAAAGAAAAGTTCTATCAAACGTCGCATAACATAATATTCACGCTGCGGGCATACGCCCTTGGTCCGGCATTCGCCGGACACCCAGCATACGCTGGGTCGTGAATACAGAAACGTTATAAGAAATCGGCGAAGAGCATTTAAAATCATTTGAGTTGGTGATTTCAATGAAGGATCAAATCGTTATTGAGCGATACAGCTATAATTGGCCGAATCTATTCAATGAATTACAAACCAAGATCACGACAATGATTGGCTCTGACATACTAAGAATTGATCACCAACTGCAGTAACTGGATTAGCTGCAAAGCCCATCATTGATATTCAAATATCTGTTAAGAATTTAGTGTTCATGGAGAGTGTCGCATCCGGCCTTGCATCATTAGGCTTCCGATATCGTCTGGATAATGATGACTTGTCGGTCCGAACGCTTCTCTGATCCAGGGCGACCTCGTAGCGGCCATACGTCGGCTGAAGGTTCTGCATGAAGGGGAGATTGAAGTTGCCGGGCCGGAGTTGGCGCACAGTCTAACGGAGCTCGGTCTCGTTGATGAGTATCGCCTCTATCTCCATCCAGTCGTGCTGGGTCGCGGCAAGCCGTTCTTCGTCGGTCCGCGGCCGCCGCTGCGCCTTGTGGCAAGTGATCGAATTGGCGAGCAGGTGATCAGGTTGACCTACGTTCCAGCTTAGTTTTATGGTTGACCCAGCGGCCTAAAAAGGAACGATATAAATATAGGGAATTAACTAGGCTACCATGAATCTGTAAAGGCAGTCTCGTTAAGCTTTAGAGCAGAATTGCTCAATAACCTGATGATATTGATGAAGCGTCCCTAGTGTCTTTTACTTCGTAAGCGCTAACCAACCAAACGGACAATTAAGCAATTTATGAGAAACTTAATAAACTCCAAAATGTTATACTTGGGAATAAAGGGTTTGCATGAAAAGGAGGACAATTACGATGGCTATTACAACCTTGAGGACTTGTAAAAATGGTCACGACTACTATAAAAGCTCTGATTGCCCAACTTGCCCTATATGTGAGGCAGAAAGAGAGATCGAAAGTGATTTTCTCTCCAAGATAGGTGCACCTGCCCGAAGGGCTCTTGAACGGAACGATATTACCTCACTCCAACGCCTGTCAGAGTATGCTGAGTCGGATATCTTGAAGCTACATGGTGTCGGTCCCAGTACGATCCCAAAGCTAAGAATGGCATTAGAGAAGTTTGGTTTATCATTTAAGAAATAGAAATAACATGTCATTCAGATTAGCCATTACTCCAGTTCGATCAATCAGAAATAACCTGTGCCTAAAGAAAAAATCTCTGAATCGTATCACAACTCATTAAGTTAACGGAATACGATAGTTCTATAATAAGACCTGAGAGCCACTCAAGAAAATGGGTGGCTCTCTTTGCCGGAGAGCTGGCTCATAATGCCGGAGACGTGGCTCTCACTCACCGGAACGCTGGCTCAATATGCTCCGGAGTATTCAGCCAAAACTGATTTCATATGGGAAATTATGAAGAAGGCGAATAAATGGAGCCAAAAAAGCGGATGGAACCCCATTAAAACAAATTTGTAAGTGAATCGGAGAAGCGCCGACATCTTATAACGATGTATTCACGCATCGGGGCCGGCCCCTCGGTCCGCCAGATGGTTTTCGAGGAAGTGGATCAGGTGGACACACCTGCGAGGCTAAGTCCAGTCGGACCCGGTCACTTCGTGACCTTAAGCCACTCGGCGTCGTGAATACGGGAACGTTATCCGAAACCCCCTAAATCTTATAAAACATAAGAAAGAGTATATCTACATAAAACCCATGCAAAGGAAGATGAGAAACATGGATAAAGGGAGAATTATATTTTTGAATGGTATAACAAGTTCAGGTAAAACTTCTATAGTAGAAGCTATGCAATCTTACTCTGAACCATTTTTTTATGTAGTTGCCAATGATCTTTTTGAAAATACGATTGGTGATAAACATCTGCAGACAGACTACTGGAAATATCTAAGTGAAGTAATAATTATGATGTATCACACTGCAAAATTATTTTCGGATAATGGAAAGAATGTTTTAATCGATGGGATACTTGTTGAAAGGCCTGAGTTAAAGCCACATTATGATAAAGTCAAAGATATTTTTAATGGGTATCCTTTGGAAATAGTTGAGGTGTACTGTCCTTTAGATCTTTGTCGTAAACGAAATATAGAACGTGGTGATAGAAGAGAAGAACAATCAGATGAGCAAAATAAAATAATGTCACAAAACATTCGCTATAGCTGCTCAGTCGATACAAGTTTGAATTCACCAGAAGAATGTGCAGAAATTATTATTACATCATTATTCAAAAAGAACGATAAATAATCGAAAATTGTTCCAGCTCCGCGGCTGCCGCCGCTCGGTTTACCTGAGGTATTTTGAGGAAGCGGATTCAGGCAGGCACATCGATTCCCCCTAAGATAAGAGCTATCTAAGGGGAATCGACGTCAGGAACACACGAACGTTATCGGAAATTCTCATAAAATATACTGAATAAAAAAACTGTACAGGAGGTGTAAAGAATGTTCAACATTTATGAAATATCTCAGGAAGAACATGAGATGATTATAAGAGCAAACGATCAATTTGGATTAATCTTTGAAGTATGTTTAGAGGCAATAGAGTTATCTTGGACATTTACTAAAAATTATCAGATCAGTGCCTGGATATTTGCTGGTTTTTTATCTCAAACCAATAATTCATTGTATTTAGCGATTTTATCATTAATTAGAAAGCATACTGTTCAAACAAGCTTTAATTTACGTTAATCAATTGAGTCTTCAGTATTGGCGTGTTATGCATTGTATAATCCTAAAATTGATAGTTTTGCTATCAAAAATGATCAAGGTTCAATGGTAGAGAAATCAGGAGTAAAATCAAAAGCAAATAAATGGATTGAAAATAATTATAAAGACATGTCTGATACAATTCATGTGTATAAAAAGCAGATTAATAGTAAATTCGCGCATTCTAGTATCTTAAGTGCATTTGGAAATTTTGAATTGAGTGAAGAACACTATCAAGGAGTTTCTTGGATATTTGATAGAACTGAAGATAGAGACATTCATTTTCAACTACTAAGTTTGGTTAACCTTGTTCTTATACAGGTTGAAATGTTTTATAGAGTAATTAAAGATTATCCCATAGTTGGAATTGTTGATGACTTTACTTTCCGTTATGAAAAGATACATGGTACAGTGACTTTATTAAATGACTTTTATAAATTGATTGCTGAAGAACTTGCTAAAGGGGAAGTAGTTGAAATACCTATCTTACGTACATTGAATGAAGAAGAAACATGAGAACATCCGATAACATAATATTCAAGTAGCGGCTCCGTTGAAGCCTAAGTCTTCTGGAAGAATTTCGAGGAGGAATTTCAGCAGACACATCCGACTAAGTCGGTCGTCATGAATATAGGAACGTTATGTGAAATCAACATAAAAAAATTGAAAGAGTGGTATGAATGACTGGATGCAGATTTTTATTCATTTCTTCTAATGGAGATATGATTATAAAGATCTCCCAACCCAAAAATCACAAATATAAGTCTGTACCTCAATTAGCAAATCAGAATGTACTTGAGGTCATTTTATTTTACAAAAATAAAGACAGGAAGCCACATCAATTGCTTACCATCGAATTTGAACGATTCCGATTAGATTCCAATGGCAATTATGAAGAAACAGAAGTAGATAGGAAAAGAGCTTTTCATAATTTCTTTGCTTTTGGAATGCCGAGTTTACTCGAAGGAGTAGAAGTCGATGATAAACCATTACCTATACCTGTTGCTCCTATAGTTCCAACCGATAGTGAGAAAAGATCATTATACAGTTACATAAATGAGAAGTTACCTAATTTAGCTGCTGCTGCCCCGTATGTTGTTGAGAGTAAAATTAAAGCATCGAGAGAGAAATACGAAGAGTTTAAAACCATGGCAAAGAAATCAAAGAACCGACTTAAGTAGTTAGAAGATGATGCTGACATCACATAACATTATATTCACGCATCGGGCATACGCCCTCGGTCCAGCAGGGGGATTTCGGGAAAGCAGAAGCAGAGCCGGACACACCCAGCATTCGCTGGGCGTCGTGAATACGGGAACGTTATAGGAAATCCCCGCATGATCTAAAGACAATATAAAAGGACAGAAGGGATAAAAAGTGAATTATTCATGGCATGAACTCTATGAAATAGATCGTTTTACAATAAAGTATGTTGTGTTGATTGCCAAGAGCAAGAGCCAGTTTATTCTGATTAGAAATAAGAACCGAACTGTTTGGGAACTTCCGGGAGGAAAAATTGAACAAAATGAGCAATTAATCGAAGCCGCAAGTAGAGAATTATTTGAAGAGACAGGTGCATTAATTTTTGATTTAGTTGAGATTGGAATCTATCAAATGAATGGCGAATATGGAGTCGTATTTGAAGCAGACGTTGAGGAACTTGGAGAACTTCCAGATTTTGAAATTGCTGAAATTCAATTGAGTGAGTATTTACCTGAAGGATTAAATTACGGAGAAATTTATTATCACATCTATGAAAAGTATCAAGAAATCAAAATTAGTAAGGAATTAATAAAAACAAAGATAAATTTAAAAGAGAAAGTAATAATGTGAGAGTTGCTCGAAGAAGGCGGGGACATCTTATAACATCATATCCACGCATCGGAGCCTGACGACTCCTCGGTCCGCGAGAAGCATCGGCAGCGAAGTGGAGTCAGCGGACACATCCGCACCGACTAATCACATCGTGGCCAGCTCCTGGCGGATCCTTAAGCCGATTGAACGTCGTGAATGCGGGAACGTTATATGAAACCTCGGTATTGTATGAAAGAAGGAAAAACAAATGAATAAGGAACAGTATTTTGAAGATCTTCAAGATATAATAAACGATTTAATTTATATCGGTTCCTCTGAAGCTGATCTTCAAGAAGAAATTGAAACAAATATGTGGAGAATCTCGATTTCTCCTGAATTGATTAATCAAATTACAACTGACGATTTCAACGAATTTATAAATAAAGTTATACAGAATCGGAAAGATCAAATAGAAAGCTCTAGTTCAAATCTAGGTATGTATTTTTATTTATGGTTTGATATTATGGCAAGTCAATTAAGATTCAATCTGATATCTGACATAAACAAGAAATTACCATTTAGCTGTGAAATACGAATATTAAATAATCCAAGAGAAATACTTGATGATTTTTTAGGGTCCCCATTTCATAATGGGTTACCAATAGAAGGACATAATGATGACTCAGAAGATAAAGAATATATATTAAAGATTTATAAATTGCATTTAAAAAAGGACTAATATGAAAGTAAATCGAAGATGACCGAGGCATCGCATAACATAATATTCACACTACGGGGCTTACACCCCTTGGTCGTCCGATGTATAATCATGGAAGATAACTCGGACGACACACGAGCCGGCCTAAGATAAGAGCTATCTAAGGCCGGCTCGCGTCGTGAATACAGAAACGTTATACGCAATTACTGCAATAACTAGTGGGGGACTATCCAATGGAGAATTTAGAAAATCAGATTAACTTTTTGATAGAGATTGATAAGTTAAAGAACATCGAAAGGAAAACTAAGATAATAAGTGGTTCGAGATTAGAAAATGATGCCGAGCATTCATGGCATTTAGCAATGATGGCAATCATTTTACATAAACAAGCTAATCATGAAATTGACCTGTTCAAAGTCATTAAGATGTTATTAGTTCATGATTTAGTAGAAATAGATGCAGGGGACACCTTTGCTTATGATACAAAAGGACAAGTTGATAAGTATAATCGAGAAATTTTAGCTGCGAAGAGACTGTTTGGATTGTTGCCAGAAGAACAAGGAAATGAATTGATGGAATTATGGATTGAATTTGAAAACAAGGAAACCAATGAAGCAAAGTTTGCTTCTTCGCTGGACAGATTGCAGCCATTAATTCATAACTACTTAAATCAAGGAGACACTTGGAGGAAATACAAAATAACAAGTGAGCAGGTAATAAATCGAAATAGTGAAATCTCTAAAGGTTCAGAATCATTATGGGAATATGCCAAACAAATTATTAACAAGTCAGTAGATCAAGGGATACTAAGTAAGTAGTTCGAAGAAGCCAGTAACAGCGTATAACACCACATTAACGCGTTGGGCCAGCTATGCTGTCCCTCGTCCGCAAGGAGCATTATCGAGAAGTGGATTCAGCGTACAACCCTGCACCAACTAAGATAGGAGATATCTAAGCCGGTTAGGGTTCGTGAATGCAAGAACGTTAGGCGAAATTATTGCAATCAATTAAATGAAAGGAATGATAGTTGAAGATGGGAATGCTTCGAAATCAAAGATATTTGAATATTGGATGAATTGGTTAGATAAGAAGGGAATTGATTGGGGAGAGCCGTGTTGTTGGGCATGTGGCAGGTTATGGGAGGATAAATATGATATAAAGAAACCTCATGCAACTAGGGAAGAAATAATAAAGAATTGGGATAATGTCCCGTTACAGAGATGCCATATTGTTGCCAAGCAATTTGACGGTACTGATGAACCCTCAAATTTGTTTTTAATGTGCAGGGATTGTCATGATAAAGCTCCGAATACTAGATCGGTAGAAGCATTCTTAATATGGATAGAAAAGCAAAATTGGTATGAGAATTTTAGAGACGAGGTAATGAAGGAAATAAAAAATTTTGGATTTGAAGACAGGGTTGAAGAGTTGAACGAAATAATTGCAAATAAAGAAATAAAGGATAAAATCAGTGAAAACTTAGGGGTACATATGAATCAGAATGGAAAAGGTGCTCAAATAACCATCTCAACATATATTTCAGCGTTTTATGGATATCTAAAAGAACAAGACAAATTGAAAGTCTCTCAAGAAGGCAATAACCTCGCATAACATAATATTCACGCTGCGGCTCTTTTGGAGCTTGGGTCTGCGTGCGGGATGGAGCTCAAAGAGGCATATCAGCAGACAACCCCTCTATGGGTTCATGAATACAGGAACGTTATGTGAAAGTGCGAAGTCAAAATGAGAAAAAGGAGAGTTCTAGAATGAATGGACAAAGCCTCATAAAATCCCTTGTTAAAGAAAAAGAGATCCATGAAACATATGAAGTAGCATCGAAAGAAGATATAGAAAAAACAGAAAATGATTTGAATTGCAAACTACCAAAATCATATTGCGATTTTGTATCACAGTTTAGCAATGGTGCATTTATACATGATTCAAGAAGTAAGTGCAGTAGGAGATGGAAACAAACAAATCTTGCCGATGCAGAGACTTTCTTTACAAAGAATGACTAGCGTTGAGACTCATGAAATGATTAATATTAGAGAGGGTGGATCTGTGAACGTAGACCATTTAATCCCGTTTTCTCTAGATCATAATGGAAATGCATGGTGTTTCATTGTGAATCAGATGATAGATGAAGAATACATAGTTGCTTATTTCGATAGTCACAACCCCAAATTGTATGGAATCATGGATAATTTCAATGAGTGGTTAAAGGTTTTGATAAACAATAGAGAGGAAGTTATTAGAACCATATATGACGATAATGTGATTTCTATGGAACTAGGGTTGGGATAAATACTAGTTTTAGTTGGAATATTTCAGAGCATCATCACATAACACTAGATTTACGCATTGTCGCTAACGCTTCTCGGCCGGGTAAGATGAATAGAAGACATCTGCACTCCCTAACCGCGTCGCGGCCAGGTCTACGGCCTTTAAGGGAGTGAGACGTCGTAAATCTCTGAACGTTATGTGAAATACCCTTAAATAAGAAAGGAAAACGATTATGATATCTTTGTTAATTAACTTAACTTGATTAACAGTATTTTGAATTGCTTAAAGCGATTATTCCAAGTATTATGACAGGATTCTCTATAATAGTTGGCGCACTTCTTACTGTTTATCAAATTTTTCGAAATAAGAAGAAAGAAATAGATTTTAAAATACACGAGCAAAGGAAAGAAAAGTACGAAGAATTAATAAGATTATTTCGTGATATTTGCCAGTGCTAAGAGTGGCATAGAAGGTGAACTACCTTTTGACCATACTCACTGGCTTAATACTCAGCTTGGTATGATCTTGTATGGCTCTCAGAATGTGATTATGAAAATAAATAAATTGAATGAAGAAGCAAGAGCGCAAAAATCTTCTACAGAAATATTATTTTGTTTTGGCGAGTTGATTCTTGAGATGAGAAAAGAAGTTTGATTTAATGATAAAGGCTTAGGTATACGTGAATGTTTAAGCTTATACATAACAGATATAAAAGATCCAAGATTTGATCAAGCATTCAGTGAATATGAAAAAAGAAGAAAGAAAAACTTGTTTCTTGAGTGTTAATCGGGGAAGAGGGTACTTCACATAACAGAGCATTCCTGTTTCGTCGCTGATGCTCCTTAGTCCTCCAAGAGGGATTTCGAAGAAGTGAGTTCAGGAGACACATTCAAGCGGCTAAGTCTGACGACCCGGTGCTACGCACCAAGCCTTTCTCTATTATTCTCATGTCTAATTATCTATGCAGCATTACAACCATTATCCAGATACATTTGGATTAGACGATTTATGAAAGTTGTCGGTGGAATTGTTTCTACAATAATGCTAGTAGGAACAGGTTACATAATAATTGTATTTCCGATTTTAACATTCATGATGGATCTCAGGAGTGCAAGTGTTTTTATGGGAAGCAATTTATTATTTTTTTGATTCTAACCATTTATTAAGATTAATTGAAGCATATCAGGTTCTGGTTGTATCGATAGTTGTATTTGCATATTTTGGCCGAAGTATTACCATAAATTCTTAAAGATATTTAAGTAATGGAAATTCTCAGGATCAAAGAGACATCCTATTTTTTATTGATAAAGCTTTATCTGTCTTCTTCTCCAGAAGAAGGGCATATGAACTAGTTATTGTGCTGACTTTTGTAACAACTCTTGATAAGTTGCACGGTGGACCAATTATTGATAATGAATTCGAAATAATTTCGTACATATGTTGAGATTATTTGATGAAATTCTTTCAGGATATTAACTCTTCTGCGAGGGGCTTTATGGTACTAACTAATTTTCCTGTGATCGGACAATTTCGATAGCGAATAAAGAATGCTGCCATAAAATAATAACATTACTTCGTGTTGATTTACATTTTTTTGGAATTATCATTAATCTAACATCTGGGAAATAGTATATTAAATCAGCTGCACTTATTTTGAAAGAAAAAAAGGGGCGAAGAAACCTCATGACAAATAGAATACTCATAATAGATGATGATGTGGAATTGTGCTCATTAGTAAAAAAATGCGTATCACAAGTAAACCTAGAAACTGATATGGCATATAACGGGCAAACAGGATTACTTCAAGTCATGAATGAAAACGACTCATATTCCCTAATTATTTTAGATGTGATGTTACCTAATATGGACGGTTTTCAAGTATTATCTGGAATAAGAAAATATAGTAATGTACCCGTACTTATGCTGACGGCTAAAGGAAGTGAGCCGGATAAGGTAACAGGTCTTAGCCTTGGAGCAGATGACTATTTAACAAAGCCGTTCAGTATCAATGAACTCATTGCTAGAGTGCAATCTTTGATTAGAAGATATACTACTTTTAATTCCAGGGATTCTGTAAGCATTCTTACCTTTAAAGGAATTGTTATCGACAAAGAAATAAGAACTGTTCATGTTGAGGACAAGCTAATTGATTTAACAGGAAAGGAATTTGATTTATTAGTATTTTTAGCTTCGAATAAGGGGCGTGTGTTTACGAAGAAACAAATCTATACACAAGTTTGGAACGATGATTATTCTTTTGACGACAATAATATTATGTCCTTTATAAGTAAGTTGAGGAAGAAAATAGAACCCAATTCAGAACAGCCATTTTATATTTTAACGGTACACGGAGTAGGTTATCGTTTTAATAAGGAGGCTTAATTATGGAATGGATCTATATTCTACTTATGGCTCTAGCTTCTTCTCTTATGGTTATCATTTATTTGGTAACAAAACTGTATAAGGTTTCTGAACAACTTTCAATTATTGAAGATTCTTTAGTGGATATAAAAAAAGGGAATTGGAATCGTCGTGTTTTGGCAAATGAAAATGATTTCACTAAAACAATTTGTTATTCCATAAATGATATAGCAATGAAAAGTCAAACTCAACTCATACAGTTAAAGCAATCCGAACAAGCTTATAAGCGACTTATGACGAGTTTATCCCATGATGTGAGAACACCTTTAACTTCTTTAGTTGGCTATTTAGAAGCAGTTCAAAAGAAGTTTGTTACAGGCAAAGAAAAAGAAGAATATCTTGAGATTGCTTTAAATAAAGCACATCATTTGAAGGGTTTTGTTGAAGTTTTATTTGATTGGGTCAAGCTTGACGCAAAAGAGCAAGTGTTTAAACTTGAAGAACAGGATATAAACGAATTTACTCGTGATATATTGGTGAATTGGATACCAACCTTTGAGGAAGAGCATTTTGAATATAAAATTGATATTTCTGACAAAGAATGCTTTATCCGATTAGATCCAAATGCTTATATAAGAATTGTTAATAATTTAATTCAAAATGTTATTGCACATAGTGAGGGAACTAGAATTGATCTACAAATAAGTGAAAATGAACAAAACGTTATGGTTCAGGTTAGTGATAATGGAAAAGGGATTTCTCCTAATGACCTGCCGCATATATTTGATAGACTGTATCAAAGTGATGAATCACGTTCGACTAACGGAAATGGTTTAGGGCTTGCTATTGCTAGAGAACTTGTCCATCTGCATAAAGGAACAATCCATGCTCAAAATTCATTATATGGTGGTACAGCATTCATAGTAAAACTTCCGAAAGTTCTTTAATTTTTAAGAGCTTTTTTTATTAGCAAGAAACAAACAAGATTTCGGCAAGATTTTGGCAAGATTTGTTTGATAAACTTTAAATAAAGGAGGCATTCATATGACAAAGTATACGATAGAAACTAAACAACTTACTAAAATCTATAAGGATCAGAAAGCTGTAAATAATGTAAATATCCATGTGAAAAAAGGACGTATTTACGGTTTGCTCGGTCGTAATGGCGCCGGTAAAACGACAATTATGAAAATGATTTTAGGGTTAACATCTACCTCTTCTGGTGAGGTAGACGTATTTGGTAATAACATTAAAGGAAGAGAAAAGCAGGTATATCCCAGAATTGGAGCGATTATTGAAACGCCCGGATTCTATCCAAACTTAACTGGAACAGAAAATTTAAATATTTTTGCAAAACTGCGTGGTACATCTGCTCCTAACGCTGTGAAGAACGCATTGGAAGTTGTAGGATTACCGTATAAGGATAAAAAGCTGTTCGGTGAGTATTCTCTCGGTATGAAACAACGTCTGGGTATTG
Source organism: Paenibacillus sp. LBL (assembly GCF_029893715.1). NCBI lineage: Bacteria > Bacillati > Bacillota > Bacilli > Caryophanales > Paenibacillaceae > Paenibacillus > Paenibacillus sp. LBL. The sequence continues at coordinate 209,474 of NZ_JARXYU010000005.1, read as the reverse complement.
CTAATGCTATTTTGCATGACCCAGAACTCCTGATTTTAGATGAACCTACAAACGGTCTGGACCCTATAGGTATAGCAGAAGTCAGGGATTTTATTAAGAAATTGAGCGTTGAACGTGGGAAAACAATTCTTATTTCCAGCCATATTCTTTCTGAAATTTCATTGCTTGCGGATGATATTGGAATTATCGACAATGGTATTCTGTTAGAAGAAAATAGTATGGAGGAACTTAAACGAAAAAATGGTAAGTACATTCTACTTCAAGTTTCTGATGCTGCTAAAGCCAGCTTGATCTTGGAACGTCAATTCGGTTTGAAAAGTTATTCTGTGAAAGATGATCATACGTTGCAAATCTATAATAATTCTCTGGATATGGCTTCTGTTAATAAGGCACTTATATTGGGAGATGTGTCGGTTATTAGTTCTCAGCTTTGTAATGATACTTTAGAGGACTATTTTAGGAAAATTACGGGAGGAGATGGCATTGCTTAAACTTATTCAAATAGAATTTCTTAAGTTACGACGCAGAACATTTGTGTGGATTATGATGTTTTCAGCTCTCATCATGCCATTCCTTGCGTACTTATTATTTAAATATGCGTGGGATACAGGCGGTGACCCTGTACAGTTTTATAAATGGTCAGCGTTCGGACTTACACTTTTTATTGTCTTACCTGTTGTTTTAGGAATATTAAGCACAATGCTAATGTACAATGAAAATCAATACGATATGCTTAAACAACTTTGGATTGTGCCTGTCAGCAAAATGAGATATTTCTTTAGTAAATTTTTTGTGGTTTTGATTTATTCTGTTTGCTTCATGTTAGTCACAGCTGTAGGTTCCGTTATATTTAGTATACTTCTCGGAGATATCGCATTTGATTGGCAAAACGTTTTGTTTTTGATAAGAAAGTGTTTGGAGATTGGTGTTATTACAGCTTTTGCAATGCTGCCGATTTTGGCAATTGCTACAACGCAAAACGGATATATTCTTCCAGTTGCTATAACACTAATTTATGCTTTTCTTGGTTCTATTATAGTGTCGATAAATATGTATATACATCCGTTATCCAGCATGGCAGTAATCGTTGCTCGAAACGGAGATATTCCAGGACTGAACAATACACAGGTAATTAGCATACCTTTGGCTTTTCTTAGCATTTTTATCTGGGGGATTGTATCCGTACTTCTTGCAAACGTTGCATTAGCAAGAAGAAAGTGAGGTGTTAATAATGCGAACGCTACTTTGGGCGGAACATCAAAAGATTCGCCGGTTAAGTTTTGTTTGGATTGCAATTTTTGCGACGGTTATGGTAGCAGTTATTGTTTTTTTATCCGGGTTAACAGACAATGACGGTATTCGAGATATAGATACTATAGGTTGGTATATGGCTGTTGCTCAACCACTGGCAACATTTTTCGTTCTTCCAGCGGTTATTGCTCTCTTAGGTAGTTACATGATTTGTCGTGAAGAACAGGAGAATACAATCGATTCACTTCGACTTATCCCCGTGAATGAAGCAAAGTTGACAATTGCAAAAATGATTATAACCCTTGTATATAGTATTCTTTTTTACTTATTGCTCTTTGCTATAACATTTTTCACTGAAGCAGCTTTACATTTTTCTGATTTATCCATAGGGATGGTCATGAATTTTTTGAAAGCTTATTTTTTGGATGGTATATGTATATTTCTAGCAATATCACCTATTATTGCTTTGATATCATACATGAAAAAGGGATATTGGATTGCGTTAGTTATCACTGAATTTTATTCTTTTATTGGATTATTTACAAGTACGTCAAATACCCTAAAAGCTTTATATCCTATTACAGCTGTATTTACCATATCTGGCTACTATGAAGCATCGACTTTTCAGGTCATGCTTAGTTGCATTAGTTTACTATTTTGCGTAGGAATTGCCGCAGTAACACTTGCAGGCATGAACAAATGCAAATGAAATAGGGCATCTATTTGCCAAACCTCAAAAAAATTCTTTCCGACAATATGAGAAGTGAAGGTTATAAGAATGCTTGTTTAAGAGCTAAAGAACATATTAAAGATAGATTTCTTTAAAGGCCCCTGGTCCAATTGGAAACTCGGAGCCACCTCAGATACACTAAATGAAATGAGTCTGCAAGATGGATTTCGAAGTGGCATTTATGCAGACAACCCTTTTGGGATTCGTGAATACAGGAACGAGAAGAAGTTCAGTGAGAATTTAATTAAAGAATCATGTACTAAATAAAGGAAATGATTCCTTATGATTGCAGGATAGATGGTATTGGAGTACATGTAAAAGAACAGCCCAGACATTAAACTGTACCTACTTTGTTAGTGAAGTCTAACAACAAGGTCAGTTCAGGGGCTGTTTTTTCTCTATTTCTGTTTTCGTAGCTGGAACAAGTTGGGATATATTAAGATGTATATTGTAAAATACTAGAAGCAATAAATTTTGATAAAGGATGGATTTTTTTAATTAGTTATTATGGATATGAGGGGTTATTCGAAATTAATCAAAAAAATATATTGAATCTTTTAAAAACGACATAAAGAATATGAAATAGCAATTACAAAAAAATGATTTGCATAAAGAAAAATGTATGCAGCTAAAGAGGTCGTCAACATCTTATAACATCATACTCATACATCGGAGCTCAGCGCCTCGCGATCCGCGAGAAGCAATAAAAGAATATACATCATATTGTAGAGCATTGCAAGACACTACCGAACATAAAAAAACAAGGGCTGGAGATTTTTGATCATATGATTGATTTTTATAAAACAAAATACTCCTTAAACTCAGGGTGGGCACTCTAAAAAAGCGTTGTTGGAAATCGGTAAAGTACTATATCATTCACAAATACCAGATAATCTGTCCATCCTTGATGCACTGAGATCATTCTGGACACACATTCAAAAGTTTATGAAAAAGATATATCCAGAATGGATGATATACTTCTTAGAAAGACTGACTAGTATTGATCGAATGAATTAGTCATTACGTTCAATATGATGATGCAAAAAGGTTTTATGCTTTATTGTAAAAGAAAACAGATATTAAGTCTTTCATGACTGGTTACATGAATATGGTAGTAGACTTCTAACATTCAGCAGAACATACGAGGAGATATGTGACATTTTCGAAGGGGGAGTTGGCTGGAATGTTGACCACTTGATTTATCAACTGGTTCAAGGTTTATTGATATCGAAAAGGATCAGAAATCCCCGCAAGATATTAAATAACTATTTGAAGGTGGTTTCTTTGGAAAAGACAAATGTAAAAGTATATTTCAGTTTATATGGTGATCAGTTTCCAATTGATCACATCTCAAAAGAATTGAATTTACGACCAACGCATTCGCATACCATGGGAGAACTTATTTCAAGAAAAAACAACTTTAATATCGCCCAGACTATAAAACACATAAGGAAAGAAACTGTATGGGAACTTAGTACGGAATACGAAGAATCCTTAGATGTTACTGTGCAACTAAATAAAATACTAAAACAGCTTTTAGGTAAAGAAGATAAAATAGTTGAATTAAGTAACAAATATAAATTAGAGTGTAAGTTCATGATTGTGATAAGAATGAACGACGGCTTTACTCCCGCACTAATAATAAATAAAGAAATAATAGAATACACAAATAAAATCGATGCAGAAATTGAGTGTGACCTTTATTCTAATCCGTATCAAGAAGAATAATAAATAGAGTTTGGCAATTTCAAAGAAGTCGGGGACATCTTATAACATAGTATTCACACATCGGGACTTTCGACCCTTGGTCTGCAAGAGGGTTTTCGAGGAAGCGGATACAGCAGACAACCCTGCACTAGCTAACTCCGTTGAACCCGGGGCTTAACCCCTTAAGCCTCTCGGGTTCGTAGATACAACAACGTTAGGCGTAATACCCTAAATGCAATGAAAAGGAGACAATGCTGTTGAATGATCAGTTGGTTTTATCTAATCCGAGTATTGAACTGAAAGACTCCTATTTGAGTTTTTATCAGGAATGGAAACAAAGTGGAGAAGATATGGTTCCATGGGTGATAGAGAAAGACCCAGAAAACTTTGAAGACATGATTACATGGCTTAACAATAACAAACAAGGAATGAATACAAATGGCTTTGTTGCCAATTCAACTTATTGGCTAGTAGCAAATCAGATTGTTGTAGGGGCAGTAAATATTAGACACGAATTGACAGATAAACTATTTCATAGTGGTGGACATATTGGCTATGGGATCAGACCGTCGGAAAGGTGGAAGGGATATGCTAAAGAGCTTTTAAGACTTGCTTTATTGAAAAGTAAAAGACTGGGAATATTGAAGGTGCTTTTTTAGTATGTGATGAAATTAATCAAGCATCAAAAAATACAATTATTAAGAATGGTGGATTAAGGGATGGAGATTTTATGGGAGAATATGGAAATATATTAAATAGATTTTGGATAGAGATTTGAAAGGAGGGTACTACGCCTAACAACCTATTCAAGCTGAGGCTCCTTACGGAGCCTGGGCCTGCTGGGATGGATTGCGAAGAGGCATTACAACAGACAACCCCTTTGGGGTTCATAAATACAGAAACGTTATCTGCAAGATATTGCCCCAAAGGGACATTTTGAGAGCTATACATTCGCAACGTCCCGTTGCTTGGAGAAAGGAAGGATATATTGGAAGTTATTATTATGTTGGCAGTGAATCTAGTAATTGGTATCTTTAGTGTGAAAATTGGAATGGACAACTCTAGGAACAATCAACAAATGAAAGAAATGATAGAAGAATTACGAGAGATTAAAGAAATTTTAAGGGATCGAAACTGATTATGATTTAAATAACGAGATGTTAGGATGATCTAAATAACAAAGCTTAGAATACAGATGAAGCCCTAAATACATATAAAAACTAGATAAAGCCATTACGAAGAATACAAGACTATAAACAGTCAAAAACTATATAATTTTACCGATGTGACAATGGCTTTTAAGCTATAAAGTCTGAAAAGACATTAAATTCAAATAGGTCTATAAAGAGAATAAGGCTGTGGCCGACGTCCTGTCTTGATTCGGAGAAGTGGGGCAGATCCAGCAGATAACACCGTTTTCCAGCTTCGCGGTTATCACCGCTCGGTCCGCCCGAGGTTATAGAAGTTAACTCACAATGATGGAATTCAGCGGCGAAGAAGTAGGGGCAGGCGGACACATCTGCAAGGTTAAGTGGCGGAGCCACCCGGCTTCAGTACATGCTTCGCATATGGATTGAGGCAGCTTAAGCCTTTCGACGTCAGGAACACATAAACGTTATATGACATACTGCTAGATAAAATCTATTATTATAATTGTGGGCTAAAATAATTACTTATCTAAGTACACGGAGGGGAAATATGCTATACGGACAACGAGTAACATTAAGGCCTGTTGTTGAAGAAGATTGGGAACTGCGATACGAATGGCTGTCCGATCCTGTAGTTAACCGAACGTTACCATCAGGAAGTGGTATGCCCCTAACACCGGAAGTGGTTAGAGAACGTACCCGGAGTTACGCGCAAACAGATCCATCAGCTGTCTATTTTACCATAATAAAAGAAGACGGCATCGCGATTGGCAGTACCCAATTGTTTAAAATCCATCCTTGGTCCAAGCATGCTGAATTTGGTATTTGGATTGGGAACAAAATGGTATGGGGGCAAGGTTATGCTACAGAAGTGACAAGTGTTGTTCTGGATTTTGCGTTCGAGCGTTTAAACCTTCATAAAGTGTATTTGACTGTAGACGCTGATAATCCTGGTGCTATTCGGAGTTATGAAAAGGCTGGTTTCAAGAAGGATGGCATACTAAGAGACGAAGTCTATAAAAATGGTCAATATGTCGATCGTATATTGATGAGTATTTTGAAACATGAATATTTAAAGCTATCTAATTGTTTCGAATAACCAAGCGTGTAGGATACTTGAAAAAGGGATTATGGCGGTGGAGAGATATGGTTTGATGATATATTAATCCGCAAAGATGGAATGTTTATTCCTGATATTTTAAAAGGATTAAACCCTGAAAACTTAAAGTGATGATATTGACTTCATATTTACATCCTTTACTTAGAAGACCCCTTCAAAAGTATAGAAAGTTCTAAATAATCCATTTTCTCTTTTTTGGGCTACATAAAAAAAATGGAGAACTAGGGTCTATCTTTGCAAAATCAGATATTTAGTGAAGGCATTGGTAGTAAATTCAATATTGTATGTTTTCATAGATTCAGAGAGATATGGATAAACGTTAATAAGATAGAGGAGTTTGAAGAAGGGCTCATTATTAGGAAAGTGTAATCGAAGAAGGCAGATACATCGCCTAACACAGTATCTACACTGCGGGCTACGCCCTTGGTTCGCAAGATGAGGTAGTCAGGGAAGTAGAATCAGCTCACAACCCTGCGAGGCTAAGTCCGTTGGACCCGGTCGCGTTGCTCCCTTAATCCCCTCGGGTTCGTGAATACACAAACGTTACGTGAAATAAGCCTAAATACAGAGGAGAATGTGAATGATAATTCGTGAAGCTGAAACAAAGGACGCCGGAGCGATTGAACGACTATATAAAGAATTGCTTCCAAACAACACAAAAATAAAAGTGTTGGAAGATAGAATAGAAGAAGTTAAACAAAATCCTAATAGTTTCTTGTTCATTTGCGAAGTAGACCAAGAGATCGTTGCAACTGCACATCTGCATCTATGTTTAGATGCGTTGATAGAGTCACAACCTTTTGGGGTTGTAGAACGTGTAGTTGTATCTGGAAACAGACAAGGTCAAGGTTATGGATCGCTCATTATGAAGCATATTGAAGATCTGTGTATTTCAAGGGATTGCGTTAAGGTCTTTTTAACCAGCGGAGCTTCGAGGAAGCAAGCACACGAGTTCTATACAAAGTTAGGTTATGACGGTGATTCGAGTAAAGCCTTTAAGAAGTACTTATAATTTTTGAAAGTTTTTCGAAGATGAGGCAGACATTACATAACACCATATTCCCGAGGCGGGGCGTTTGCCCCTTGGTGCGCCAAGAGCGAAGGGATTTCACTGCGGAGCGAATTCAGAGGTACAGGGAAGCGTTGGCGGAGGACAACCCTGCGAGCCTAACCGCGTCGCGGTCCGGCCCTTCGGGCCTTAAGGTTCTCGGGTTCGGGAATGTAAATTCATTAAGAGAAGGAGATTAAATGAGGTATTTAATAGTATCAATAATTTTATTTTCTCTTATTACAGTTGGCTGTAACAATAATAATGAAATCGATTTTAATCAATTAGTAGATTCATTAGTTAAAGCGGAAAAGACCATGAATAGTAAAGAGCTAGTTACTACTACTGCAACGAGTTCGAGTTCAAGTGATGGTATGATCAATATTAGAATTATGGTAGAAGATAGAGTAACTAATGAACAAGCAAAAGAATTAGTCTTTGATTTCTTTGATGAAATAGAAAGAGGAATTACAGATTTAAACCTGTTTAGAAGAAGCTATCAAATTAATTTTGATATAAAGTCAGAAAAAGATGGAGATTTAATATATAAAGGGCAAAGAAATAAAGGTGAAGAGCAGATTTGGTGGCGTTCTAGAAGACAAGGACATCGTATAACAGTATATTCACGCTTCGGCAGAAAAGCTGCCTCGGTCCGGCATGAAGTTAGAAGTGGATTCCGTGAGGCATTTCAGTTGCAGGGAAGCGCAATAAGCCGGACACATCCTCACCGACTAAGCGCACATCGCGCCCGGCGACATTCGTCGCTTTAAGTCGGTGGGACGTCATGAATACAGGAACGTTAGGCGAACATCACTGAAACGCATTGAAAGGCGGAAAAACATATGATTCGATCAATTATCTTTGATCTTGATGGTACTATATTAAACCGTAACAGTTCACTATATGAATTCATTGTCGATCAATATGAACGGATCATAAAGAAGGCTAAGAATATAGATAAGGAGAGCTACATTAATCGCTTTATTGAACTGGATAATCGGGGATATGTTTGGAAGGATAGGGTCTACCAGGAATTAATAAAGGAATTTGATCTGCAACTTGATTGGAATGAGTTATTAGCTGATTATAAAAATGGATTTTGTAAGTATGCTATACCATTTCCAAATACCTTTGAAATACTTGAAAAGCTCAAAGAACAAGATTACAAGCTTGGGATGATCACTAATGGATTCAGTGACTTTCAATCTAGTAATATCCACGCTCTAGGAATACAGAAGTACTTTGAGGTGATATTGATCTCTGAGGTAGAGGGCCTTAGAAAACCTGACCCAGCCATATTTCTTAGAGCAGCTGATTTGATGAAAGTATTACCTGAGGAATGTGTATATGTAGGTGATCATCCAATTAATGATGTCACTGCGAGTAAGAATGCTGGTATGAAGGGGATCTGGAAGGAAGATACTTATTATATAGATCAATTTGAATATGATGGACTAGTAAGAGATTTGCTAGAAATCGAAACAATTATAGAACAATGGAATTGCGAGTAATACAAGGAAGTAGTTATCTTCGTATAACAATGTGTTCACTCATAGGCAGTCAAACTGCCTCGGTCCCGGAAGAAAAATCGGAGAAGTGATTGCCGGGACACATCCATTCACCCAACCGCATCACGGCCGGCCGAGATCGAACAAATTTTGTGATATTCCAATTGAACTCCGCCTAACATAGTATTCACGCAGCGTCCCCTAACGGCTCCTTGGTCTGCAAGAGGTGATTCGAAGAAGTGAATCAGCAGACAATCCTGCGAGGCTAAGTGCTGCGCACCCAGTCGCTGATCGCTCTTTTAAGCCTCTCGAATAGAATGTAAGAACGTTATGTGATACCTTCAAAAAAAGATTGATATGTATAAGGGTTAAAAGACAAGGAGTGGAAATTATGTTTGAAAAAAGAAGGCATATTCATATAGGTGCAGAAGGATGGGCAGATAATGTAGAAGATGCTCAGGTGGATGTAGTCGTCACATTCCCTGATTCAACAAAATGGATTTCAAATTTCTATACCATCAAATGTATTGAATCAATTAGAAAAGATTATTTGCAAAATGGACATTGTTTAAACGGGGCATATTGGTGCGGATCTTCTCCAGTAGTCATTGTAGATAATATAAGCCGTGAAAGAATAGAACAAGTAGTTGATGAACTAATTGAGAATGCCGGATTTCAATATGTATTTGAATATTTTGGTGCAGTTCGAGAAGAAGATATTAGCCGATCCGAATACCCTGAAAATTTTTTTGATGAAGAATCTAAAATAGATTCTTCTTATGTATCTTATTATGCAAGTCAGTTGGTACAAATGTTAGAGCAATCAAGTGAAAAAGTTAGACAAACAATAATGAAAGACATATTTAGGGTGTCTCAATGAAGACGAGGATTTTGGATAACACGATATTCGCACTGCGGGCCAATTTCACCATCTGGTATGAGGAAAGTCGGAGTAAAGCTAATTGAATATCCTCGAGCCTCCTTTACAAAATGATGAAAATGACCTCATTTCAAAAAGCTGGGGAAGAATGCTGGGGTGTAACATTTAACGAAAACTTATTTGACAGATTTTCTGAAATTCTCGATTATTTATTGCCTGTAATTAAAGACAACAGAGACATCTGCACTGACTAACTGCCGGCAAACCACTCAGGCTTTCGGCCTTAAAGTCGATGAGACGTCGTGAATGTCGAAATGGCATGAGAAGTGTAAAGCTACAGATAACATAATCGATACATATAGGCCTCTTGATCTACAGAAGCTTATTCGGAGAAGCATGAGCAGCAGATAACCCTGCGAGGCTAAGTCTTCGACACGGCGCTAAAGTCGATCGAAAATGCAGAATAGACGATGAAAGGTCCGGCCAATAGAAATATGGCCGGACTTTCTTCATTGGTCATGACACCACCATAGGAAGCTGATACTGGATAACCGTGTTGAGGAGACCGCTTTATCCAGCGGATTTAAGCGCAAGCGGCTTATTTGGTACAATAGCATGGACCAACATCATTTACATAAAGGAGATTATAGAAGAAATGATGAACCATAAAGAGAGAATGCTGGCTGGTCTTCCGTATAAAGCATGGATGGATGGACTTGCTGAAGAACAATTAGCGAACAAGAAGAAGATCCGCGAATATAATCTATGTCCTCCCGAGGAGAAGGAGAGAATAGATGAGATTATGAGAAGCATTCTGGGAAAAGCCGGATCAAATCTTAATATTTTACCGCCTTTTCATTGTGACTATGGCAAAAATATTGAGGTTGGGAATAACTTTATGTCCAACTTCAATTGTACGATCCTGGATGTAGGCAAGGTGACGATTGGGGATAACGTCATGTTTGGCCCCAATGTATCCATCATCACGGCTGGACATCCGATTCATCCGGATTCTAGAAACTCAGGATATGAGTATGGGATCCCCATTACCATAGGCGACAGCGTCTGGATAGGTGCTAACGTGGTCGTTAATCCGGGTGTAACCATCGGTCATAACGTAGTCATCGGATCAGGCAGCGTGGTTACCAAAGACCTGCCGGACAACGTAATCGCTGTCGGGAATCCGTGCAGAGTCTTAAGAACGATTACGGAAGAGGACCGACCGTATTATTATAAAGATAGGAAATTCGACGTGGAAGACTACTAAAGTGCGCTAGGATCACGCTGTTGGAGGAGGTTTATCCTCCTTGCTAAGGCGTTCATAAAAGAGTGATGCACATTAGGCTCGACTAATACGCATCACTCTTTTTTACATGTCTGCTCATTTTGCTCATTGGCTTTTTATTACGGAGTGTAAAATTAAACTATACTTGAAGTTTCCCTTAAGATGTTCGAATCCGTTCTGTTATCATAGAGCAAGCCATTCGAATTTAAAGGGGGAATCCTGGTGTTACATATAATGGACGTCGCTGATACGTTGGTGGATCATATCAAAAATAATTATCCACAGGATATCGCAATTGTTGCCTATTACGGATCATACGCACAGGGCACGGCTACCAAGCGATCGGATCTGGATTTTTTCTTCATACCGGCCACGCCAAAAGGTTATCGTGCAAGTATACAGTTTGTTATGCAAGATATCAGCTTCGATTTCTGGCCGATCAGCTGGGAACGAGCCGAACGCATGGCAACCTATCAGGAAACGAACACCTCCATCATCGCGGACTCGATTCTGCTGTATTCGCGGAGCGATGAGGATCTGTCACGCTTTAAGAAGCTGCAGCAAACGATTATCGATATGCCTCAGAGCCAGCAGTCGTTTATTGATAAAGCCGAGGAACAGTTACGTGCCGTGTATCTTCATTTGTATAAGCTCGGGAAGGCGCCATGCGAGGGAAACATCACATACTACCGCAATGAAGCTCATGATGTACTAATTCAGGTGCTTTCGAGTCTGGCACTTCTCAACAGAACCTATCTCAAGAGCGGCTGGGGCAAGAACCAAAGCCAGATCATGAATTTTGCGCTAAAACCCGCCCGTTTGGAAGAACAGATGGATTACATCATGTGTGCAGATTCGGCAGAGGGCATCCGCGATGCATGCGAACATCTCGTCGAGAGTATGCTTTCGTTATTGATCGAGGAGAAAGCTGCGCTAACGGGGCAGCCCTCTTATCCGGACCGAATGAAGGGATTTTATGAAGAGTTGAAGGGGATTCTGGATAAACTCAAGACGGCCTGTGAAACTGGGAATTATCCAATCGCCTACTTCTGGTCGATTGGTGCCCAAGATGAGATCGCCCGTTTTATTTATTACGCTGAACATGGGTATTGGCCGACCTCATTAGATTCAAGTCTGAACTATCAACAGGTTTATCTCAGCAAAGGGCTGCCGGATCTGGTGTCAGTGCTGGATCCCGGCAATTTCGCTCCGCTTCACGAAGCGGTTCTATGCCTGGAATCGGGTCTGGAGAAACTCCTCATCGAGGAGGGAGTTACCATCAATCGTTATGAGACGCTGGAGCAATTTAAGCTTGATCTTGAAAAATCGCTCGAAGACGCAAAATAGACAAAACAAGGTCCGGCCAGTGTAGATACGGCCGGACCTTGTTTTGTCGTCTGTTGGAAGCTTAATTCGGTTCGATATGAACATGAACATCATAAACGCCGTGCGTTTCTTTTAACTCATGCTCCACTTGATCCGAGATATCGTGAGCAACCCGGATATCCAGATTTGATTTTACGAGAATAACGATATCGACAACTGTGTTGCTACCATAATTTCTTGCACGAATGTCTTTGACTCCCTTTACTCCATAAACCTGCTTCACCGTTTCTCTGTAACTCTTAATGATATTCTCATCGAATCCATCGGTTAAATGGTGAGAGGCATCGCGGAAGATATCCCATGCGGTTTTGCATATCAGAAAGCCGACCAGGACGGCAGTTAGCGGATCAAGCCATGGCACATGAAATTGAGCGCCAACAATACCGACAACCGTACCGATGCTGACCCAGGCATCCGAGAGGTTATCCTTGGCGGCTGCCATAACGGCTTGACTGTTTATTTTCGTTGCGAGTCGTTTGTTATAGCGATAAACCATAAACATCACAATGGCACAGAAGATACCGGTCCACGCGGATATGAGATCAGGGGACTCATGATTTCCTTCAAATACGGAAGATATGGCCCCGTACAATACTTGGATACCTACGGCCATCATAATAAAGGAAGCGATTAAGGACGCCACCGTCTCCGCTTTCCAGTGTCCGTAGGGGTGATCCCGGTCAGCCGGTTTTTGTGACAATCGAAGTCCGATCAAGACTGCAATGGAGGCCACGATGTCCGTGGCGTTATTTAATCCGTCCGCCCGCAGGGCCTCGGAGTTCGCGGTATAGCCTATGAACAGTTTGATTGCAGATAAACATATATAAGCAATGATACTGATAATGGCACCTTTTTCACCTAATTTTAAATCATTGAAACGTTGTTGCTCCACATCTAGCCGACTCCTTCCGCACGCCCCTGAATAGTACCTGACTATATTACCAAGCCGATTATGGGTGGGTCTAGAGCAACGTTTTTTCCTCTCTCTTAATAAGTGACAAGGGGCAAAAAGAGTTGCACCAGACTAAGAAAGATAGAGCGAGACTACGATGGGGCTTGAAGCGTTAATTAAGTATAACAGCTTAACAAACAACTTGGCTTGCTGGAGGTTATCGTTATTGAACGGATATGATAGGGGGATGAACCACTATGGATGAGGATCAAGATCTACTAGATCGAAGAAATAACCCAGCATAAGCTGCAGGGATGAAAGGTTGGTATTCGTGCGAAAAAGAGAGAATGGCGGTTACCTTAACATGAACTGGTGGATTATCGGACTATTGATCTTACTTACACTTGTAACCAGCTTAGACCCACAACCTCCGCGAAAAGAGAACGAGAATAGGCATAGGCATGCTTCTATTTCATGTGCCGCATATAATTATTGTGAGGAGGTATTTACGGACCAGAATATCAATAGATTCAGAAATAATTCATTGTGGATGACAAATATGGCGAAATCGTGCTTATAAATGAATCTGAACAAGAAGGTGGCTGAATTTGTACAGGGTAAGTACCGGTCCATGAAGTTCTTCATACACATACACATACACATAAACAATAAACCGCCAGTAGAAGAACTGGCGGTTTTCTTATGGGTATGGGAGGGAAAGGTGGCTTAGCGATTATTCCTCCGGGATCTGCGTTTAACGACGCGCAACATCAGTATAACGGAAAGAACCCCTATTATTGCAGGCATAGCGTCTAGCCTCCTGATATATCATGATTAAGAATCATCTTACTTCTTCATAGTATAATATTCAGATTATATGAATAATGATTGGGTTGTTCGCCGCCTTTCGTAAGTGTAGCGTGCTCGAACTTATCTTTTCGCTTATTAGATATGGAGTTAGACAGAAGAAATTCCCTTCGCTTGGGCGGAGGGAATTTTCTTCTGTGGTGTATTGTGCCTGCTTCTCTTCATTACAGGATCTTATTCAAGTGAAGCATATATTCACCGCGATTCAGCGGATTTACTTGTCGCCGTTTATTCTCAGGGATGGTGGTCTGCACCTTCACGTAGCCGCCTGGTCTAACGGAGAGCATGCCTTCACCGCTTGTCAGGGAATGGACTTCTGATTTCAGCTCGTCGGAAGTGCGCACAGGAATCGTGCCATGAAGATGAACGGCGTTGTTACGGAATTCAGGTTCCTGATACGTTCCTTCAAGTGCAGCTAACCTGGATAAAACTTTGCTTAAGCTGCTTTCCGGCAGGATGAATTGGATATCATTCATGGGCTCGTATACCTCCGTCCCGGCTTGGTTCAGCGCTTCCATAAGGACAAGCGGGGTTAAGCTGCGAAAATCCTTGGCTGTGGATACGGGACTTGCGTAACCGGTATGCGTCAGCGTCACGATGATATCCGTTACGGACCATGCGTACAGCCCTTCCTGAAGCACCTCAATGACGGTATCCTTAATCGCTTTCTGGAAGGATAGAGGAAGGGAGCCCAGCTCAACGTCCAAGCGATACTGCAGACCGGATCCCGGTTCTCCCGGTTCAACCCGCAAGCCGACGGTTGCATAGAATGGGCACTCCCCTATATATTCAACAGCTTCTCCAACACCGCAGGGTTTCTCGATGCAAATGACCCGGGGAGCTGAAAAAACAGCTTCGATGCCGTATTGCCGCTGAAGCGTCTCTACCAGAATCTCTTGCTGGACTTTGCCGAACACATGGATGATGTTTTCCTTTGTGTTTGCATCCTGAACGTACTGCAGAAATGGATCCTCAACGGTCAGATCGCTTAGTGCATTGTGCAGTTTATGTTCGTCTTCGGGTTGTTTCGTTGAGACATGGACCTGAATGGGTGGCTTCTGAAAGTGAACAACCTTCATCTTGTCAGACACGGCTCCGATAACATCGCCGACCCTTAGCTCGCTACCGATCAGGATGCCGATATCCCCTGCATCAATATGACCGGCCGGAGCGGATTTTCCATGCTGCAGAGCATGCAACTGCTTCACTTTAAGCATCGTGGTTTGTCCGTCCTGTGACGTAACCGAGATTTCATCACGGGCCTGGACTTTCCCGGCGAACAGCCGAAAATAGACATTCCGTTCCCCGTTCGGCTGTTTAATCACTTTGAACACCAAGCCGGATAGCGGCTCATGATTCAGCTCAGACGGGTCGTTAACCGGGAAAAAGTCGTTCAGTGCCGCTAGCAGCGACTCCATGCCAATGCCTTTGGCGGCGGAGCCTGCAAACAGGGGATAAGCTTTACCTTGCCGGGTTTGCTTGCGCAATTCTTCCTTCAGCCGTTGGCTGGACACAGGAACATCCTGAGCGTAATCTTGCAGCAGCTCGTCGTTAAGCAGCGCCAAGATCTCCAGCCAACCTGAGTTATGGGGATCTGCCATGTTTACGTGAGCGGATGTGCTGCCTTCATCATCAACACGGCTCATTTCACAAATATGTTCATCCAGCAGATTCCGCAGCATGGTACGAACTCGGTTGTAGTCCGCACCCATTCGGTCGATTTTGTTCATGAACAGTAGGGTAGGGATACCTTGTTCCTTCAAACTCTGTTTAAGCACCCGGGTTTGGGCCTGTACACCTTCAACGGCGGAAATAACCAGAATGACGCCATCCAGAACACTTAAGGAATGCTCGACCTCCGAGATGAAATCCGCATGCCCCGGCGTATCGATGAGATTGACTTTAAGATCACCCAGCGTGAACGATACCGCCGCGGATTTAATCGTAATTCCCCGTCTTCGCTCAATTTCGAGGGAATCGGTGGTTGTATTGCCCTGATCGACCGAGCCAGCCTGCTCAATGATACCGGATCGGTAGAGAATTTGCTCTGTTAGTGTGGTTTTACCGGCGTCAACATGGGCCAGAACCCCAATATTCAATATTTTCTGCATATAGTATAACCCTCATTCGTTTCATGTTTTGTAGTCCTTTCGATTGGGTATGGTTTTTGAATTGCCGCATAGATAAACGCCTCCATTTAAATAAAGTTAACTTTAGTTTATCCGTCGCGGCATGTTCGGAATATGGAACAAACGCTTATAATTATTAATTATCTTGTTTTGAAGCGCTCTATTTGGATTTACATATTTAATACCGTGAAAAATAGCTCGCATTGGATTAGGATAGAGGCATAAACCATATTGAAGGGGTCTTGCACTTGATAACACTTCATGTCATAGATAAAGATAATTGGGAGGATTGCATCCGTCTCAAACCCAAGCCGGAACAAGAGAAATGGATTGCACCTAATCTATACTCGATAGCCGAGGCACAATTTATGGAAGGATTCGAAACCAGGGCGATCTATCATGATGATGAGATGATTGGTTTTGTCATGTACGGTCCTCATTCTTGCGATGATAACTACTGGATATACCGGTTTATGATCGACGGCAGGTTTCAAGGGCAGCATTATGCCAAACCTGCGATTCGGCTCGTTCTTGATGAGATTCGAAAGGCTTCGGACCGAACAGACCATGTGATGTTATGTTATAAACCCGAGAATGAGCGGGCCAAAACGATATACACCCAAATGGGGTTCCAGGAAGCGGGTTATGCTCCGTGGGGAGATGCGATGGCCAAATATAGTTATATATAAGCCCCCTATGTAATCTAGACATCATCATAGAAACTATCGTAAACTTAAACGTGAGTGATAGAGACATTATCATATCAAGCTTCGAGTACGACATGTGCCAGAAGTATCCGTAATTACGCC
This sequence comes from Paenibacillus sp. LBL, assembly GCF_029893715.1. Taxonomy (NCBI): domain Bacteria; kingdom Bacillati; phylum Bacillota; class Bacilli; order Caryophanales; family Paenibacillaceae; genus Paenibacillus; species Paenibacillus sp. LBL. Next base: position 192,714 of record NZ_JARXYU010000005.1, on the reverse strand, counting down.
AAGTCCTTTTTTCGATGAAAGGGTTCGGCGTATTCTTCTTTATGGTTTGGTTCCTCAAAAAAGGATGGATGCCGGGGAAAGGGAAGTGAAAAACGTGTTACATAATATGAGGCTTAACATAGGATCAAAGATTGTGCTTGGTTATTTGATCATCGTTATTTTTCTGGGAGCTTCCATCTTTGTTCTCAGCGATCGAATTTCATCTCTTGAGAAAGAGATTGATTTTATCGTGGAGCATGATATTGAAGTTCACAATTTGACGAATCAGATTGAAAAACATGTGCTCGATATGGAGACAGGACAGAGAGGTTTTGCCCTTACCGGGGATGACCGATACTTAATACCCTATACAGACGGACAGGCCAATTGGCAGAAGGATTTTTCCAATCTCCATGAGTTAATAGCCGATAATCCCGATCAGCAGAATCGTTTGGAGGAGATCAAGGCCAACATCGAAGAATGGATTGATACCGCTGGAGAGACCGTTGTTGCTATGAAAAAAGCGAATGACAACGAAGGAGTCCTTCAATTCTTCATGGAGGACCCGGGTAAAAAAATCGTTGATCAAATGCGGTCACAGCTGGCAGATTTCCGCAGCACGGAGAAAAGTCTGACACAGAAGCGCGTAGATGAGCTCGATCAAAAAAACGCGGACTTCAAAAACGTGCTTTATATTGTTCTGGCATTGGTCATTGTTCTCTCCATTACAGTTGGCGTGGTGATTTCGAAGTCTATCGTGAACACGATCCGGGAAGTGGTCCATGCGATTTCGGACATTGCGTCTTCCGAAGGCAATTTACGCTCCAAGCGTATTGTGGTTCGAACCAAGGATGAGGTCAGGGATTTGGGTGAAGCCACCAACCGGCTGCTCGAAAATCACGAGAGACAAAGCTGGCTCCAGACCAGTACCGGTGATGTAGCTATCTCGTATCAAGGCATCAGCCATATCAACCCGCTTGCCGAGGCCTTCATTACCAAAATGGCACATCTGGTCAACGCCTCCTATGGTGTTTTTTACCTGCGGAAGGGTGACAAGCTTCATAAGACGGCTTCATTCGCTGCTTCAGGCACCGATATGGGCGCCTCGGTATTCAATATGGGTGAGGGTATGGTCGGTCAATGCGCCGTTGAGAAAAGAACCATCGTCATGGAAGCGATTCCTGATGATCATGTGAAAATAACGACCGGTCTCGGGCAATCTGCCCCGCGCAGCATTCTCATTTTTCCTGTTGAATATGAAGGAGAGCTTGAAGGAGAGCTTGAAGGGGTTATTGAACTTGCTTCGCTAGAAGCCTTTACTCCAATACAATTGAAGCTGGTAGATCAGGCAAGGAGTACGCTGGGCATTGCGATGAATAACGTTCTTGCCCAGATGGAAGTCAAGCGTCTGCTGGAGGAGTCTCAGGCGATGTCCGAGGAACTTCAGGTGCAAACGGAAGAGCTGAAGGCACAATCGGATGAGCTGCTGTCACAGCAAGATGAGATGAAGGCGTCCAACGAGGCCTTGAAACTATCCGAAGAACGGCTGCAGCGTCAGCAAGAAGAGCTGGAGAAGAACAATATGGAGCTGAGCAACCGTACGGAGCAAGTGGAAGCGCATATGCGCAAGATTGAAGAAATCAAAGACGAGATTGAGAAGCAGAACTTCATGCTGGAGAAACAGGCTTCCGACCTGCAGTCTGCATCGAAATATAAATCGGAGTTCTTGGCGAATATGTCCCATGAGCTCAGGACGCCGCTGAACAGTTTATTGATCTTGTCCGAAATTCTGATGGGGAACAAGGAAGGGAACCTGAATGAGAAGCAGGTGGATTTCGCGCGAACGATTCACTCTTCGGGCAATGATCTGCTGCATCTGATTGATGATATTCTCGACCTGTCGAAGGTAGAGGCGGGACAGATGAAGGTTGAGTTGGAGCCTGTTATTCTCGAAGAGATTAAGGAAACCCTGCAGCGCAGCTTCGAGCCGCTTGCGGCGAAAAAAGGCATTGAGTTCCATATCGAGATGGAGCAGGGTCTGCCTCATTCGTTACATACCGATGTACAGCGCGTGCAGCAGATTCTGAAGAACTTGTTATCCAATGCTTTCAAATTTACCAGCCAGGGCTCTGTAACATTGCAGGTAACCCGTACGAATCATCAACAGCCTTTCAGTGAAATGAGTCAAGGGGGATGGACTGCATTCTCCGTGACCGATACGGGCATCGGCATATCGATGGATAAAAAGGATGTCATCTTCCAGGCGTTCCAGCAGGCGGATGGATCCACTAGCCGCAAATACGGCGGCACGGGACTTGGGCTTACAATCAGCCGCGAGCTGGCCGGATTGATTGGCGGATACATTGATTTTAAAAGCCAGGAAGGCACAGGCAGCACCTTCACGCTATATGTGCCGGAAACCCCGGTTCTACCAGAGGCATCAGGTATTCAGGAAGCCGCCGCTGCCCATGAAGCCGTTATCCCGGGCGTACCCTCATCTTCTTCGTCTTCGGAAGAGGTTCTGGCAACGGATATTGAATTATCCGATCCCGATCTGTTGACCGTCTCCGAAATGGAGGATGACCGGGAACATATTAAGCCTGGCGACCGGATCTTATTAATCATTGAGGATGATATCCATTTTGCGAAAATACTGCTGGATATCGTTCGCGCACATAAATTTAAAGGGATTGTTGCGCTGAAAGGGGACCGGGGCTTGGCGCTTGCGCATGCCTATAAACCGGATGCCATTATGCTTGATATTCAGCTGCCTGTCATCGATGGCTGGACCATACTCGAGCGGCTGAAGCAGCAGCCGGATTTGCGCCACATTCCGGTGCATGTCATTTCCGTGGTTGATGAGCCGCAGCAGGGCTTAAGCATGGGGGCAATGGCCTACCTGAAAAAACCGGCCAACAAGAATCAGATTGAGGGAGCTTTGGCTCATATCGAAACCTTTGTGGATCGTGATCTCAAGCGGCTGCTGATTGTTGAAGACGATGTTATTCTGCGCAGCAGCATGGTAGAGCTGATTGGCCATGATGATGTCATCATAACGGCCGTTTCCACGGGGGCGGAAGCACTGCGCGAGCTGGGGCGGGAGCATTTTGACTGCATGGTACTGGATTTGGGTCTGGCTGACATTACGGGCTTCGAGCTGCTGGACCGCATTCGGCAGACCAAGCATCTTCAGCAGCTGCCGATTATTATTTATACGGGTAAAGAACTGGATATGAAGGAAGAAATCGAACTGAAGAAATATGCGGAGAGCATCATCATTAAGAACGTGAAATCGCAGGAACGGCTGTTTGACGAGACGGCGTTGTTCCTGCACCGGGTAGAGGCCAATTTACCGGAAGATCGACGCAATCTATTGCGTAAGCTGTATAACAATGAAGATGCGTTCGAAGGAAAACGGATTCTGCTGGTGGAGGACGATATCCGTAATATTTTCTCGCTGGTCAGTGTGCTGGAATCCTATAAACTGAACGTGGTTTTCACAGAAAACGGGCGGGAAGCGCTTGAGATGCTCCAGAAGGATCACAATTTTGATCTGGTGCTGATGGATATCATGATGCCGGAAATGGACGGTTATGAGACGATGAAGGCGATTCGAGAGATCCCGCAATTCGACAAGCTGCCGATTATCGCCCTGACGGCGAAGGCCATGAAGGAAGACCGTCAGCGCTGCATTGATGCGGGTGCTTCCGATTACATCACCAAACCGATTGATGTCGAGAAGCTGCTGTCCTTGCTGAAGGTATGGCTTTACACATAGAGGAGGCAGAAGATTATTCTCAACCAGGATGAGATGATGAATCCATCGGTCAACGATGAATATGCCGAACGCGAGAAGATTGAGGTAGAGCTGCTGCTGCAGGCTATCTATCGGATGTACGGTTATGACTTTCGGAATTATGCGTATGATTACATCCGGCGCAGGATTCGACATGGCATGCAGCGAATGGGTGAGGAATCGATTGCCTCTCTCATTCCCAGAGTGCTTTATCAACCGGACAGTATGCAGCAGCTTGTGAATTACTTCATGGTGAATGTCACGGAGATGTTTCGGGATCCTTCCATGTATTTGACCTTTCGACAAAAGGTGGTACCGTACCTGCGGACATACCCGCATATCCGAATCTGGCATGCGGGGTGCTCTACGGGCGAGGAGGTGCTCTCCATGGCGATTGTTCTCCAAGAGGAAGGCCTGTATGACAAAGCGCGTATCTACGCAACGGATATTGATGACGATGCGCTGGAATCGGCGCAAAAAGGCATCTTTCCCTTGCGTAACATGAAGGCATACACGCAGAATTACATCCGATCCGGCGGAACGCGGGATTTTGCGGATTATTATACAGCGCAGCATGAATCGGTTATCTTTCATTCTTCATTGATGAAAAATATCGTGTTCGCCAGACATAATTTGGTGACGGACCAGTCGTTTAATGAGTTCAATGTCATTCTGTGCCGCAATATGCTCATCTATTTCAATAGAGAGCTGCAGCACAGGGCACATCAGCTTTTTTATGAGAGTCTGGCTAAACTGGGCTTTCTGGTTCTTGGGGATAAGGAATCCATTCTGTTTAATCCCTACACCCACTGTTATGAAGCGATGGATGACAGGGAAAAGCTGTATCGAAAAATAAAGTAGAGATGACTGCAAGCTAAAAGAGGCGTTCCCAGCGGGTCAATAGGACTTGATGGAGCGCCTTTTTTTATGTGAGATCCACGGCAGGCCGTATAGAAGTGTTCTTCGCGAATGATAAGATTATGCTAGAATACCTAATTAGAATGTACAATTTATGGGCATTTGGGGTTAAATCATTTCCTAAGAAGTGGAGGGGATCACGATTCGGGTCTTAGCTATTAGTGACATTCATGGCTGTTATGATGAGTTTAATCAGTTATTGTTAGACGTTTGTTTTGATCCGGATGAAGATCGACTCATCCTGCTTGGTGATTATGTGGACCGGGGACTGCGAAGCAAGGAAGTTGTGGAACAGGTAATGGCACTGCAAGATTGCGGAGTCATCACCCTTCGCGGGAACCATGATCAGATGATGCTGGATGCTATTCTGCTGGATACGGAGGAAGTGAATTCGCGCTGGATTCGCAACGGTGCGCGACATACAATTGAGAGTTACTGCGGCGCTGATTTCTTTGAAGGTGAAATGGAGCGGGACAAGTATAACGAGGGTAAAGCCTATATTAAGAAGCATTATGAACATCATCTCGCATTCCTCAATACACTCCGGCTATATTATGAGACAGACACCCACATCTTTGTGCATGCCGGGATTAATCCGGCTGTGGAGGATTGGAAGCAGCAGGTGCAGGATGATTTCATATGGATTCGCGACAAGTTCTATAATTATCCGACCCGTCTTCCCAAAACCGTTGTATTCGGGCATACGCCGGCCATCAACCTGCATGCATCCGAGAAGGTTTGGTTCAGTGAGGATGGAGACAAGATTGGCATTGATGGGGCATGCGTGTACGGCAAACAGCTGAACTGCCTGGAAATCAGGGAAGGAGAGGTTTACCAAACCTATTCTGTCCCGTTAAAGCAGAACCTCGAGAAATGAAAAAAACACCTTAACTCGACAAAAGGGTGTAATTTCGTCGAGTTAAGGTGTTTGCTAGTAAGACTAATAATCCCTGCTATTTCTTAGCTTATCCACCATTACAGCGGACAAAAACATTTTGAAAAATGCGCTTGTCAAAATTTATGATATCAAATATCACAAACCTACCTAATAAGTAAAAAATCAAGAATAGAGGGAAAAGATGAGTATTCTGCCAAGCAGCTGCATACTCTTATCACCACGCTTACGTAGTTTCAGGGAGAATGTTATCTTGAAAGTCTATCCTACATAAAAAAATTTCAACATTCTTCTCGTTATGCTGCCTGCTATCTGTTTGGATTTTTTATGTTAGCGTGTCTAGGAACTCTTTCACTGCCTGGGTATATCCTTCCAAATCGGTAGAATGGATATCGTGGCCGCATTGTTCAAAAACAACGAGAGAAGTATGAGGCCTCCGAGTTGCCATCAACTTGGCATGGGCTTCGTCCAAGGCGAAGCTTTGTTTGCCGTGAATAAGCAGGATCGGGCAAGTGGAGGCCAACCAATCCTTCCACCAGTCGCCTTTCGTATGCTGTGCAGAAACCGGAACTCCCTGAAGATCTGAACGGAAGCCCCAGCCTCTCTCATCTTCAAATACGCTTTCAGCAAAGTAATCGACATTTCTTAGGCCAATACGCAGAAGAGCCTCTTTAAGGTCGTCTAGTGTATCTGATCGTTCCGGCAGGTTCCCGATAAAGGACATGTCGACGTCAATCTCAGCCCCGATGTCTTCTACGATAACGGCTTTAACGTACTGCGGATACCGGGCGGCAAACTGGTATGCGTTGATACCTCCTAAAGAATGTCCGAGCAATGTTACCTGTTGTCCCTTTAACTCGGATGTAATCAAGGTGTGGATATCCTCCACATAACTCTCTCTTGAATAATTTTTATCCGGGGAATGCTCACTCCAGCCGTGACCGCGTTGGTCAAGCCCGATCACCCGCCAATCCGTAAACTTTGCGGCCAATTTCGTGAAGGTTTCGGCATCATTCATATGCCCATGCAGCATAAGGAGAACATTAAGACTCTCGCCACCATAATCGAGGTAGGAGAGTTTCAAATTGCCTGATTGAAAATACTTGCGTTTGGTTGATTGAATATCCTGAGCGGACTGCATATCATATCCTCCTTAGGGCAATGGAACCTATCCCATTGCTTGTTGTTGTTTGTAGTTCAACTATAACCCATAATAGTGACAACTATTGTCATTATTAAAACAATCCATGCAGATAAGGGAATATGTTATTCTATCAAGAGATGAAATGGGAGAGACACGTATGATGGGAGGACTTGTTTATGTTGATTATGAATGAAAAGATAAAGGCACGAGAGGTTGAACTTACCGGGTTAAACGGCGAGAGTCTGGGCATCGTCACAAGGGAAGAGGCGCTCGCACTGGCCAAGAGCCACAAAGCCGATCTGGTGTGTACCTCTTTGTTTAGCAGCCCGCCACCATGTAAGCTGGTGAGCCGGGGGCAGGCTAAGCAGGTGGCTGCGAAGGAAAAGAAAGGCCATAATGAAACATCCGGTCCAATTAAAGTGAAGGAATTCCGCTTGTCTGTACATATCGAGGAGCACGACTACGATACCAAGCTGTCACAAATGCACAAGCTGCTTGCAGCGGATAAAGCCGTGCAGCCGGTCATCCGCATTCAAGGCAAGGAGGGAGAAGCAGCCCGCAAGCTGCTTGAGCGTCTGGTCCATGATCTGGCCGAGGTCGGCAAGAAGGAGACCGGCATTCAGGTCAGTGGCAAGTTGGCTACCGTTAAATTGCTGCCAATCTGATTCCTGGACCGTTTAACGGAGGGATTTTCATAAGATTTTTTGCGATTTTAAGTGACGCTTACGGTTTACTTTTTTATTTATAGATGATACTATGGATCAAATTATAAACGCCATGAAGAGAAGAGTAGATGAAACAGGATTCCCTACAGAGAGCTCCGGTAAGCTGAAAAGGGGCAGGAAGCCGTTTATTGAACCAAGCCTCTGAGCGGCGCATCGGAACTTATGGATAAGGGATGGTGCGACAGGAACTCCTGTTACAGAGCTAGGGTATAAGCTTGTTTTGTGATAGCCGTACCCGATAAGGCTGATATCGTGATATATCGGTAAACAGGGGTGGCACCGCGAAACCAATCTCGTCCCCAAGACTAATGTCTTGGAGACGGGATTTTTTTATTTTTTCAGGAAGTTATTCGGGATGAATTCGAAGGAGGAGCTCAGCATGATTCATGATAAGAGTTTGGGAGAAGAAACGGTGAATTTTTTGACAAGAATGGTTAAGGAAGATATTGAAAAGGGAGTGTACCACAGACCCGTGGCCACCCGCTTTCCGCCTGAGCCTAACGGCTACCTGCACATTGGCAGCGCTTATGCCATACACATCAACCATTCCATAGCAAGCCAATTTCATGGAACATTCAACCTTCGGTTTGACGATACGAATCCTCTGAAGGAGGATGTGAAATACGTACAAGCGATCCAGGAGGATATCGCGTGGCTCGGGTATACGCCGGAGGTTTATTATGGCTCGGATTATTCCGAGCAAATCGCAGAAGCGGCCAAGAAACTAATCCGCAAGGGGAAGGCCTACGTCTGTGATCTTACGCCCGAGGGAATGACGGAGTACCGGGGAACACTGACGGAAGCAGGCAAGAACAGTCCATTCCGTGAGCGCAGCGTTGAAGAAAATGTATCATTATTTGAGCAAATGAAGGCGGGGGTATTCGCTGTATCAGCGAAAGTACTCCGGGCCAAAATCGACATGGCTTCGCCCAACATGAATTTAAGAGACCCTGTGCTGTATCGTATCCTTCATGCCGAGCATTATCGAACCGGAAGCGCATGGTGCATCTATCCGATGTATGACTTTGCCCATCCGATTCAGGACTCCATTGAAGGAATCACACATTCGCTGTGCTCAGCCGAGTTTAAAGATCATCGACCGCTGTATGAGTGGGTGGTAACCGAGCTTGAAATCAAGGAGCCGCCCAAGCAAAGGGAGTTCGGACGATTGAACATCTCCGGCTTCGTGACAAGCAAGCGGTATCTGAGGGAGCTGGTTGAAGGTGGTTTCGTGGATGGTTGGGACGACCCCAGACTGCCCACGCTTAAAGGGCTCCGGCGGCGGGGAGTGACACCGGAAGGAATTCGGAAATTTCTGGGTGAGCTCGGCGTGTTTCGCAGCAACAGCATGGTGGATTCGGCCATGCTTGACCATTACATCCGTCAAGATTTGAAGGAACGCTGCCACAACGTGATGGCTGTCATCAAACCGCTGAAGGTTATCATTACCAACGTTCCGGAAGATTGGAGCGAGATGCTTATTGTTCCGAATCATGAAGGTGATGCATCGAAAGGGGTCCGGGAGGTTCCTTTTTCACGGGAGCTGTTTATCGAGAGGGAGGATTTCATGGAAGAGCCGACTCCCGGATTTCACCGGTTGTCGCCCGGCAAGGAAGTGCGCTTAAAGGGCGCTTATTTTATCAAATGCGAGCATATCTTGAAGGACGAATCAACAGGGGAAATCCAGGAGATCCACTGTACGTATGATCCCGAAACCAAGAGCGGCAGCGGATTTAATGCAAGAAAGGTGAAATCGACGCTGCATTGGGTCTCGGCCAGGCATGGGATCACAGCGGAACTTCATCTGTATGATAAGCTGCTGAAGGAATCAGCCGAGTTATCCGAATCGGGTAACGTCTGGGAAGACTTGATCAACCCGGAATCGCTCATTAAAGTCGAAGCCGCTGTATTGGAGCCTTTGATGGCGGAAGCGACTGCGCACAACACGTACCAATTCATCCGACACGGCTATTTCTGCGTGGATTCCAAGTATTCAACAGAGCACAAGCTTGTGTTTAACCGCATCGTTTCATTGAAGGATTCGTGGAATAGGCCTGCAAACCATTCAAAGTAGTTGACGGTGAAATGATGGCAATTACGGTCACCAAGATGGGGCAAAATGCTACCGCCGCTCTTCCAAGCGTTCGTGACCCATTTCATATGATATACCGTCCCTCATTAGGCTTAATCCACCCAATGTATCGGATGTGACAGGGAGGGTGGTAGTTTGGTATTGGCGTCGCCCTTCGCTGCATTAAGCTGGGACTGGGTAAGGAAAATGCTGTCCGTCAGGTCAGCTCCCCTTAGATCGGCATCCCTGAGATCCGCACCGATCAGATCAGCGGCTCTCAAATCAGCTCCACTGAGATCCGCGGCGATCAGATATGCGCCTCTTAAGTTCGCGTATCTCAGGTCGGCTCCTTTCAGTTTAGCTCCGATGAGATCGGCTCCACGGCTGCCGATCTTCCGGCGGACAGGATTATCTCTGTATAAACGGCGCGCATTCTCCCGTACGAGTTCACTTGTTTGAAGGAGCAGCCGGTTCACCTCGGACCGGTGTGCTGCGATATCCAGCCGTAACAGGGATTCGGGTGGAAGCAGAGTGAACCGCTTGGTCTCGTCCAGTGCCTCTCTTAAGTTGGAATGTATCTCCTGCGCTGGCTGCAATGTCATGGCTTCGTTCAGGTACCATAACAGCTCATGAAGCTGTCGCATGACCGGGAATACATCGAACATTTCCTGTGCCGTTTCCGGAGCCTGCCTCCAATCACGGCCGTTATAGGTAACCTGCGAAACCATCTGTCCCGCTCCGAAGCAATCAAATACGGTGCAGCCTCGCATGCCGCGCTGCCTCAAGCTGCCGTGAACGCCGCAGCGAAAGTCGGATTGCAGATGGTGACAAGGCGTCCCGCCATCTTTATTCATGGCAAAGTCAACCGAGGCCGCGAAGGGCAGCGCGACGCAGCATAATCCAAAGCAGCTGCTGCAGTCGGATTGCAGATTCATACGGTTGCGTTCATTGTGAGCATGGTCTTGTCTGTCTAACATCACTTACAGGAGCTCCTTCCCGTTCCAATATGTAAAGCGGTTTACATTTATATATTTATAGTAAAACATAATGATGGCCGCACCATATAAGCAAACTTGGTTATAACTGTTTTATACCATGCAAGACGATTAATATGAGGGGGCGTAAATGGGGCGTGCTATACGAATAAAACTTAAGCTGTCAAGAAACGCGGGCAGCTTATTTGTATGTTAAATGCAAAGTTGACGGATAGTATATAATGGAATTCGTGATTTCTTATAAGGAGAGCATGCAGGTTTTAAACCATTTCAGGACATATGTCCTTTCCTGAGTTCAGCCATTTCACTTTTAATAGTATACAGACCTATATATATGAAGGAGTTTGAACCATGAGGGGAATTATATTTGCATTCATTGGCGGAGCTTGCATTACACTTCAAGGCGTAGCGAATGCCCGGATCAGTCAGGATATGGGCACCTGGCAAGCCGCAACGGTAACGCAGCTGACCGGATTCATGATGGCTTTGGTTATTCTACTGTTCGTCCGGGACGGAAGCAAGCAAGGATTTGGACAGGTCAAGCCGCTTTATCTGATTGGAGGAGCCTTGGGAGCGCCCATTATATTCAGTGAAGTTACGGCCATTCAGAATATCGGTGTTACGTTAACGATATCTGCATTGTTAATAGCGCAGCTATTTTTGACTTTCCTGATCGATAGCAACGGCTGGTTCGGAGTGGTGAAGAAGAGGATGAGTTTGCCACAATTCATTGGCATCGGGATGATGATCGCTGGAGTGGTCATTATAAAATTATGATGAGGCACGGCTGGTGCCGAAGATTGGAAGGCTGGAGAGGGAGATAGAAACGTGAAGGAAATTCATAATGCAGAGCTTCTGCGAAACTTTCTGCTGAACCATGAGATGGAGTCCGTGTTTCATGAGGAGTTAATGCCTTATTTGGTGTTGTATCGCTTCGATCAGGGGGATATCATCTGCACGCAAGGAGAACCTGCCGAAATGCTGTACATCCTTGTCCAGGGGAAAATCAAAATATACACAACCTCTGCGGAAGGCAAAGCCCTCGTTCTTTCCTTCAAAACACCTCTTGAGGTGATTGGAGATATTGAATATATCCAAGGGAATCCGATGATTAATACGGTTCAAGCCGTCTCGCCCGTGTACATGATTGGCGTGCATTATCGCTGGTTACGAAAATACGGACAGGAGCATTCGCCGCTGCTGCAATTTTTATTGCGCATCATTACACGAAAATTTTATATTAAATCCAATTTCCTAAGCTTTAATTTGCTGCATCCGGTAGAGGTGCGGTTGGCCAGTTATTTGCTGTCGGTCTCGGTAGAGGATTCGGACACGCTCAAGACAGATGATCCAACCGCATTCAACCTCACTGATATCGCGAATTTACTCGGAACCAGTTACCGGCACTTAAACCGCGTGATTTTGAAATTTAGCCAAGAGGGTCTGATTGAACGCCGCAAGGGATTCATTCTGATTAAGAATCGAGAAGCTTTGACAATTGTAGCCGGCAGCAATATTTATGAAGAGTAACACGCAACAATATGAATCATTCAGCAAGGGAGATCGAGCATGATAGCAGGATTAATATTAGCACTTATCGCAGGTTCACTGGTCAGTCTGCAAAATATCTTCAATAATAGAGTCAATGAAAAAACAGGATCATGGTCCACAACCACCTTGGTGTTAGGCATGGGCTTTGTGGCTTCATTAAGCATGAGTCTTATCGTGGAGGGTAAGGGTACGTTTAATATTCAAAATATGGAGCCTTGGTACTGGATCAGCGGATTGATCGGTGTCGGTGTGGTGATCTGTCTCGTGCAGGCGACAAGGCTGCTGGGAGCAACGTTCGCTATTTCGATCGTCATGACCTCACAGCTCGGCTTTGCTTTGTTATGGGACTCCCTCGGCTGGTTAGGCCTGGAGAAGGTTCCCTTTACGATGAACCAACTGATCGGTGTTGTCGTTATTGTCGGAGGCATCCTGGTTTTTAAACTGGGCGGGAAACATGAGCAGCAAGAGGCGGCATAAACCTGTGTTTTAAATGATGAGGAGGAATCCATATGAATACGGAGATTGATAAAATCGCCTGGCTTCATATCGTAGATGGAAGGATATTAACTGCTCGTTCCAAAGGCAAGGACACCTATTATCTGCCTGGAGGGAAACGCGAACCGGGAGAATCCGATATCGATACGCTGGTGAGAGAAATCGAGGAGGAGCTGTCTGTTCGAATCAACAGAAAGACGGCAGCGCACGTCGACAGTTTTCATGCGGCCGCTCACGGTAAATTAGAGGGCGTTCAAGTAACGATGACCTGTTACACCGCGGACTATGAAGGAGAGCTGAACCCAGCTTCGGAGATTGAAGCCTTAGCTTGGTTCACTTATAAGGACAGGGAACGTGTATCCGCCGTTTGTCAGATGATTTTTGATTATTTGCATAACGAGAAGATGCTGGCTGATTAAGCCTTCAGGCAAGCTGGAACAGCATGATAATGGCATATATGAATGCACTAAAAAAGACGCTCCGACCGGAGCGTCTTATTATATGCGGAACAAATGTTCGTTTTATGGGGCATCGAAATTAAATACTTGTATATTCGGCTTTGATATTATTAGTATAACTCAGCCCTCATTATAAGTCTATATTTTGGCAGGGAAATGCTCTATAGTTTGTAATACCCGGCCGGGAGACGTGTTTAGCGCGGAAGCTTTTTACCATGCGCTGTTTGGATAGAAAGAGGGAGTCTTGTGCACATACGATTATGGGATAACAATTTAAAGGTCCGGTTGTTGGGCGAAGGGCTGTTCAATATGTTGTATTGGATGTACTTTCCCTTCATAACGGTTTATTTTGGTCAGTCTCTGGGCAATCATATCGCGGGTGTTCTAATGACGGTCCCCCCGATATTCAGCATTATCGGCAACCTGCTTGGGGGTGCCTTGGCGGATCGGTTAGGCCGACGGCCCATCATGCTGCTTGGCGCTTCGTTACAAACGCTCATGTTTGCGCTGTTTGCGCTATCGCCTTCACATTGGATGGATTATGCGGCTTTTATAGCGATTGGATTCGGCGGAGCTATCTATAGACCGGCCAGCACGGCGATGGTGGCGGATCTGGTTCCGGCACAAGAACGGCGACAAGTATTCGCCATGTTTACGACAGCCAACAATGTGGGCGCTGTACTGGGTCCGGCACTCGGGGCTGTTTTTTTCTTCCAATATCGGCAAGAGCTCTTGTGGTCCTGTTCCATCGTTCTGCTGGCATACTTCATCGCCATATATTTCATCGTTCATGAAACATTGCCAGCGTCAGCGAGAATCACGGAACGTTCAGCCTCGATTAAACATACATTCAAGGAACAATGGAGAGGCTATGGCATCATATTCAGGGATAAGGTGTTTCTGCTGTATATTTTGGCGGGGATCTTTGCGCTTGTGACGATCATGCAATTGGATATGTATCTAGCGGTGTATGTCATCCATTATGTACCTTCCCAAGCACTGATCCATTGGAACGGAAATTCGCTTATGCTGTCGAGCACAGAAATATTAGGCTGGCTGCTGGGGTATAGCGGACTATTGTTTGTCCTGTTTCTGATCCCGATCACAAAATGGTTCCATCATTGGAAGGAGCGCAACGTATTTGTCCTGTCTTCACTGTTGTCCGGAATCGGTACGTTTGCCCTTGGTTTACACACGAATATTTGGTTCCTGTTCTTTGTAACGACGGTGTTCACGTTTGGCGAAATGGTTCGTTCTCCGGTGACACAGAGCTTTATCAGCCGTTATGCTCCCGAGCATGCAAGAGGTCAGTATATGGGGGCGGACAGTTTGCAGTATACGATCGGCAGGTTTTTTGCACCGGTGACGGTATTCCTGTCCGCTTGGCTGCCGCCTATGGGAATCTTCACCATCATTCTGGCAGCAGCACTGATCAGTGCGGTGCTGTATATCCTGCTGTTCAGAATTTATGAAGAGGGCAGGGCGTAGGAAGAGAATAGTGTTTGCAAAAGGGAGCCAGCCCGGTTGTATCACAGCCGTGAGCTTGCTCCCTTAAACATACAAATAATTATATTTACAAACCGATGGTCGGTATATATAATAAAAATACAGAATATTCAAATTGGAGGTGAAGGAGATGGCACCATTAGCAGCCATGCTGGTTTCGCTTATATTGTTTCGGACGCTGGGCTGGGCAGGGTGGGATTACATGAATGATTGGGTTATTTCCCTGCGGTTTGCGGTTGCAATTATGTTTCTGGTAGCCGCATCGGCGCATTGGGGCAGACTTCGAGGTGATCTGATTGCCATGATGCCGCCAAGAATACCGATTGCCCAGATCCTGATCAGTCTTACAGGTATTCTTGAGATTGCGGGTGCGATTTTGCTCCTCATCCCGGCAACTGCGATGGCTGCCTCTACAGGGCTGGCACTGATGCTCCTGGCTATGTTTCCCGCCAACATATATGCGGCCCATAAGAAGCTGACACTTGGGGGCAAACCGGTCACCCCGATCGGGGCAAGAGTGATTATGCAAATGCTGTTCCTTGCTGCGGTTCTTGCAGCAGGATGGCTTCCGCCCCAGGGGTAACCAACCGAGAAGAAGGAGGATCCCAGATGAAGCAGGAAGAACGGCGCGAGCAGACCAAGCGGATATTGCTTGAATCCACGGAAGAACTGATAAGGGAGAAAGGCTGCAGCCAAACGACGCTTAATGACATAATGAAACGGTCCGGCATGTCCAAAGGAGCCATTTTTCATTATGTATCCAGTAAAGACGAACTGTTTGTCCATGTATTGAAAGCCAGGCTTGCGGAACAGAACGAGCATTTCATGAGCGAAGTGAACAAGCAAGGGGACATCAAGGAATTTGATGGTCCGATGAATACCATCATAAACAGCATGTCGAGCCTGGAAAGCCGGGATGACGTAAGCAACCTCATCTTGATGTACCTTATCGGCAAAAGCGATCAGCCCGAGATCGCTGACATCGTTGCGGGCTTCTATAAGGAAGCCACGGCCACCTCCAAGCAGTGGATTGTAACAGGCCAGGAGGCAGGTGTTATCACCGATACAATTGATGCTGAACGGACAGCCGAGCTGTTCGAGCTGTTATCCTTCGGGCTGCGGATGCGGGGACTGATCGGAGTGAAGGGAAATGTATTCAGTACCAAGGAATATTCGGATTTTATAACCGACATTCTGCGGCCCGGGAACAAAGAGGGAGGCAGGGAAGGCCTATGACATTGTGGTTATTTCTTCACATCGCCGGATGCGTGCTGTTCCTGGGCAATATTATCACGGCAGCTTTCTGGAAAGTGAGGGCAGACCTGAAGGGGGATCCAACGGAAATCCATCATACGGTCAAAAATGTTATGCTAGCCGATTATGTGTTTACCTTGCCAGGCTTGCTGCTGCTGATTATTTCTGGAGTCGTTATGTCTGTACAGGCGGGATATGGAATGGGTGGAATGAGCTGGCTGGCGGTCTCTTTGATCCTGTTCGGCATCACAGGCATATTGTGGGCAGGGATTTTGATACCACTGCAAAAAGGAATGATTCGCCTTAGTCTGGAATCGATAGGCGGCGGAGTTATTTCCGATAGATACAAGAGAGTGTCGATGTATTGGGCGGTAGGCGGGACGGCAGCAACACTACTGCCGGTAATCATCTTGTACTTGATGATCAGCAAGCCTTTTTGAATCAAGAAGGACGGTCGCCTTGGTGACGGTCCTTCTTTTTAGTTGAGGATTAAATGGCAATCAGCTGCACTTGATTGACCGAGCGCCGACAGATGTTCCGGACCGCATCACGTAGTGGCGTCAGTTCCTCTTGCGGCTTCTCAAGCCAGCGAATATTTGGTAATAGACGGCATACGATTAGGCGAGAAAGCTTGCGAAGAGGGAGGATGCTGATATGTCCGCTTACAATGAGCAGCAGTTGGTGCAGGCGGTTAAGGCCAAATTGCCTAACGGCGCAGAACTGGTAGGGAAGGATGCATCGGGTGCGCATGAAGCCGTTTATGCAGCTGACATTACGGGAGATCGGGTGCCTGAAATTGCGGGAGTATATCGATTAAACGGTGAACTTTATGTAATGGTCCTCATGCACCATCAGGGAGGCTGGGAAGTCGTTGCCAATGTGAAGGGACAGGGATATGGCGTCACTTTAATGACGGCCGCACCGGTGCTGGGTCATAACGTAAACCAGTTGATCATAGGCTGGCAGATTGGCGCCATCTGGTCTAAGCTGTCGATATATGCCTGGACACCGGAGGGGCTGAAGGATGCAGCACCCGCGGATATGACCTACAGCCATATCGATATCGTTGATTTGCCAAGTTCGATCGGGACGGATGGTCAGGCTGAAATCGCGCTGTGGATTCATGATACAGGCGAAGCTTACCGGGTTGAGGTCGTTAGATGGAATCATGGGGCGTTTGAAGCTGCACCGGACGCTTATCCGTATTATTTTCCCGCCGTAGTGGGTTACTACGAGAGGCTGACCCAGGAACACCCGGATTATTCATTCTATTGGTATTATCTGGCGGATGCGCAGTATCGTGCGGGAATGCCGGAAGCTGGGCTGAAGTCCGTCCGTAAGGCACTCTCTTTTGCAGAGCCATACCCTGAGCGCCATACGCTGCTTGAGCTTGAGCGCCGGATTCAGGAGATGCTGGCTGGAAGAGGAGAGGCACAGCTGGGTTCCCGGTTATACCTGGCATCTGTGAAGACAACGAGTGGAACCCGATGGGGATACATTAACCATAGCGGCGAGATGGTGATTCATCCGGTATATGATGATGCACAGGATTTTCAGGATAACGGTCTTGCAATCGTAAGTGCACACGGCAGCTATGGTGTCATTGATAGAAGCGCCCATTATGTTGTGCAGCCCCAATATCAGTCCATCAGTCCTTTCTCGGAGCATCGCGCGACGGTCATGGATGGTCAAGGCTTTAAGATGATTAACGAACAAGGGGTAATTCTGACAAGTCGGGCGTATCCATACATTGCAGAACTGCGTGAAGGAAGGGCCGTGTTCTATGTTACCGATCATAGCAGCGGTGATGGGGATAACAGCCGTTACGGCTACCTTGATGCCGATGGTCATGAGGTGATTCCTGCTCGGTACGCGGACGCGAATGATTTTGTTGATGGTAAAGCTGTTGTGAAGTTAAAAGATGATAATTATGCGCTCATTGATCTTCATGGACGGAAACTGGCCACGTATCACTTTGCCTATGTCGGACCGCTTGGCGAGGGCTTGCTTGCCTTTCAGAAGGAGAGCACGGGCAAATATGGCTACATCGATGAGCAGGGGGAAATCGTCATTCCGCCGACCTATACATCGGCATTTCCGTTTCACGATGGCAGAGCTATTGTAAATACAGCTGAAGATTACAAGTCGAAGTATGGCGTCATCAATAGACAGGGGACCTGGGTGATCCATCCGGAATACAATGATATTCGGGATTTAACGGAAGAACGGTTTGCGCTCGGGCGCGCGATTGATCCTGAACAGCCTTTCATCGGCTCGATATATGCGATTGCAGATTGGGACGGGAAGCAGCTATCTGACTTTACGTATCGCGATATCTCCGACTACAAGCACGGTTTGGCCTCCGTGTATGATGCGAAGCAAACGTATTTGATTGACCGTACCGGCAAACCTGCGCCGGGTTTTCCCCGAGTGAACGGCAGCGGTACGCTTACGCTGGAACCCGGAGGGTTGATTAAGGCATTGGTCGATCTGCGTCTATCCTATCTGGACCGGTCGGGACGTATCGTCTGGGCGCAGAATACCGTTATTCCGCTGCAGCGGCCTTATCAGGTAACAGAAGAGAAGTATAAGCCGAATCCGGATTATCTGGTCTATTATCCGCAGGTCACAGGAATGAGAGACCAAGGGACTCAGCAAGCCGTGAATACCAAGCTGAAGGATATGTCTGGGGTGAAGCCGATTCCTGCCGATAAGAAGCTGGATTATTCCTATTCCGGTGATTTCGATGTGATTTTCTTTAAGCAGAAGCTGCTTGAAATGGAGCTGAACGGATATCATTATCCTTTTGGAGCCGCCCATGGCATGCCAACCAAAGTGTATGCCGTGATCAACTTGGAGAATGGCAGCATGTACAGCTTGAAGGATTTGTTTAAACCGGGCAGTGATTATCTCGCAGAGCTCAGCCGAATCGTTGGCAAGCAGATTAAGGAAGATCCCCAATATTCGTATGTATTCCCCGGCAGTTATACGGGAATCGCCGCAGACCAGCCCTTCTATGTGACAGAGAATGCCCTTTATCTGGTGTTTGCACCGTATGAGATCGGCCCCTATGCCGCAGGTTTTCCCACTTTCACGATTCCTTTTGTTCAGATTAAAGACATCCTCAATACGGAAGGCGAGTTCTGGAAGGCGTTTCATTCCTGATGCTGAGCACGGAGAAGGTGAACCGGATCTTGTATAAAAGCGTCGAAGAGCTCGGTTTGATCAGAACCGGGCTCTTTAGCTTGTGCAAATGCAAATATGTTATCATACTGCCTTGCAATGGCACTATTCTATTTGGGACAAAGCTGTTACATTATATGAATACAAAACAATAGTAGAGTAGAGGTGTTTGACACGCATGCTTCATAACCCAACAGGAAAAGAACGCCTCGGATTAGCCTTGCTTCTCAGCTTGCTTGGTATATTAGGACCGTTCAATATCGACATGTATTTGCCCAGCTTTCCCGAGATTGCCCATGATTTTGGGGCGCGGGCTTCGCTTGTCCAGCTGAGTTTGACCTCCTGTCTCATCGGACTCGCGGTTGGTCAGATCATTGTTGGACCGATCAGTGACGCTCACGGAAGAAGAAAGCCGTTATTAGTCTCGCTAGCCTTATTTGCGATATCCTCCTTGTTCTGTGCACTGGCACCGAATATTACGGCACTGGTTGTTGCCAGATTCCTGCAGGGATTCACGGCGGCGGCCGGGCTTGTGATTTCACGTGCTGTTGTGCGCGATGTGTTCAGCGGGCGTGAGCTTACTAAATTCTTTGCGCTGCTGTCGGTCATTAACGCGGTTGCCCCGATGGTTGCCCCGATGTCAGGCGGAGCCATCCTGCTGCTGCCGTTTGCAAGCTGGCACACGATCTTTTATTTCTTGAGCATATTCGGTGTCTTCATTGTACTGATCGTTGCCTTTCGTCTGAAGGAAACCTTGCCGCAGGAGAGAAGAACGCCAAGCTCGCTGGGCCATTCCGTCCGTACGATGGGAAGTTTGTTCAAGGATCGTTCCTTTATCGGGTACGCCCTGACGGTGGGTTTCATTCACGGAGGCAGCTTTGCTTACGTTTCGGGAACGCCGTTTGTGTATCAGGGAATTTACGGTGCTTCACCGCAAATGTTTAGCGTACTGTTCGGGATTAACGGGATCGCTATTATTACGGGGAGTTTCATTATTGGACGGTTTGGCGGCATCGTTCATGAACGAAGCTTGCTCCGGGTCGGAGTCATCATGGCGGTGAGCGCAACGTTCCTGTTATTGGTGATGACGATGTTGAAAGGGCCTCTGGCCATCGTTGTTATATTGATATTCATCTACATGATCACCATTGGAATGGTAGCAACAAGCACATTTACGCTGGCCATGGAGAAGCAAGGACACCGCGCAGGAAGTGCAAGTGCTGTCATAGGTTTGCTTCCACTCCTGCTGGGATCCATCGTATCACCGCTTGTCGGTATGGATGAGTCTACAGCCGTGCCGATGGGAGCCATCCTGTTCATCACGTCCGTACTCGGCTCGTTGGCTTTTTTCAAATGGACCAGGAAACATGAAACCGAATCAAAAGACGACATGAGAGGAGCGGGATTGACATGACATCAAACCGAATGGTTCACTCCGTTATTTTTTCATTGAAGCATGAGAAGGGCTCTGCAGAGGAGCTGCGTTTTCTGGAGGATGGGCGATCTGCCCTTAGTACGATTGAAGTGGTTCAGGAGTTCAAGGTGTTCAAGCAGATCAGCCACAAGAATACATACGATTTCGGATTCTCCATGGTATTTGATAGCGAAGCTGATTATGAAGCATACCATGTGCATCCGCAGCATGTTGCCTTTGTAAAGGGTCGCTGGGAGAAGGAAGTCGTACAGTTTTTGGAGATCGACTACAGCGAGGTTTGATATTCGCATCTCGGTGGGTACCGCCGAGGAGAATCAAAATACGGCTTGAGGCATTGGATGGAATTTCACTGCTTATGAAATAAGAGGAAAGTAAAAAAAGGACCGCAAAGGGTCCTTTTTTTATATCTATCATAAATTTTTGAGATTGCCCCGGTTCTCGATTTTGGTCGTGACCTTAAGCTCGAAGTCCAGCTCCGGGTAATATTCGGATCGCCATCTGGACAATTGCTCACGGGTCAGATCGTTTCTGAAAAATTGGCCTAATGCTAATATATCCGCTTCGTCCTGCTGGGTTTGCTTAAATAAGTGCTCTAATCGAGAGGTGAGCAGTTGCTCCAATTTATCTTTAATCTCTTGTTCCGTGGGATGGCCCTTTGAATCCAGAATGGTGACATTCAGCTTCAGATTACTCCTCAAAAAAGCCTGGTCATTCTTCATCCAGCTCTTATGGGTAAGCTTGTTGCTGATAATCTGTACTGTCGCACTGTCCATAACTTCGAGCTTGCCATAGGCGCTTTTTCCATAAAAAGTGTTAGCGACCAGCGTTTCCTCCGGACTGATCTGTCCCGTCATCTTCCCATTCTTGATAATGGCCGAGCCAATGCATTCAATATTCGTTGTCTTTCCTGATCGAATAAGCGGAACGATGACATCATGCGTATAGGAATTAATGCTTCGAAACATTTCCCATACCCGTGTATCGGCTAATTGGGGATTCCATCCGGCGTTTTTTTCGAAAAAATCATAAATGATATTCCCGCTGTTCAGAGTCTTTGCCTTTATCTCGGAGAAGAATTGCTCCAACGGCTGGACACTGATTGCAAACAGCGTTTTGGATGAAATATCACGGGAACGATTAAAGGCCGACACAACGTCCTGCATTCCGCTTTGCGCAAAGTTCTTATCCACAATAACAATTTTCAGATGAAGCAAATCAACTTGAGATTCCATATTCATGCTCATATGATCGATGATCTCGTTAATGGTGTCTCCGGTATCCGATACAATCGTAATGTTGTTGGAATCATCCGCTGACGGGATATCCAAGAAGATTTTGTACTGATTATGCTCGGTCAGGGATATCCCCATGATGACAGGGAGGGCTCGATGGTTAATATCTTTGTTGTCCCAGCAGCCGCTTAATAAAGGGAGAAGGATTATCGAAACCATCAGAAGTTTCATCCTCCAACGAAAAGGGGTTCGTATGATCATCATCAAGATACCTCCGCTTTACGATTGGCTTTGTTCTTGAGCCGCCATCCCATAATGAAAGTGAGCACGGGGATGACAATGAAAATGTATAACCTGAGCGGGATGATCCCGATCTGCAGCTGTTTCAGGAAGTCCCAGTCCGGAATGGCCAATGAGATAACAAATAGGAGAATCGTCAACCCGATTAGCCCGTAAGGATCGGGGATAAAGGGCAGTGCTTTTTTCGTTAAGGTCATTAAAGTCCATAGGGTGACTGCCATGTATAGCAGAGCAAAAGCCATCAAACTGAGCAGGAAGAATATGGTGATCCGGTCAAACATCAGCCAGGTCACGTTCACCGTATCGATTGTCATCAGCATGGGGAATTCATACAGCTCAGCGGTCGATTGGCCAAAGGTCAGCAGGGGAAGATATACCGACAGCAGGTACATTGGGAGCAGCAGCAGTCCGCCGATGGCCATCTTTTTCATGTTGATAGGAATAGAGACGGGGAGTAGTCCCAGAAAAAAGAATCCCCCCGCATACACAAACAGACTGACTTGAAATTCTACATCCGTTATGAAGGTAAACGTTTGTTTATGGCCGACGAACGGCAAAGCGTAATACCAATCGACATTCTGAAAGGATAGATACAGGACAAACAGGAGTGGACCCGAGAACAAGATAGCAAGTAATAAGCCTGTTCTGGCCATACTGCCAATTCCCTGCCAAGCCATTACAAAGGCGACAAGGAACAGGAGCAGCAGGATGGCCCACAGGGGTGTGTTGGATAAGAAAATCAGCGTGAGCATTTCAGAGTAGGCACGAATAGTTACGATAAACGCAACGACCAGGTACAGGAAGGCAGGCAGCAGGACAATCCATGGAACAACCCTGCCTGCACTTCGGAATATATCAATGACCGTTTGATTTTTGGCAAATCGCAAGCCCATGATATATAAGAAAACAACGGTCATCTGTACAGCGTAGCTGAATACAATGCCTATCCAGTGCCCGGTTTGCATAGCAGAAAAAAACCTCGAGGGATATAGAAAAAAGATAAGCCCCATATGACAGACCACGTACATCACGGCTGATTGAAGTCCGCCTTTAGCCATTGGGTTCATCCTTCTGGGTCAATGAGGGCATGGACAAGTAAGGAACACCCATGCTGCTCTGGTTGCCCATGTAGGCGCAGATAAGCACAATCCCCGCGAGCAGACCCAATACCCCGTAAATAGCAGATAAAATAATGAGCAGATACTTGAAGACCCTGATCGGCACAGAGTTCTGAAATCCGACTACCGTCGAAGAGGCAATGGTGGTGCCCGCCAGCACGATGATTAACAGATTGCTGACGAGTTTCGCCGCAACTGCGGCTTGCCCGAGGATAATGCCTCCGACCATCGTAACGGTCGGTCCTATGCTCTTGGGCAGGCGAATGCTGGCTTCCAGTATGAGCTCCAGCACAACCAGAAGCAGTAAAGTTTCCACCATGGCGGGATACGGGACGTCTTGACGGCTGTGGGCAATGGAAAGCGCCAATTGCAGCCTCAATACTTCTGGGTTTACGGACACCAGGGCAACATAGAGACCCGGAATGATGGTGGCAATCAGCGCACCCAGAATGCGAAGTAAGCGGATAAGATACATGAAGGGCAGCGGGAAATTGTGATCATCCTTCATGCAGAACATATCCCAGATCAGACTTGGGATGATGACCGCAAACGGCAGTCGATCAATCATTAACACGACTTTCCCTTGCTGCAGGGAATGTGCCGCATTCTGCGGGAGCTCGGTTGCGTTAAACCGGGCTACCAGCGTCCAGGGGTTTGATCCCAGAATTTTCTCAAGCTGCTGCAGATGCTGGATATCCTTATCCAAACCGGCTTCAATTTTCTTCCGGAGGTTGTCGATAAGCGCGGGCTTAACCCGATCCTCAACGTAGATTAACAAAACGGCTTTGGGATTGCTCTTTCCGACCTTGTAAGTTTCTACTTTCAAGTTGGCGCTTGTGCAGTGTTTCCGAAGGATGCCGATATTGGTGTTGAGATCTTCAAGAAAAGAGCTGCTGGACCCATACAGGGTGTTCTCCGTTTCAGCCGGTCCGATCGATCGGGTAACAACTTTGGATATAGGAAGGACAGCGCAGCATGTTCCTGACAGAGGTTCCAGCACAATCAAGTTGCCCTTTATGATGTCAGGCACAATTGCACCCAGATCGGGGTCCACAAGCTGTCCAATAATCTTGAGCAATGAATCCGGTGACAGCGAGTCATCGACCATGTTTGTTGTCTGCGTCTGGAGCATAGCAATGCTCTGAGGAAGATCGACCAAAGAATCCAAGCCGATCACCTGAACTCGATATTGCAGCAATTGAATTTCTACATTGAAATAATCGGCATTTGCCCTGAAATAATCAGCCAAACGCTGTTTGAGATCCATACACTCACTCCCTAGTCCATGCAATACATGATTTAGTTATCATTTCCATTCTATGTTTTAATTTATGCATGAAAGGAGAATGGGGAGGAGAAGCAACAGTCAAGTACAAGGATTCAACGTCCGGTATTGTTAACACCGATGAGCGATTGTATCTGCTGAAGGACTCGAGACAACACGGGTATCTGCGGCGGCCTTTATCCTGTGTCTCATTCCCTTATGGTTCGAAAATCCGGCAGCTTCCCTTGCTGCAATTGGAATGCAAGAATGGCTTGCGCTCGTATGGTACGTTCCGATCGTAACGGCGCTGGCATTCATTTGGTGGTACGCGGGTATTAAACGATGTCAAGTTGCGACGGCGGCTGCTTTTTCCGGCATGATGCCCTTTACCGCCATAAAAAAAAGGAAACAGCACAGGAGCTGCTTCCTTTTGTAGGAGGAATGCTTTATTGTCGCTTGAGATTAAGGTGCCAGCTGTCAGAACGACTGAGCGAACGCTTGTTACGGGACGTATTGACGGCACTTACCAGTAAGAAGATCAAAACGGATGACCCCGTATTATTATTGAACAATACTTTGTTCGGGTGCAAATCACCAGCGCCACCTCTGGCAATATATACGCCGGGGGATGGCTGTGCCTCAATTTTGATTGCAAAAGCATCATTGTTAAACAAAAAGTTAATATCTTTGAGAACCAGTTTTCTGCCGTTTCTCACGTTGATTACAATTTGCTGCAACAAAATGGTCTTTCCAGCACCTACATCAATAGGATTCTTCCCACCTACAATCCCATTCAACTGTAACGGAGTCATATGCTCACCTCTTTTAATTAAGTCTTACATTCTATTCATCAAAGAGAGAAAAGGATATAGACAGATAGAATAGTTTCAGGAGGTATATTTCCATGAGAGGTTATGGGGACTATAATTATTAGTAAACATAAAGGCAGGGATGACGATGAAAAGAGTGCTGTTGCTGCTGGCCGATGGATTCGAGGCAGTGGAAGCAAGCGTCTTTACCGACGTATTAGGATGGAACATGCTTGAGGGAGACGGCACCACGCAGGTGGTAACGACCGGATTGCACGACCGATTAAAGTGTACCTGGAACTTCACCGTGATTCCTGAAGTGACACTGGATTCAGTCCGGGTTGATGACTATGATGCGCTTGCGATTCCAGGCGGATTTGAGGAAGCCGGGTTTTACAAGGATGCATACGATCCCAGGTTCTCCTCCGTCATTCAGGCATTCCATGCACAAGACAAGTGGATCGCCGCCATATGTGTTGCAGCCCTGACGCTTGGCAAGGCCGGGCTGCTGGAGGGGCGCAGGGCAACAACCTACGATCATCCAACGAGCATCAGAAAGAAACAGCTGCGCGAGTTTGGCGCCATCGTGGTGGACGAACAAGTCGTTGTCGATGGGAATCTGATCACTTCATGTAACCCGGCAACAGCCTTTGAAGTGGCCTTCACTTTGCTGGAAAAGCTGACAACGCGAGAAAATACGTTACATGTGAAAGATTTGATGGGTTTTGCGGAAAAGTAACGGACTAACACGCATATTAAGCAATGAGCATGTCTGAGCTGGACAGTGCTCGTTGCTTTTTTTATTGCGGCCGACGTCAGTATATAAAAGTTAATTATACTCATACCTCCTCTATTTATGGTTTTGGGACGATGTTACGCTTACGTTGAAGCCGTTAAATATCTGAATTAATAGGGCAAGATGCGGTATTTCAAAGGTTTCGAGATAGCCGACAGAATGGGGGAGAACGGATGAGAGTCACGGTGGAGTTAAGTGATGCCTCGACTAAATTTATCATTAATAATATGTATCCGCTGTACCTGCACGATTTGTCAGGAATATGGGGATGGAAGCCGAATCGATATGGCGTGTTTGAAGATGATGATACCAGAACCTTGAATGATCAAATCCAAGTGTTCGATATATGGTGGGATAAGCCAGAGGTGTTATTCTCGTATCTTATTTGGGCCGATGACATTCCAGCGGGCTTTGCATTGGTTGCAACCGCGCCGTATACCTTTGGCAGTGAATTCTACATGAACGAGTTTTTTGTGATGAAGCCCTTCCGTGGCCAGAATATCGCAGAGGCGGCTGCGGCACAGGTATTCAACGAGCATTCAGGCAGCTGGGAGATCCAAACGAACGCCACGGACAGCAATAAGAGGGCACAAGCCTTCTGGAGAAAGACGCTTCATAGTTATAGAGCGGAACGGGGGTTTCAGGAGACTGTCGACGAAATCAAGAATGATCATGTAAAGATCGTCTTTCGATTTTGATCATCATAAAGCAGGGAAATGAAATGGATGTTGAAGGAGCAGATCTCTCTGCTCCTTTTCTATGTATGCAATCATGGGTTTTCGGAAACAAATCCGCTATTTAAGTTCTATACAGGCGGACAGATCCTTGTTCTTCGAGAGGCTTAACAACATGTCATAGAAAACCCTGCGGTCACTCTCGGTAAGGCTGCCGAGGATTTTCTCGGCGATTTCCGTTTGATAGTCCAGTACGGGCCTAATGGTCGCTTGTGCCTGTTCCGTGAGCTGAATCAGGATAGCCCGGCGGTCTTGCGGATCCTGGACACGGACAAGCAGTTGTTCCTTCTCAAGAGCATCCACTAAATCGGTAAGCGTGCGGGCTTTAATGCCCAGCCTTGCTGCTAATTCATTCATTCGAATGCTTCCGGTTTCCAGGACGACAGAGAGCACGCGAAGTCTCGGTCCGGACACTTGATATGGGGTTGGGAACATACCTAGTTGAGCGTCGAATTCTTTTTGGATGGCATGAGTAGTTCTTACAAGCATGTGAATGATATCGATGGATGAGGGTACAGCGTCGTTTGGTTTCATAAGTTCCTCCTTGACAAAAGCAGACTTTATACTTAAGCTCATAATTAGTGAGGTTACTCACTATATAATAAACATATAATGAGTAAACTCATTAAATTATACACTCATTTCCATGCTGCAGCTAGGTGTTTATTATGGACGATTTTATCTTTCAAACACGAGGGAAGGGATAACCATGAAAAATGATACGTATAACAACGGGGACAAACTGCTCCGCGTCCTCGTTGTAACACTCATATTCTCCGTCATGAACGGTACGATGTTCAATGTGGCTTTACCGGCCATCGGTAAAGAATTTGAATTGCTCCCATCTGAAGTAAGCTGGATTATGACCAGTTATATGGCTCTCTATGCAATCGGTTCGGTTGTCTTTGGTAAACTTGCAGACAGCTATAGCCTGAAGAGTCTGATTACGTACGGGCTGCTCTTATTTGCTGTCGGATCGGTTGTCGGGATGCTGGCCGTTGATTTTTGGATGATTATTCTCGGCCGAGTGCTTCAAGCAGCAGGTGCTGCCGTATTGCCAGCCATAGCCATGATTATTCCAATCCGATATTTTGAACCTGAGAGACGCGGGAGAGCGCTCGGTACATCGGCTATTGGCTTGGCACTTGGAGGTGCTCTGGGTCCGATCGTGTCCGGGATGATTATGAGTTTTGGCAGCTGGCGCATCTTGTTCTTGTTCTCATTACTGCCGCTGCTGACCATACCTTTCTTCAGAAGATATCTGAACGATGGGAGAGGGGCAGCCAAGCCGCTGGATGTGATAGGCGGAGGATTCCTTGCGGCAGCGGTGGGCTTGTTCCTGCTAGCCATCACGCAGAGCAGTTGGGCGGCTGCTGTTATCGGGGGGCTATTCCTACTGATGTTTGCGATCCGCATTCGAAAAGCGGTCCATCCGTTTATTCAGCCGGAGCTGTTCATGAATGCCAGATATACCGGTGCGTTGGTCATCGCTTTTATATCGACCTCCATGAATTTTAGCATTACCTTTATTACGCCCCAGTATTTGACGGCACTGAACAATCTGTCTGCAGGGAGCATTGGCTTTGTCCTGGTGCCTGCTGCCATTGCAGCGGCCACGCTTGGCCGTGTCGGGGGTAAACTTGCGGATGAACGCGGGAATTCAACTCTATTTTCCATTGCGGCTGCACTGCTGGTTCTATGCTTCATTCTGACCTCCACTTTCGTTGGCATTTCACCATATGTCATTGCACTGCTGTTAATCATGGGTCAAGTAGGACAAACCTTTATGCAGATTGCGATGTCCAACACGATCTCAAGAACGCTTTCCAAAGAACAGGTCGGTGTCGGCATGGGATTGTTCTCCATGCTGAACTTTATATCCGGCGCGATGGCAATGAGCATTATAGGCAAGGTATTGGATCAGTCGGCAACCTGGCGGTTGAATCCGCTGACAGGTAACGAGTCGGCTTATGTTTACAGCAATATTTTCTTTATAATGACCGCTTTAAGCATCCTGGTATGGGGGCTGTATCAAATGCAGTTTGGTCCCAAGACGGACCGGAGACCGTTCAGGAATACCTGATGACATATGGTCTGATGAATCAGGCTTTTTCGTATGATCGGGTCAGCCAGAATCTACTGGCTGGCCTTTTTTTCGACCGTTTTTATTTTCTTTTTTTCAGAATTCATGTAGCGGAATCGAGAGTTACCCCGTCTATAGGGTATGGAGGTGGTCAACAGATGGCAAGGCCGGCCGGCCCTAACGACAAATCCAGATACCCGTCTGAGCCCTCCCTGGCACTGGAGCAATTCATGACCGAGTATGGCACCTCCATACTGCGTACAGCCTACTTCTATTTGGGCGATCGACATCTAGCAGAGGACGTCAGCCAGGAGGTATTCCTGCGAGCTTTTCGCCACTGGACATCGTTTCGTGGAGATAGCAGCGTGAAGACGTGGCTCACCAAGATTGCAATCCATGCATGCCGGGATAAACAGGGATTAAAAATGATGAAAGAGCAGCCAACAGATCCGCTGCTAATGGAGAATTCCGTTCTCCGCAGCGTGGAGGAGGAGGCTTTAGAGCGCTTGGATCAAACAACCATTCTTAAATATATTGCTGCACTGCCGGTTCATTATCATGAGGTTATCTACTTGTATTACTACCTGGATTTGGGAACCCGTGATATCGCTGAAGCAACCGGCGCACCGGAAGGAACCGTTCGCGGAAGGCTTCACCGGGCAAGGGCGCTTCTGGGCGAATACCTGGCAAAGGAGGGACTCGCGTTATGACATCTCAGGAGGACAAACTTCGAGACCTTGTGAAAAGCGAAGCGGATGAAATGCTGTTCAGCAGCCTTCACTTTGATTCGCATATGTGCGAAAAGGTGAAGCAGCGTATCCAGCATGAAGCGAACCTGCAGGAGGAGAGCCCGGTGCGTAGAACAAGAATGAGAATGAGAAATCATCGGTGGTTCGCCGGAACAACAGTGGCCGCGATATTCATCGGACTATGTCTGTTCCTTGCTGAACCCGATTTCTCCAATTCTCCGGGATCTCCTCCATTAGATCAGGATCCGCCTGTAACCCTAATGGACCCTGACTCTCCAATCGATGATCCGCCAGTTGGCTATAATGATGAGCCGCGAATCCTTGGCAGTTATGAAGAGGCGGGCCAGGCATTTGGCGATAAGCTCCGCGTCCCGTCCTATCTTCCGGAGGGTTTCTCCCTTCAGCAAATTTCAGTGACGGGACCGAACGAAGCGGTAAGAGCGGCCGTATTCAGTTATACAGCAGGCGAGCGTTCCTTCGGTTTATTTGCTGACAAAAGCGCGAATTCAAGCATGCCGCAGCATTTCGATGAAACCGTCGATGTGAACGGTGCCGCTGGTTACCTGATCGCAGGTGAACCGCTGCAGGATGACGGATTAACCACACCGAATGTTGAGCTTCACTGGTACACGGATGATATTCACTTCATGATATCAGGGCTTGTGAGCGCTGAGGAAGCTCTTCGCATTGCACGATCCATGGAGCCTGTTAAGCAGAAAGATCATAGGCCATAAACCAGAGATAATCAGGAGGTAGTGAAAAATGAATAAGGATTATATAAAACAATGGGTTAAGCTCATGATGCTGGGGTGTGTCTTGCTCATGGCAGGGGCAGGCAATGCTGCGGCTGCGCCGAATGGCGTGATGTCCGCGTCCATGCATATCGTGTCCGCCGCTGATGAGAGCCTGGATGATAAACAAGCGGAAATCGATGATTATATTGCCGGAGCAGGCCAAGAGGAGCTTTCACGGGAGGGCTTTACTGTAACCCACACGGTTGCAGCAGGAGATAAGGTGGAAGTTGGCATTACGCCTTACAATGAAGAGCATGCCAACTTCCTCTACGAGAAATTTGGACGTGATCAAGTTCAAGTGGTGGAAGGAGAGCAAGCGATACTCTATGGAGCGAATACGGCCGAAGCCGACGTGGTCGCAGCGGAGGAAGCGGGCATGAATCTGTGGATCTGGATCGGCGCAGCGGTGGTCATCGTGGCTGGTGGACTGGTGCTCGTACGCAGGAAGCTCTTTTCACGGAGTTGATTGTACCTTGAAAAAGGGACCGGGGGCCTGCCGCTGGCGGGTATTTCCGATTAAAAAGAAAATATCGACATTATATGAAAACAATTCATACTTAAGGTATGGATTGTTTTTTATTTTTTGATTGCAGATGTCCCTTTTTCGGCAGGAGGGGTGTTATATAACGTAAATATGGTGTACGCGGGGGTGCGGCTTCGAATTGGATTACATCGAGGAGTGTGTGAGACGCGTTAAGGCCGGTGAGGTAGATTGCTTTGAGCCCATCGTCGAAACGTACAAAAAACAGATCTACATATACTGCTGCCGAATGCTTGGCTGCAAACAGGATGCGCAGGATGCCGTCCAGGATATATTCATCAAGGCTTTCACCAAGCTTCATCTTTATGAAGCGAAGGTATCGTTCTCGTCATGGTTGTACAAAATTGCCTATCATCATTGCCTCAACCTGATTCGCAAGCGACGCGTGCGTTTACGGGTAAGTCGGCTTATGAAACCGGCAGGGCATGCTGATAGCGTGGAGCAAACATTGGAGCGCCGATGGTTCAGCGAACCGCTGGAGTATGCTATGAACAAGCTGTCGGTTGAAGAACGGAATCTGCTGGTGCTGCGGGTGTTTGAAGATAAACCGTTCTCAGAGATCGCTCAGATTCTGGATAAGAATCTTAGTGCAGTGAAGAAAAAATATGCACGCATGAAACAGAAAGTCATCAAGTTGATGGAGGAGAAGGGGGGCACGGAGTTATGCGAGATTACGGACAGTCGGACGAAGATCGAATGCTGAGAAGTTTGGAATTGCAATCGGTAGAGGATGAGATTGACGTAACCCCTGCCATCATGCGCCAGGTTCGTCAAATTCATCAGAAGAAACAGGGAAGGGTATTCCGTAATCGGAGGAAATACTTCATGATGGCCTCACTATCTGCCATATTGATTCTTTCGTCGATGAGTGTCTACGCCAGTCAATACTTCATACAGATCAAAAACAAGGAAGGCGAAATCATACTGACTACCATGAAGCCATGGAAATACACCGAATCGGAATATAATGCCAAACGTGAAAGGGAAACGGAAGAAGAACTGAGCAAGAGGTTAAAGCCGGGAGAACAGGCCGTGTATTATATCAAGGACAGGCACATGACTTCATCCGCCAAGAAATATCCTCTGAACTATTTTTACAAAACGATTCAGCATCCGAATTATAACGATCTGGCCAAGGAAATCGAGGAGAAGGGAGCTCCCCTGTTACAAGAACCGGAATATGTCCCGTCAGGGTACTTCTTTGACCGGGGGCAAATCCAAATTAGGAACGAACCTGTATGGGGCACGCCAGAGTATGAGAGCCTTCTGAATGAACTCAAGGAGCAAGCTGCAAGGTCTGATGAAGAACAGGGGCTGTTTTATAAAAGGGTCTCTTGGTCGAAGATTGCGTCTACGGTGATGGAATACCGAAAAGACGAAAGCCGGATTATTTTCATCGCATTTGCCAGAGAAAAGGGCTCAAAGGCGGGTGTTCCTACAGAGCAAGCTGTAAAACTAACGGTGAATGGAAAAGAAATGATCCTGTCCTCCAACTCTGTTTCCGCGAACCGTAAGTTAACATGGCTCAGCGACAATGAAGAAGTGATGTATGTGATTACGGACGACCCGAAGGATCCGCTGTCCAACGATGATTTTGCGAAAATTGCCGCCGGTCTCCTGCCGGAATAAAGAATCCCCCCTGATTTTTTAACAAAATGTCCCTTTTATTCGCGGCTGGGCGTTATACGAAATGTATTTAAAAACTTAGAAGGCCTAGCCGCCGAAAGGAGCACGAATTGTACCATGATGAAAAACAAGATGAAAGTTGCCTTATTTCTCGCCGCTACGATGATGATCGGATCCGCTAATGCTTATGCAGCAAGCACAACGGTACCGCAGACCAAGATCAAGCCTGCAGCAGCCTCTTCCGTGAAATCAGAGAAGTTGACGTCTTCGCTCGATGATCAAATTTATGAGCTGACCAAAGGACTTAAGCCGGGTCAGATGGTTGCATACTATGCTGCCGACAAAGAATATAATCCATTGGATCAAATTTACTTTGCAAGCAAGGGTTTTGTTTACGATACGTATTCTGATTACTTGAAGAAGGCGAAGGCCATGGACGCCCCCGCGCTGACAAAACCGAATGTATTGCCCAAGGGCTATGTCTTCCAAAATGCCGTTCTATACTTAAAGAGCCCGGAAAAAACATCCGATCTCTATAAAAAGTTAGAGAAGGAACTGAAAGCAGAGGCCGCGAAAGGAAATAAAACGTTATACACCCAAGCAATACCTGACGTGAATGAAGCAACAGCAGTTGTTCTCAATTATGAGAAAGGCAGCGTGAAATTGGATGTCATTGCAAATTATATTCATCCGGCTCCGCCAATGAACGGAACTCCTGTACCGGCTGAGAAGCCAAACGAGAAAACAGAGACCATCGTCATCAACGGAGTGGAGTGCGTGTATACAGATGACTCCAAAGGGAGAGATCATTTGGATTGGGTAGATGAGGAAAGTCAGATTCGCTACACCATCTGGGCAGAAAGCGCCAAGTCGAACGTACTCAGTTTCGCGAAGAAAATGCTGGCGGATTAAGGTTTTTTCATGACATCGGATTTCCTGCCGCTTCCAAAAGCCCGTTTGCTTTATTTTTTTCTCGAGAGTCTAGTCTCTTTGAATTATTGAGCATAGGATATGGTGTTCGGAAAAATAAAGGAGGTTAGACAAATGGGTGAAGTTGCTGGATATGGAGTTGGCGGTTACGGCGGAGGTTACGGATCCGTTGGTGCAGTACTGGTTCTCTTTATTCTCTTGGTAATCATTGTATCTGCATTCGGATTCGGATTCGGCGTTTAATGATTGAATACGGAAACCCACACCGGTTGCTCGGTGTGGGTTTCTTTTGTTATTGTACGGGCTTACATAGCAAGCTGTTTTGGCGTGGCAAACTATTTGGTTCTGTTACAGGAAAACGTTTACGCACCGACGAATATGATTTCTACATGACTTGAATTAGTCAGCTTAAGCTGAAGAACGGGGGCATGCATGAAATATGACGTGATTGTGGTGGGAGCCGGTCTATCCGGTCTGGTAGCAACCGCAGAGATGGCTGAGGCCGGGAAGAAAGTGCTGCTGCTTGATCAGGAGCCGGAAAGCTTCATTGGCGGGCAGGCATGGTGGTCTTTTGGCGGACTATTTCTCGTTGATTCACCAGAACAGCGAAGATTGGGAATCAAGGATTCCCGCGACCTTGCATGGCAGGATTGGGTTGGTTCCGCTGGTTTTGATCAGGATGAAGACGAAGATCTATGGGGTCGAAGGTGGGCGGAGGCTTATGTTCACTTTGCGGCAGGTGAGAAGCGGGCATGGCTTCACTCCCTGGGCGTACGATTCTTTCCGGTTGTAGGATGGGCAGAGCGCGGGGGATATTTGGCAGAGGGACACGGCAACTCCGTTCCCCGTTTTCATATTGTGTGGGGGACCGGTCCGGGAATTGTCAAGCCTTTTGAGTTCAGGGTTCGAGAGGCTATAAGCTCAGGACTGGTTGAATATCGGCCCCGGCATCAGGTGGATGAGCTTATGACGCATGATGGAGCGGTGATGGGTGTCAAAGGCTCGGTGTTAGCCCCAAGCCCGGTGTTGCGTGGCGAAAAAAGCTCGCGGGATGTAATTGGTGAATATGAGTGTTATGCAGAGGCCGTTGTTGTATCCAGTGGAGGAATTGGGGCCAACCATGAGTTGATCAGACAATTATGGCCGTCACGGCTTGGGAAGGCACCTCAAAATATGCTCTCCGGTGTCCCGGCTCATGTTGACGGACGCATGCTGGGAATCGCCGAGCAAGCAGGTGGCCGGATGGTCAACCGGGATCGAATGTGGCATTACACGGAAGGGATCCAGAATTGGGATCCAGTCTGGCCGATGCACGGAATTCGGATCTTGCCGGGTCCTTCATCTCTCTGGCTGGATGCAAGGGGGCAGCGGTTCCCGGCACCGAATTTTCCGGGCTTTGATACACTGGGAACGCTCAAAGCGATCCAGGATACAGGATATGATTACTCCTGGTTCATCTTAACCCGAAAAGTGATTGAGAAAGAATTCGCTCTGTCCGGCTCAGAGCAGAATCCCGATTTGACGGGGAAGAGCATACGTCAAGTGTTGGGAAGAGCAGGGGCCGGTACGCCGGGGCCGGTGCAGGCCTTCCTGGATCGGGGAGAGGATTTTGTCCAAGCGGGAACGTTGCCTGAGCTTGTAAGCAAGATGAACGAGCTTACGGGTCACGGACTCATTCAATTGGCAGATATGGAGAGACAGGTTCTTGCGCGAGATCGGGAGATGGACAATAAATTCACAAAGGATTTGCAGATTACAGCCTTGCGGGGAGCAAGGAACTACATAGGGGATCGTCTGATCCGCGTTGCCAAGCCTCACAAATTTCTGGATCCTGCCAACGGTCCGTTGATTGCGGTGCGTCTGAACATTCTAAGCCGTAAAACCTTAGGTGGACTGCAGACGGATTTATCCGGTCGAGTGTTGAACGCCTCCGGCAAGCCTGTGCCAGGGCTTTATGCGGTCGGAGAAGCGGCGGGATTCGGAGGGGGAGGCTTGCACGGATACCGGGCGCTGGAGGGAACTTTCCTCGGAGGCTGTCTCTTTACGGGCAGACAGGCCGGAAGATCGATTGCGAGGCTGTGATTCGCTCAGAAGATGAAGAACAAGAGGATGGATGCAGTTGATGTAAACAACATGCCGTATTCCGAAGATTGTTCATCTGATTTATTTTAATAAAGCTGTTTGTTCCCTTGAATTGTGATTCAATTGCTTATAGGTTATAGAAAGGAAAGAATACATTAAACTAAAATCAGCTTAGGAGAGGTAGCGTTATCACCATGATACATGAACTTGAACCAGCACAGTTTCATCGATGCCGAAATTTAGTGAATCGGGGGATGAACTTAGAGAGTAAGGCCATCATAGCAGGCATGAATCCGGGGAGGGTATTCGTTGATGACGTGGATCATCCACGGTCAGGCATGATATGGCAGGGTAATTTAGACGGTTTTCATTTTGTTGGGGATTCCGGAAATCCGGCATTCAATTACGAAATTCGGGCTTATATCGATACCATCATTACACCCCAAGCCGTAGAACTCGGTGTCGAGTGGTTTGAATGTCTCGGTGACCATCCGAGCTGGTACCGAGTTTTTCAAGAAGAGCTTTTTGCGGATCGGCATCTGGCGGGCTGGAATCAATATGTGTATAATCTGAATCCTGCAGACTTTCGCTCCATTCGTAGACCCGAGCTCGGAGCGGACTATGAAGTTCAGCAAGTGACTATGGAATTGCTCCGGAATCATCCAATGCAGCATCTTGAGATGATTGAGGCAACCATCGGGGAGTTTTGGCAGAGCCAGGAAGATTTTTTGGAAAACGGCCTGGGTTTCTGTGTGCTTTATCATGGGCAGGTCGTAAGCTTGTGTATGACCGGTTTCAGATATCGGAATATACACGCCCTTGATATCAAGACCATGGAATCACATCGAGGGAACAAACTTGCGCAATGTGCGGTTTATGCTATGGTAGAGCATTGTTTGAGACATGATTTCATCCCTTATTGGGATTGCTCGGAAGGGAACCTGCCTTCAAACGGGATTGCACGTCGCATCGGTTTTCAAATAGAATTTGCTTATGAGGGATATGAATTTAACCTGGTTCCATCATGATTACTTACTAAAGGAGAAATGGGATGACACAAGAATCTTCATCTTCCGAAGCGGGAAATAAGCGAACACCAACGATTCAACGTTATGTGGGTTCTCCGAAGCTGCAGGAGCAGCTATATAAAAAGACACTTATTGTTGTCATTCTATCGCAAATATTCGGTGGTGCAGGGCTTGCGGCAGGCTTAACCGTCGGTGCCCTGCTGGCACAGGATATGCTGAAGACGGACAGCTACGCAGGAATCCCCGTTGCTCTCATTACAGTAGGCTCGGCACTTGGAGCGTGGTTTGTCGGACGCCTAACCCAGCGATGGGGCAGGGGGCCGGCCTTGGCTAGCGGTTTCCTCGCCGGTGGTGTTGCAGCTATCGGCATCATTATCGCGGCTGTTCATCAGAATATTTATCTGCTGTTCGCTTCGCTGCTGATTTATGGAGCAGGTACCGCTACGAATATGCAGGCCCGCTATGCAGGGACTGACCTGGCCAAACCTTCACAGCGGGCTGCAGCAGTCAGTATGGCGATGGTATCGACCACCTTCGGCGCCGTTGCAGGTCCCAATCTGGTCGGCGTCATGGGCAGAGTTGCGGAATCTATCGGTGTCCCTGCATTGGCAGGGCCGTTTATTCTTGCTGCGGGAGCCTTTATTCTTGCAGGTTTGATTCTTCTGTTATTCCTGCGTCCGGACCCGTATGGAATTGCCCAAGCGATAGAAGAGGCGAACATCCGCAACGTCGTTGATTCTTCGAATGAAGCTATGAACAGATCCGAGCGAAATACACGGGGGATCTTGGTTGGAGCCTGTGTGATGATACTGACTCAAGTGGTGATGGTCTCCATTATGACCATGACGCCCGTTCATATGAAACATCACGGCCATGATTTGAATGCCGTCGGGTTAGTGATTGGAATCCATATCGGGGCAATGTATCTGCCCTCGCTGTTCACGGGTTTCCTTGTGGACAAAATCGGCCGGATTGCCATGTCCGTCACTGCCGGAATCGTGATGTTATGTTCGGGGATCCTCGCAGCAGTAGCTCCTGCGGAATCCATGGGACTCATCATAACGGCACTTGCCCTGCTTGGTCTAGGCTGGAACCTTGGCTTCATTAGCGGTACAGCGATGCTCATCGATGCAACGCCTGCTTCCACCCGTGCCAAGACACAAGGAACGGTGGATGTCTTGATTGCCTTAGCCGGAGCATCGGGTGGAGCTTTATCCGGCATGGTGGTAGCGAGCACCAGCTATGGGACACTCTCGATAGCAGGAGGATTGCTTGCGCTAGTGCTGATACCTGTATGTTTAAGCTCGATCAAAGCTCGCAAGGCTGCATCATCCCATAACGCGGCATCATAATAGAAACAGCCTCCTATCGCAGTCGATAGGAGGCTGTTTGGCAATGAATTTATGGCAGAATATTGCCTGCTGCACGGTAAATGGCATACCATTCTTCACGGGTCAATGTCACATCGCCGGCTTTAATGCAGTCCTTTAAACGGTTGATGTTCATTGTACCGATAATGGGCTGCATATGTGCAGGATGGCGGAGCAGCCATGCAATGGCAATCGTTGTGTTGCTTACGCTGTATTTTTCCGCAATTTCATCGATTTTCTGATTAAGCTCAGGGAATTTGTCGCTTCCAAGGAATACACCTTCAAAGAAACCATATTGGAAAGGCGACCAAGGCTGAATCGTTATATCATGAAGTCTGCAGAACTCGAGAATGCTGCCATCGCGGTTTACAGCGGCATCATTCTCCATATTGACGTTGATACCGCTTTGAATCATGGTTGTGTTCGTGATGCTGAGCTGCAGCTGGTTCGCCACGAGCGGCTGCTTCACGGCTTTTTTCAGTAACTGAATTTGCATCGGGTTCTGGTTGGATACACCAAAATGGCGCACTTTGCCGGAGCTTTCGAGTTTGTCAAAGGCTTCAGCAACCTCTTCGGGCTCAACAAGTGTATCCGGACGGTGAAGGAGAAGCACATCAAGATAATCGGTCTTCAGTCTCTTCAAAATTCCATCCACGGAGTCCAGGATATGCTCCTTGGAGAAATCGAACATGCCCTGACGAATCCCGCATTTGGATTGAAGAATGATCTTCTCGCGGATCTCTGCGTTCATATGTATGGCATCTGCAAAAATCTCTTCGCAAGCACCGCTGCCATAGATATCGGCATGATCGAAGAAGTTGGCTCCTTCCTCCAGCGCGCTTTGCACGAAGCGCTCGGCTTCTGCTTTGTCCAATGAATTTATTCGCATGCAACCAACGGCTACAACAGGTACTTCGAGTGAACTGCTTCCAAGCTTAATCGTTTTCATGATGAAATGCCTCCCATTCCTAATCGGTTTGAATATGCTTACACTGCTTATTGTGACATGCTTTGCGGGAAGTGTTCAAGCTTTATTTCAGTGAGTGTTGAGTTTGCGCCCAGGATGTGCAGGATTTCCTTCGATGCTCCCGAATTACATAGTTAATGTCAGAGGGAAACCAAATTCAGGAGGTAGAGGACAGTGGCAGCAGAAGTGACCAGGGTGTACAAAGAACATGTTCCATCAGCACGCTTGATCGGCAAACGGTATGGCGATGAGGACCGAGATGCAGCAGGAAGCTTTGCGGGGCGATGGGCGGAGTGGTTCCTCAATGTCTGGTTCGAAGAAATCGGAAAGCTCGGGGCGCTGCCGGAATCCGAGGGCTCTTCTTACGGCCTTATGCGTATGAATGGGGATCGGTTTGAGTATTGGATCGGCATGCTCTTCCCGACCAACACGGCGGCTCCTGACGGGTACCAGTATGAGGATCTGGCAGAAGGCGATGTAGGCGTGTGCTGGTTATACGGCAATGCAGATAACGGAGAGCTGTACGGCATGGACCCTCATAACTTATGCATGGCCAAAATCGCGGAACAAGGCTGGCAGCAGGGGGCGAATGCATGGTTCTTCGAGCGTTATCATCATCCCCGCTTCACGACACCCGATGAGAAGGGGAATGTGGTATTGGACTATGGTGTTTACGTGAAATAAGGGAAGAAACCCTTGTCCAGAAAAATCACTTGTATTGCGGATCTTTATTGTCTATAATAGACGCTGTGGGTCTATAATTGTCGAACCCAGCATGGCAAGATTCAGAAACAAGCAAGAAGTGGTGACTTCTTGCACTCTAATTATGGATATTAAGAATCCAGGAAGGTGGCGTTACTAGATGAGTGAACCCATGTATGATGCAGTTATTATTGGAGGCGGACCAGCCGGATTAAGCGCGGCATTAGTATTGGGAAGAGCAAGAAAACAGGTGGTAGTGATTGATGAAGGCAGGCCGCGAAACAAGGTTACTCGTGAGACGCATGGTTTTTTGACCCGGGACGGTATTAGTCCAAGCGAGTTTCGGAGAATTGCCAAGGAACAGATTAGCGTTTATCCTTCGGTCCGGTTTGTTGAGGATACAGCTGCAGCCGTTACTGGCGTTGACGGTGATTTTCAGATTACAACGGGACAGGGAACGATATACCGCAGTAAAAAGCTGCTCTTCGCCGTTGGCAAAAAAGATTCCCCACTCGACATCAACGGGTTGGCTGACGTATATGGAAAAAGCGCATTTGTCTGCCCCTATTGTGATGGCTGGGAGCTGCGAGATCAGCCGCTGGTCGTGATTTCCAATGGTGCGGGAGCCTTTCACTTTGCCAAATTGATCGCAGGATGGAGCGAAAGATATACAATTTGCACCAACGGTCCCGATGAATGGACGGAAGAGCAGCGTGAAGAGCTTAAGCAGCATAACATTCCCGTATTCAACGCCCCGATCGAGTCTATTGAATCGAGCGGCGGAATGGTGGAGCAGGTTGTGCTGGAGGACGGAACCCGCATCCCTTGCACAGGCATCTTCTTTGCGCCGAAGCTGGTGTCCGGCTCGGATCTCCCTGCATCCATCGGCTGCGAATTCAATGAAGCCGGAAGCATCGTCGTTGATGCATATGGTAAAACCAGCGTGCCTGGTGTCTATAGTGCCGGAGATGCAGCAACGGAGATGTACCAGGCCATTGCAGCTGCCTCGTCGGGCTCAATAGCCGCCGCTGGCCTGAACGGAGAGCTGCTTGCGGAGCGCTGGAATCGATAGAATTTGAACATACTGAAGCAGGCTTGGGCAGGGATCCAAGCCTGCTTTTTTCTTCCCAGAGGGGATTTTTTAATTATAAATGATTCTTACACTCCGGATTACGGCCGCTTCGGAGTAAGATGGAACTATCAAGTAAAAGGAAGGGTGTTATCGATGAGAAAAACAAAGGACGTCACCATGAATCACATTTGGAGGGGCATGAATAAGTAACCCTCCACTATAATGGAGGAGATGTATTTGAATTCTCGAACCAAGAAATTTTTGTCCTACTATAAACCCTATCTGGGGTTATTGTGTGTTGATTTGGCATGCGCCTTTGTTGTCTCAGCCATAACATTGATGCTTCCACTATGTATAAGATACATCACCATCAACGTGTTAGAAGGAAATTCGCCCCATCCGCTGAACCAAATCTATACGGTGGGGGCTGTCATGCTGGCCATGGTCATCATCCATACCTTATGCGATATGTTCATTTCCTATAAAGGGCATATGATGGGGGCTTATATGGAGAGTGACATGAGAAGGGAACTGTTTGACCATTTTCAGAAGTTGTCGTTTAGCTTTTACGACGAGAACAAAACAGGACAGCTCATGACCCGCACCACCAATGACATTCTGTCGCTTACGGAACTGTACCATCATGGACCTGAAGATATCGTGATCTCCATTCTGAAGTTCCTTGGGGCATTCATCATTCTAATGTATATTGATGTGAAGCTTACCCTGATCGTATTTCTTTTTCTGCCGTTCATGGCTGTGTTTGCTTTTTATTTCAACAAGAAGATGAATATTGCGCTGCGTGTAAGCAAGGATCGTATCGGTGATATCAATGAACAGGTGGAGGATTCCTTATCCGGCATCCGCGTGGTGAAGTCGTTTACGAATGAACTGGTGGAGAAGAAGAAGTTTGCCTATGCGAACGGGCGTTTTGTCGACAGCCGAAGGGAAGGATACAAGAGTGAAACGTACTTTCACGAAGGGTTGGTCGGTTTTACCCAACTCATTACGATAGCTGTCATTGTGTTTGGTGGAGCAGCGATTGTTGATGCCAAGCTAGCGCTTGCCGATTTGCTGACTTTTTTCCTCTGTATCGGCATCCTGATCGAGCCGATCCAGAGATTGGTTAATTTCGCAAGGCTGTATCAGGAGGGAATCACCGGATTTGACCGGTTTATGGAGATTCTGGAGGTGGAGCCGGATATTGAGGATTCCGTTGATGCCGCGGAGATTACGCAAGTTCGGGGGCGTGTGACGTTTCAGGACGTCAGCTTCAAGTACAAAGAGGACTATGGGTACGTGCTGAATCATGTGTCCCTGGATATCGAAGCCGGGGAATACGTTGCATTAGTAGGCCCCTCGGGAGTCGGAAAAACGACGTTATGTTCCTTAATTCCCCGTTTCTATGAAGTGAATGAAGGCCGTATCTTACTGGACGGACGAGATATCCGGGATATCACGCAGCGTTCATTAAGGAAGCATATCGGCATGGTCCAGCAGGATGTGTACTTGTTTGCCGGGTCCGTTTCCGATAATATCCGTTATGGCAGCATGGAGGCCGGCATGGATGAGATCATCGAAGCGGCGAAAAAAGCGAATGCCCATGATTTTATCATGGCATTGCCTGACGGGTATCATACGGATATCGGACAGCGCGGCGTTAAATTGTCCGGCGGACAGAAGCAGCGGCTGAGCATCGCCCGCGTGTTCTTGAAGAACCCGCCGATCCTTATCTTTGATGAAGCGACCAGTTCTCTGGATAATGAAAGCGAGAGAGCGGTTCAGGATTCACTGGAACGACTGAGTGATAACCGAACAACGCTTGTGATTGCACATCGCTTGTCAACTGTCCGGAATGCACAGCGAATCGTGGTATTGTCCCAGAATGGGATTGAAGAGGTGGGCACACATGAAGAGTTAATTGCCCGCAAGGGCGTTTATGCGAGTTTGTCTCATATGCAATTAACCATCTAGGCATGAAAAAAAGGCGATTTGTGAACGGTCAGCACCGTTTGCAAATCGCCTTTTAGGTTTTTCGGGTCTATAATCTTTGGGTTCCTATACTGTAAACGAATTATCCTTGAAATGTTTTTCCAGGTTGTTGGTCTTCCACTTCTTTAATTGCATTATCCTCATCCTGTACTTCTTGTTTCGATGAACCAAACCATCCGATGACGGCAATCAGAACAAGAACAATATAGAACGATGCTTTCCAAATTGAGCTCTCTGGGAAGTGATGATCGATGAGGGCGACATCAGGGTGGGCAAGGGTGATGACAGCCAGCTTGACTCCGACCCAGCCTACAATGAGAAATGCTGCAACTTCAAGTCCCGGGCGCTGCTGAAGCAGCTTGACGAAGTAGGAGGCAGCAAAACGCATAATGATCAAACCGATAAATCCGCCCAGGAAGATGACGATGAATTGACCTCCGTCCAGACCTCCGATATTCGGCAGTCCGCTTGCCGGCAATGCTACAGCCAGTGCGACAGCTGCGAGGATTGAATCGACGGCAAACGCGATATCTGCCACTTCAACCTTGAATACGGTCATCCAGAATCCGGATTGTTTCTTAGGCTTGTCCGGCTTCGGCTTAGCATCTTCTGTCGGTTTCTTACCTTTGATAAAGTGCTTCAGGGTGTGATTGATCGAGATGTAGAGAAGATAAAGTGCGCCGATGGCCTGTACCTGCCATACGTCTACCAGGAACGAGATTAAGAACAGCGATCCTATACGGAATACAAAAGCTCCGAGCAATCCGTAAAACAATGCTTTCTTACGCTGGTCTTCTGGCAAGTGTTTTACCATAATGGCAAGGACAAGCGCATTATCTGCCGCCAGCAATCCTTCCAGTGCGATGAGTACTAACAGTACCCACCCATACTCCAATAAAAGCTCCATGCAACTTCCTCCTTGTTGTAGTATTGAAGGCATAAAAAGACCTCCACCGGCAGGTGAAGGTCTCTAATAATAAAGAGACCTTCACCACAGTGTGTGTGGTAAAGGTCTCGCAAACAACGTAAAGTTGCCAACAAAGCCGGGGAATTATCCCGTAATGACGACTCTGCTGTGACAGCTACTCCCCTTTAATCACGTTCCTGCATAACTGATATCGTCATCAGTTAAGCCGTGATATAAAGATATAGATTTTTGCGTAAGAAGTCAAGGTTTTTTTGCTATTCTATCATGATTGCAACATAAATCAAGAGAGGTCCTTGCTTAAGCGGCAGTGTTTTCTTTCTTAATACGGGGTCTGTTCCTCATGTTGGAACGCTTCAACGTGTTCACTTCAACACTCGCTATGACAACACTAAGAAACACAAGCGCTGCGCCAAAGTACTGAACGGAGTTCATGATCTCATGAGCAAACCAGAATCCGAACATGGCTGCGAACACAG
Organism: Paenibacillus sp. LBL; assembly: GCF_029893715.1. NCBI lineage: Bacteria > Bacillati > Bacillota > Bacilli > Caryophanales > Paenibacillaceae > Paenibacillus > Paenibacillus sp. LBL. Next base: position 148,716 of record NZ_JARXYU010000005.1, on the reverse strand, counting down.
GCTCCAATGAGAATACGAGTCCGGTTCGTGTAGCGGTTGTGTACTTCTGGGCGATAGTCTGGAGGATAAAGCCTAAGGCGCTGCAGACCACACTGAGCACAAGGATAGCGATCCATCCATGGGTTGTGCTTGGCAATACCGGAGTTTCCAAGATAAACGACATGACAAACGCATACAAGCCGGTAAATCCGAGCTGCAGAATGCCAAGGCTAAGTGTATCGACCTTCTGTGCGGCCGAGCTTACCACATTGATGTGAAGGGCATAACATAATGCCGCCGCTATGCAGAACAGGTCTCCGATTTTAAACGTAAAAGGAAGCTGTATCGTCAGGAGGGCAATACCTGTTAAAGCCAACAGGATACTTGCGATCAGTTTCTTCTCTATTTTCTTCTTAAATAGGAACGTATGTATTAAGGGTACAAACACTACCGTTAAGCTGATCAGGAATCCAGCATTGGATGTTGTCGTTGTCTTCAAGCCAAAGGTAAGCGCTGTGAACATAATAAACAAGATAGAGCCCAGAAGCATGGCATAACGAATGGTCCTCAAGTTAACCTGGCGCAAGCGGGGGTAAAAAATGGCTGCTGCAAGTATAAAGGCCAATCCAAATCGCAGGGCAATCAAGTTAAATTCTCCTAGTGTATCCAGTCCCATTTTCATAAAAAGATAGGACGAGCCCCAACAAATGGTGATAAACAAAATCATAAGATCGGCCTTCAGCGGTTTCAAGTCTATTTCCTCCTTCTAATGATTGAACAGAATCAGTATACTCACGTACAATAGACAAGTAAAACGAATGTTTCTTATGATAAACATGAGTAAATCTAATGGAATATCCATCTGGAGGAATCCCCCTTGAGCATGAATAAATTTAAAGTATTGATGAAGGTTGTCGAGCTGGGAAGCCTGACAAAAGCCGCCGAAGCGATGGGATTTACGCAGTCCGGTGTCAGTCATATGATCAACAGCCTGGAGGATGAGTTTGGTTTCACGCTGTTGATTCGCAGCCGTTCTGGAACGAAGCTGACGACCAATGGCGAGGAGATTGTAAAGACGATACGAGAAATATTGAAGTGGAATGAGCATCTGGATCAAAAAGTGGCCTCTATTCATGGAATCGAACTGGGTACCATTCATATAGGAACCTTCACAAGTGTTGCTGTGCACTGGCTGCCGAGTATTATTAAGGATTTTCAACAGGATTATCCCCATATCGAGATTCGTTTGGCAGAAGGAGACTATCGGGAGATTGAGGATTGGATCGCAGAGGGCAGGATTGACTGCGGCTTTCTCTCGCTTCCAACGTGGGATGTATTCGATGCGATGCCGCTGCATCAAGATCCGATGCTGGTGCTGCTGCCCATGGAGCACCCTCTTAGCTCACAGGCCTCGATTCGTTTATCTCAGATTGAGAATGAGCCGTTTATCATGCCCAGCAAAGGCTCCGACGATGATGTGAATCGCGTATTGGAGAGAGCCTCAACGAAGCCGGATATTAAATATACCGTTGGAGATGATTATGCCATTATGGCCATGGTGGAGAAGGGGCTTGGCATCAGTATTCTTCCGGAACTGGTCCTGCGCGGGCAACGACGCAATATACGCCTAGTTGAGCTGCAGGAGCCCTATTTTCGCTCACTGGGGATTGCGGTTAGCTCTATGAGAGAAATGTCCCCGGCTACGAAACGATTCTTAAATTATGTTAAGAATTATCCAAAGCTGTAGCTGTGCTGTCATGCAGAATATGCCCAAAATAGGCTCTAATCCGGCAGGCCCCGTCCATCATATGATGGCGGGTTCATTTTATTGTGACGGATGAATCTATGATCATGCAGCTCATGAATATAAAGTCGTGTCACAAAATAGCAAGTTGGGATTGTTATATAGGTAAACAAAGAAGGAGGTGAGCTCGCTTGCAGCCAACCATCCCCGGGGAAGCGGAAGGAAAACGGAACGCCATTGAAGCGGTCATAGAACAGATCCAAGCAGGAGATAAACAATCCTATCATGCGATCATTATCCAGTTTGAACGGCAGATGTACACATACTGCTACTATATTCTGAAGAATCATGCGGAGACTGAGGATGCCGTACAGGAAATTTTCATTCGTGCCTATGAACATCTTCATCAGTACAAGAGGCAAGTATCCTTCTCTGCATGGCTGTACAAAATGGCCTATCATCATCTAATCAATATCAAGAAGAAGCAGAGCCGTTTTCTCAACCTGATCGAGCATTGTAAAGAGCAGCAGCCGGTTATGCAAATATCTCAGCACGAGTCGGTTGTGTACGAGCTGTTGACTTACCTTACAGCCGAAGAGCGCCATATCTTGCTATTGAAGGCCGTAGAACAGTATACCTTCGAGGAAATAAGCGAGATTATGGGACTCAAATCAGCAACGGTACGGAAGAAGTATGAACGCTTACGCCATAAACTGATGGACCGAATAAGCCAAAAAGGAGCGGTGGCACATGAGACAGTTGCCGGAACAAACGGAATTCGCTGAGATGGATGCAATTGAACAAATGGTTCGTGAATCCAATTTTCCGAAGCAGAGTATGAGTTATCAAATTATGAATCAGATTGGAGATCGTGACATGACAAGAGTATCAACCAAACAAAAACCGAATGTATTAAGAAAGACATTACTCGTTGCATCTGTTACAGCTGTACTAGGGGGGACCGTGATTGGCACGGGGTTCGTATCGCCGGCGATGGCGGCAACCCTTAAGCAAATTCCTATGATTGGCCTGCTTTTTGAAGGAACGAGCCATGAGGCTGTCGATGCAGCTATACAACAAGGGATCATATCGGAGCCTAACCTGAGTGTTACTCACGAGGGTGTAACATTGAAGGTAGCTGACTTACTGTATGATGGCACCCGTCTATCCTTTGTTCTGGAGCGTGATGGGGTAGATTTGCCGAATACAGCTTCGCCGTACTTAGATGAGGGTGCAAAGATCATTGGAAATCCCGATAGCGATTATATCAAGTCGAGGCAGGTTGCTAAGGAAGATCAGATGAAAGGATACATTGAAACACCCAAAATTCTGGTCAACGGACAGGAAGTGAAATCGGGCGAAGGAGTCTTCGGAGACCACCCGAGACTGGAGAATACGTATGTCGTTGAGCTTACTAAAGATCTGCAGCTGCCGGATCAGTTTGAGTTGACCATTCAGACCCGTGTTACCCGGGTAGACGAGAGCTTTGACTTCACAATTCCTGTGAGTGTCACTAATAAATCTGTTGTCCTGAAGCCGAATGTTTCGAAATCAGATGGGCAGTTCAGTTATACCGTCAAGCAGCTGGATATGTCCCCCGTGTCGACTCGCCTGGTGCTGGACAGTAAGGGCGCCGTGCCGGCATCTTCACAGCAGGAGGGCAATTACAGTGCAAGCATGGTCTATTATGAGCTGGTAGATGACCAAGGCAACGTTCTGACTCCTAGAAAATTCGATTACTTTAACAGCAAACCACTAACCGAGTACCATATCGATCAGCTGTTCAGCCCGGTTAAGGGAACTCCTAAATCCATTACCATCAAGCCGTTTACGCTCACCGTAAACAACAAGGACTGGAGCGTTATCGGCCAAGGAGAGAACAGCTATGGCGATAAAACCTATCTGAAGGATCTGGAAATGACAATTCCTCTTAAGCCATAACAACAAAAAGCGAGGCCCGATAAATCCGGGTCTCGCTTTTTACTTCAGGATTAAAGATTAACGCAACGTTTTCAGTGCTCCGCTCCAAGCAAGCACTTGATCCAGCATACCGTTAAGGTTTACGAGATGCAGATCAGCTGGCTTAAAGGCCATTTCAGGTGTAAATGGATTTTCGAAATCAGTGAAGAGGGACAGAGCAGGGTGAACGCGAACATCCGCTACAGACAGCTCGCCCAGGATTCCACGCAAATGTTCGGCAGCACGAGCGCCACCAACAGATCCATAACTTACGATACCTGCAGCCTTGTCGTTCCATGCCTCACGAGCGTAATCGAGCGCATTTTTCAAAGAGGCTGAAATACTGTGATTATATTCTTGGACGATAAATACAAAGCCGTCCAAGCTGGCAAGTTTCGTATTCCAAGCCGTTGCTTGTTCAGTAGCATCCTCTTCGCCCAACAAAGGAAGTTTGTAGTCAGCGATATCCACGATCTCATAATTGGCGTCTCCACGCTGATCCGCGATGTTTTTTACCCACTCACCCACTTGTGGACTTAAACGTCCTTGACGAGTACTACCTAGAATAATACCGATATTTAATTTTGACAATGATCTTACCTCCCGAATTGTTCTTGATTTATTTTTTCGTGATGTGTTTGCTTTTTTGCATGAGCTAATAATAATCTTAGTCGGTTAACTTTGTCAAGTAGCTTACAAAAAGTTTGTTCGAAAAATGATTACTTTAGCTGTCATGAGTATCTTGAAGTAATTCACGATGCTATATTAGTATTATAGAGAATAAGTTTTAAACATATCCACATTATGGATATTATTGCATTTTATTTATACGAAGTTTAGGAGTGGGCCCATGGTAATAAAAGTCGATGATCTTACAGGATCCGCAATTATCCAATTGGTGAGTGAACATCTGCAGGGAATGACAGAGCATTCCCCACCGGAAAGCATACATGCTCTGAATCTTGAGGAATTGAAGCAGCCGGAAATTACGTTCTGGAGCCTGTGGGAGCACGATGAATTAATGGGCTGCGGAGCACTTAAAGAGCTTAATGGTACACATGGCGAAGTCAAATCCATGCGGACGTCAACCTCCCATTTGCGAAAGGGTGTTGCCAGACGACTCCTTGAGCACATCATAGAAGAGGCGGAGCGCCGCGGGTATAAGAGGATCAGTTTGGAAACGGGGTCCATGGATGCATTTGAACCGGCAAGAAGACTTTATGCCAGCTTCGGATTTCAATATGGCGAGCCTTTCTCGGATTATACAGAAGACCCGAACAGTGTGTTTATGACCAAAGAATTGCAAGGCAGGTAGACTGCTAACCAGATTACATAAAATATAATCGGTTGAGGTGAAACTGTGATGGAACTTAGACAATTGAGATCTGACGAATTTGAAATCAGTATGAAATTATCCGAATATGCCTTTCAATATACGCTGACGCCTGAGCAAAGAGAGTCCTCTCTGAAGCATTTTAAGCCTGAACGATTCTGGGGGATCTTTGATGGGGAAGAACTGCAAGCGAAGCTGACCATCATTCCGCTGCAGGTTTATATGCAAGGGAAGATTCTTGATATGGGCGGTATTGCCGGTGTGGCTACATGGCCGGAGAACCGCAGACAGGGACATGTATCTACATTGCTCAAGCATGCATTGCAGGAGATGAAGAACAACGGCCAGACTCTGTCCTTCCTGCATCCGTTCTCAATCCCGTTTTATCGTAAATTCGGATGGGAACTTTTCGCAGAGTATAAGAAGTATGTCATCCCGGCAGCTAAATTCCCGCGCAAAGCGGAGATGCCTGGCCGGATTGTCAGAGGCGTAGACGATATCCCTACGCTGGATGGCATATATCAAGCCTATGTCAGCCGATATCACGGTACCCTTGTGCGCGATGAAGGTTGGTGGAAAAGATTTGTCCTGCAGGGTGATGGACACAGCGTTGTGTATTACTCTGCCGAAGGCAAGCCGACGGGATATGCGTTATATGAGTTAAAAGACAAAGAACTTGTGTGTGACGAGTTTGTTTACCTGAATGAAGAAGCGCGAACCGCGTTATGGACTTTTTTTGCCAACCATGATTCCAGGATTGAACAAGTCAACATGGTGATGGTGCCCATGGATGATCAGCTGCCGTTCATGCTGCCAGATCCGCGGATTACGCAGGAGATTATCCCTTACTTCATGGCGCGTATCGTGGATTTGAAATCCTTCGTGGAGCAGTACGCTTTCGAAGCGCAAGCTCATCATGCAGCTGAGTTGACCGTGGAGGTGGAAGATCCTGCAGCACCTTGGAATGCGGGTCTGTGGAAGCTGTCGGTCAATGAAGAGGGGAGAGCGAAGCTGTTGGAGCTTCCTTCAGATTACGAGGGTCCGGTTGATCTGTCCACTGATATTCAGAGTCTGTCTGCACTCTTTATGGGATACAAAAGGCCACAGGCTTTACATGCCATTCATCGGCTAACTGGAAACCCAGCAGCAGCAGCCCAATTGGAATCGATGATTCCTGCAGGGCAAACCTATCTCCTGGACTTCTTTTGAGACAGGGAGACGACTCAATGATTCGCAGACTTTTCCCTGAAGAACTGGAAATTATCCTGGCATCTATAAATAGAGAACGGCATTTTTTGTATTATTCTTACCTTACGTTCCGGAAAAAGCATACGGTTCATTACGGGCATTTCTCGGAACATGGGGAGCTGCTGGGAGTGGCAGCCTATCTGAAAGGACTGCCTTTCAATGCCTTTTCGGTTTATCCAGTACAGAAATCGTTCCGGCCTCAGCCAGTGTTGGCCCTAATGAAGCAAGAATTGGGTATTCCCGACGGTGCAGTTGGAAGTTTTATTGTGAGTAAGGACAGATGGGCGCTTCTTAGCTTAAAGATGGATGTTACGAAACCTCCCAAGGGAATTTGGTTGATGAAACACCAGCATCCCGGAGATTTGCCGTCACAGGACGAGGCTGTGTTTCGTTTAGGGCCGTCATATTTTGAGCAGATCGAGTCGATAATGACAGAGCTGGACACAATGGCTTTTGCAAGAGAGGAATTGCAGAATCCTTTTTACGGCGTAGTGCATGATCAGGAGCTGATCGCGGTTGGCGGGTACCATATCTACAGCGAGGATTATGTCGAACTGGGAAATATAGGAACGGAACCTGCGTGGAGAAGGCAAGGATACGGGAAAAAGGTATCTGCAGCCTTGACCCGCGAAGGGAGAGCAGTCACCTCAGACGTGTATCTGAATGTTCTGGAGGACAACCTAAACGCGGTGCGGCTATATCGGTCGCTGGGATATGAAGCCATTTGTGAGCAGTACCTTGTTGAATTCGCTTTGTAGCGGGATGGATACAGAGTCGTGGAGGTGCGAGAAAGTCGCTGGATGCAGCGGCTTTTTTTTCATCTAGAGTTACGGCTTCATTTAGGATGAAATTCATTTTTTTCATAAAATTAAGGCTTGAAAGCGACGCGGCGTCATCTTGTAAACTGTATTTGGTTCAAGGAATATGAGGGATCAAATACTTACAAGAGGGAGCTGGAAAGATTGAACAAGGGAGATATCATCATTTACGCATGTGTCATTATCGGGGCTGGTATTGGATTAGCGCTGAGCAGTGCGTTGCCCGGGGTTCTTGTCGGTTTAGGTATTGGATATCTGGTTAAATGGTCAATGAAAAGTGAAAAGTGAATGATTGACAATTGGAAAGAACTGACTTATAGTACTTTACTATCAGCAACCATCAAAGACATGATTCTTGAAACGACCTGCCCAGAGAGAGAAGTGATTGGTGAAAGCTTCTTCCGTGCTTGCTTCATGAATTACCCCTTTGTAGCTGTGTTTTTGAACCCTTAAGTTATAGGTTTACTTATGGACAGGGCAGTAGAAAACACCGAATCATCCCCGTTACCGGATGTCTTAATGAGGATCCGATGAGCACGCGGCCACACAGCGCTGCAGGTCTGGATCAAATGAGGGTGGAACCACGAGCCGAACGCACTCGTCCCTTTGGGGATCGTGTGTTTTTTTGCGTTCAATCTAAATTTGATGGAGGGATAACCATGTCAATCACAGTAACATTAGCAGACGGAAGTAAAAAGGAGTATCCCGCACAAACGACGATGAAACAAATCGCGGAATCCATTCATTCCGGGCTGAGGAAAAGTGCAGTCGCAGGAAAAGTAAATGGCAGGCTCGTGGATTTGAATTACGAACTTTGTGAGGATGCGGAAGTACGTATTGTGACGCTGGATTCAGAGGACGGACTGAACATTTACCGGCACAGCACAGCTCATCTGATGGCTCAGGCGGTTAAACGTTTGTATGGCAGCAAGCCCGTTTACCTCGGAGTGGGACCGGTTGTCGAAGACGGCTTCTATTACGATATGGATCTGGAGCATTCGATCTCAACCGATGATTTGATTGCCATCGAGCGGGAGATTCAGCAGATTGTCCAGGAAGATTTACCGATTATTCGAAGAGAAATTAGCCGTGAAGAAGCGGAACAACTATTCAGTGACGACCCTTACAAACGGGAGCTCATCCTTGGCTTGCCGGAGGAGGAAATCATTTCGGTTTATGAGCAGGGAGAGTTCATTGATCTATGCAGAGGGCCGCATCTGCCCTCGACTGGCAGAATCAAGGCTTTCAAATTGATGAGTGTTGCCGGAGCTTATTGGCGGGGGAACTCGGATCATAAGATGCTGCAGCGAATATATGGAACGGCGTTCCCCAAGCAGGCGCAGCTCGAAGAGCATCTCTTCTTGCTTGAAGAGGCTAAGAAGAGGGATCATCGCAAGCTTGGCAAAGAGCTGGGACTGTTTATGTTCTCGGATGATGCGCCGGGAATGCCCTTCTTTTTACCGAAAGGAACGATTATCCGTAACGAGCTGGAACAATTTGCAAGAGAGCTTCAATTCCACCGCGGTTATGACGAAGTTCGCACTCCGCTGATGATGAACAAGCGCCTGTGGGAGATGTCCGGTCACTGGGACCACTACAAGGATAATATGTACTTTTCGAAGGTGGATGAGCAGGAGTATGTAATGAAACCCATGAACTGTCCGGGTCATATGCTGGTTTACCAAAACTCGCTGCATTCCTACAGAGAGCTTCCCATTCGATTGTCCGAGTTCGGTCAGGTGCATCGCCATGAATATTCAGGAGCGCTGAGTGGCATGATGCGGGTCCGTACGTTCTGTCAGGATGATGCGCATATATTTGTAAGACCTGATCAAATCCATGATGAAATTGGACAGGTGATCGACTTTATTAGTCAGGTATACCGAGTCTTTGGCTTTGATTATACGATTGAACTGTCCACTAGACCGGAAGACTCCATGGGCTCTGATGAGTTATGGGAGCAGGCGGAATCATCCCTGCAGGAGGTATTGGATCAACAGAAGCTGCCTTATCGGATAAATGAAGGGGATGGCGCTTTTTATGGACCGAAGATAGATTTTCACATCCTCGACTCCCTGAAGCGAAGCTGGCAATGCGGCACCATCCAGTTGGATTTTCAATTCCCTGAGAAGTTCGATCTGTCCTACATCGCAGAGGATAACCAGAAGCATCGGCCGGTTGTCATTCACCGCGCGGTATTCGGCTCCATCGAGCGGTTTATCGGGATTCTTACAGAGCATTACGGCGGGGCATTTCCGCTATGGCTCGCTCCCGTGCATGTGATGCTTATTCCGGTGTCAGACCACTATATCGATTTCTCCCTTAAGGTGAAGAAGCGTCTGGAGCATACAGGCGTACGGGTGGAGGTTGACATCAGGAACGAAAAGCTGGGGTATAAAATCCGTGAAGCCGGTCTGCTGAAAACGCCCTACACGTTTGTCCTGGGGGAGAAAGAAATGAACTCGGACCTGGTAGCGGTACGCAAGCGCGGCGAGGGTGAGCTTGGGGAGAGCGCTATCGATGACATGATTGCACGCCTCCGGAAAGAGATTGAATCCAGGGAGTAAGAAACCTGACAGATTGCGTTTAGAACGATTCGAGTCATACATACTCGGATCGTTTTTTTTGTTATGGCCTATAACGATCGGATGTTAAAGCGGCAAAAAGTATAATATATCCAACTCCGGGAACAGTAGAGAAAAAGATTCATGATGGTCGTACGGTCCGAGGTAAGGCAGAGCTCATCTTGAGTACCAAACGAGGAGTCGTGTATAGGATGCAGAACATAACCCGCAAGGAAGGTTTACAAGAAGCGCTGCCGATTCTCATCTCAGAGTTCATAGAAAACATGAAGATCCGGTTCGGGCAGAGCGGGGATATCATCTACCGGGAGCTGATGCTGGGTACTATACCTGCGGTCATCGTTTACATTGAAGGGATGGGAGACCCCCGTTTTTTAATAGAAGCTCTTCATATGGATTCGCCGTTGTTTAAGGAATTGCCGAATCAGTCCCCGGACGATCGCGTGAGGATGCTGAAGGAACTCACGATTACGATGGGGAAGGTGGGGGAAGCCACAACCTATCCTGAGGTTGAGGAGAACGTGTTGTCAGGGAATACGGTGGTTTTTATTGAGGGAACGTCTACCTCACTCTACGTGGGTACTGAAAAGCTGAAGCAGCGCGGGGTTGAAGAAGCCAGCTCGCAATCGGTTGTCAGGGGACCGAGAGAGGGCTTTACGGAATCGCTTCGCGAGAACACGGCTTTGGTTCGGCGGAGAATTCAAAGTCCCAAGCTGCGCATCGAAGAGAGCAAGGTAGGCGAGCATACCCATACTCAGCTGGCTGTCATGTACATGGATGGTTTGGCCGACACCAAGGTACTCGACGAGCTGCGCACACGGCTGAATGGGATCAAGCTGGATAGCGTACTGGAGAGCAACTATATCGAGGAGATGATTCAGGATCATCGATACAGCCCCTTTCCGACGGTGTACAACTCGGAGCGTCCCGATGTCATTGCTTCAGCTATATTGGAAGGTCGAATAGCGATTCTTGTGGAAGGAACCCCATTTGTTCTGGTCGTTCCGGCATTGTTTGTGCAATTTTTTCAATCGAGCGAGGATTATTACCAGCGATGGGATTTTGCCAGCCTGGTTCGCCTGCTCCGATATTTATGTTTCGGTATTGCCCTTCTTACACCCTCGTTGTATATTGCAATCTCCACTTTTCATCAGGAAATGCTGCCGACCAATTTGTTGACTAGCTTGATTGGACAGCGGGAAGGAGTTCCCTTTCCAGCCTTTGTTGAAGCGGTAATTATGGAAATCACATTTGAGATTTTGCGCGAGGCCGGCATTCGGTTACCCAAATCAATCGGCCAGTCTGTCTCGATCGTAGGGACATTGGTTATCGGACAAGCTGCTGTGGAAGCAGGTTTGGTATCGGCCGCCATGGTTATTGTAGTATCCATTACGGCCATAGCCAACTTTGCGCTGCCGGCCTTTAATGTAGGGATTTCTGTCCGGATTTTGCGATTTGGCCTGATGGCGATTGCGGCGTCTTTTGGATTGTATGGCATGATTATCGGCCTGATTGTCCTGGCACTGCACCTGTGCAGCCTGCAGTCGATGGGAGTTCCGTACATGACCTCCTTTGCACCCATACGATGGAGGAGCCAGAAGGATGCACTGCTCCGATTATCCCGTCACAATATGAAGAAGTATATGGGCAAAGCCAAATCTTGATCTGCAGTTAAGAAATGGGCATGGGGATTCTACTTTAAACAGATGGGACAGGTTGTGGATGCTGGGAAGAACAATACTATCAGTCCTGCTTATGACAAGCCTGATCATCACATCGGGATGCTGGAGCCGAAAGGAACTGAATGAGCTGGCTGTTGTTATGGCACTTGGAATCGACACGCATAAGGACGGTTACGCTGTATCCGCGCAAGTGCTCAATTCCAGCGAGCTGGCAACGAAGAGTGGGGGATCCATTGGAAGTCTTCCTGTGGTCACTTACAAGTCTGTAGGAAAAACGGTACCTGACGCCCTTCAGCGGATGTTAAGCATGGCGCCCCGCATGCTGTATCTGTCCCATGTCCGCGTATTGGTCTTGGGGGAAGATCTGGCGCGGCAAGGGGTCAGCGATGTGCTTGATTACATATCCCGAAATCATCAACTGCGAACAGACTTCTTCATGCTGATAGCCAAGAATGGAAATGCCTCTGAGATTTTGGAGGTGGTGACGCCATTCGAATATATCCCTGCGAACTCGCTCTATTCCTCCATTCTGATATCGGAAAAAAAATGGGCGGCCACGGGGAAAGTTACATTGCAGCAGTTTGTTACCGAATTAAAGCAAAGCGGTTCAGATCCGATATTGTCCGGGGTTCAATTAAACGGAAGTTCGGCGGAAGGCCAGTCCGTGGAGAATGTAAAAAAAATCAGTCCCTCTACACTCCTTCAGCATGCGGGATTAGGTGTATTCAAAGGGGATCGGCTGGTGGGATGGCTTGGGGAGCCACCAAGCAAAACGGTGAATTACGTTCTTAACAGAGTCGAGTCCACCGTTGGATATGTGTCATGTCCGAGCGGCGGGATTGTTGGCTTCACGGTAAACCGGGCAGACACATCGCTTGATGTTATGCTGAGCGCTGAGAATATTCCTCGATTTTCCGTCAAAATGGAGATAGAAGCGGATATCAACTCCGTTCAATGTCCAATTGATATCTATCAGCCTTCGGCCATAGAAGCATTGGAGAGGAGCATCGAGGATAAATATAACGAAAACATCGAGAAACATGTTAAGGATGTTCAACAGCGTTATGGAGCCGATATTTTTGCACTTGGTGAAGTCCTGCACCGGAAATATCCCCAGGTATGGAAAACGTACAGAAGTCACTGGGGAGAGAGCTTCCAATCGATGAGCATCGATGTGCACTCCCATGTCGCGATCCGGCGGATCGGGTCCATCATTCAACCCTTAAATCAGGAGGTCGATGAGAAGTGAATTGGCATTTTGTATTGATAACGTTTCTGTTGATTGTTGTGGTCACGGAAACAAGGCATCTGATTCGGCTGCGTTCTCTTCGGGATATGATCGTATTTTATGCCGTATGGGGATTGACGCTGCTTGCGATAATCGGGGACATGCTGGAGCTCACTGAGCTTCGGCCGCTGGATTGGATCAGCATCATGATGCAACCATTGAACAGGCTGATTTCATAACAAGAAGGGTATGGTCGCACGTGATAAAATACAAGGGAATCGCGGCACGGCAGTTTTTTATATTAACCTTCGGCTTGACCATTGGCACCTCGATTCTGGTCACACCCTCTGGTTTAGCGCATACTGCACGGGAGGATGCGTGGATCGCCTCCTTGTGCAGTTTGTTGATAAATATCCTTATGGTTGTGCTGTATATTGCTATCGCAAGGCTATACCCTGGTAAAACGATTTTTCAAATGAATGAGCTGGTTCTGGGCAAAATCCTGGGCAAGGCCATGTCACTGATTTATCTTTTTTATTTTTTGATACTTACGGGAACATTGCTTGGCAATTTAGGTTTTTTTATAACCAGCGAAATGATGCCGGAGACACCAATCGAAGCTATTCAGATTCTGTTCTTGATTGCGGCCATCATGTGCGCCAGAATGGGCATCATCATCCTAGCGCGGGTGGGTGAATTGATGTTTCCGTGGATTGTGTTTCTGTTTATGGTCCTTCTGCTCTCACTTATTCCCCAGATTGATTGGAATCATATCAAGCCTATACTTGAGGATGGATGGATTCCCGTTGCCAATGCCGGATTTCACTCCTCTATGTTTCAGGAGCTGATTGTACTGATGGTGTTCCTCCCTCTGGTCAAGGGTGAGCGGAAGGGGGAGAAGGCATTGCTGTGGGGAGCTGTTGCAGGCGGCATCGTGTTAAGTGTCACGGTCCTGCTCAGCGTGCTCATTCTTGGGATCGAACAAACGGAGAACAGCACGTTCCCGGCCTTTGCATTAGCGAAGACGATTAACGTCGGGAATTTCTTTCAACGCGTGGAAGGTATCTTGATTACGCTTTGGGTGCTTACGTTTTTTATCAAAATCTCGCTGCTGTTCCTCTCCATCCTTCATGGAATAAAAACCGTATTCAGGCTGAAGGAGCAGAACCACTTAATCTATCCGTTATCTGTTCTCTTTATCATTGTGGCCTGGAATACGTATATCAACACCGTTTATGTTGCTAACATCATTCAGCAAGTGTGGGCAAGCTATGCATTTCTTCATTTGCTGGTGATTCCCTTCGGACTCTATTTAATCGGACTGAGCAGAACGAAAATATTAAAATCGAAATAAATATTCCATCTTCCATCGGATGCACTGGATGAGTTAAGCCTGACGAATCAGGCTTTTTTTGTGTATAAAGATAACTTTTTTTGAGAATTTGCTTGAAAGTGACGCAGCGTCATCTTATATAGTTAAGTTCATAAGATGAATGGAGGAAAGCAGGTGTTGAGGTTGAATTCGATTCCTATTCAGGAGTTATCAAAACAGACGGGAATTACGGTGAGAACACTGCGCTATTATGATCAGATTGGTTTATTGATTCCTGCTTCCAAAACACCGGGCAAGCACCGGATATATAGCGATGCGGAGCTGCGGAAACTGCAGCAAATTCAGTTTCTGAAGAAGCTGGGCTTCAGCTTGCAGGAAATATCAGATATGATCTCGAGCCGGGAGTGGAATTGGTCTACCAGTCTCATGAATCAGTTAGACTTTGTTCATAAGGAACAAAGGAAGCTGAGTCAGATGGAATCGGCTTTACGAGCAGTACTCCACAGCATTGCGGTGGAAGGCGAGACGAGCTGGGCGGTTATTCAGAAATTAATCCAGCTATCAGGACAAGATCCATCGCTAAAACAATCGTTCCGCAATCAAATGTTTGATGAACGTGAGGTGGAAATGCTGAGTCTGCTTCCTAACATGAACAGTGCAGATCCCGACTCGCTGGAATGGATCGCTCTGTTAGGTCAGCTCAAAAGGCTGATGGAGGATTCTCCGGATTCGCCCGATGTGCAAAGAATTGTACGGCGCATGGATGAGAAACGCTTGGAGCATTTTGAAGAAGAGGACTCTTTCGTGGACAAGTTGTGGGAGATTCGTAAATCACCGGATCAGTCCGAGCAGATGGGGTTATACCCAATAGAACAAGAGCTTCTTGCATTTATGGAACGGGCATTTGATATTTATGTAACGCGCAAGGAAGAACAACAAACGGAGAGGGGGGAGACATCATGACACTGGAGCTGCTGCTATCCATTGGGGTATTGTCACTATTGGATATGCTAAGCCCGGCCGCGCTGGGGGTAACGGTGTATTTGCTTCTGACCGAGCGCGATCGACTCATCTCCCGTTTAGGTGTTTACTTGGTTACGGTGGCCGGTTTCTACTTCCTGGTTGGAGCTGCGCTCATGCTCGGCTTGGGTGCTGTCATGAAATCGATATCCGATATCTTTCAGAATCGAACGGTCAGCTGGATGATGGCCATTCTCGGTGGAGTCCTGTTTGTTGCGAGTTTTTATGTTCCTACGAAAAAGAAATCCGAACCGCGCCGCCCGAAATCAAAAAGCTTCGGCGCCATGATCGGGCTAGGTTTCACCACTTCACTCATTGAGGTGGCCACCGCGCTTCCTTATTTTGCAGCGATCGGGCTAATGACTACCGCCCAATTGAACACGGTTCAATGGGTTCCGATCCTGGCTGCTTATAATATGGTGATGGTGCTTCCTCCATTGATCTTGCTCGGATTACACCTTGTATTAGGCCGCGTGATGCAGAGACCGCTGGAGAAGCTGCGTGTGAAGATTGCCGAAAGCTCCGGTTCCCTGTTATCGTGGGTATTGTGTATTGCCGGAGTGATTTTGGTGTTAAACAGTATCGATTATTTGTAAATGCTTATGCTTGAAACGAAAGTAACAGAAAGAAAATAACAGAAGGACCTGTCCATAACAGACAGGTCCTTCGATGTTATGCGAGTATAACTAAATCTCGGTGTGATTCAGGATGCGGGGGGAGCGATTATTTGCCGAGGAAATGTTGGGTGAAGAAATCCAGTTGATATTCGAGGCTTAACGGGTCATTGAAGTAGAATGTTTTGGCATCGACTTCGAATACACGGTTGTTTTTGACTGCCGGAATGTTCTTGTACATATCCGTATTTTGGAAGGAAGTGTCTTCCTCTGCGTTTTTACTGAAGATGACATAGTCAGCGAAGTAATCTTTCAGTACTTCGGACGACAAAGTGAAATAGCCGTCTTTTGCTGTAGCTTCCTTTACTTTCTCCGGCATGGCAAGCTTGAATTCGTTATACAGGATCTCTGTTCCGCGACCATAATTAAATCCATAAACGTAGAGCTGTTTATTGAACGTCTCCACGACGGAAACTGTTGCATCTTCACCGATTTTGGCTTTGATTTCTTCTCCGGCTTTTTGAGCACGGACTTTGAAATCGTCAACCCAGGCTTGTGCTTCTTTTTCCTTGTTCAACAGCTTGCCGATTTCGACCTGCTGTGTCAAATAATCAACTTTTCCATAGGTATAGGTTACGGTAGGAGCTATTTCTTGGAATTTATCGATATTTTTAATGCTGGATAGACCGATAATCAGATCCGGCTCCAGTTCGATGATTTTCTCCAGACTTTCGTCGGATACCACCTCAATATCCTTCAGCTTTTCCTCGAACTGAGGATTTGTTTTGGACATTTCGTCTACGCCTACGAGGGGTACTCCAAGGGCCATCACATTCCCCGTCAAGAATCGGGTAAGCACAACGACACGCTGTGGATTGGTTGGAACCTCTACGGGCCCGTTCTCCGATTGATAAGTAAAGGTATCGGATTTCGAAGAGGAGATTTCTTCGGAGGGCTTACTTTCATTACTTTCTGTATTGGTGCTGTTTGCTTGACCGCCACAAGCGCTTAAAAGCAGAAGGGCTAGCAGGATGGACAGTGTGAAATATTTTTTCAAAATGATTCTCCCCCAAAAAAGCTATGTATTTTGAACAATCATCATTTCAATCGAGTGTGTTGGATATAAAATCGATAATGATTATCATTCTCAGGTTATTGTAAGGCTACTCGCGATGCCTGTCAATAGCATTTATATGAATTATGACTCGGGAGATCGGCACAGCACAGAAAACCGCCTATGCTGGACATGGCGGTTTTCTGTCAAAATATATATTGTGCGTAGGAGCTCAGTTCAGTACAGAAGAGCGGCTCGCTTGAATATAGATGGACTCACCGGTAAAACCGGAGACAGCACCGGTCTTATCGCTTCGCACCAAGAAGTAGTGCCGTGCCTCCTCGGAAGCATGAAGCAGCTTCTGCTCCAGTAGAATCTTCTCCTCCTCAGCCAGCCCGGATCGCTCGCACCAGTCGTGGAATTGAAAGGGCTTCTGGAAAGTCACGGCCATTTCTGTGCGGAAGCCAGTGAGCTCCAGAAGATGAATCCATTCCGATTTCTTCCATGCACGGACGTGGCTGTAATCTCTTTGTTTTTCTATTTCATTATAGAATTCATCCAAATTCTCTTTTTCCGGAGCGACATTATCGATAAGCAGGATTTTACCACCGGGTTTGAGCACGCGAAGGGACTCGCGCACGAAAGCAGGTACATCCGGAAAATGATGGGCCGCAATCCTGCAGGTTACCAGATCAAAAGAAGCATCCTCGAAAGGCAGCTGTTCCGCATCCCCTTGCACGAAATCAACGTTGGTATGGCCGTTTCCATGAATGAAAGCAGCGGCGGTTGTCAGCATTTCCTCCGTCAAGTCAAAGGCCGTTACGCGGCGGACAAGTGGAGCGAGGGCATTAGCCACATGTCCACCTCCGGTTGCGATGTCCAGCACCTCCATCGTCTGATCCGCCTGGGAACAAGAGACCAGCAGGGACAGGTCTTCACCTTTGGCATGCCCTTGACTTGTTACATATTTTCCAGCGTTCTTGGCAAATTGCTGCTGCACTTGGCTTTTTATTGAATCTTCGATGGTTATTCCTCCTACATTCAAAATGAGTTCAGAGATTAAAAACAAAGATTAAATTTAGTTTCACTAGATGAAACTATATATTGCTTGGTGAGATATAACTTAATTTATCATACATTTTTTCTGCTGTAAACGGCAGCAACCACTAAATAACCACCGGAGCCCAAACGTCGATCCTTCTATGCACGTTGAGATATACCCGCCTCAGGGGCAGCTACCTAGGGCGGCACCTTAAGCACGATAAATAAAAAGCTAAAGCCTGGTCATATCGACCAGGCTTTAGCTTCTGAAGTGTTAACCGGTAAATTCCTGAACCCATTCGTTATTGTAAAAAGCAATGCCAATCTTGGTATAGCTTTTGTTCAAGATATTGGCTTTATGGCCCGGGCTGTTCATCCAATCTTTCATGACTTGAGAAGGGCTGGTCTGTCCCTTGGCAATATTTTCGCCAGCGGAGTTATAGGTGATTCCATATTCCTTCATCATGTCCATAGGCGACCCGTGCGTCGGGGAATTGTGGTCAAAGTAATTGTTATCATACATGTCCTCAGCCTTCGCCATAGCCATCTTGGACAGCTCTTCATCCATGGTTAAAGAGCCAAGTCCTGCTTTGGATCGTTCTTTGTTAACCAGGTCCAATACCTGCTGAGCGAATTGGGAGGAGTCTTTCTGATTTCCCTTATTGTTTCCTGCACCACTCCTGTCTGACGTTTGTTCTCCATTGTTATTTGCCGGAGCCGGAGCTTGTCCTGCTGGATTATTGGTTCCTGGCTGGAGCAGATCAAGCAGCTCCGATGGGAGCTCGTCCTGGGTTCCTTTAGCCGACAACCTTGAAGCATTCATCCAAAAAGTCGAAGTGGAAGATGCTTGTGTGGTGGTGGAGAGTGGCTTTGGTTGAGCATTGCGTGTATGGGACGATATTTGGACCGGAGCAGGATTCACTTGCTTCTGTGTTAAGGGTTTGTGGCTAACTTGCTGCTGATTTACCTGGTTATTTGGCGTACAGCCTGCAATCAGGATTAAGACAGCCAGTCCGAGCCCGATATCCTTCAAATGTTTGATCATGAACAGATCTCCTCAGTGTTATTTTAATGAAGTTGCCGCGAATTAGGATTTCCTGCCTGGCACTGAATTATTCGTTTTCAGCCAGAATTTATTACCATATATAAACATATGATCCCTAATGTCCTGATCGCCTTAATCGGGTAAGAAAGGGGGATCGCTGAATGCAACTCTTTTTAAGGGTGATTTGAGAACGCTATCATTTGGTTGTGAAGGAGGAATACTCAGGATGCTCGTCAATCGCTTTATGCATCGCAAATCATCATGGATTAAGGCACTGATGGTTATGGTGGTCTTATCGCTTCTTCAGGTAACGGCGATTCATATCCCCAAAGCACACGCGGCTGTGGCAAGTAAAACCCTTGTCGGCTATTGGCATAACTTCGATAACGGATCCGGTTTCATCAAGCTTAGGGACGTATCTCCCAAATTCGACATCATCAACGTATCTTTTGCTGAACCAACATCCGGTGTAACCAACGGAACTATCGGCTTCATTCCTTACAACTATACGGAGGCAGACTTCAAAGCAGATGTTGCATATCTTCAAAGTCAGGGGAAGAAGGTCATCATTTCCATAGGAGGTGCAAACGGGCAGGTACAGCTTCCCAGCACTTCGGCCAGGGATAATTTCGTGAACTCCGTTATCGCAATCATCGAAAAATACGGATTTGATGGACTGGACGTGGACTTCGAAGGCCATTCGCTTTATTTTAATTCGGGGGATAGCGACTTCAAGAACCCGACCACGCCGGTCATCGTCAACTTGATCTCCGCCCTGCGCACAATTAATAACCATTTTGGAACGGGACCGTTTTATTTAACGATGGCGCCTGAAACGTTTTTTGTACAGCTTGGCTATAGCTTCTACGGAGGCAGCTGCATCAGCTGTGACAACCGCGCAGGAGCTTATCTGCCGGTTATTTATGCCACGCGCGATATCCTTGATTGGCTGCAGGTTCAGAACTATAACTCGGGTCCGATTACGGGGCTGGACGATCAGTATCATAATATGGGAAATGCCGATTTTCACGTTGCCATGGCAGATATGATCTTAACCGGATTCCCTGTTGCCAAAAACCCGAATCAGATGTTTCCACCGCTGCGTCCGGACCAAGTCGTGCTCGGGCTGCCGGCCAACGTCAATGCAGGCGGGGGTTTTACTTCGGTTGCGGAAGTACACAAGGCGCTGGATGCACTGATTAAAGGCGTCCAGCTGCCGAGCTATAAAACCCGGGGAAGCGTAAGCGGCTATCCGAATTTCCGCGGTCTTATGACCTGGTCCGTCAACTGGGATAAATTCAACAATTTTGAATTCTCGAACAGTCATCGCGCTTATCTGGATGCTTTAAGTCCGCCGTTGCCGGACACGCAGCCGCCAACGGCTCCGACCCATGTGACCTCCATGTCCAAATCTGCAACGAGCGTAAGCTTAAGCTGGACGGCATCCACGGATAATGTGGGAGTGACAGGTTATATCGTGTACTACGGTTCCCAATCCGTCAGCGTGACCGGGACCAGTACAGTGATTTCAGGTTTAACACCGGACACATCCTATACCTTCACGGTCAAGGCGGTTGACGCGAGAGGCAACCAATCCGCAGCCAGCACGCCGCTTACCGTGACAACCGATCCCCCAAGTACGGGGGGAGATACAACACCTCCGACGGCCCCGGGCAATGTTCAAGTGACAGCCAAGACGGCAACAAGCGTTTCCTTAAGCTGGAATGCTTCCACTGACAATGTCAGTGTAACAGGCTACATAGTCACCTACGGAACCAGCTCCGTTAATACAGCGGGAACGTCCGCTACGATTAACGGGTTGACGGCTAATACGAGCTACTCATTCACCGTGACGGCTAAGGATGCAGCCGGAAATGTGTCGGCAGGTACCATCATCAGTGTGACAACTGCTCCGCAAAGCGGTGCGCAGCCCTGGGCGGCAAATGTCAGCTACAAAGTCAACGACGAAGTGGCCTACGGAGGGAAAACCTACATCTGTCGTCAGCCGCATACATCGCTGACTGGCTGGGAACCGCCCAATGTGCCGGCACTGTGGTTATTGAAATAATGTGTATACACTCTGAATGAACAAAAGAAAGCATCCAGAGGGCAGGAACTGGATGCTTCTTTATCGTGGATCCAGGAAGTTAGCCGAAAGGTTTGGATTAAATTCTATAGAACTGTTCTTGATTGTCCGATATACTGTATAGGCGTTTTAGACAACTAAGGTATTGAATGCGTCAAATTGCCTAACAGCTAAATTGAACGTTGATGCAGCGCTAATGCAGTTCATCGTGGGAGGTACAACATATTGACGATTATTGGAATTGATTTGGGTACAACGAACAGTGTGGTAGCAGTTTATTCTCCGGAAGGTGCCAAAATCTTACCGAACGCACTCGGGCAGCATTTGACCCCCTCCGTAATCAGCGTGGACGAAGATGGACAAATTCTCGTCGGGGAAGCGGCACAGCAGCGAATGATAACCCATCCGCAATTGACTGCCTCGGTGTTTAAGCGGTATATGGGAACAAATAAAACGTTTCTCTTGGGCGAACACCAATTTAGTCCGGAGGATTTGTCATCTTTTGTATTGCGGGCCTTGAAGGAGGATGCAGAGGCGTATCTTGGAACGCCCGTTACGGAAGCCGTTATCAGTGTACCCGCTTATTTTAACGATGCACAGCGCAAAGCGACGAAGCGAGCGGGCCAGTTAGCGGGATTGAAAGTCGAGCGTCTCATTAATGAGCCTACAGCTGCAGCTGTTGCTTATGGCCTCCATTTAGAAGAACCGAGCACACGATTTCTTGTCTTTGACCTGGGTGGAGGGACTTTCGACGTATCGATATTGGAGCGATTCGAAGACCTGATGGAAGTTCAGGCGGTAGCAGGCGATAATTTTCTTGGCGGGGAAGATTTCACGGAACTGCTGATGCAAGAATTCATGATCCGGCAAAAGGAAGGCATGCTTGACCTGGAGGATCCCAAGCTGGCAAACCTGATCCGAAAACAGGCGGAAAAGGCCAAGCATTCCTTATCCAGGGGAAAAGCTGCGGATATGGAAATTGTGAGCAATGAGGAGCTTCTGCGATGCACGATTACTGCGGAGCGATTTGAGCTTTTGGCTAAACCTTTATTAGCCCGTCTTCGTCAGCCGATGGAACGAGCGATAAGAGATGCCGCAATACGTCCCTCTGATTTGGATGCGATTATTTTGGTGGGTGGAGCGACTCGCATGCCTATCATTACTGGATTTGCTGCCAGACTGTTTGGCAGACTGCCATCGGCTCATATCGATCCAGACGAGACAGTGGCTCTTGGTGCAGCCATCCAGGCTGGAATGAAGGCAAGAGATGCCGCTTTACATGATATCGTATTAACCGATGTGTGTCCCTATACATTAGGCATAGGCGTTTCAGTAGAGAATGCCTCCGGGTATTTTGAATCGGGTCATTTCAGTCCAATCATAGATCGTAATACGGTTGTGCCCGTCAGCAGAACAGAGAGCTATAGCACGATCCGTGAGAGTCAGAAAGATATGAGCATTGTTGTATATCAAGGGGAAAGCAGGCTAACGCAAAACAATATCAGACTAGGTGAATTTTCGGTCAAACTTCCAGCTTCGCCTAAAGGGGAAGAGGTGGTCGAGGTACGTTTTACATATGATATTAACGGCATTTTAGAAGTGGAAGCCACCGTAGTAAGTACCGGAGAACAATCCCGAATTGTGATTGAGGAGAATCCTGGCCAGTTCTCCAAGGAGCAGATTGAGCAGCGGTTTAAAGAGCTTTCGGACATTAAAATCCACCCTAGAGACCGAATGGAGAACAGGCTTCTGCTAGCACGCGGGGAACGGCTTTATGAAGAATCGCTCGGATCATCACGTGAACAGATTGCCTCCGTGCTTCGCCAATTCGAGGATATTCTCCGCCGTCAGAACGACAGGGAGATTCGTAAAGCAGCGGAGCATTGCAAGGCCTGGTTGGACGAACTCGAAAGGATGACGGATTTCTAATGACAGATATATGGAGTTTTCTTGGCATCCAGCCTACTGAGGATGCGGTACTTATTAAACGCGCTTATATGGCCCGGCTTAAATTTCATCATCCCGAAGAGGACCCTGAAGGCTTTCAGAAGCTTCGAACAGCCTATGATGCCGCTTTAAAAGAAGCTAAGGACATACAAAGACAAACTCAAGCACCTTCGGCAGTAAACGCAGACACAGATCATCCAGGAGTGTTTGATGATTGGACGGAGGACTCGGTTCATGAGCGGGATTTACCCGATATACAAGAGCAGAATTCCTCTAACAGCCTGCCGGCTGCTTTAGCTAACGAGTTTTTACTTCAAGCTGTCGATCTGTATGATGACATTCAAACGCGAGTGGACGAGGATCGCTGGATTACCCTGCTGGAGGATGAGAAATTCTCGGGCTTCGAAACCAGACAGCGGCTTCAATTCGAGGTATTGCGGCTGTTTGCGGATAGAGCTTGGGCTCCAGGTCCGGTCTGGAGATTGCTGGATGAGACATTCGCGTGGAGCAGCATGGAAATAGAGATGCAGGAGCTGTTTCCCAAGACATATGTGGATTATGTGATGATGCAGCTTGAAGGCTTCTGGGATCTTCGCTATGACTATGTAACAGACAGCATGACCCCGCTGGATGAACTGGAGCAATTTCTGGCTGCCCGATCAAATGCACAGATTTGCTTAGTCCAAGGGAATGTGGAAGGTGCGGAGCACTGGCTTCGGGAAGCCGCTCAGATCATGCCGGAAGAACCTGATCTCAATCGGATGATTGGGGAGCTTTGCTTGCAGTACAGCAATTGGGAGGAAGCCTTCCAAGCCTTCAAGAGGATGGAAGCTTCCGGGAATGCGGAAGTCCATCACAACAGCGACCTGGCTTACTGTATGCTTCAATTAGGAATGCTGGAAGATGCCTATTCCATGTACCAAAAAGTTCTTGTGCATACCCCGGATCATGCCCAGGCTTTGACCGGGGCAGCTCAATGTCTTGAGCAGCTGGGGCGGATCAAGGAGTCAAGAGAGTTATACCTTCGAATCAAGCAGCTATGTCCCTGGGACCTGCATGCTCACACTCAGATAGACACGCTGAATCAGCGACTTGAGCAGCAAATGAAGATGCGCTTGGAGGTTGAAGATCGACCGGATCAAATGAAAACGTTGGATGAATTGGCCGGTCTGTATATGGAGCAGCAGCAGTATGATCAGGCTGTCGGCGTATGGCTTCAGCTCGTGCAGTTCGGCGAGCTTACAGCTAGGCAGAACTATCAACTTGGCTATTCGCTCCATCAAGAGGAACAATACGAGAAAGCAACCCGATACTACGCTGCTGCCGGCAACGCAGAGAATAAGGACGAAGCGTTTCTGTTGGAATTACGCTACCAAACAGGGATAAACGCGTACCAGCAGTCGGATTATCCCGCTGCTATTCAGCAGTTTGAACTGGTGCTGGCACTGGATCCCGGTCATCTGTTATCGCTTCGCTACTTGGCAGTCATGTCAAAAGAAGCTCAGCGGTTTGAAGAAGCGGTTCTTTATTATAAAAAAGCTCTGGACATCGAAGACCTTTGGTTTCTTCATGCAGATCTGGGCAGCTGCTATTATCATCTGGATCAGTATGAGGAAAGTGTGTTTCATTTCGGAAAGGCCAAGCTGGATGATGACAAGGGACAAGAACACTATTTCGAATACGGATCTGCGCTTCGTCTGAACGGCCAGTACCGGGAAGCCGTTCAAATATTCGATGCGGATATAGAGCGGAATAACCATCCCTATGCATATTACAACAGGGCGTTTGCGAGATTCATGCTGAAAGAATTCGAGCTTTGCCGCGCCGATCTGCGGATATTTATGGAGCTTGTTCCTGGTGATTCGCAATTTGATGCCAACTTAATCAGCGGAATCAGCAGCTTTTACCTGAAGGATTGGAATGCTGCGGTCTCTTTTTTTAATGAAATGCTTAAGTATCTGCCATCGGATATGGACAGGGCCCAATACATCAAGCTTTTTGCAGCCGCTCTGCTGGCAGCTCGCAGATTTAAGGAGGTCATCCAGCCATTGGAAGAAGTGCTGCGTCTGGATGATCAGAACGAATGGGCGATGCTGCATACTGTAAGGGTTCATGCCGAATTGCAGAATTGGGACAAGATTGAAGGTAGTCTGGAAATGTATTTTGAGACTTTTGATCTGCAATCCCGCAATCCCTATATCTGGTTTTACGGCGGAGTCTTTTTGTACTATGTCAATAACTATAAGGAAGCAGCGAAGTTTTTTAAACTGGCTTACCAAGGGGGACTCCGCGGAGACACCTGCAGCTATTACAGTCTGGTTCTTTATCAGCTCGGGGAATCGCATGATGCCCTTTCGATGGCTCGCGAAGCGCTTCAGGATCGTCCGGGGCATGGGGAGTACGAGGAGCGTTTGAAGCAAATGGAGGAGCAAATGAATAAACGCAAAAATCTGTTCGCAAGGTTAGGTCTTCTTCCAACGGCAGCAAATAAACCGGTCGTGCAGAATTTGGATTACCCGGATATTCTGGGAGATCCGCAGCTTCAGAATGAATATCCGGGAGTCGTGATAAAACAATGAGCAGTCATTTAAGTAAAAGCCAGCTTTGGGCGCTAGCGCTGGGAGACGTTCTGCTTCATAACAACAGGGTCCATTTTACATGCCAATATGATCTGGCGCGAAGCGGAGCCGAAGGGGATCGGATTAATCAAGAGGTATTGGTCGACGCATGGGACATAAGGGACGAAAGCTCGGCTTGGCGCGTGTTGAATTGGCTCACGGTAGAGGGTGGGCATCGCGTGAAATTTGATCGTCTCCGTAGTGGTTTGCCACTCATGACGCCACAGCAGCAGAACCGTTATATTTCATCCATACAAGATGAATTCAGTGCAGTCGAATTACTCATCATTCAACGTTATCACAGATACCTGCCAACTGCCGGCATTCTGGCCTGGGATTTGGGACGAGCCGCTTTTATTTGTCATTTATGCATGACGTTTGGTCATATTCAGCAGGAAGAAGCTTGGCATTATCTGATGCAAAACGCACAATTGATTCAGCAATCGTACGCGAGCTGGGAGGAATATGGTATGGCTTATATCATCGGCCGCCAGTTCTGGGCCAAAGAGCTTGAGGATGAGGTAACAGCAGGACATATTCGTCATATCCGCCATTCGCTTAATCAGTCAGACAGTCCTTGGAGGATACTGTCATGGAATATGGAGCTGGAGTTTCAAGCTGCTAAAATAGGCCACTAACCGATTCAGAGGGTCAAGTTATATATGTTTACAAGAGCTTGGCTTATCGCCAAGCTCTTTGCATTGGATAACAAAAAATATAAGAACGAAGGCGAATCTGAACCAGGGCCTCTAGACTCTGTCCATGATTCCCATGAGCTAAACCCGCAAAACACACTTGTTATAGCCTTAAGCTATAACTGGATATAGCTTATTCGAGTTACACTATACCGATCAATACATGATATCTTCTTTGTAACAATTTGTATGGGAGTGTTACATAGATGACAAGAAGCAGCGTTTTGGGGTATCCACGAATTGGTGCGGATCGTGAATGGAAGAAAGCGTTAGAAGCGTTCTGGGCGGGGAAGCTTGAAGAATCGGAGTTCCACCAGCAGCTGCAGGAGATTCGACTGAATCATTTACGCAAGCAGCAGGAGAAGGGAATTGATCTCATTGCGGTCAATGACTTCAGTTATTACGATCATGTACTGGATACGGCAACAATGTTTGGCATTATACCGAAGCGTTTTCCCTATAAGGGCGGCGAGGTGCCTTTGTCCGTTTATTATGGCATTGCACGCGGAACCAAGGATGCTACGGCAAGTGAAATGACCAAGTGGTTTAACACCAATTATCATTATATCGTGCCTGAATTGGATGGAGCGACGCCAGTTCTTACGGAGAACAGACCGCTTGCTGCCTATAAAGAGGCGAAGGAAAAGCTCGGGATTGAAGGCAAGCCGGTAATTGTTGGCCCGTTAACCTTCCTGAAATTGTCGAAGGGATATCAGCCCTCGGAGACGGATGCTTGGCTCAAGAAATTGTTACCCCTTTATGTGCAGATTCTTCAGGAATTGGCACAAGAAGGCGTTCAATGGGTACAGATCGACGAGCCGATTCTTGTCACGAAATTAAGCGATGGCGATCTGCAGCGGTTAAGAACGATCTACGAAACATTTGCAGCCTCGGCTCCTGGCTTGAACATCATGCTGCAAACCTATTTTGAAGCTGTAGAAAACTACCAGGACATCATTCAGCTGCCTGTCAGTGGCATAGGCCTTGACTTTGTGCATGGGCAGACTGGTAATGTCCAAGCCATCAAAGAATCAGGATTTCCTTCGAACAAAGTTCTGGGAGCGGGTGTCATCGATGGACGCGGTATCTGGAAGGCGTCACTGCGCGAGAAACTGACACAATTGGAGGAATTGACCAAATACGTGGTTGCTGAGCGTCTCATCGTTCAATCCTCATGCAGTTTGCTCCATGTACCAGTGACAGTGAACAACGAAACGAAACTTCTTCCCGAACTGAAGGGTGCTCTTGCCTTTGCGGATGAGAAGCTGAATGAACTGGTCCTGTTAACTAAAGCGGTCTCTACAGGCGCAGCCCGGATCGCTGAAGAACTGGAGCAGTCCGAGCTTGCAATTCAGGCGCTTAAGCAATCGGGTGAGCGTAACCGCCATGACGTTCAGCAGGCTGTTGCTGCGGTGAGTGCACAGGAGCCGGCTCGCAGTCTGCCGTTCGCTGAGCGTCACGTCGTCCAGCAGAACAAATGGCAGCTGCCGATTTTTCCGACAACTACCATTGGAAGCTTCCCGCAGTCAGCCGAAGTGCGCAAGGCTCGCCAGCAGTGGCGCAAGGGCGAGTGGAATAATGAACAGTACGAGGGCTTTATTCAGGAGCAGATCGATATTTGGATCAAGCTGCAGGAAGAGATCGGTCTGGACGTGCTTGTGCACGGTGAATTTGAACGCACGGACATGGTTGAATTCTTCGGTGAGAAGCTTGAGGGCTTTGCCTTCACACAGTATGGATGGGTTCAATCCTATGGCTCCCGCTGCGTAAAACCACCTGTTATCTTCGGGGATGTTGCCTTCGAGAAAGCGATGACCGTTGAGGAAACGAAGTATGCACAGTCCAAGACCAACCGTCCTGTTAAAGGGATGCTGACCGGACCGATTACGATCATGAACTGGTCGTTCGTCCGTGAAGATATCACTCGCGAACAGATTGCATATCAACTGGCTTATGCCCTAAGACAAGAGGTCGAGGCGCTGGAGCAAGCAGGCATCGGAATGATTCAGGTGGATGAGCCTGCGGTGCGCGAAGGACTTCCGCTTAAGGAAGAAGATCAGGCGGAGTATCTGGCATGGGCCGTTAAAGCCTTCCGCATGACCACATGCACGGTTCAGCCAACGACGCAAATTCATACGCATATGTGTTATTGCGAGTTCCATGACATGATTGATTCGATTGAATCCATGGATGCCGATGTGATCTCCATCGAGACTTCGCGCAGCCATGGCGAACTGATCCATAGCTTTGAAGTCAACACCTACAAGCTGGGAATTGGACTCGGTGTATACGATATCCACAGTCCACGGGTACCGCGAGTCGAAGAGATGACAAGTATGATTGATCGGGCATTGCGTGTGCTGGATCCGAAGCTGTTCTGGATTAATCCGGACTGCGGTCTCAAGACACGCGGTAAGGAAGAGACAGTGGAATCCTTGCGCAACATGGTTCAAGCGACAGAAATCGCTCGCTCGGCTTATTCATTGAACGTATAGTAGTAGAAATGTAGAAACATTCCTGCGATAGCGCAGGAGATACTCGTATAGTTGCGATAGAAGCAGGCTGCCACGGCAGCCTGCTTTTTTTTGTTGTGTCGGAACGTGCGGACTTTAGATGGGATGAAAGGAAACCCAGCCGGACGGCGGAACGATAGATTTGTTTTGGATTTACATCGAGCAGCGCTTTGACACAAGTTGTTGACATCTCGGTAAAATCGTTGTCACATCCAGCGATTATATTCTTCTTATGGAACAAGTCTAGCAAATAAAAAGAGAGGTGTTTCCTGCCATAGTTCCATTAACAAAATATGAACCGATCACCCAGAAGGAGGAGCCATGATCCATCACAAGAAACGTAAAAAACCAGCGAAAGTCTTCTATATTATACTAATCGGAATCATCTTTAGCCTTGGATTCAAATTGGCATGGCACACCGGCTCAGCCACGGTGAAGTTAATACCGGCATCATCAGCTAAACATGGAGAGACCTATAAGACTCTTCCTGATTCACCTAACAATAATCAGACGTATCGAATCGCTATCGATCCTGGTCATGGGGGTAAAGATCCCGGTGCTACCGGTGTAAGCGGCGCATATGAGAAGGAATTCAACCTATCCCTTGCCGGGCGGGTGTTTGATATTCTGGAAGAAGACCCCTTGTTTGAGCCATTTATGACACGTATAGATGATCAATTTGTAGAATTGGAAGACCGGGCAGCTATCGCGAATGATTGGAATGCGGATGTTATGATTTCAATCCATGGCAACACGTATACAGATCCCACAACTTCGGGAACGGAAACCCTATATCGGCACGAGGACAGCATTCCGTTGGCTCAAACCCTTCAGAAGCAGGTAGTGAAGGGGCTTGGACTCCGGGATCGCGGCATAAAAGAGGAACAATTAAAAGTGCTCGCTACCCCCAAGATGCCGGCAGTACTTGTGGAAGTTGGATATCTCACCAATGCGGACGACGAACATTTGCTCCTGAGCAATGAAGGGCTGGAGCGAGCCGCTCAATCTATTGTAGACGGACTCCGAGACTATTTTATGGGAGAGCAGGGACACTCGGCTGGTCAGCAAACAGATGGCAGCCCACACGAGATAAGCTCATCCGGCACGAATCAGAATCAGAATCAGTCGATGGAGAAGAAGGTGTATTTTAACGGATCGGCAAAAGACGGTAAGCAGGTCGCATTAACGTTCGATGATGGTCCGGATGCCATCGTTACGCCGCAGATTTTGGATATATTGAGAGAGAACGATATTAAAGCTACTTTCTTTATTCTGGGAGATCGGGCTGCGTCCCATCCTGAGACCGTGCGGCGGATTGTGGAGGAAGGTCATGCCATAGGGAATCATTCCTGGTCCCATCCCAACTTCAAGGAGATAACCATGGAAGAAGCGATGAAGCAAATCAATGATACGCAGGACAAGCTGAATGATATTATAGGCTACCGCCCCTCCTTGTTTAGACCTCCGTATGGCGCTTTGGATGAGGAAAAAGTAGAGGCCATACAAAGTTTGGATTTAGCCATCGTGAACTGGTCCGTGGACACGATGGACTGGTCAGGCTTGCCTGCCCAGGGGATCATGCAGCGAATACACACGCAGTTAAAGCCGGGAGGCATTATTCTGCAGCATACGGCTAATGGTAAGAATCATCTTGCCAACACAATCGAAGCCCTTAAACAGTTGATTCCTGATTTGAAGGACCAAGGTTATTCATTTGTCACTGTACCAGAGCTGCTGCATTTACCGGATACACAGTAGACTCACAACGCTTGCAGCTTATCTAATTTATCATTTGCAGAAGGTATATGCTAAAATCGATTCATTAACAGGTTTAAGGATTAAGAATGGAGACCTCATGAAAAAAACGAAAATTCTCATTATCGAAGACGAGGGACCGATCGCCGATTTGCTTGCGTATGGGCTGGCTATGGAGGGGTTCGAGACCCGAACGGCAGCCAGCGGAGCCGCAGGTTTTAGGGAACTGGAGGATTTCAGCCCTGACCTGCTCTTGCTGGATTGGATGCTGCCGGATCAAAGCGGACTCGATATTTGCAAAAAAGTAACTGCAGATTACAACATCCCCATATTCATGATTACGGCTAAATCGGATATTACGGATAAAGTGCTTGGGCTTGAGTTTGGTGCGGATGATTATATCACGAAGCCTTTTGATTTGCGGGAGGTCGTTGCGCGAATTCGCACCATCCTTAGGCGGCTGGATCAGGCGAACCATGTTGAGAGAGAAGAGGCACAAGAGGTTGTTATCCGGTTTAAATGCATCGAGATCGTAATGGAGGAGCGTCTGGTCAAGAAAGACGGCAGTTTGATTGATCTCACACCGAAGGAATTCGATCTGCTCATGACCCTGTATCGCCACCGAGGGAAGATTTATACGCGCTCGGAGCTGCTTGATTTGGTTTGGGGTTATGATTTTATGGGGGATACGCGGACGGTGGATACTCATATTCAAAGGCTCCGCAAAAAGCTGGATGCCAGCGATCTCATCACAACCGTATTCGGCATCGGGTACAAATTCGAGAAAGTGGCGGAATAAGGGATGCTTCGGACCATCAGAGCCAAATTTATCGTTGGTTTTTTTCTGATCTTCAGCCTTTCTTTCCTTGTGCTCAATCAGACCGTTAAAGAAGTCATACGGACCAGCAATCAGAAGATTGTAACATCCGATCTGGTCGGGCTTAAAAACAACAGTAATGTCTATGTACGGCAAGCTTTCCTCATCAACCATTTCACAAACAACACACTTTATTTCGGGCAGATGGCCGAGGAAATGGTAAAAGACTTGAACCACGCCACTTCAAGTCATGTCAGTGCATATACCGTTGATGGCACGTTATTGTTCTCATCGGACGAGAAGGAATTCATCGGACAATCGAATGAGGATCTCCAGCAAGCCATTGAGGGTAAAACGGCTGTATACCATCACGTACGGCCGCGACAGCGGAAGTGTTCTTTATTCCTATCCAGTAATTATTGATGGGGTTAAGGTGGGCATTTTGCGCTTTACTAAAGATTTCACCCTCCTCTACGAACAAAGCGGACGCATCATGGATATCATTTTTTACATCGCGCTCGCCATATTCACTGCTGCATTTCTATTCTCCTACATGCTCTCCAGGCATATCACAATTCCGTTGGTGAAGTTAACGCGGGCTTCTACAGATGTTAAGAACGGCAATCTGGATGTCCGAATCCAGTTCCAGCGAAGAGATGAAATTGGCGAACTGGCGTTGAATTTTAATGACATGATAGACCGGATCGGCAGTCAAATTTCCACAATTGAACGAGATCGGGACCGACTGAAGAGTCTGAACGAACAGGAGAAGCGTTTTTTTGACAATGTGACACATGAACTCAAAACACCGCTGACCTCCATTCTTGGTTATGCCGAGATCATCAGGGAAAAGGGGGACGACGACAGAGAGTTCTTTGATAAAGGAATGACGCACATTGTCGAAGAGAGTCGCCGACTGCACAGCATGGTGCTAAAGCTGCTTGAGGTGTCCCAGCACAACGCTCATGATGGCGACCTGGAACTTGTAGATACGGGGGAAATACTCCGCGATGTGATTGACTCGATGTCATTCCGAGCCAAGCGTTACAAGAAGAGCATTACCTGTGAGACGGAAGAAGAGCTGTTTGTGCTTGGTCAGCCGGACAGGCTGCGCCAGCTCTTTATCAATCTTCTGGACAATGCAATCAAATACAGCGCATCTCATTCCGAAATCTCTGTCAAGGCCAAGCATATCAACGGGGGCGTTCACTTCCTATTCGATAACCCGGGAGAACCCATCCCCCCGGACCAGCTTGCGAATTTGTTTCAGCCGTTTTTCTCGGGGCCACAAAGTTCCAAGGAAGAAGGGAGCGTCGGTCTGGGACTCAGCATCGTTAAATCCATCGTTGATGACCACAAGGGAACCATACGCATTGTCAGCGAGAAGTCCCATACCGTCGTCTATGTGGAAATTCCTTATGTAAGGGTGGAGAGATCATGATGACATACAATCGAACCGGGTTATGGTGTGTGACTCTCGCCATCCTGCTCTTGACCGGCTGTGCGAATGGACCGAGATCGGAGACCATCATTATACCGAGCAAGGAAGAGAATCATACGGTGGACGAAGAGAGGCGGCCATTTCAGGTGAAGACGATATACCGTCTTCCCGATTCCATCACAGATCAAGGCGAACTGCTCGGCTGGGCAACACCGGAGTCTGTGATCGGTCTCTTTGAGGAGGCTAGTCGGTCAGAGGGATTAAGTCTGCAGTTTCAGCGTCTCTCCGCCCCGTATGAAAGTGTCGAAACGCTTCAAGCCGTGGGCAACAATGCGATGTATCACCATTTATCTCCGGATGGCAAGACCATTTCAGGGGTAGCCAAATCAGCTGAAGGTGCTTCGTTGAAGTTGATTACGTATCCGAGTGGCGAAGAAGAGATGGTGGAAGCTACGACGGATTCTACGCAGCAGCTATTGTTTGAACAACCCACCTGGTCTGCTGATAGCCAATACGTGAGTTATCTCGTCATGGAAGAAGGCAGAAGGCTGGCGAGCATCGGCGTTTATGATACACAAGCCGAGAAGGCCAAGGTTTATCGATTGAAAGGGTTTGACATGGCAGGGATTCCGATTAAAGCCAAGATTTCGGATGATGGCCGGATGATGCTCATTGTGCTGGATCAGTCCAGCAATGGGCGCATCGTTGCGATGGGGACAATCAATGGAAGCGTGATTGAGTTTCAGTATGAGCATGAAATAGGAAGTGATCAGATCGACTGGCTGAATCATGACCAATTTGTATTCCAGGGAATGGAAGGAACGCTGTACGAATATGATCGCAGAAATCAGGAGCTGTCCATCCTGTTAGAGAGAGCAGACAGTTTCGAGTTCTCCCAGGATCGCAAGTATATTGCCTATTCCCTGAACGGAAAGGATACGCTTTATGCAGGCAAGCTTCAGGGTAAAAACATCCTGCACGCTGAACCCATTTATCATGGGATCATCCCGTCGGACATGTACTGGAGTCCAGACCATAACCGTCTTCTTGTGAATGGCCGGAAGACCTATGTGAAACCACGAGTGGTCAAGGAGGCAAAACCTATGGATCTTCGTCCTTTTATAATAGAATTCGAGTAAGGCAAAGACGGATAGGAATGTAATAGCATCTTCTCCATGCTGCGGAAGACCGAACGATATCGTTCGGTTTTTCGCTTTTTTTCGTTGACAAATTGTTTACAAGTAGATGAAGTTTTGGCGACATGATCGTCCTATATTGATAGGAGTCCGAAGGATTGGGGATTGGGTATGCCATTTGTGGAGTGGAGGAGCGGTCAGTACCTTAGGACAAAGATGGCTTCGATTTATTAAATGAAGAGGGAGAGTTGAGAAGATGAAACAATTTGGATTATGGTTGACGGTATGCTGCATGATTGTTTTCACATTAGCAGCATGCGGAAACGGCGGTTCAAGCCATGGCGGGACAAGTATCGGAAGTAAAACATCAAAGGAATCGAAAGAGACTGTACCAGGTGCCGGAGAAGAGAAAGATTCCGATACAGGAGGCAAGAAGACCATTGTGTTCTCGACTTTTTTTCCGGATGAACGGTTTCAAGCTGCTAAGAAGAAATATGAGAAACTTCATCCGAAGATTGAAATTAAACTGGAATATGTGCAAATCGATGATGCCCATTTGGAAGCTGAGATGGAGAAGTATGTAACAGCGACCAATACGGCGATGCTGGCCGGGAAAGGACCCGATTTAATCCAAATGGATATGCTGCCTACGGACAGTTACGTGAAGAATAAGCTGCTGGCGGATCTTGGTACGATGTTGGATCAAGATCCAACCTTTAAGAAGGAAGAATACTTTATGAATATCCTCGATGCCACTCGGATAGGGGACGGACTTTACAGCATGCCGCTTGCGTATTTTTTAATGGGTTTTGCTGGCGACGGGGAAGCGATAGCCGAATCCGGCATAAAGGTAGACGACAAGACATGGTCATGGGAAGAGTTTACGGAAACCGCGAATCAGCTGGTGGCTGCAAAAACAAACGGTTTTTCAACGGCATTGGTGTATGAGGGCCCTGAATATTTGCTCGCCGATATGATATTGGATAACTACTCCTTATACATAAACCGGGTTACCGGTGAAGCTCATTTTGAGGACGACGCTTTTACATCGCTTATGGATCAGGTCAAGACGATGTTTGATGACAGGATTGTGAATACAGACTTTCGCAGCAAATCTTATTTTAGAAACATCCAAATCAATTCACCGTGGGACTACCTTGTAACCTTACGGGAATATGGCGAAAACATGAAACTGTTCATCAAACCGCATGCCTCGGATACACCGGCGGGAGGTTATTTCCGAACCTATCGGGATGTTGCTATCAACGCGAACTCCAAGGTGCAAGCAGAGGCATGGGATTTCATCAAATTCATGATGTCGGAGCCAACACAGACACCACTGGAGGCGGCAGGTTTTCCAATTAACAAAAAAGCATTCACCCAACGGATCAGCCAGTTGAAGGAACAAGGAAAGGTGCAGGCATACAAGGAAGGGCCTCTGCAAGGAGAAATCTTCGAAGTTGACGGAGCTATGCTCGATCGACTGGAGAGCTTTGTTAACGGCGCCATCCACCAAGTGGATTTCAAGTCGGATAAAGTACGCGATATCATCGTTCAGGATGCCGTTGCCTACTTCACCGGTCAGAAATCGGCCGATGATGTTGCCAGACTTATTCAGAATAAAGTGACTACGTATTTGAATGAATAAGAAAACGGTACGAACGCTGCTGCGGAGCGATGGTTTCAAGGCGATCGGGTTCCTGGCTCCAAGCCTGATCGGCTTCGCGATTTTCTATCTCCTTCCGTTCCTGATGGGCATCTATGAATCCTTTACGGATGGAACGCACGGCGGTGCTTTTGTTGGACTCGATAATTATAAGGAGGTAACGGGAAGCCTTTCTTCTCGCAAAGCCTCCATGAATACGCTGCTCTTTACCGGCGTTGGCGTCCCGCTGCTCATCATGTCCTCACTGGTTCTGGCTTTGCTGTTGAATAAGTCCCTGTACTTGCGCAATTGGCTCCGCAGTTCGTTTATCCTGCCCTTGGTTGTACCGGTCGCCTCCATCGTCATGTTCTGGCAAATTTTCTTCGACTGGAATGGGACGCTGAATGCCTGGCTGCATCATTTCCATAAAGAACGGATCGATTGGATGCAATCGGATGGGGCTATGAGCATCATTGTCCTGATGTATGTATGGAAAAATATCGGCTATAACATGATTTTATTCTTGGCAGGACTCCAAGCCATTCCCAAAGATTACTACGAGACGGCGCAAATCGAAGGTGCAGGAAAATTACGTCAATTGTTCCATATTACGCTTATCTATTTGACGCCAACGATGTTTTTCGTTGTTCTTATCTCAATCATCAATTCTTTTAAAGTCTTTCGAGAGATTTATCTGCTTGCAGGTGAATATCCATATGACCGCATCTATATGATGCAGCATTACATGAACAACATGTTCTTCTCTCTGGATATTCAGAAGCTGACAACTGCTGCTACAGTTATGGTTGCTTGCATCGTGATTCTGGTAACAGGGCTGCTTAGCATAGAACGACGATTTCGCAATAATTTGGGTTGAGCGGGGAGGATCATCATGAATAAAATACAGTGGATGTCCAAGCTGCTGCTGACGCTGCTGCTCGGTGGGACAGCCATCCTGATGCTTGTGCCAATCCAGCTTACCTTGACAAACTCCCTGATGACGGAGCAAGAAATCGGGCGGAATTACGACCTGATCGGTCAGATGATTGACGTTGGCCAAGGCGGCAGAGATCGATTCATCAATCTGAAAATCGTTCCGGATTGGATCTCTCTCGGCCAGTATGCCGAAGTACTGATCTTATCTGCGAAGTTTCTGAACATGTTCTGGAATTCTGTCGGCTTGGTGGTACCGATCGTGGTCGGACAGACAATGGTTGGCTCACTTGCCGCATATGCCTTTGCCAGGCTCCGATTTCCTGGCAGGGACAAGCTGTTCATGATCTATCTGATGACGATGCTCATGCCGTTTCAGGTGACTTTGGTTCCGAATTATATGGTTATAGACAAGCTGGGGCTGATGAATCATACTTCTGCGATCATATTGCCGGGCATCTTTGGAGCGTTTGCTGTCTTTATGATGAGGCAATTTATGGCGCATATCCCGGGAGCTTATTCCGAGGCTGCCATGATGGACGGAGCGGGACAATGGGTTATCTTTTGGCGGATCATTCTGCCACTTGCGAGGCCTGGACTGGCAGCGCTGCTGGTTCTATTATTTGTGGATTACTGGAATATGATCGAGCAGCCGCTTATTTTTCTGCAAGATGCTTATAAACAGCCGCTGTCGCTATATCTTGCACAGATTAATAAAGAGGCGCTTGGCATCGGATTTGCGGCATCGGCATTGTACATGGCCCCCGTGATCCTGCTATTCCTGCATGCGGAGTCCTATTTTATTGAAGGCGTTCAATTGTCTGGCATCAAAGGTTAGTTTAAGTGGCAGGAGTGATTCATATTGGAAAAAGGAACGACTCAAGCGAGAAAACGCAAACTCAGCCTGATTGCCGGTTTGTTTACAGGTCTGCTGCTTGTGCTTACTTTTGCGGGTAACACCATACAGAACTTAACGCTTCCTCATGTAGTGACTGCGGTGATAACCAAGGGCTCGCTGGATCATTCTTATAACAGCCGATCAACGGTACATCCGAAGGAGGTGAGAGAACTCGTAAACCCGTCCGGTTGGAAAGTTGAGAAGGTGCTTGTTACAAAAGGGGAAACCGTGCGCAAAGGCCAGATTCTTGTGCAATATGACGGCAGTGAGGTTAAGCAGCAGCTTGCTGTGGAGCAGTCCGCTCTGAAGAAGCTGGAACTGTCTATCGAACTGCTTGAATACAATATCATGCATGCGATGCAGGAGGAAGATGAAGCTCTTCGTATTAGCGCCTCTACCGCGTTCGAAACAGCAAAGATCGATATAGCAGCGCAAGAGCAGCATATCGAGAACCTTAAGCATACCCTTTCCGTCAATCAGCAGATGGAGGCTCCGTTTGACGGCATTGTTGTAGAAGTCGGTGCAATGGATGGTTTAAATTCCACCGGAGCACCCGATATAACAATGACCAACCTGGCAAAAGGATATGGGCTCGAACTGTCGATCCCGTCGCAAATCGCTTCCTTGTTTGACGTCGGTGATGTTCTGGATCATATCGTGTTGGATAATAAGGAAGAGAGAAGGATTACAGGGGAGATTGAAAGGATAGAGGAGGGGATCAACTCACCACTTGCGAATGCAGACGATGCTGCTGAGGATTCAACCAGTACGATGTCCCGAATGTGGATTAAGCTTGAAGAAGAGGGGTTAACCGGAGGGGAACAAGTGAACGTGAATTTAACGACAACGAGTACGGATCAGTTCCTCATACCGAATCAAGCGGTGCATAAAGATAGCGAAGGCGCTTATGTATTCACCCTAAACGAATCGCAGGGCCCTCTCGGAAATACTTATTATGCTGTACGTACGCCGATTCAGATCTCTGATTACAATGACCATACAACGGCCGTCAGCGAAGGGTTGTTTGATCAGCAGGAAATCGTAGTGGATAGCAGCGGACTCATCATAGATGGGACTCGTGTCAACATGTATAACCAGCCCTAAGAATGGGGGCCTTGCCTATCAATCATAAAAAAAATAAGATTGACAGCGTTACACAGAGATGATAAATTATCCGGCAAAAAGATGGAAAACAGGAGGCTGACGCGCGAATGTCCTTTGATCCGTTGTACCATCCCTATCCCACCTATCGCCTGCCCGTGTATGCTAACCGGGGCATGGTCGCTACTTCACAGCCGCTCGCCGCCGGCGCGGGGCTCGACATTCTTAAGCGCGGCGGCAATGCCATTGACGCAGCTATTGCAACCGCGGCAGCCTTAACGGTCGTTGAGCCATGCTCGAACGGGATTGGCGGAGACGCCTTCGCCCTAGTATGGACGGAAGGCAAGCTGCACGGTTTGAATGGCAGCGGTCCATCGCCTGCCGGGATTTCGATTGATGCCGTGAAGGCGCTTGGACATACCGAAATGCCGCGCTATGGGGCGATTCCTGTCACGGTTCCGGGCGCGCCTGCAGCCTGGGCAGAGCTTTCCCGTACATTCGGCAGGCTGCCGCTGTCCGAGACGCTGGAGCCAGCTATCCGCTATGCGGAGGAAGGGTATCCGGTATCGCCGACGGCAGCCGGCAACTGGAATTCCGCTTTTCGGCGGTACAGCACCGCATTAACTGGTACGGAATTTAAACCTTGGTTTGACTTGTTTGCTCCGAATGGAAGAGCGCCTGAGGCAGGGGAAGTATGGCGTTCGCCTGACCATGCCAACACCTTGCGTCTCATCGGCTCGTCAGAAGCAGAGGAGTTCTATCGGGGCGTGCTGGCTGATACGATCAGCGAGTGCATCTTACGTTCCGGCGGCTTTCTGACAAAGGAAGACCTGGCTGGATATAGACCGGAGTGGGTGGAGCCAATATCGGTATCCTATCGCGGCTACGATGTGTGGGAGATTCCCCCGAACGGCCAAGGACTTATTGCACTTATCGCTTTAAACATGTTGAAAGGCTATCCCGCTAGTTCCCAGGAATCGCCTGAAGCCTATCATCGGCAGATCGAAGCGATGAAGCTGGCGTTTGCTGACGGCAGCCGCTACATTACGGATCCATCCAGGATGTCCTGCGATCCATATGCATTTCTCACCGAGGAATACGCAGAACAGCGCCGCAGGCTGATTGGCAGCGAGGCCTTATGGCCGGAAGCCGGGGAACCCCGAGGCAGTGGAACCGTCTATTTGGCGACTGCGGATGGAGAGGGAAACATGGTTTCCTTCATTCAGAGCAATTATACAGGGTTCGGTTCAGGCTTGGTTGTCCCTGGAACCGGAATTTCATTGCAGAACCGGGGACTGGAGTTCTCTCTGGATGATACCCACGCAAACCGGCTGGAGCCGGGCAAACGTACGTATCATACCATCATCCCGGGGTTTCTTACGAAGAACAGCCAAGCCATTGGAGCATTTGGGGTCATGGGTGGTTATATGCAGCCCCAGGGACATGTGCAGGTTGCCATGAACTTGATTGATTACGGGCTCCATCCGCAGGCGGCATTGGATGCTCCGAGATGGCAGTGGGTGAAGGGGAAGACCGTCATGGTTGAGCCGCATTTTCCGATGCATATGGCTAGAAGGCTTGAGCGGATGGGGCATGAGGTGCAGGTCGCTGCTGATTTCAGTTCTTTTGGCAGAGGACAAATCATCTGGCGAGACGAGAAAACCGGTGTTCTTTGCGGAGGAAGCGACGCCCGAACGGATGGCTTTGTTGCAGGATGGTAGTAAGCTTCATGAACATCGGCGCATGATTGCTTCATTTTACATACCTTAACAATTATGGGCGTTCCTGCTCCTGGATTATGATACAATGATGGAAACAAATGATCCGTATCATGGAGGGAGACATGAGGGATAGATTAAGTGACAGACCACAATGGCTGAGCCATTCAGCAGGGGCTCGTGATGAGTGACAAATCTTGGCGTATTTTTATT
Source organism: Paenibacillus sp. LBL (assembly GCF_029893715.1). Taxonomy (NCBI): domain Bacteria; kingdom Bacillati; phylum Bacillota; class Bacilli; order Caryophanales; family Paenibacillaceae; genus Paenibacillus; species Paenibacillus sp. LBL. The sequence continues at coordinate 108,520 of NZ_JARXYU010000005.1, read as the reverse complement.
ATGGTTGTTGCTCTGATTATTTTATCGGGGGTTCTCTACTCAGCACTTCAATCGGTAACTTCTTTTCGGGAGCTGGTGCCTGACCGGTACAGCGATACCCAGAAGATCAGGGATATCAGTATTGAGAAATTCGGTGACCGCTGGGATGACATCCAGAGGGTGGAAATTACGGATCCTGACATGATTGATCGCATCATGAACAATTTTTCCGAAGTGAAATTAATAAGAACAGAGAATTACACGATAGGTACGTATTACTATATCAGGATTAATTACGAACACACTCTCCTTACTATAATGTATACGGAACCTGATAATATGCGGATCGACCTTAATCAAGGCACCCAGCATAAAAGATACTCCTGGACCTATAAGATCGCAAGCCCATTCGATCGTTCCATCATTGAAGACCTGTTCAACTAGCTGAAGAAAGTGCATAGGAACCGCGTAGAATTCGCGGTTTCTCTGTTTGTATACCCAATCTGTCGCTCTATCAAAAAGAAGGGAGCATGTGTGTACGCAGGTTGGTTATCTCTTGGTAAACGAATCACCGAATGGACGTGCCCAAAATTTCGAGGAGGGGTTCAGAACCATGAAGGAGAAGGTTATGCAGGCGTACGAGAAGCTGGCAGGAGATTACGAGAGACATGTCGATAAGCAGAGTGGGCATAATGCATATTATGAGCGGCCCGCGATGATTGAGCTGCTGCCGGGGGACATGAGTCAGATGACGGTTCTTGATGCGGGATGTGCAGCAGGCTGGTATACGGAGCATATGCTCCAGCAAGGGGCCAGGGTGACTGCGATTGATCTGAGCCCGGCCATGGTCGAAGCCTGCAAAAGGCGTGTCGGTGATCAAGCGACGGTATTGACGTGCGATCTAACAGAAGCACTGCCGTTTGAGTTTGAAACCTTTGATCTTATTGTCAGTTCATTGACGCTTCACTATATCGACGATTGGGCACCGACATTTCGTGAATTTGAGCGTGTGTTAAAGCCAGGAGGGACTTTGATTTTCTCCGTCCATCACCCCTTCATGGACTTTCAACATTTTAATCGTCCGGATTACTTTGCCCATGAATTACTGTCAGAGGTTTGGAACAAGCAGGAATCCGGCCCTGTAGAGGTCACTTTCTATAGAAGACCCATGCAGGAAATTATAAACGCTACCTCCTCCAGGTTTGGAATAAAACAAATCGTCGAGCCGCAGCCGAGTCCCGTGTATAAGGATCACCCGGAAGCGAGGGAATGGTATGGCAAATGGTATGATCGCCTTATGGCTAATCCTCATTTTCTAATTGTGAAGGCTGAGAAATCGTCATAGTGCATGAATTGAACCATGATCCTAACGGCTTACCATTCATGGTCATGTAACATACTTGTGTTGCGAGTTTGCGATCGTTTGATTTTGAGTACTGGGTTAACATCGACGCGCTGGATCAAGCGGACAGCAAAATAAATATTTATTTACCCTTGGATGAAGCATGAGTCAGAATTCATCTGAAAACAGCTCCAGATGGGGAGAAACACATATAGATTAATCAGGAACCGCGTAAATCGCGGTTTCTTTTGTTCGAAATATTTTAAACGGAGTCCGTTTTGCATGTGCTGCTTTGTTATATAGGTATTCATGAAAAGAGAGGGGGAAGGGACAATCGACGCGGCCGTATTAGAGGAGTATGTTCACCAGGTTCAGGATGGGGATGCGGAAGCATTTATTCCCATTGCGAGGGAGTACCAACGTCAGTTGTACATATATTGCTGTCGGCTGCTTGGAAGTGAACAGGATGCAGAGGACGCTGTACAGGAGATTTTTCTAAAGGCCTATCAATCAATTTCCGGTTATAAGGCCACTGTCAGCTTTAATGCTTGGTTGTACAAAATCGCGTATCATCATTGTTTAAATCTGCTTCATAGACGGCAGTTATCGGAGAAGCTGGGGAGATTGCTGAAGGGACAAATTTTCGCGGAAAGCGCCGAACAGGAATTTTTAAGAGGGGCATTTAGCGAACCCTTATCCCGAGCGCTTGTCAGTCTGCCCGCAGAAGAAAGAAGTTTATTGGTTCTGTATGTATTTCATGATAAGACCTATGCGGAACTGAGTGAAATCATCGGCAAAACGCCGGAAGCCGTTCGCAAAAAGCTGACCCGAATCAGGAGAAAAGTAAAAGAAACTATGATGAAATGGCAGGGGGAAGAACAATGGGAGCCATCCTTGATCCAATCGAAGAGCTGAAGCAGCATTCTGTAACAGATGATCATTTTCGCGAGATAGATATTACGTCCAGGCTTCAGCAAAATATGGAGATAAACCCGTACAAGAATACTTCAGGTCACCGATCCTTTACACGCAAAACGGTAATGTCGATCGTTATTCCGTGCCTATTATTAGCCTCCTTCACTGCGTATGCAGCATCTGGGCATATCCAGATATTGAACAATAAAGGGGAAGTAGTGGTCAAAACCATCGATCCGCCGGCGAGCCTCCCTGCCAAACTAAGCGGTTTGCTTGAGGAATACAGAGTTCGCGTCATGTCCAATCTGCAGCAAGGAGAGCTCGCTGCCTACTATATCAAGGATGACTACATCAATGAAGGCAATGGCTATGACACCTTGAATCCCGTCAAATTCGAGTATCGACCGACGGACTACCACTCCTATGAAGCTTTTCAAAAAGAGCAGGCTCGAACTTCGGCGCCTCCCATTAAGAAACCCGACAATCTGCCCGACGGGGTGAAGTTTGCATATGGACAAGTCTTTCCTCTAGGGCCGCAGCTTTACGGAGAAGAGCGTGCGCAGTACGATGCCCTGAAGCAAAGATTGATGCATCAAGCCCAGTCATCGACCAGCCAAGAGAAGTTGTTTGTGGAGAAGCTGGCATGGTCCAAGGCTTCCAATTCTGTTGTTTATCTATCTGATGGCAAGAGCAGTACAGCTATTACAATTACCGCGGGTTACGGGAAAAAGGCAAGTTTCACGAAATTACCGGATACCTCCCCCGAGAAGGTCCAATTGAAACATATGGAGGGCATTTACCTTCAACACGAGGCAAACGGCGACCTGGTCTCATGGTATGATCCTAATCGGAGTATTGTATATGCCATTATGGTCAACGTCAAAGGGCTTGTGAATAAAGATGAGCTTCTTCAATTGGCCGAGAGTCTCATTGACGAGTAGGGTGAATGCCGCGGCTGATTATAAAAGGGGTTAGGATGTACCCAAAATTGCAGGTATGATATCAAGCTGCTAATGGAAGGAATATTGTTCCGATAGGTACACTATGGTAACATCGGATTAAGAGTCGATCGGTTGTCATCTGGCCGGTTAACCACATGCAGATTTGGAGCCTACATAAATGGGAACACCTTACTCGGCTATCATTACCCTTATTGTCGCTGCAGGCGTATTGAATATTATTATGAGTCTGTACGCGCTGTCGGGACGTTCGAAGCTGGCAACAGTCAAAACCTTCTTTGTCTTCAGTATGATGGCGGCGATTTATACGTTTGGTGCTGCTCTGGAGTTGGCAAGCGATTCGCTTCAGGAAATTCAATTCTGGATCAAGATTGAATACTTGGGCATGCCATTTCTGCCACCCCTTAATCTGTTAATCATTCTGTCCTATCTGGGCATGGAACGATATTTGAGGCGTGATCTGCAGATTGCCATGTTTGCCATTCCCGTCGTGACGATGCTGCTGGTCATGACAAACGAATGGCATCATCTTTATTACCGAGATATCGTGCTCCGCACAGGTATCTCCGGCCTGAAGGTGGATGTGATCGCAGGGCCTTGGTATATCATCCAGGGCGCATATACTTTCGCTTGTTTGATCGGTGGAGTGATACTGCTGCTGCGCAGCTGGCGCAGGATGCCATCCTACCGGTTACAGCTTGGCACCATGCTCATCGGTCTTATCCTGCCCTTGATCGGCGATTTCCTCTACCTTGGTGGTCTTACGCCAGATGGAATAGACCCGATTCCGGTCATCATGACCATAACTTCCGCACTGTATCTCTGGGCGCTCACCTCTAAAGGTTTGTTTCATGTAGCGCCGATTGCAAGGGACAATCTTTTTGCGAGTATGCGTGACGGTGTGCTCGTATTGGATCTGGACAGCAGATTGGTTGATTTCAATCCTGCGGCAGCATCCATGATGCCTGAACTTAGTGCATCAGCAATCGGCGAGCCTTTACATGATTTATGGCAGCATCACGCAACCGTGGAGCCGGTCTTCTGTTTGGAGGACAGCAGAGTCAGCGACAATGGAGATGCGGATATTCAGGAAATCCAGTGGCAGGTCGGGGGCAAAATGTTCAAGTACCAGATCAGGTCTTCCACTGTACGCAATCAGCGGGGACGGGAGGCAGGACGACTCATTGTCCTCATCGACGTCACGGAAAGGGCGCGGCTCCAGGAGGAGCTCCTGCAGATGGCATATTATGATGGACTAACCCAAATTTATAATCGGGCACACTTCATGAAGCTGAGTCGAGCGATCCTGAGCCGTGCTGTCCTCCATCGGGAGCCATTGGCTTTCCTGCTGTTTGATATCGATTATTTTAAGCGGATTAACGATGTGTTTGGCCATGATATTGGCGATCAGGCGCTGCTGCATGTAGTTATGGTGACCCGGAAGGCACTTCGTCCTGAGGATTTATTCGCCCGTTATGGCGGAGAGGAGTTTGCTATCGCAATGCCGGATATGACACCGTCTGAGGCTGAAGCGGCAGCACAGCGTATTCGTACTAAACTCGTGGCGCAGCCGTTGGTTACACCGGAAGGTCCGCTGCAGATTACAGCCAGCTTTGGCATCGCCTCGGTGAACTCAAGCTCTAGGAGCCGCTCTGGGACCGAGAATGAAGAAGACGGCGGTTCAGAAGCGGTAAGAACGGTTGCTCCATTTAACCTGCAGCGGTCCGTGGAGCTTGAACCTATAGCGACTGATGGCGAAGCAGAGATATGGTGGGATTCAGAGTTGAAGAGACTTTTGAAAATGGCCGACCGGGCGCTCTATGAAGCGAAGCGTTCCGGCCGTGACACGATTCGGGTAGCGGATGAAGAATCATAGCGGATAAGAGTTGTAATTCTGGACAAGAGAGACTGGGCGGTTTATGTTTATAATAGCTTTGGCTATATAATAGAAGAAATACTTGCAAGAATATCATCAAAGGGGAGAATAATACATGCAATGGAATGAAATCACGACACTGGAAGAATGGAATGCGATTCTGGAGAAATCCTCAGAGCGCGGTCAAGTTATTTTGAAGCACAGTACAACTTGTCCGGTTAGCTCCAATGCTCTTGCGGAATACGATTCTTATTTGAAAAAGACACCGAATGGTGATGTCGATTATACTCTGGTTAAAGTCATCGAATCCCGCCCGGTTTCCAATAAAATTGCCGAAGATCTGAACGTAAAGCACGAGTCGCCACAAATTATCTGTGTGAAGGACAAGGCCAAGTATTGGACGGCTTCGCACTGGGCGATTACGACCGAGCATATAACCGCTGTATTGGACTAAATAAGAAGGGCGATACTCCAGAGTCACCATGACTTTGTCGGAGTATCGCCCTTCTTGTTGCCTCATGCGCTCAGGAAGAAGATTTGCTGCGTGCGGTGGAACTGAGATGTTGGATCTGCTCTTCCAATACCGTGCTTGCTTTGCCTAGGAATTGTGTAATGAGGTCAAGCTCCTCTTCCGTATAACTGGAAGCCAGATCCATCATGGACGCATAAAGCTTCAGATAAGTTTCGCTGACGTCTTCTTTATCTTCATATAAGGGAACAATAATCACTTTACGGCGGTCTTTGGGATCATTTTCCCTGCGAACATACCCGCTTTTTTCTAGCCTGTCAATTAATGCAGTTACGCTGCCTGTCGTAAGCCCGGTTAGTTTGGAGAGTTCCCCGGCTGTAATGGGGCCTTTTTCATGAAGGATATCGATGGAGATAAAGTCATTATTGTATAACCCGAGGGAGGAAGCTACCTGCTGCTGGTACAGTACCGTTCGGGTTCCGAGTCTCCGCATGCGCAAGGTGAGATTTTCCTGCAGATCTGTTGGTTGATCTTGCTGTTTGCTTGACAAAAGCCCGAGACCTCCTTCTTAAATGTGGGTATCTTGATTATAAAGATATTCGTTAGGTTACTCAATATGTAAACTTTAAGATATTAATCCCATATGTATACAACCACCACATACCCATGGTTTTTGTGGTGGTTTTTTGTATGCAGGAATTGCGATTGAAGCTTTGTTAGCACAGATTTGCAGGTAGGGTAAACGTTTTAACGATATTGGAGTTTAGAGAATCGGTAGGGTTTGTGATATTAATGATAATGACAATGAATCCGATCATTAGTAATAAGAGTCTCAGATATATATCTAAATAATATTGACCATTGGTATATTTATACATTAAATTATAGATCTGGGGGGATCTTATTGGAACCTACAGACAACAAGACGATTAGTGCAGAATTATTAAGATATTTAAAGCAAGAGAATCTGACAATCTCCTTCTTTGCAGATAAATCGGGAATCAACTCGGGAACACTCAGCAGAATCATAAATGGACAGCAAAAGATTTCTGTATCAAGTCTTGATTTAATAACCAAGGCTATGAATCTTGAAAAAGGATATTTTTATTCATTATATGCGACAGAAAGCTGCAGCTTGTCTTCACTTGACTGGCGACGGCTTGGGCCTTTTATCCAGAGTTGTGCCGAGCTCGGGAAATTACAAATTGTAGACCAAGTCGTCAGCCTCATGATGGACAGTCTTAGTTATGCATCGCATCTTTTTGATTGTGCAGAACATTTATTTGAAGAAGGTTATAAAGATGCTGCAGTGATTATCTACCGGAAAGTGGCTGAAAGTGAAAGGTACCAGCATGCTGAGAGATTAGCCTTATGCCAGTACAGAATCTTTACATGCTCATTAACTAAGAATCAAGAGCATAATTTAGAGTGCGCTTTACAACTTGAATCTTACATTTTACGCTTAGGAGAAGCTGAGCAACTTGATGCCTTAAAGGATCTCGCGAATTTATTTTTATCTTTACGAAAATGGACAAAAGCAAGATATTATGCAAAATTGATGGGTCATGTTTCAAAAAATCTATATGAACAGAAAGTAAACCGAAAGAGCCAGAGAAAGAAGACCATAGAGCCTGCAAAGCCACTATTTGGTTACATTTTATATGCAAACTTAATGCTAGGGGCTATCTCAGCCGAAGAAGCTGATTATGAAAAAGCTCTGTATTACGTTTCCTCTTATGAAGATCTTAGCTGGGTTGTAGAAACGGATGAAGAATCTGAGCAAACCAAGAAACAATTCAAGGACTGGGCCATTGGAAACAAGTATCTCTACCAGTTAATGTCTGGGAATACGGATGTATTGGAAGAGTACGTAGATTATGTTTCGGTTCGCAAGAACGAGGTGCTGATGGCCTTATTTAAAATTGTTCAAGCCGCAAATATTTATCGATTCGATATCGATAAATATCTTGAAGGGTTCAAGAACATCATCATGGATCAGCTCGAAAGAAGTGAGAATGTTGGAAGTTATACGACTCAATTTTTTGATGATCGCTTTGCAAACTTTTTGACAGATGTAGGTTTATATTATCTCCGAAGAAATAATATTCATAATGGCGTTCGATATATATTGGATAGTTTGGCAGTTTCATATAAAATCAATAATACAGCAAATATCGTAAGGTGCTGCAGCACAATCGAGAAAATTCGATCCCAAATAGATTATTCTGATCTTCAAAAATACGCTGCATTCATGAAGGAGGTCTACGATCAAGATGAAGAAAAAGTTAGTGTCACTGTTGTTAATTGCTAGTCTGGTCATTGTTACATTACCCAATGTTATGATTTCAGGGAATGAAGCGAGTCCGATTATTAAGAAGCCTTATACTGCTGCAAGTCCACAGCATGGTGAAGGCGGCTGGTAATACTTAATATTCGTCTATCGAGCATATGCAGGCTATAAAAGGAAAATTGAAAAGAGGATTCCATTCCAAGATTGTAATCCAACACCCGGGACCGCGTATATCGCGGTCTTTTTCTGTTTGCCAGGCAGACGGAGACAGCATGGTTATTTTGAAATAGGAATATCTATAAAATTCGAACCGTTGTCGAGAATAACACTTTTTTTGTAAGTTTATATTACTAAAGTATTAAGATTTTACGCATATAAGCCGATTATTATAGTACAAAAGATGTAAGGTTTATGAGTTTATACGGTAGTACTGTCTATTGAACGGATTTTTCACTTAACACAAATAATGAGTGAAATGTGCAAAGCCAGAAGAACATTGGAGGGAAGTGATCTTTACATATGGCCTTTTATGAAAAATGTAATCAATTCATGAAAAGCACCGAAATTATTCACGATGTCTAGGAAAGTAGGTGGTGAAAAAGCCTGATAGAGAAAGCCCTAGCCAAAATGAAATACATAAGAGATATCAAAGGAGAGACACCGAGTGAGCAAGCCTAAAACGTTCTCAAAAGGATTGAGATTTAAGAATCTTAGTATCGTTACAAGAAATATGTTATGGACGAGTCTCTATATTATTATCACGGGTGCAATCGTTATTGGTTCCAGCTTTTATATTCAGGACAACGTGCTGACTAAGCAGCTCCAGTCAGATTCGGGTAAAATCATGGGCACCTTGGTCAATAAGGTTTCAGTTGAGGATGCAGTGGCGGTAAAAGGGGCAACGGACCGTAATGCCGATATCCAGAAGAAATTAATTAGCATTTTCGACGAATTATCTATACTTTACCCGAACGTTGCGCAGGGCTATATTTTTGGACCGGAGTTAGAGGATGGCAACAAAACTTCGATAGTGGCTATGCCGACAGCGGTTCTCGACATGTTTGCCGAAGAGAATCTGAACCTTGGTGATTTATACGAACAGCCTAAAATCCATGCTGATGCCGTCAGAGAAATGCTGGAGACGAAAAAGCTCGTTCATACCAAAGCGTACACAGACAATTACGGTACCTGGATCACCGTGCTCCATCCTTTCCTGAGCGCCGACGGCGAGGTTTTCGCTTACATGGGTATCGACGTGGATGCAAGCCTGATCTCATCCGGTAAACAGGAATTAATAACGAGAACGGTCATGGCTTTGCTTATTACCTTGCTTGTTGTGTTAGCTTTGCAGTATTTCACGATCAGACGCACCTTCGCTCCGATTCAAGCGCTGATGGGGGCGTTGGACAAGCTGAGCAAAGGCGATTTTACCGTCAAACTGCAAGCCGGAGACGATGAATTGGGGCAAGTGAATGCCAAGTTCAACACCACGGTCAGTCATATCAACGAACTCGTGACAACGATCAAATCCGTATCTGAGCAATCCGCCGAGCAATCCAAGTTCCTCTTCTCTGCTGTGGAGGTCAATAATAACAACTCTTCCGTCATCACCAAGAATATGGAGGAGATGTCTGAACGAGTAGCGCTGCAGAGCACGTCCATTACCGAGAGCGTGGTTTCGCTCGAAGAAATTTCGTCCGGGGTGTCGACCATTGCCGGCAATACGTCGGATCTCTCCGAAATCTCCTTGCAGATGAAGGAACAGTCGGAGCGAGGCAATCAAAATGTAGAGCAGGTTATCGAGCAGATGAATTCGATCGATCATTCGGTCAAAAATTCAGTCCAAATCATTGAGAAGCTGCAAAACCGCTCACATGAGATTGGTCAGATCGTTCAGGTTATCACCGAAATATCTTCGCAGACGAATTTGCTATCACTCAATGCAGGTATTGAGGCGGCAAGAGCGGGTGAAGAGGGGCGCGGCTTTGCGGTTGTAGCGAACGAAGTGAAGAAGCTGTCAGAAGAATCCAGAAAATCGGCAGACCAGATCATCGAGCTGGTCCGTTACATTCAGGAGGAAACGGCATTTGCGGTAGAAGCCATCAGCGAAGGCGAGCATAACGTCGCCAAGGGAATTGAAGTTGTTAAAGAAACCGGCGAGCTGTTTAAAGGAATGCTGCTTGCAACCGATACGGTGACCAGCCAGATCCAAGAGGTGTCTGCCGCTACCCAAGAGATGGTTGCCGAGACCGAACAGATAACCGCTGCCATTAAACAGTTGGCTGAGCTCGCAGAGCGAAACTCGTCTGTGTCCGGCGAGATCCGGATCAGTGCTCAAGAACAGCAGGCGTCCTTTACTAAAATCTTCGAGTCTGCCGAGCAGATCAATCAGGTATCCGCTGAGCTGGAGGTCCTTGTTAACAAATTGCGTGTATAGTGTGATGTAACAGAAAATGTAGAGAAAAAGATGGAGCTGAAACCTTTTGAATACAACATTGATGATCGAACAAGGCAAAGAATATTGGTTGAACGAACTGCAGCTACCTTTACCGGGATTCTATCTGTACACTGATGGTCCAGCGCATCTTCAGCAGCATGAGCTCAATCGCATGGCGATTCATCTTCATATCGAGACCGATAAGATGAGGCTGCTTCGTGATTCTTACAACATCAACACATGGATGCTGACAAGCTATGCGGTTTTTCTATATCGAATGACCCACGATACCGATTTACTGATCGGTGTAAACAATCGGAAGGGGAATCTGCTTCCGCTCAGGATCAACCTAAGCGGGAATGATACATTTACACAAGTTTATAAACAGATCTCAGCCAAAATGGAGCAGATTGAGCTTTCCGATCTATCGCTTCAGGAAATAGAAGGGCTGCACGGTCAGCCGATCAGCCTACAAACGGTTTATGGCCATGCTCATACTCAGGGCCACAGCTGGCTGAACTGGATGGTTCATGAGGAGACCATGAATCAGTGGATACTGCATGTTTCCTATGCTCGGGCATTGTATCAAGAAGAGACGATCCTAAAATTCAGCAGGCATTTCGAGCAGCTTGCCAGCGCTGTTATTGATGACATGGATATGCCGATAAGTCAATTGCCTATGCTGACTGAAGAGGATTGGAACGCCTATACCATTCTCAATGATACGAAGAGGGATCTTCCGGATAACCCGACCATTGTAGCCATGCTGGCTTCCATTGTGGAGAGATTTCCGAAGAGGATCGCATTGTCTTCCGATCAGGATCAAATGACGTATGAACGGCTTGACCATGTCTCCAATCAACTCGCCCATATGCTCATAAGCAAGGGTCTGCGTAAAGGCCAGTTTGTGTCCATCTTTATGAAAAGAGGGCTGGATACGATCGTCAGCATGCTTGGCGTTCTCAAAGCCGGCGGCGCCTACATCCCGCTTGATCCTTCGCATCCTGATGAAAGAAATGCTTATATTATCGAAGATACCAAGTCGGCTATCATTCTGACGCATCAGAACTTTACAGCCAAGCTGGATGGATTATTGGCTGGATTTAATTCGAAGCCGGAATTCTTCTGTTTGGATGACCAGTTCCTTCAGTATCCAACCGATTCCTGCGGCGTCCAGGTTGAAGCTGAAGATTTGGCGTACATCATCTATACATCGGGTTCTACAGGCAAACCGAAGGGCGCACTAATCGCCCACCAGGGCGTTGTGAACCTGGCGCTGGCCAATCAAGAGAAATTACAGATGGATGAACGGGACGTTATTCTGCAGTATTCTACATTCAGCTTTGACGCGTCGGTATATGATATTTTTGGGTCGCTGGCTTGTGGTTCCAGACTGCACCTGCTGTCCGATGAGCAGCGTTTCTCCATCGATGCCTTCACAGAGGCAGTGGAAAATACGAGTGCCACGCGTGTAGCGATACTGCCTACCGTATTTTTCAATCAATTGGCGGCCTATTTGCCTCTGGAGGAGATTCAGAAGTATCGTAACATTAAGAGCATCGTGGTCGGCGGCGAGGCTTTGGCCGGGGAAACCGTCAGGATGTTCCAGAAGAAACTCCAGATTCCTATTGTGAATCTTTACGGTCCTACTGAAATTACGGTAGTGGCAACAGGACATATCGTGGATTATCCGGTCCCTGATGATTTGGCCACGGTGTATATCGGGACGCCGTTTGCGAACTATGAATTGTATATCGTGAATGAACACAACGCATTATGTCCAACCTGTGTAACCGGCGAACTGCTTATCAGCTCGGTAGGTGTAGCCAAAGGGTATTTAAATCAGCCCGAGAAGACAAAGGAAGCCTTCATTCAGGATCCGATAATGCCGGAATCCGGAAAGCAGTTTTACCGTTCTGGCGATTTGGTCCGCCTGCTGCCGAATGGACAAGTGGAATACCGGGGAAGAAAAGATTCCCAGGTGAAGATCAGAGGTTTCCGTATTGAGATCGGTGAAATCGAGGATAACCTGGCTAAACACGAATCGGTGAAGGACATCGCGGTTATCCCGAGAACGGATGAAGACGGAACTAAGATATTGGCGGCTTTCTATACATCGAATGATGGACAGGCAGCTTCCGCTAAAGAGCTGGCGCAGTTCTTAGGTCAGAAGGTGCCAAGTTATATGGTTCCTAAGTATATGTGTTTTCTGGATGAGATGCCGTTATCCCCGACAGGTAAAATCGACCGTAAGAAACTTGCGTTATACGAGTTGTCGATGGATCTGGAAGCGGATGATTCCCAGTATGAAGCACCGGTTAATGAAATACAGCTGAACGTGAGTGCTGCCTGGGAAAAAGCGCTCGGCCAAACCAAAATCAGCATCCACGACGATTTCTTCGATATTGGCGGATATTCATTGAAAATACTGGAGATTCTGGTGCAACTCAAACCGCATTATCCCCATTTAAAAATCAATGACTTCTTTGTCTATCCGACGATTGCTAAATTATCGGAGAGAATTGAGGAATTGGGCAGCGCAGAGACCCCAGCTGAACTTATGGACATTTCAGGTCAGCCCATTCAGGATTTGGCTGAGTATCCGCTCGCTTTCCCTATTCGTAATGCTTCCATAGGCTGCGAGTACACCCAGCAGCACATACTGCTGACCGGCGCGACAGGATATTTGGGCTCACATCTACTGCATGAGTTATTGCGTCAATCCACTGCAACCGTGTATTGCCTGGTTCGTCCTTCGCAGCATATGGAACCTTACGCCCGCCTTGAGCAGATCATGACCGGCTATTTCGGAGAAGGCGTTAAGTCATTGATGGATAAACGGGTTGTGGCTATTCAGGGAGATTTGGAACAAGAACATCTTGGCCTGCGCATAGAAGATTGGGTATGGGCACAGCAGCACATCGATTCCATTATCCACTGCGGAGCAGAAGTGAAGCATTTTGGCGACTCCGACTATTTTGCCAGAGTCAATGTAGAGAGTACGGATCGTCTATTGACATTAGCTCAGAGCAGACCTCACATCCGCTTCCATTTTATATCTACGCTCGGTATCCCTGAGGATTTGGCACTTGGTGGCCAGTGGGATGCTATCGTTGCAGGATCAGGATATGAAGAGTCGTATATCGAGAATGTCTACACGAACAGCAAACTCGAAGCAGAGAAGCTGGTCATTAAAGCGGGTATGGAGAGAGGGATTGCGGCAGCCGTTTATAGAGTCGGTAACTTGTCCTGTAACTCCGAGAGCGGTATGTTCCAAAAGAATATCGATAACAATGCTTTTTACCGAATGCTCAAAGGTATGCTGCTCTTAAAGAAAGCACCTGACGTGCAGTGGCAAGTGGATATTACGCCGATTAATTATGCAGGAGAAGCCATTACCGCGTTGGTTCTGCAGCAGGAAACCGTCGGGCGAGTATTCCATATCTGCAATCCGGTCGCTATCCCTTATGAGGAGATGGTGGAGCACTTTAAGGCCATTGGCTATGATATTTCCCTGATGCATTGGAAGGAATATGAGACATGGCTATTGGATCCACAGCAGCCGAAAAACAAGGAAGGCCTGGAACTGGCAATGGCACAGTTTGAAGGTGATGGGGCGAAGAATTCTGTTTATCGGTATACTTGTCCTCAAACGACGGAGTTCCTGTTACAATCCGGAGTGAAATGCGCTGTGCCAGATCAGCAGTTCTTCAGAAAAATGGTGAATTATGCTTCTGATATCGGATATTTTGTTAAGCCCTAGTATGTAGATACATCCAAGAAAGGAACCGCGAATCCTCTTCGCGGTTCCTTTCTTGATAATATACAAACAGATTGAACGTTTCGACATTTTCCGTGATAATGGAGCTATGTAAACGATGCCACGAAATAAAGGAATGATTCGATGAACTCTTCGTCACAGCCTAATCTCATTACCAAGTTGATCCAGCATACTGCGAAGCTACCAGAACGGCACGGATCGGCAGCCAGTTAGAAATTTTACTTCTCTTGGGACAGGCCTACGCATTACAAGAACTTCCGGATTCTTCCTTGAGTGCTATCGGGAGGGCCATATTGATCGGGCAACCGAGGATTATGTCCGTATCTTTATAGATGAAGGCCGCCCCATGCTCCAATTGCTTCAGTAGTGGACAAAACAGTTTCAGGGAGATCATAAATCGTATGAGTTTGGTTACGCCAATCATTTGCTGGATACGTTTAAACGTGATCCGGAATGCGATGATTTCAAGTCAGTCCATGACCCGGGAGCGGTTATTTCCGAGATTCACTTCACCAAGCGGGAACTGGAATTGCTAGTCCTCATAATGGAAGGAAGCTCCAATGAGGAAATTGCCCAAATGCTCATGATCTCAACCGAAACCGTGAAACGATACATTCATAATATTTATCAAAAGTTAGAGGTTAAAAACAGGGTGCAGGCTGTCAAGAAAATTAAGGAGAACCACTTGATCCGAAGATGTCTTTTATGATGCGAGTATGGTACGATCATACTGATTTTATCCAGTAACGATGAGGTGGCTCATGAGTAACGAACAATGGAAGCAGGCTGAAACCGCATTATCTCGAATGGAGGTTATTAAAAGCGGAGACAATGATCCTGTGACGATTGAAGGAGAATCGGACGATCTGCGCTGTATCGGAATAGGTACAGATGCCGCTGTATTTGTCTACGAACCCTTGCCTTCTTACGCATACAAATTGTATGCAAGTCAGGCGCTTCCCAAGAAGGAAGCGGAGATTGAAGTTTATCATAAGCTTACGGGCAACCCCTATTTTCCGGTGTTTTATGGAGCAGGTGAGCGCTATGTCGTGATTAGCCATGAATCGGGGTTAACCCTGTATGACTGTTTGCTCTATGGTGTATCTATCCCTAAGCAGGCAATTGATGACGTCGAAGCAGCTCGAGCTTTTGTCCGGGACAAAGGTCTTAACCCACGCGATATTCACTTAAAGAATGTATTGCTGCAGGAGGGGAGAGGCAAAGTGCTCGACGTGTCAGAGTATATTCAGGACGGGAACGACAAGAGGTGGGAGCATCTCGTATGGGCGTACGACAATGTCTACCCGCTGCTGGAAGGCAAGAAGCTGCCGCTTTGGGTACTGGAGGCTGTAAAAAACGGATATTACCGTCTGGATCCATCCAGCGTAAATATGCAGGAATTTGCGGATCGAATTGGCAGATTGTTTTTCAGAAAATAACCATGCTAATTCTTATTGTTCATATGGAAACAAACGAATGGGGAGTCGTGTATTTAACGGCTCCCATTCATTTTCTACTAAAGCCATTTAGATGAAGATCATATATTTTGCATATATTTTAAGAAAGCATAGGTTTGATATTCAGTAACCCTAAATCAACGGATGTCTCGATATAACCAATGATCTGATCAAGCGTAAAGACCTGAAGGCTTTCGTTTAAAACTTCTATATCGTACTCCATATCGCCTAATACATAGGGAATGAATTCTTCCACATCACTCGACTTGACTTCTTCCAAATCAAGTATGGCAGAAGGATACCGGAGTATGCTGCCCAATATATCAGTAAAACCGTAATATTCTAATAATTTTCCATTCAGCACATGAAAATCATGATGGTATAAACGATATAATTCCGTATTGGCTTCCATTCGGTTTCTCAACCAGGGGAGATTAAAGCCCTTCAGCCAGATATCATCCGCAATTAAATGTGTAAAATATCCGAGTATATAGGGGCTGTCTGCTTGCGAGCGATATTTATGCAGAAACCCTTTATAATCAATGTGTCTTGAATGATCCAGTACCTCACCTCGAAAGAAATGCGACAAGTCTTTGGGTGAGACGGCGTCCGGAGCAACGCTTCCAAGTAAGAATGCTGTTCTCTCTCCTATCGAAAGGATATCTGCCATTCGATTAGCAATGATCAAGTGCATGATTCTCGAACCCATAGCACTCTCACCCTTTCACAATCTTTTTACTGTGCGGCTCTCTTAGCTAGGACATCCGAGCGTTGAAGATACAAGTTAGAACATACTCCAATCGAGCTCTCGGGAGATCGTCTGCAGCAGGTGGACACCGGCGTAGCTGTTGCCCTTATCGTTAAGTGCCGGGCCTACAACGCCAATGCCATAACGTTCTGGAACCAGGGTTAATATACCGCCCGAGACACCGCTCTTGGCCGGCAATCCGACCTGGATGGCGAACTCCCCGGATGCGTTGTACATTCCGCACGTTGTCATGAACGTCTTGGCGATTTGGACGTATCTTCGAGGGATTAGTTGCTTGCCCGTCAGCGGATCCGTACCATTGGAAGCCAGCACCAACGCCATTCTGGCCAAATCGGCGCAATCGACAACAATCGAGCAGTGACGAAAGTACACATCCAGCACCTCTTCAACATCCCCACTGAGAACCCCGTTCTCCTTCAAGAAAAATGAGATGGAACGGTTCAGATTGCCGGTATCCGATTCCGAACGGTATACCCCCATGTCATAGTCCAGGCGGTCGTTTCCCGCAAGGTCCTTAAAAAAATGAAGGATCCTCTCGGATTTCTCCTCCGGACTGCTTCCGCGGATCAAGGAAGAAACCGTAATCGCACCCGCGTTAATCATCGGATTGAATGGAATGCCTGGTCTCACTAACTCCAGCTTCAGCATGGAATTGAAGTTATCTCCTGTCGGCTCCATGCCGACCTTGCTGAACACTTCATCTTCGCCATTGTCCATCAGAGCCAATATCAGCGTAAACACTTTGGAGATGCTCTGCATCGTAAAGCGCAGCCCGCAATCTCCAGCGGAGGCGGATTCTCCAGTTGCACTCAACAGGGTAATGCCTAAGGCGTTATGGGGAGCTTTAGACAGCTCCGGGATATAGGAGGCGACGTTGCCTCTCGTAGCACAGGGCAAGCTTGTCTCCAGCCAGCGGGGCAGCTGCTGCCGGATGGATTTCATTTCGGGCGATGCCATAAAGTAAGCTCCTTCCTGGAATTCAGAATCAAACCAATTTGTTTCTAACGCTCATTTTTCGGAGCTCGTGCAATCATCACCCGATTCACAGCTGTTCAGGATTAGTCGAGATTATTCTATCCGATCGATTCATCATTCATCAACTGTTTTATTATTCGATTTTCAATGTAGAACATTATGATAAAATGAGACTTAGAAAGAAGAGGTGCAGTAAGCTTAACGTGCCTCTAGAGGACGCTTCCTTTAAGGATCTCGAGCAGGATCATGAGCTACTCCAAGCTGTTGATTACTTATATCAAAGGTTTCAGGATATCGCTCCAGATAGCTTGAAGCGAATCAGTATGTTCATCCGATCGAATCATGAGGACTTTGTCTTGATCGTAGAAGAGTAACGCTGATGTTAGGCATACAGAATTCATATAACGCTGCAACCCGCACAGAACCATACCCTGTGCGGGTTTTTTCGTTTGGTCTGAAGCCTTATATCGTTGAAAGTGTTTGCCCTCACTTTGTTAAGCTTTATGTAAGGTTCGTATAAATATAGTGTAAGGTTCGCCATCTATAATTACATCTGTGCTTAACAATCCACGACTTGAAGGAGAACGTTAGATGACAACTATTTTACAAGCCAAACATGTAGGAAAAACATTCGGATTAAAAGGAAATCAATATACAGCATTGCAGGATATTAATCTTGAGATTCAAGAAGGCGAGTTTGTTGGCATTATGGGTCCTTCCGGGGCAGGCAAATCGACGCTGCTGAATATTTTTTCAACCATTGATACGCCGTCAGCGGGCGAGATCACGATTGCCGGTCAGAATATCGTGACGATGAACGAAGAGCAGCTATCAGATTTTCGCCGGAATAAACTCGGATTTATCTTTCAGGATTATAACTTGCTGGATACACTCACGGTCAAAGAAAATATATTGCTGCCCTTGGCCTTGTCCAAGGTACCCGCAGCCGAGATTGAACGGAGGGTGAACGAAATCGCCGATACGTTCGGCATTCGCGAGATATTAAATAAGTACCCGTACCATATATCAGGCGGTCAGAAGCAGCGAACCGCAGCTTCGCGCGCCATCGTTGCAAATCCTAGCTTAATATTGGCAGACGAACCGACAGGGGCGCTTGATTCCAAATCGGCAACGAGCTTGCTGCAAAGCTTAAGCAAGCTTAATGAGCTTCATCATTCCACGATCATGATGGTCACTCATGATGCTTATGCGGCAAGCTACTGCAAACGCGTCATTTTCATTAAGGACGGTCAATTGTATCAGGAACTTCATAAAGAGAATCCACTGCGCAAAGTGTTTTTTGAACAGATTCTGGAGGTACTGGCTGAACTCGGGGGTGAGCATGATGACGTTGTTTAGCATCGCGAGAAAAAACATCCGCAAGAACTTCACCCATTATTTTCTGTACTTCGCATCGATGATCTTTAGTATAGTCATCTACTTCACATTTGTTTCATTAAAATACGACCATACGATTCAATCCGCATCGGAGGCCTCCACGAAAATCAGCTCAGCCTTTAGCGCAGCCGCAGTGGTGCTTATTATTTTCGTGGCCATCTTTATCTGGTATTCAAACTCATTCTTTACGCGCAAGCGCAAGAAGGAGGTAGGGCTGTATTCTTTGCTCGGTGTGCGCAAGAAACAGATCGGGCGCATGTTATTTTATGAAAATTTTCTGATGGGTGCTCTGGCGTTATTAATAGGAATTGCACTTGGTTCCGTGCTCGCTAGGTTCTTCGTATCACTCTTGATGAAGATAATGGGTTACGATGCGGTTTCGAATTTCTCGATCTCGCCTGCCGCGATCCTCAACACAGCCATTGTGTTCATGATCATAACACTCATTACTTCACTGCAAGGTTACCGCTTGATTTACCGCTTCAAGTTAATTGAATTGTTTCATGCGGATCAGCAAGGGGAGCAAGAACCGAAAGCGTCATGGATCACGGCATTGCTGTCTCTGGTGTTAATCGGTACCGGATACTGGCTTGCCCTGCAGAACCTGCTGCAATCCAGCGTTTGGGCTAAACTCGGATACATGCTCACCCCGCTCGTGATTCTGGTCACGGTCATTATTGGAACGTATTTCTTGTTCAGTACCTTGACCGTTACGCTGTTGAGACTATCCAGAAGAAATAAGAAGCGGTACTGGAACGGGATGAATATCATCGGCATATCCCAGCTTCTATACCGGATTAAAGGCAATGCACGTACGCTTACGATTATAGCGGTGCTCAGTGCTACAACACTGACTGCTGTAGGAACGGCCTACAGCTTCTATTACAGCAATGCAAGCAACGCGCTGCAAGCGAACCCAAACAGCATGATGTTTATCAGTGGGGACAACAGTACAACGAAGCGGGTTGACGAGATGATATCTTCGTCCCCGGACCATAAGCTGTTGTATCACACTACCGTTCCGGTCATTGAAGTGGATGCGGATGTCAGCGGTCTTGGTGATCTGTTTGCTGGTGATATGCAGACATATACCGTGATTTCTAACCGTGATTTTAATGAGCTCGCGAAATTGCAGGGCAGTGAAGACACCATCGAATTAAAGGGGAATGAGGCTGCTGCACTGGAGCCTGTTTATTATGAAGGCATCTCACCCAAGTATGTGGGAGCGGAAGTTCAACTTGAGCAGAACAAGCTCCGGGAGAATATCACCTTTACGGAATTGAAGAAATACAGTGTGCTGAATCCGGCTACTGTCTATTCCAGCATTGTGGTAAGTGATGAGCTGTTCTCCCAATTGGAACGGCAGACCCAATCCATTCAGTTAGAAGCTTACGGGATCACGAATCAGGATAAAACGAAGCAGTTGACGGCGGATATCGAGGCGATATTGCCGGATAGCGCATCACTGTCCAGCTATTATCGCGATTATGCCAGAGGCATGGAGTCTACGGGACTGTTGATTTTTATGGGAGGATTCCTTGGACTCGTCTTCTTGACGGCGACGGGCAGCATCATTTACTTCAAGCAGTTAACGGAAGCGAATTCGGATAAGGCGAGGTATCAGATTCTGAACAAAATCGGTGTGCATAAACGAGAGGTCAGAAAAACGATTGCCCAGCAGGTGATGTTTATTTTTGCTCTGCCGCTGATAGCCGGCATAACCCACTGTGCTGTCGCGCTGTCCGCATTGTCCAAGCTGCTCCATATGGATATTGTGATTCCGGTTGTGATTTGCATGGGCGTGTATACGTGTATTTATCTGGTCTACTACGTTATCACTGTGAATGCCTACTATAAAATCGTAACCAAAAATAAATAAACTTAAATTGCAGAGGAGAATAACCATGAAAAAAGTGATGATTTTCGGAGGCATTTTAGCAGCACTTCTCATTGGATTTATCATTTTTATTCAAAATGTGAACATCAACCGTCTGGGTACGGACCAATATTATGTGCAAATCCAAGAGGGCACCCGAGTGGAAGATAAGTCAGATGATGGTAAAAAGTATATTTATTATGAATATACCCTGGAAGGATTCGATAAAGAGGGAGCAGCCAAAACGCTAACCTTTACGGCGCAAAAAGAGCTCCGCAAGGAAGCTTATCTGCGAGTGTATGTTAAAAAATCGGGTGTTGGCTCCTATCAGGAAGTTCAGGCTAACGAGCTGCCGGAACAAGCCAGGGCAAAGCTTGAAATGTTAGAGAAATAAGACCGTAAAGAATTCAAAACTCAGAGGAGAGAATCATATGAACCCATCCAGAGAAGCTATATCAACCTTATTCAAAAAAACAGTTTTCAGCTCGCTTGCACTGATCTTGACAGCATGCCCACTCATCAATGCGGGCAGCGCTGCGGCGGGCGCAGCGCTTGTTCCGACGATTTCACAGCGTGCAGCGAATGTGGAGGCTCAAGCGCCTGTTCAATACCAAATTCAAGCCCGGTTGAATGAGAAGAAAATGACGATGCAGGGGAGTGAATGGATTACTTATCTGAACACAAGCAAGGATACATTGAAGCAATTGGTTTTTCATACTTATGCCGATGCCAACCGCTCGAAGTCTACTCAGACAACCATGTTCAAGCGATCCAATGAAGAAATCAGCAGTAACAACCCGGACAAGAAGCCGGAAGACTTTCTTGGTGGCATTGATATTGAAGGAGTGACGGCAAACGGCCAAGCTCTTGAGTTTAGGAACAAAGACCAGGCCCTGACGGTGCAATTGAAGCATCCCATTCAGCCGGGAGAATCGGTCTCGGTTCAGATTGACTTCAATCTGAAAATACCTTACGGTTCACAGCGCTTATCGTATTATAAAGATATCATTAACGGAGCCCACGGGTTCCCGGTCATGTCTGTCTATGACGAGGACAAGCATCAGTGGAATACAGCTCCTTACAGCCGTACATTCGAGACGGATTATTACACCTCGGCAGACTATGAGGTTTCGCTAAACGTTCCCGACGATTATCAGGTAGCAATGCCCGGCACGATCTCGGTACGAAATGATGTGGTGAACGGACGCAAAGTGGTGTCCACTGAGGCCCGGAATACAAGAGAGTTCGTATTTTTTGCCAGTCCGAATTTCAAAGTGGACAGTGTTACCCGTGATGGTCTTACGGTGGAATATTATTATTTTGACAATCAGCCAGGGAAGAATAAGCTTGTTGAACGATACATGGATGAGGCATTCAAAGCCATTGATTTTTTCAGTGATAAATACGGTGTTTATCCCTACCCTGAGTTTCGGATTGTCGAATCGTACGTGGAGGGTGTGGCAGTCGAGTACGCACGGGTGATTCAAATGGGGCAGATCAAACGTAATGCCGATCCCGCACAAGACACCGTCTTCGTTCATGAAATCGCACATCAATGGTTCCATGCGTTGATCGGAAATGATTCCGAGACCGAATCCTTCCTGGACGAAGGATTTGCGGACTTTTCCAAGGTATATTTCGCCGAGAAGCAGGGAGATAAGATGAATGGCTTTAAATCCATTCAATTTGACGACTCCTCCATCGATCGCGCCATAGCGTCAACCAATGAAGAGGTGGGAGACTGGGCCAGTCCGGTTTATTATGATAAAGGCCGTCAAGCGATATATCAATTGTACCGAACCGTCGGAGAAGCGAAGTTTGATGAATTTATGAGAGAATATTTCACGCGCTATGTGTATCAGAATGCTACAATGGACGGACTGCTTCAAACCATTGGAGATGTGCTTGGCGAAGAAGCGCGTAATGAAATGAGAACGGCCCTGTATGAACCGAATTTTAAACTGAAGACCGAATATCAAATGTCGGATAAGGAGAAATCTGCATATCTGCACGATCAGTTCCAACTGTTGTATCAATCATCCTTAACCCAGATTCCGGGTTTGGCTTACGAGACCATGAGCCGCGTGATCGACAAAGCGCTTCAGGGTGAAGCGTTAACCATTGTTCTCAGCGATCAAGCAAACAAGTCAGCAAGCAAGCAGCAGGAAGATATGGTAAACCAATTGACGATGTTTCTGGATTTAAGCGGAGTCGACTATGACGTAATCAGGGATCGTCAGATGCTGAAGAGGAAAATGAAGAAGGAACTGGGGACCAGCAACCTGATTGTGATCGGCAATGAGAAGACAAACGGTTTTGTGCAGGCTTTAAGATCCAGCATCATCGAACGGGCCAACAAAATAGGGTTTGCATGGAAAGCGAATATGAATCAACCTTCAGCCGCCGGTGCCTACATTATCAAACATCCATATAATCAGAATCGCTTGATGCTGCACTTCTTCTGGAATGGAGATCAGGTAGCCGACGGAGGATTTGAATCTTACCTGATGAAGATGCAGGAATCCATCGGATTCACGAGTGCTTATTATCAGTATTACGTGTTGGACAAGACGGGCAAGGTGACGTCGGATAAAAAAGTGGAGAACCCTCTTTCCCAATTTTTCGCGGAGGAGTAAGCTGGAGGTTCGGGATCGATTTCTTGGAGCCGCCGCTTGGGTATAGCGGCTTTTAAGGTGGGAAAGATGTTGTTTATAGCAGGGGGTGAACGAAATGGGATTTGATCAGAAGGTACTGATCGTTGATGATGAAGCCGATATTGTCGGACTGCTTCAGACTGTCTTGGTCAAGGAAGGCATAGATCAGGTATATACAGCAGCTACTGCGGAAGCGGCGTGGGATGAGTTCCAGAGATGCCAGCCCGACATCGTCATTTTGGATATCATGCTTCCGGACGGAGAAGGTTACGAGGTATGCAAGAAAATCCGTGCTGTCTCCAATGTCCCCATATTTTTCTTATCGGCCAAGGCGGAGGAGATTGATAAAATCTTGGGTTTTGCCATCGGTGGCGACGATTATATCACCAAACCGTTTAGTCCTAAGGAAGTGGCTTATCGGATTAAGGCACGTTTCCGAAGGGCTGATCCTGTTCAACTGGAGGATAAGGCTAATCGTCTCATTAAAGTAGGCCCTTTTGAGTTAGATGAGGAGAAGGTGGAGCTGAGGAAGAATGGCAAGGTCATTCCGCTTAAACCGAAGGAGCTGGGATTGTTGACACTGCTGCTTAAACATCCGGGTCAGATCATCAGTAAGGAAAGCCTGTATGATCAGGTATGGGGCGAGGAATTCTTCGGATTTGATAATACGGTCATGGTGCACGTAAGGAGGCTGCGGGAGAAGATAGAAGATGATCCTTCAGCACCCCGATATTTGCTGACGGTAAAGGGTCTCGGATATAAGCTTGTCGCAGAGGATGAATAGGGTATGAAATGGAGGTTGACCGGCAGGTATCTGTTCTCCGTTGTTCTGATTGTCGTTATCGTCATTATTATGAATATCATGGTGGTACTCGGGTTATTTGTCTTGCAGGCGATGAACGAGGATTTCCCGCTAGCTGAGAGTGAAACCTCTGCAGAGGCAATAGCCCGATCCTTTAAGGAACATATCCTTATAGCAGAATCAGGTCCGTCAGTTACCGAAAGAGGCAAGGAGATTCTTCGGGATAATCAGGCGTGGGTACAAATATTAGATGAGAACGGCAGGGAAATCTATCGGTATCTCGCACCCGAAGCGGCCAGAACAAAATATACCCCCATCGATATCGTGCAGATCTATAAGTATGTCGAGAAGGAAGTTCTCTCCACCGTCTTCATTGGCGAGAAAACAGTGCCGAACCATCGATACAGCTACTTGGTAGGTTTCACGACTCCATACCTGGAGCGGCAAGTATTAACCTTCGATTCCCGTAATCTAGGACAGGTGCTGAAGGTGTTTAGCCTGACAATCATCGCGGTTGATGGAATTATCGCCTTATGCATCGCCTATATTTTTAGCAAGCGGTTGACCAAACCACTGCATATTCTGATAGACAGCATCAAGAGCCTGGCTAACAAGAATTACAACGTCTACCATAGACCTAAAGGGGTATACAAGGACGTCTTCTCCAACATCAATCATCTATCTCAGGAACTGAAGTCAAGCGAAATGGAAAGAAAGAAATTGGATGCCATGAAGGAAGAATGGATTGGTAATATCTCGCATGATATCAAAACACCTCTCGCTTCGATACAAGGGTATGCCGAGATGATGAAGGATCCGGAGTATCAGTTCTCCGTTGATGAGATGAGGGATTACGCCGAGATCATTGAACGCAAATCCATCTACTTGAAAGACGTCATTGAGGATTTGAATCTGTCCACGCGATTAAAGAATAGGGAGCTGACGTTGAACAAAAACAATATCAATATCGTTCGTCTGGTTCGAAATGTTGTAATTGATACACTCAATGATGCTCGATATTCCAATCGAACCATCGATTTTCAGTGCAGTGACGAGTTCATATCCATCGAGGTTGATGGTATTCTGATTCGCAGAGCCATAAGCAACCTGATCTACAATGCTATCGTCCACAATGAAGAACATATCGTCATTAAGGTCCGGGTGGAGAAGAATGGGCTTCATACCCTGATCCGTGTTGAAGACAATGGGAAGGGCATTAAGCAGGAGGAGCTTGGGCGAATATTCGATCGGTATTTCCGGGGAACGAATACAGGTGAATTGCACAAAGGATCAGGCCTCGGCATGGCGATAACGCATGATATTATTATTGCGCATGGAGGAGATATCCAGGTCAAGAGTGAGGTCGGTCAAGGCACCACGATTGAAATCCGGCTATAGGAATTAATTAGATGCAAGCGGGTTATCCTAACAACAAGGATAGGCAGCGAATCGCGAAGCGAGCGCAAAGAGCGCTGGTAAAGGATTCATGAACGGCATATTAACTAACCGCGAGAATTCGCGGTTTTTTTGTGTTGGTGAACTTAAGGAATTTTTAATATTTTTCACACTTTTTCTTAACAAATGGTCTCTAATCTCTAATCAATGGGAGGAACAGACAGCAGAGGGAGATAGAAATTAAGAGGCTTCACAACTGGTTGATCTTTCGTGAGGGCAAATAACATTGGGTATTGTCAAACTGTACGACTTAGACCAGAATTATAATGGTATCAGCTTTATGATGGAGGCGTTGAAGTTAGCAGCACACTATGCTTGTTATTGTTTGAGTTAATAAATACGTATTGAACGTCAGGTCAGGAGAAATAAGAAAATGAATAAGAAGATATTGATCGTCGAAGACGATATTCACATTTCCAATATCATTAAAATGAATCTCAACATCGTGAACTATGCGACCACGGAGGTATATGATGGATTGGCGGCGCTGGAGGCAATAGAACGTGAGACGTTTGATCTCATTCTGTTAGACGTTATGATTCCCAAGATAGATGGTTTTGAATTGATGTCAAAAATCCAACGCCATCGTATACCCGTTATTTTCCTTACCGCAAAAAACTCGGTATACGACAAAGTCACCGGACTCAAATTAGGGGCGGATGATTACATGGTCAAGCCTTTTGAGGCGATCGAGCTCTTGGCCCGTATTGAAACTGTGCTACGCAGATACGGCAAAGAAGAATCCATGATGCAATTTCAAGACGTTCAAGTCAACATGGACAAAAGGGAAGTGACCATCCATAGCCAACCCGTAGAGCTGACACCGAAGGAATACGATTTGTTAGTTGTGTTGCTGAAAAATAAGAATATCGCCCTCTCACGAGAGCAATTTCTCGATAAAGTATGGGGCGGCGACTATTTCGGTGAAACAAGAACGGTCGATATGCATATCAAATCGCTGCGCAAAAAGCTTCATTTGCAGGAAAATATCAAAACCATATACAAAATCGGCTACCGGCTGGAGGATTGATCGATGAAGTTTTGGCATAAAATTTATTTGTCTTCGATTCTATCCTTCGTTTTTATCTTTAATGCTGCCTGTATCATGGTCATTGAGAGAAATCATAGCAAGATGCTGCAGCAGGAAATCAACAGCGGTATCAGCCAGAACATGAACATTCACTCTAGTGTCAACGCGATCGTTCCGACTCTTCGCATCTATGATTCCATTGATTACGAGAAAACCGTGTTAACGAATATTGCCAAAGAATTTGTCGAGAAAAACGTTGATCAGCACACATACATGGATATTATGAATGACAAGGGGCAGTCTATCTTCAGCAATACGGACTTTAAGATGCCATCGCAGCGCGAGGAATTGGACAAACTGGCCGCGGATGAAATCAAATATATTTTGAGGGATATCGACGGACGTACTTTATTGTTTACAACGAATATTACGGATATCAATCATAAAAATTATGTGTTCACCTATATCAAAGACATTTCTCTTGTGTATCAGGAGCGCCTGGCTCAGTATAGCTTTTTCATTAGAGTGGATATGGCCGCAGTTTTACTCTATATGATTATTATGTTTTTCATAAGCAGAGGACTGACAAAACCGATCAAACAACTTAACCAAACGGCTCAAATCATTGCAAAAGGAAATTTTTCGGAACGTGTGCAGCTGAAATCAAAGGATGAGATTGGCGTTCTGGCACGTAATTTCAATGATATGGCCGCCGTTGTCGAGGATAAAATCAATGAGTTGGAGCTGCATAATCAAGAGAAGCAACGATTCATTAACAATTTTACTCATGAATTAAAAACACCGTTGACATCAATAATCGGATATGCGAATTTTCTTCGGATATCCAAGTACAACAAAGAGCAGCTTCTAGACGGACTGAATGTGATTTACTCTGAAGGAAAACGGTTGGAGTCACTTTCGTTGAAACTGATGGATTTGATCCTGCTTCAGGAGGATCAATATCAATTAGAAAAACATGATCTGGTAGCAATCATTGCTGAGATTAAATCTACGATGGAGTTGAAAGCTAGGGAGAAGCACGTTACGATTGCTATCGATTGCGAAAAAGGCAGTCTGTTGTTGGAAAAGGATTTGATAAAAATCGTGATCTTCAATCTCGTGGACAATGCACTCAAGGCATCTGCTGCAGAACAAATCATTACGATTCGTGCATACTGGCGCGGCAGTCGATACGTGCTGGAAGTCATCGACCAGGGTATCGGGATTCCCAAAGAGCATCAAGACAAAATCTTTGAACCGTTCTATGTGGCGGATAAAAGCAGAACGAGAGGAAACAATGGAGCGGGCTTAGGCCTTTCTATATGTCAAAGCATAGCTCGTATACATCATGCCATCTTTGAAGTGAGTAGTGAAGAGAATCAGGGTACGACATTCAGACTCATCTTCGATCAAGGAGAACGAGAAGGCGGGGGGATACAATGAACAAGCTCAGCTTTCTTATTATTTTCGCTGTGTTCATGATCTTAACGACGGGTTGCGGTGGATTCTATAACAGCATCGAGAAGGACAAGGTCATGGTTAAAAAAATAAGCAATGAGCGAGAAAGCAATGAAGTGAATTACGAAGGCGTGCTTTCACAAGAGGCCGTGAAAACATTAAGCATAAATGCGGTCAACAAGTATTTCAATGAACAATTAACGTTGAACCAAGTTCAATTTGAGCTAATGGCGGCAGATCAAAACAAGTTGAAAGAGCTGGTCGAACAAAACATTGCCTCGCGTGCATCTCAGAAGGATAGGGAGGATGCCAAAACAGAGTTGAATAATATTCCCGATGGCCTGTACTATGTTACGATGACCATAACTCCCACTCGCAAAAAAGGATACGATATCGTATTGAATGCAAGAGATGGCAATGTCCTGAAAATCTCTAATTTCCAGAAATCGGACTATCAAACAACAGTAGATATAAATAAAAATATACCTTCTTCTAAAATAACTGAAACCTCGGGCAAGTTTATTCAAGATAAGGAAGGTTACTCTTTATCAGATTTGAGTGCGGATTTTGGCTCGTTTAGCTCGGCAGATGAAGCAGAGATATATTACAGGAGTAAGAAAGACAATTCATTGAAATATCAAATTACAGTTAATTTAACCAGCATGAAAGTTACAGGCTTCAACAAAGATCTGATGGTAATGCTCAAGAATTATCCGAGATCGCCTGTCAACCTTCAAAACCAAGACTAGCTGCATAAAGCAGCTAGTCTTTTTTTGTGCGTGCGGACTATTTTCAACAATTACAACTTCATTACAACTCCATCTCACTTATCATATATCGCAGTTTTATACTGTCCATATAAGCGAAGTAGTGATAGAGAGGAGATTTAAAAAGTTGTTTAACCTACGGAGAAGTTTTAACCTTCCTCAGACAGCGCTCACCAATGTCAGACTATAAACAATGCTATATGACGGGGATTTGATGTAATCACAAGGACGGTTCTGAGGAAGACGCATCCGCAGATTGCTTCCAGCCATAGGGATCGTTGCTGCCTGCCTATATTTCTTGCATTGACAGGTACCGGGGGATCGACTGCATTTAGTGGAGATATCTGGTCAATTTTAACTTATGGTCCGCAAAGAACAGCGTTCATCTGTAACGAGATGGGCCCAGGCCTATGCTTCATATCTTGCTCAATCTATTCGTAATAGCGATAGATGAGCAAGGGCAGAAACTCACAATATTTTGGAATTTGAAAGGAAGTTTACCCTATGCCCAACTGGATTCGAAAATCGCTGACGGAAATTACTATAATCGGCAGGGTTCAGCGGTCTGATCCGCTCGTTTCATACAACAACATGGCAACACCGACTCCGTTATGGATGAAGAGCGACGTTCGATGTGCTGATTTGGACTATTCAGGGCAACAAGATGGGGTTGCATCTAGGATCACGCTGCCGGAGGAGGAATCATCCGATGGATGGGATTAATTTCGGTCGTCGTCTCCTTCGAGTCTTCCGTTCCGACGGATCATATGCCGCTTTGTTTTTGATTCCGAGCGTAGCGGGAGTGACCTTGTTTTTTTTCCTGCCCTTTGGAATCGGCTTTTATTACTCGCTAGTGGATACGCCGATCGACGGTAAGCTCGTCGGTATCCGCAATTATATCGATCTGCTCAGCAACAATTCGTTCAAACGAGCGTTATGGAATTCGTTTTTATTCACCGCATTATGCGTACCGATCAATATGATGCTCTCCCTTCTGTTGGCAGGCTTGCTGAACGGCAAGGTGTACGGGCAGCGCTGGTTCCGCTTGTCGTTCATCTCGCCGCTCGTCATTCCGGTCGCTTCCGTTGTGCTGATCTGGCAAATTTTTTTCGAACGGAACGGGACGCTGAACGGCTGGCTGGAGGCTTGGGGGATGGAGCCGGTTGATTGGATGGACAGCGAGTCGGCAATGTTCATCGTCATCTTGATCTATATTTGGAAAAATGTCGGTTACAACATGCTGCTGTTTTTGGCGGGCCTGCAGAACATACCGGAGCATCTTTATGAAGCGGCCCGCATCGATGGAGCGGGGCGATGGCGCCAATGGCGCTCGATCACCATCGTTTATCTTACCCCGACGACCTTCTTCGTGTTCGTTATGTCCATCATAAACTCGTTTAAGGTATTCCGAGAAACGTATATGCTTGCAGGGCCTTATCCGCATCAAAGCCTGTACATGCTCCAGCATTTTATGAACAACATGTTCCAGCAGCTAGATTATCAGAAAATGACTTCTGCGGCGTTTCTGATGGCAAGCGCAATTGTTTTGATGGTTCTTGTTTTGTTTACCGTAGAACGCCGATTCAATCGGTGGTTATAAAAGGGCGACTCGATGCCTTGGAAGGAGAGTGGAGCCGAATGAAGTCAGGCGGAATTATGCTGCGCGGGAAATTTGGCAGCAAATTATATAAAGGAGTGTTAACCGCATTCCTGGCGCTGCTTGTCGTCGTCTTTGTTTTCCCAATCGTGATGACAACGATCCATTCCTTCAAAACGCCTAGTGAAATAAAAAGCGAGCTGAAGCCGATTATCAAGAGTTCCGATGAAGAGGAGCAAAACAATCAGCAGTCAATCGGGGAAGAGAACAAGTACGTCCAGCTTAAGCTGATCCCGTCAAAAGCGACGTTGAACGCCTACTACGACATTCTGTTAGCTCAGCCGCAGTTTTTGATGCTGTTCTGGAATTCCATGAGGCTGACGGCGCCGATTGTGGCCGGGCAGGTCATCCTATCGGTGCTAGCCGCATACGCCTTCTCCCAGCTCCGCTTCCGCCTTAGGGAGCCGCTGTTTTTCGCTTATATTGTCGTCATGCTGATGCCGTTCCAGGTTACGCTTGTGCCGAACTATATTATGGCGAATTCACTTGGTTTGCTCAATTCGGAATGGTCGATTATTCTGCCGGGCATGTTCAACGCATTCGGGGTGTTTCTCATGCGGCAGTTCATGCAGGTTGTTCCCTACAGCTACATTGAAGCAGCCCGCATGGACGGAGCCGGGCATTTGAGAATTCTGCTTACGATTGTGCTGCCCATGTGCCGATCCGGAATAGCCGCGCTTGCAGTTCTGGCCTTCATCGACAACTGGAACATGGTCGAACAGCCGCTTATTTTTCTGAAAGATGCCATTAAACAGCCCTTGTCCGTATATCTCGCTTATAT
The DNA here is from genome assembly GCF_029893715.1 of Paenibacillus sp. LBL. Lineage (NCBI taxonomy): Bacteria > Bacillati > Bacillota > Bacilli > Caryophanales > Paenibacillaceae > Paenibacillus > Paenibacillus sp. LBL. The sequence continues at coordinate 77,393 of NZ_JARXYU010000005.1, read as the reverse complement.
CAGCGAGGACGATATAGGCCTCGCGTTCGCGGCATCAGTCATCTACATGCTGCCTGCGATTTTGCTTATGCTTCATGCGGAGAAGGAGCTCGTCGAGGGTGTACAGCTTTCAGGCGTTAAAGGATAGAAAGGAGAATCGATATGGAAGCTGCAGTTTTAACCGAAGAGAGATCCTCCGGCAAATCAAAAAAAAGAAAAACGGGTGGAATCATGGTCGCATTTATTTTAATGATGCTCGTGCTTACGTTATTTTCCAATACGATCCTTGAATACTCTCTACCCCGGGTTTCAGCTGCTAGCCCGACCTTTGGCAGCCTCATCTTCACCGTAAACGGCTCCGGCTCGGTTGAGGCGGCGGAAGAGGTCAAGGTGATATCCGAGAATGGCGCTTGGCCGGTGAAGAAAGTGGAGGTGGAGGTCGGAGACAAGGTCAAAAAGGGCCAGGTGATTGTCCGATTCGATACGTCGGATACGGAAGAGCAGATCGAGACGGAGCATCTGAACTACGAGAAACAGCAGATCACTCTAGAAAAGCTGCAGACCAGCTATAAGGAAGCGAAGCAGGCTGCGGATGACAAGCTGGCAGCCGGATTTGCCCGCGATATCGAGAGCGCCAAGCTCGATCTGGACGCCCAGAAGCGCAAAGTCGACCGCCTGAGAGAGGAAATCAGCAACTACGCGGTGCTGACCTCCTCGCAGGAAGGCGTTGTCTCCGAGGTTCTCGCCACAGTTGGCGCGCTTGTCTCTCCCGGGACTGCTGTTGTTAATCTCCAAGTAGCAACGACAAGCTTCGAGTTCAAAGCCGATGTAACCAATGAACAGGCGAAACGCTTGAAGGCTGGAGATCTCGTTAAAATTACGATTCCAAGTCTGGACGATGCCGAATTCGAGGTCAAAATCCAGTCCATTCAAACAAAAAAGCTCGACCAGCCGGAAGGCCCGCAGAACAACACTCCAGGCGGAGGCCTGCAGCAGACCGCGGATCAGAAGGAAATGGTGGCTGTTATTAAGGACAAGCGACTTGAAGGGGGTGAGGCCGGGGATTTCGAATGGACAAAAAAAGCAGGTTCAGAGGAGGATGGTAAAACACTCGTTCCAAACAGCGCAATTCGGGAGAGCAATGAAGATGGGAAATTTGTCTACCTCGTTTCCGAAAGAAAGGGCTCTCTCGGCAAGGAGTATTTCATTCGCAAGGTCAAGCTGACCATTGAGGAGTCTGATGCGGAATACACCGTGGTCAAGGACGGGATCGGTCCGTCCGATAGGGTAGTCACTTCCAGCAATAAGCCGATTGAGGAAGGCAAGAGGGTGCTGGTATCCAACGGAGACGGAACGGAGTGAGGATAATGCGTTTAGCTACTTTTCTGGTGGCCATCGGCATGTTTCTGATGTGTTTCAGCAGCGTGTTCTCCGAAGCCGCCGTCATGGCATGGCAGCAGTCGGGCGGGACGATCGGCTCCGAGCGGATTAATCTGCAGGTGCAGGCAAGCTCTGTTCCGGGTCAAATCGGGATTGCCGGCTACACCGACCAAGAGGTGAATAAGCTGATCGAGTCCTGGAATGGAAAAGCGGCTTACTCCATAAAAGGAAGTTTCCCTTTGAAGGCGGATAACCGCCAGAAAGAGGTTAACACTGCCGGAATCGGCGGGGATTATAGCGACTTTACGTCCATCTTGCTGGATAGGGGCAGCATGATTTCAAAAGCGTCTATTGAACGCAGGGATCAGGTCGTTGTCATTAGCGACAGCCTGGCCGACTACCTGTTCGGCTCTGCGGATGTTTTGGGCAAAGAGCTTTTTATCCGAGACAAGAAGTTTCGAATCATTGGCATTTACCGTTCCGAAAATAACCTGATGGAATGGATGACCAAGGGTGTCAGGCCGGAGGCGCTGCTGCCGTCAACCGTATTTGCCGATTTAAGCCCGGAATCTCGGGTAGGAACCATTTTGCTTGAAGCGTCCGGGGATGCACTGCTGAACGGGGAGGCGGAAGTCCATAAAGCGTTGATGGATAACAACCTGTCCGTTGAAACTTACAAAATTCGTATCGGCGAAAAAAGCTTAAGGCTGATTCAGCAGCTTCCGCGCTTGCTTCCGGCGCTGACGGGTATTCTCACTCTTGTACTAGGTCTGATGTGGATGCGGAGAATCGCCGGTGGCACATACAGCCGAATGAAGCTGGCGCTGCAGATCGGCGACTCCAACGAGGTAATGAAACGGGAAAGGTTTTATATGCTGAAGCAGATGCTGTCATTTTTTGCAATTGGCGTCAGCACAGCCGTGTTAGTGCTGCTTGCTCGATTTTCTTTTTTCATCCCTGCTGAGTATATTCCCGGCCGATGGATTGATCTGAGCTTTTTCAAAACAAAGCTCTTCCAGCATTGGCAGGAGCAGCCCGCTTTATTCGGACATATGCTTCCCTATCAATTGATGGAGGACCGGCTTAATTCCTATATCCCGGTTGTGGCAGCAATCGGCTTGCTGCTTGGCTTACCCTTATTCCTGCTTGGAATTCGAGAATGGAGAATGATCGCCCTCCCCTCTTCGGATCGATTTATCCGTTTGTTTTACTGCATCGCTGCATGTTATTTGGTGGTGGGTCTAGCCCTGCTGCTGCTTGGCTTGCCACAGCTTATTTCGCCCGGCTTATGGGGTTCACTGTTCGGATTTAGTTTATTCATGGCAGCTTATAGGCAGCCGAATCGAGAGGATGATTATGTTGAGCATTAGATGGAAGATTGGCAAAAAAGGTATAGTCTTATGTATTCTGGCAAGTGCAGTTGCCTTATCGGCCTGCAGCTCGGGATCCAATACCCCGGCAGCGGGCTCTGCCAGCGGTTCTCAAAGCGCGGAGCAGGGTTCAGGCGAGAGCAGCTCGGGATCCAATGTCATTACCGTATCGGTCGTTACGTCCAACCGATTACTGGAGCTGGCGAAAGAGAAATATGAAGCGGCCAATCCCGGCGTTACGATTGAATTGAAACAATCCTACGAAACTCCCAAACCACAAGGCGGGGCTATGGCGCCCTCGCGTCCGGTCGGATACGATCCGGCTGCAGTGGAGAAGCATGTCACTACCGTCAATACGGAGCTGATGAACGGCAATGCTGCCGATCTTATTATGGTTGATTCGCTGGCGTATACCAAATACGCTGATAAAAATCTGCTGGTTGATTTGCAGTCTTATATGACAGAAGAAAAGGGTTTTAACGACGAAGATTATTACATGAACATTTTTGACGCGCTTAAATATAAGGATGGCTTGTATGCGATTGCTCCAAACGTCGTTCCGGATATATGGTTTGGGAATAAAAAACGGATTATTGACTTGGACCTTGATCCGAATTCATGGACCTGGGCTCAATTTTCCGAAAAGCTGGGAGAGCTTGCCAAGCAAGGCAAAGATCCAGTTGTACAATACGTTGTGCCTGAATATTTCACCAGTGAAAGAGTTGGTGAAAATATCGACAAGTTCATGAACCTGAACGAGAAAAAAGCCAGTTTTGACAGCCCTGAATTCATCGGTTTGCTGAACGAAATCAAATCCTATTACGACAACGGGATTCTTCAGGAACCTGAATCATACGGAACCAGATCGGGCAAAGCGGGCGAGAGTCTGAATTTGAAGGAAGCTTTCGTTAAATCCAAGCTGCAACGATTCGAGTCGCTTAACTTTGGGAAAATGCTGTTCGCCGACCCACAGGTGTTCATGCCGCCTATAGAGGACGGCGGCAAAGGTAATTCATTTCGAGTAGGCATGCTGCTTGCGATGAATGAAAAGTCGAATAATAAGGACAAGGCATGGGACTTCCTTAAATTTCTTCTATCGGAAGAGATGCAATCAGAGCAGGATTTGCAAGGTCTGCCGGTCAACAAAAAAACCGCCGAGACGCAAATCAGAGCGCTTGAGACAGCGGGAGAGAATAAGCTGTCAACGGAAGAAGTCGCAAAAGCGAAGGAGATTATACCTCAGTTGGCGCGTTATGGCGGAATCGAACCCAAAATCAACGACCTTGTGATGGAAGAAACAGTACTATTCTTTAAAGGCGAAAAAACTGCTGAGGACGTAGCCAAAACACTACAAAACAAAATTACACTGTACATGGAAGAATAATCATATTGGCCAATGACTTCAATGGGTCACGGGCAAGTCAACACCGGACGGCAATCTATTTAAACGAACAGGTTGATGAATGATGAAGCAGCCCACATCGTGCGCTGCTTCATGTTTCAAGAAGAGGGAAATCGAAAATTGATTTCATTCATTGTTTTCAACTGGAGGTATCTTTATGTACAAGCCAAGAAAGACGTATGTGGCCATTCTGTTTAGCGCTGCGGTATTAATTCCATTCACGGCCAATGGAGTTTACGGGGCATCCATGTCAGCTTCGTCCGTTTCCAAGTCTATTACAGCAGCGTCATTGTTCACGCTGGATGAACTCGCCCCGGTCAGTTTAAAGCGCAATGTCACCGTGAAACTGATGGATATGGACATTTTTGCACAGCCGAGTGGGAATATCCTCATATATACACTTCGTTACAGTAACAGTAGCGGAAGTAATGTGGATCTCATTGATTATTTCTCGGAGGTTACCACGACAGGCGGATCGACCATGCAAGGCAAACCTGTTTCGAGTGACTCAACCCCAAAGATAGTGCCTGCAAAGAGGAGCATATCCATAACGTACTATGTGAATATCGGCAAGTCCACAAAGACAAGCGGAGTGGAGGTGTCCCTATTCGGGTGGGATTTCAGCAGCAGCAATTACCAGAAAAGATTGGGGAGTTTTACGATCCCTAACCAATATTCATCCATCGTTCCAATAGGCCAAAGCAAGAAAATTTCCATGAATAACCTGCCTGTCCTGATCAGGGCGGAAAGTCTGCAGAAAATGGAATACAATGGGAAGGTATACATGAAGGTAGGGGTCAGTCTCACGAACGGGGGGACGAAGGTACTGGAAGATCTCGGTTATAAGGCATACTTGAAATCAGCTGGAGGTTCGGTATTTGAGCTCTTGCCAGATGAAACCAGCAGCCGTTACCAAATTAAGCCTCGGGAGAAGAGAATGATGTACTATTGGACGGAGATTCCTTCCTATGTGAAAACGGATCGTATGATCCTTCAATTTGCCCAGGAAGAGGCAGCCTTGAATATAAATCTCCCGGTCGGATCCTTCAAGCTTCCTGCGGCAGCCCCTGACAATCCTGTAGCCAAAGGCCAGGGCATTAAGATCATGATGGATCAGTTGCCTGTAATGACCAGGGCAGAGAGTTTACAGAGACTGAAACTGAATGGGAAGGTGTACCTGAAGGTAGGGGTTAATCTCTCTAACAGGGGGACGAAGGTGCTCGGTGATCCCGGTCATAAAGCATACCTGAGATCGGCAGGAGGTTCGGTATTCGAACTATTGCCTGAGGATGAAGTTGATACGGAAGGTCTTTATAAGATACAGCCGCAACAAACGAAAACCATCTACTACGTGGCAGAGGTGCCCTCCAATCTGAAAACCGACAATATGATGCTGCAATATACCCGTCAAGACGAAGTCTTGAAGATGAATCTTCCAGTAAAAACCTTTAAGCTCCCGGCAGCAGCATCTTATGTTCCCGTAAACGAATATGGCGTCAAGAAAATTACGATCAACCATCATTCAATCGAAACACAGCTGAAAAACGCCTCGGTCTATACAGAGAACGATTCTGCAAAATGGAGTCTTCAATTCCGTATGAAAAACATCGGTGAAAAATCCATAACGATTCCCGCTTATGAGTTGTCCATCAATGCTTCCGAAGGGTACAGCATTCCAGTAAATAGCAAGGCACTTGCTAACCTTACCTTGAAGCCACTGGAGGAGAAGATCGTTGAATTAAGTGCCGATGTGCCCTTACATCTGAAACAAAATGCGCTGCAGCTGCAATTATCAGAACCTGCTGTGACGGATAAGATTATATTTCCTACTGCGTATTATAAAATTCCTTATGCCCAGGAAGGAAAAAACCATTTAGGATTAGAGAGCATTGTCGAGAACCAGTATGGCACGTTCGGGGTAAAGCTCAGTTCCTATCACCGGCTGCCATGGACGGATGAAGATCAAATTGCAGCTAAAATCAGAATTCGAAATACGACATCATCGTCTGTGCAACTGCCAGTCCTTAAAGCCCAGGTGAACGCGGGAATGCGGGATCTCAGCGGCACTACCCAAATCGTCGCTCCGAACGATATAACGGTACTTGCTCCTAATGAAACGGTGGAACTATATGTGCTGACCAAAGTCCCGTACTCTTACCATTTCAATCAGCTAAGGATTGTACTGCAGGAAAATACGGGAGAGGATGCTGTTAAATTTCTTACTTTGAATGCGAGCGCACTTGATTATGAAATGGCTCAAGTTGCTGCAGGCGAGTCATATCAAATCGATACGATAGGCAGGAAAGCGGAAGTCCGCGAACGTCTAACGACCGTCTACCGTGACGGCAGCTCAAATCTGATATATACGGAATTGGCCATGACCAGCGTAGAAACACGTCAATCCAAGCCATCGCAGCTGGTGGCTTACTACAAAACAACTGAGAATCAATACTATGAAGCCGAAGTTACTCAATCGTCCAACTTAGTAAGCCCTGGCGGAAAAAATTTGGTCACCGTGTGGAGTGAAATTCCGCTGGATGTGAACACTTCACAGCTTGTCTTGCATATTGGGGAAGGCATAGCCGACGGCAAGCTGACGGAACCAGGCAAGGAGTCAACGGGATCTATTAATACGATTGGATTAGCCCTTAGTCCTGGAACGATTCAGCCTGCGACAAATTTAAGGAATGTGGAATTGTTCCCGTATAACCTATCCATTACGAGAGCAGAGGGGACCCTTAGCGAAAGTAAGGTTGCTCTTGATTTTATTTACGACCTGACTCTAAATCGCGAATATAACGTGGGATCGTACGACCATAAACTTATCCTGGAGATGATAGACCCGCTAGGGAAAGCCATGGAAACATCATTAACGCTGGGAACCGACCTTACGATAGGCAACCATAAATCATATTCCATAACGTTCAACAATAGCTTCCACAAGGTGTTGAGCGGAGGGACGATTCGAATGAATCTCTACGATGAGTTCCAAGGCCGTAGAGTACTGCTGGGAAGCCAGTCGTATCCACTAATTACGGAAGCAAATCAAGCCGATAACGATGGGGGTGAGGGACGATTCTAAAAGAGTTATAACATATGCCATAAAAAAATAGCCCCGCTGTTCAATAAGAGCAGCAGGGCTATTATCCATTTAATTAATCAGGGTTTAGCATTCTTCCAATACGTATAAGCATGAACAATGCTTCCGGTATAGGAGGAAGAATCCTTTAATAATTCAGGCAGCTTCGCAAGTTCTGCCTCCATGTAGGCTGCGCCTTCCTCATAGAAGGTAATATGGTCGCCCTCATGGCTCTCTTTGATCTCCACTGAGATCAGGAGCGGCTTGCCGAGTTCATCCGCAAACGCGATTTCTTCTCTGGATACCGCGACGATACCGTTAGACCCTTCGGCTGAATCCCGGAAGGCCATAAGGGATACATGATCCATACGATTTATCATCCATTTGCTGAGGGATATGTCTTGGCCCGTCACTTTATACTTATCCAGCCAAACGGCCATATCCATGCTGGCTTCCAGATTGGAGTCCTTCCTCAATTCCGTAACAAAGGCGTCCAGATTCGCGGTCCATTCGGATATGACCTGCTGCGAATCTTCCTTCCATGCTGGCAGCACATAGGGCTCAATGTCCAGATGAATGCCGTGAAAACGTTCATTGCCTTCCACGGCACGATTATAATTCTTCACGTAATTGACCAGTCTGAGCATTCTGGGCCTGTTCTCTTCAAGCGCCCATATCGGATGGCCGCCCATAGCATGAACCTCGATGCCGGCCTCTGCCGCTTCTTTGACAAAAGAGGAATAAGAGCTGTAGGGCTGCTCCAGATCCAATCGGACATAGAGCCAGTTCAAATTCTTTTCTTTGGCAAAATCAAGAATCTCCCGGCTGTTCTGCACCACTTCATGGGCTTCCCATATGTAAGTGCCTCTTACCACCGGATCCCGGGTAACAGGATCCGCATCCGGGACGCGTTCGCCTTCTCCCGGGTCAGGATCCGGATCAGGTGTTGGGTTTCCTCCTCCAGGGGGGATAACCTCTCCATCCGACATGCTCTGCCAGTTCCGTATATCGTGAATAGCGATTCCACCAAAGGACTCGTAGGAATCGAGCACGCTGGACAGATGCTCCAGCTTTTGATTCATTCTCTCTTTTCCATGTCCATAAAAGGTAGTATGGGCCTGACCGGGCATCTCTTTGGTATTAACCCCAATGAGAAGCTGCTTCCCAAGCCTGCCGGCAAGCTCAAGCTCCTCCCGCGTCAGGTCGAGGATACCGTGCTCGGATTCCACCTGATTCCGGTACGCCATCACTGTCACATGGTCAAATGCACCGATCAGCCATTCATTAAAGCCGACTCCGTTTGGCAAAGTATAATGATCAAACCAGAAGGGGATATCGATTCCAAGCTCTAATCCCATTCCGGAAGCCTGGCTTAGGAACAGCGTTAAGTTTTGTTCCCAGGCCGCGATAATCTGATCCTGCGCGGTTCCCCACTCAGCAAGCACATAGGGTTCGATATCCAGATGAATTCCGTCAAATCGGGCGCTGGTTGAAACTTTATTATTATAGTCGTTAACCCAAGTAACAAGACCGAGCATATCGTTGCGATATTCGGTCAATGCCCATCGGGGGTCTCCTCCCAAGGCATGCACCGCAATCTGCGCGTCATGCGCACGCTGTATAAACGCTTCATATGTTTCTGCTGGCATCTGACGATTGATCTGCAGGTATATCAGATTTATTCCTTCTTCACGGGAAAAATCCAGCAGTTCTTCTCCGCCATCCTTGATCAGATCGGTTTGCCATATCCAAGTTGCTTTTACCGTAGTACTATCTCCGTATGCCGGGGTTTGAAGCCCCACCAGAAGCATGACAACCAACAGGCCGGCAAGATTCTGGTAACCTTTCACCTTCATGTTTTCCCTCCGTTTCTCTGTGAGAACTCCACCCATTCTCTATTTAGTAAACGGAGTTATTATAGCATTGATGTTTCAAAAAAAGATGAGCCCTTGTTCTTACGGGACAAGCTGAATTCCACGCATCGAACGGATGATCGGTATAAAAGGAACTACTTCTTATTTGGAATTATCTTACTAAATGATATAAATTATATGAATATTAACGATTTTAAGGCTAACTGCTCAGGAATAAAGTTGCGGTTTGCAGTCTTGGTCTGCCCTGGTATCACAATTTGCAGTAAAAAATTTCATGCTGCCTTGAATATTATGGTTTACGATCGATTCCATAGAATTTGGCTTGTAATAAAAGGGAGACGACAATCCTGCTTTATAAGATTGTGCCCTGCTTACCGAAGTAATGTCCTTGGCGTTTCACATAGATGATGATGGTGATGAGCATGACGAATTCCGAGATCGGAACAGCCAGCCACGCCGCTTGAATCCCGAATAAGGCGGGAAGGATCGATAAGAAGATAAGCAGGAAAAAGATTTCTCTGCCCGCCGTGATCCATGCTGCCATTTTCACCTTGCCGATCGATTGGAAATAGGTCATCATAATAAAGTTTATTCCCATAACAAGATAAGCAATGAAGAAAATACGAATCCCTGAAGTGGCCATATTTTGAATATCGGCTGAGAAATCGCCGAAGATATTCACAATGGGGGCTGCGGCTATTTGACCGATCATCGTAAAGGCTGCCCCCGTACCTATGGCAGTCCAGGTCGCAATTCGAACCGTTTCCCGCTTTCGATCATGCTTCTGACCACCATGATAATAACTGACAAGCGGCTGAATGGCAGAACCCATGCCAAGGAACAGCAGAAGCATAATTCCGTGCACATAATTAACAATCGAGAAAGCGGCAACACCCTCGGTTCCGGCAAGTCTGGAGAAAACAATGTTGTGGGCTATGGTGAAGACGGAAATACCCAATTCCGCAAGAAAACTCGGGAAACCGAAAGTGAGCGTTAGGATAAACAGCTTTTTATCGAAGCGGAATTTCTGGAGCTTCAAATTGCTGCTCTTTTTGAAAAAATGAGTGCCTAACACCAAAAGCCCCAAGAAGGCTGCGGCGATGGTGCCGAAAGCAATCTCGCGAATGCCAAGCTCAAGCACGTACAGAATGACAAAGTTAAAGATAACATTGGAGACGGCCGTAACGATAAGGGCCAGCATGGCGAGTGTTGGATTCCCGTCGTTACGGATGAAAATGCTCAAGGCATTTTCCAATGTGAAGATAAATCCGAGTGTAAGAAAGACATTCATATAGTCCGATGCGAATGGAGCCGTTTCCGCGTTGGCTCCCAGTAGATAAACGAGCTGACCATGGAATAAAAACGCGATGCCACCAACAACGATGGTAAACAATAAGATGAGCGTAACGGAATGGGTAAAAATGAAGCGGGCCCGATCCGGGTTCCTTGCGCCCATGCTCTGGGAATAAAGGGTTGCTCCCCCGATCCCGATCAATATCGACATCGCGACGAAGATTGTATATACCGGCCCGGAAATATTGACTCCTGCAAGAGCCGCGGCACCAAGCTTGTTTCCAACCATGATGCCGTCCACAACGATGTTAACGGCCATTAATACCATCCCGACTAAAGAGGGGATCAGATAACGCAGGAATACCTTCCCTGTTGACTGTGTATCAAGAATATTCTGTTGCTGTTGCTCCGTGGTTGACATGATGTACTCTCCTAATTCATTGCGAATAACAATTTGATTTATTTTGAAATGCCCCGCCAAAAGACGGTCCAAGCCGATTCTAGCTTCTCATTAATTCGCTCCGGGCTTGAATCATATACCAATTCAATCATCAGAGCGTCGACAATGCCCATAAATGCACTGGCGGGAATGCGGGGTTTCTCCACAAATATTTGCTCTTTGCTCATCCATTCTGCGAACTTCGCCTCCAGCATCTTCCGCACTTGATCCTCAATGGCGAGGACTTCATTTCCGATCAGGTGATAGAGGTGTTCCGGAGGAAAGAAGGAGATGCGCAGCCAGAATTTCATGCGCTCATCCAGCTGAAACAGCTCCTTGACCATAACCAAAAACGCATACAACGATTTTTCTGGTGACGGGTCCTGCCGATTGTTGAAAAACGTTAGCTTTGTTTGCAGTTCAACTTCGCCCGCATCTCGCAGAACCTGCAGAAACAAATCATCCTTGTTTTTAAAATGAGAATACAGGGACTGTTTTTTCAGTCCAACTTCCTCAGCTATTTTTGAGAGAGAAGCTCCTTCATAACCGTGAGTCGAGAAATGCTTGAGCGCTGCTTGCTTAATATCGTCACTTTTCAATCGTATCACCTTCCCTTACGAACGTTCGTCAGTAATCATAACAAGTGTGGGATGAAAAAGCAAGAATGACCCAGGGGCGCTCCGTATAAAGCCTGGAATTCACGTCCATCCTAGAACTAAAACCGGAAGGTGAGGTAAGCGATTTGATTAATTTGGAATCGAGGCTTGAGAATATCGAAGACCGTTTTGTGAATATCGACACCTATTTATGCAAGCATGATTTTACATTGGCCGGGAATTGGGATTACAAGCATGGCTATCTGGACAAGAGGCTGGATCAGGACCGGATGGTGTGGCTTCGGATTCCATTTCGCGTAACGAAGGGGAGTCTGGATGGTGAATGCGGAGGATGTCACGCGACCATCAAACTCGGACGACCGTTCGTATTCCGTCATATTTACAATAAAGGCACCGATAAGCATGCAGCACCTCATCTGTTAGGTGCTCTATTTGATCAATTCCAATCACCGATCGACCCTGACGCGACTGTGGATGATATGTGGGTGGAGCAGGCTCGAAATGTGCTGAACGAGGTAGAAACAGGGTATCTGCATTAATGTAAGGTTATGCTAAGAGATCAAACTTGCTTGGTCTCTTTTGTTCGTTTGAAGCTGTTGCCGGTGACTTCGATCTTCAAATATGATAAACTCCGTACAGATAAGTTCGATTATCCGTTCGTATATATAAGGATTTAGTGATAAGGTGAGGCTTATTATACAGAGGTGGTGGGAGCTTGAATTATCGGAAAGCAAGCATGGATGAAATCCATCAATTGATCGAATTAAGGAAAAAGCAGTTAATTGATGAGGGGATAGAGCCTTATCAGAATATCGATGCAGAATTGCTATCTTTTTTTAACCATAAAATGAGTGATGGTTCTTTGATAGAGTGGGTCGTAGAGGATAACGAAGAGATCATTGCTACGGGGGCCGTCATGTTCTATGACTTCCCGCCTTCATACTCGAATAAGAGCGGCAAGAAGGCTTATATTACGAATATGTATACGAGAGAAGATTACCGCGGACAGGGGATTGCAACCAGGATGTTATCTATACTAGTGGATGAGGCGAGAACAGCGGGGATTTCGAAAATATGGCTTGGCGCTTCCAAATTAGGTAGGCCGGTATATAAGAAGTTTGGTTTTCAAGATACGGATGAATGGCTGGAACTCAATCTGCAGCCTGATAATTCTTCGAGATCATAACCGCCATCATGTACATTATAGGCCTTTCTCTTTGCAGTTATGGGAAAACCGCTCCATGGTCATGGAGTGGTTTTTTTGCGTTCCATGAATGGGTACAGTCTGCATCTCTTCGATAGAGGAATTCATTGACTTACTAAAGGCCTGGAACTACAATGAACATATAAATGATAACGATTCTCAGTCAAAAATGTTGGAGAAATAGGGATATGAAATCATCAGGTCATCATAAAGAACGATTGCAAGTTCCAATCCTTAAAAAAGATCATGTACATATTCGGTAGATAGTTTACAATGATAATGATTATTATTATCATAGTGGGTACGAATCGATCAATGTGGACGGAGAGAAGGGGTTCAAATCTATTGTTATGAGTGGAAGTAGACATATCATCTTTATCTTGCTGTTATTCGCTGCATTGCTGGGCTTGGGGCTTACCCTGTTCATGTCTGTCTCCTATGGCGCTAAAGATCTCACCATGGGCACGGTATGGTCTGCCGTCATGCATTACGATGCGGAATTGACGGCGCATCAGATCGTTCATGAGATCCGATTGCCACGCGTATTAGGCGCAGCAATAACCGGAATGGCATTCGCCGTGGCTGGAGCAATCATGCAGGGGGTAACCCGCAATCCCATGGCCGACACCGGCATTCTGGGCATCAACGCGGGTTCTACCTTCATGGTGGCGTTATGCTTTGCATTTTTACCGAATTTGTCTTATTCGGCCTTGATGGCTATTTCATTTGCAGGGGCAGCTATGACTACTGTTTTTATCGTGCTGCTGGGTTCGCTAACGCCAGGCGGCCTGAACTCTATTCGGTTAACGATAGCGGGAGCTGTCGTTGCCGCTATACTCCAGTCGTTAAGCACGGGCATTGCGATTTATTTCGCTTTGAGTCAGGACCTGGCTTTCTGGTATGCAGGAGGTGTAGCCGGTGTAACCTGGTCCCATCTCAAGCTGCTGGTACCTATCATTTTGATTGCAACGATATGGGCCTGCATGATGGGGCGATCCATCAGCTTTTTGTCACTAGGGGATGAATCCGCGACCAATTTGGGCGTACGAGCCAGCAGGGTTCGTTTTCTCGGAATGACTGCTGCAGTTGTACTAGCAGGAGCTTCTGTGTCAGTCGCGGGATCGATCGGATTCGTGGGCTTAATTGTCCCCCATATCGCCCGCAGGCTTGTGGGAGCGGATTACAGGAAGATCATCATGCTCTCGGCCATTCTGGGCTCCATATTGCTGGTATGGGCTGATTTTGCCGCACGTATGGTCAATCCGCCAAGAGAATTCGCAATCGGGGCCATGGTGGCCATGGTCGGCGTTCCTTTCTTTCTTTATCTTGCGCGTAAAGAGAGGAGTGATCTGTAGTCATGGATGAAAAGACCATATTCCTCTTAAGAAGAAAAAGAACAATCCGTGTTGCGATTGTCTTGCTTGGTGTAGCCTTAACCGTCATCTTGATCAGCTTGAACACGGGGACCATCCGGCTGTCGCCTACCAGTGTTCTGAAGGCTTTAATTGGTTATGGCACGGCGGAGGAGAGCATGATTCTGTACGAATACCGTCTGCCTCGAATTATCATTACGATGCTGGGTGGAGCCGGTCTTGGCATTGCCGGTGCGGTATTTCAAGGTGTTTCGCGGAATACGCTGGCTGATCCGGGTATTCTAGGGATTAATGCCGGGGCGGCATTTGGTTTGATTGCCTATATCTCATTCTTCCGTTCACTGGATGGACCTGCCGCACTGATGATTCCGCTGTTTACGTTTGCGGGAGGAGCCGTCATTGCACTGGTAATATTTTTATTTGCATACGACCGCTATAGGGGGCTGCTGCCCATTCGGCTGATACTGGTCGGAATCGCCGTGTCTGCAGGTGTTAGTGCGATGACGCTGCTGCTCTCTCTTCGATTAGATGAAGATACATATGCCTTTGCTGCCCGCTGGCTGGCAGGCAGCGTCTGGAGCAGAGATTGGGTAAACGTCTGGGGATTATTTCCATGGATCGTTGTACTAATTCCAATCATATATTATCGTTCCGCGACGCTTGATCTGTTTACATTGGGCGATGAAACGGCAGCAAGCCTCGGAAGTGCCGTTACCCGAAGCCGGTTGATCCTGCTTGCGCTTGCCGTGGCTTTGTCCTGTGCCAGCGTATCGATGGCCGGTGGCATTGGCTTTATCGGTTTAGCAGCGCCGCATATAGCCAAGCGGCTCGTAGGTCCGCAGCACCGACATTTTCTGCCCATAGCGGCCATGACAGGGCTTGTGATCTTGGTCGCTGCTGATACGATCGGCCGCTCCCTGTTTCAGCCTAATGCGGTGCCGGCAGGGGTTGTCGTAGCCGCAGTCGGGGGACCTTATTTTCTATATTTATTGTTCACAACAAAATAAGTACAACTATAACTAACATTGCATACGGAGGTATAGATTGATGATGAAGAAATGGTGCGGGACCCTTGCTATTATACTGTGTATAGGAATATTGTCTGCCTGCGGCGGACAAGCGTCAGAGGCAGTGAATACCTCAGCCAGCTCATCTTCGGCGCAAGAAACTGGGGATAGCGGTAAAGCCGGGGAGAAGGATTCGGTCACGCAGGTTGATCCGAATGCCAAAATCGCTTCGATGTCGATACACATGACGAATAATTTGCTGGCGTTAGGAATTAAGCCTGCCGGATCTGCCATTGGAGGCGGAGTAGGGGGCTTTCTGCCGCATGTGGCGCATCTTCTTGAAGGCAGTGCGAAGCTTGGCGTAGTCGGGGATTCCGATATGGAGGCTGTGCTGGGATTGAAACCGGATTACATCTTTATCGATGAGCATTTCGGCGGTGAGGAACGCTCGAAGCTGGAGAAAATCGCGCCGGTGGTTAGCACCAATCTGGATGAAGGGACATGGCGGAATCATCTGAAGCGCGTTGCGGCCGTTGTTGGGCGTGATAAAGAAGCGGAAGCTTTCATTAAAGAATACGAAGAGAAGGCGGATCGGGTTAGTAAATTGATAGCAAGCGAATTGGGAGAAGGTGCTACAGCGATGGCAATCCGGGTATCTGCCAAGGAGATCCGGGTGCAAAGTGCGGGCAGGCCGGTTGGACCTATTATGTTCCAGGATTTGAAGCTGAAGCCAGCCAACGGCGTTGAGAAGATTTCTGCCTCAGAGCCGTACGCTGTCATATCCAAGGAAGTGCTCCCCGACTTTGATGCCGATGCGATTTTCCTTATCGTAAACAATGATGATAATGCCAAAAAGGTTTATGCCGAGCTGGAAAATAACCCGCTCTGGAAAAATCTGAAGGCCGTAAAAAACAATCATGTGTATACGCTTGACGGTCAAAAATGGTTGGACTACTCTTCACTAGGTCAGAGCATGGCCATGGACGATGCAGAGCAATTGTTTACGAAGTAATAATTCCAGTGGAACCTATACTTTACGGGGGTAATGAATTCGTATAAGCTTTTATAGGTAGATAGAAATGACACGTGTAGCGCAGAGCGCGGGAGCCATCCCGCTCTCTTTTTGTTGTTGCGAGGGGCAAATGAGTGATTATGAGAGGAGTTACTAGATTTTGGCGGCTATTCTGGAAATTCAACGGTTAGCAAAACATTCCTGGAACCAAGACAACAGGGAATCCCCTTATCTGTTTGAAGAAGTGTCTGCTGTCATTCAGCAGCCGGAGTGCATCTCTGTCATCGGCCCATCAGGGCAAGGAAAAAGCACCTTGCTGCGGACGTTAGCACTGCTGGATATGCCGAATCAGGGCGATATATCTTATGCGGGGATCTCCTATCGGGAGAAGGATCCCAGGTTGTGGAGAAAAGAAATTTGTTACGTTGCTCAGCAAGCGGTTATGCTGCCAGGCAGCGTCGAGGATAATTTGCGAACGGCAAGTCGTCTTCATGGAGAGGTGTATGATGTGCAGCTTGCCGAGCAATTGCTGGAAGAGACATTACTTGCTGGACTGGATCGCAAGAAGAATGCCAGCGAGCTGTCCGGTGGAGAAAAGCAGCGGATTGCGCTCATTCGATCGCTGCTGCTGCGGCCAGCCGTGCTGCTTCTTGATGAGGTTACCGCATCGCTGGATAATATTAGCGCAAGAGCAGTGGAGCACATGCTGCAACAATGGCAGGCGAGGGAAGGAACAACCATGATCTGGGTTACGCATGATTTGGAGCAGGCAGCACGGACCAGCAGCAGGACCTGGTTCATGTCCGGGGGCACATTATTGGAAGATCAGCAAACGATTGATTTTTTTCGTCAGCCGGCAACAGAAGCGGGAAGGCAATTTGTGCGTTTCCTGGCTAGCGAGGCTGCACTATGACATTACTGGCGCTTAGTTTTACACTTCTCTTTGTCATCGCGACCATGCTCATTTCCGTATGGCAGAAGCTTGGTTTGGAGAAAGAGATTGCGACGGGTACGATACGTTCAGCCATTCAGCTCCTGGCTATCGGATATGTGCTTCAGTATATTTTCCGGACGGAGCATGTGATTTATTTGGTTATGATCATCTCGGTGATGATTGGGGTGGCGGCATGGAATGCGGCTCGGCGGGCTCCGGGGATGCGAGGGATCGTGTGGAGGATTGCACTGTCGATACTGACAACCGAACTGCTGATGATGGGGATGCTGCTTGGCTTGAACATTATTGAACCGACACCCCAGTACATCATTCCGCTTAGCGGGATGACGATCGGGAACGCCATGGTCGTAGCCGGGTTATACGTGAATCAGATGCGGCGGGAGGTTCAATCCTCCAAGGGTGAGATTGAAGTCCTGCTCTCGCTTGGAGCCACAGCGTCGCAGGCCATGCAGGATGTGAGGAAGCGGGCTGTTAAATTCAGCATGATTCCAACAATCGACAGTATGAAAACAGTCGGACTCGTCCAATTACCGGGTATGATGACAGGTATGATTGTAGCCGGGGCAGATCCGGTGGAAGCCGTTCGCTATCAAATTCTGATCGTATTCTCCTTCACGGGTTCAGCTGCCATAACGAGTATGCTCTTGAGCATATTAAGTTATCGATTGATGCTTACAAAAGAATTGCAGTTGAGGCCGATACCTGAAGGAACCCGATGAGTCAACTGCACTGATTCCTATTGGGAAGCAATACATAGGAACAACCATGGAGCTCTGCTGCTGATTGCAGCGGGGTTTCTTTTGTTGCGTTAAAGGCCAGGAATATTCTTGCTTAAAGAAAATCCTTTGAAAACTTTAGAACTTATCAGATACGGGTTCTGATAATAGAACAACATGATATAGTAGAATCAACTGCCTTAATTAGCTAATATGTTTTCTCATCATCACAATAAATGAAGAAAGTGAGTACAGCATCCATGAATAAAAAAGCCTTGTTCAATGACGGATGGACGTTTGCCAAAAGCGGTCTGGACGTAACGGATTCGGATAATCTGATCTTTAAACCTGTGGATGTACCCCACGACTGGCTGATCTATAACACCATGGATTTATATGAGAACAGCATCGGGTGGTACCGGAAGTTATGGTCGTGGGATAGCAAAGAGAACCAGCAGGTGCTATTGTGTTTTGATGGCGTTTACATGGATTCTTCCGTCTATGTTAATGGTCAATTGGTGGGAGAATGGAAGTACGGATATTCTTCCTTCGAACACGAGATCACGGAGGCGCTCGTTGAAGGGGAGAACGTCATTACCGTGAAGGTTGTGCATCAAAGCCCGAACAGCCGTTGGTATTCAGGAGCGGGCATCTATCGTAACGTGTGGCTCAAAACCAGGGATCAGAGCCATATCGTGACGGACGGCATTTATATCACGACCAAGCAGCACGAAAGCGGATGGCAGGTCGAAGTCGACACGGAAGTGAACACCATGGCTGATGTGTTTATCAAGCATACCATCATAAAGGAAGGTCAGAAGATAGCTGAGGGATCCGAGAAGGTTGCAGCGGCCGTCCATTGCATATCGACGAACCGGCAATCCTTAGTCGTGGAGAATCCGCTGTTATGGAGCCCGGATGAACCCAGCCTGTATCAATTGATTACCGAAATGAGGCTTGCTGGAACAGATCAGGAATCAGAATCAGAACCAGATTGTCAGCATGAAGTTATTGAAAGCATATCCCACAACATCGGATTTCGGCATATTCAGCTTGATCCGAATCAAGGCTTTCTTCTAAACGGCCGTAAATTGAAATTGAACGGGGTTTGCGAGCATCATGATCTAGGAGCCTTGGGAGCCGCGTTTAACAAAACGGCCTTAGCCAGAAGGCTTGTCATTCTGAAAGACATGGGCGCTAACGCGATACGCACAGCACACAACATGCCTGCAAAGGAACTGATGGACCTGGCGGATGAGATGGGGATGCTCATCGTCTCGGAAGCTTTTGATATGTGGGAACGCTCGAAAACGTCTTATGACTATGCCCGGTTCTTCCAAGAATGGTTTCCACGCGATGTGAAGAGCTGGGTTCAACGTGATCGGAACCATCCAAGCCTCATCATGTGGAGCATTGGCAACGAAATCTATGATACCCACGCAGGCGAGAGAGGGCAGGAAGTAACAAGGATGCTGATGGAGGAAGTTCTGAAATATGATCCCAAGCAAAATGCAAGCGTTACCATTGGTTCGAATTATATGCCTTGGGAGAATGCTCGGAAATGCGCCGATATCGTGAAGGTGGCAGGTTACAATTATGCCGAGAAATATTACGAGAAGCATCATGAGGAGCATCCGGATTGGATCATCTATGGAAGTGAGACCGCGTCTGTTGTACAAAGCAGGGGCATCTATCATTTCCCGTTCGAAAAATCCATCCTGGCAGACGATGACGAGCAGTGTTCTTCCCTGGGTAACAGCTCAACGAGCTGGGGAGCAAAATCGGCTGAGGCGTGCATCCTGGCTGAGCGGGACATGCCGTTCTCACTCGGACAATTTCTATGGACCGGATTCGACTATATCGGTGAACCTACGCCGTATCATACCAAAAACTCTTATTTCGGGCAGATCGATACAGCGACTTTCAAGAAGGACTCCTATTATATCTATCAAGCGGCATGGACGGATTACAGGACTAAACCGATGGTACATCTGTTACCTTATTGGGATTTTAACAACGGTCAAATGATCGATGTTCGCATTTGCTCAAACGCGCCGAGAGTTGAATTACAGCTCAATGGCATAACCATGGGGACCCATGATATTGACCATGAACACGGAAGGGAGTTATTGGGTTGGTGGAAGATCCCTTATGTCGAAGGGGAGCTGAAAGCGATAGCTTACGACGAAGCGGGTCGCATCATTGCTACGGATGTTCGAACCTCATTCGGTGATGCCAGGAGGATTGTTCTGAACCCGGATAAAGAAAATCTGATCGCGAACGGTACAGACCTTGTGTTCGTCGAAATTGCGATGGAAGATGAGGCTGGCCACGTTGTCGAGAACGCTAATAACCGGGTACAGGTACATGTGACGGGTGCGGGGCGCTTGCTCGGTCTGGACAACGGGGACAGCACGGATTACGATCCGTACAAGGGTCAGAGCAGAAGACTGTTCAGCGGCAAGCTGATGGCGATCATCGGCTCCACCTTGGAGCAGGGCCAGATCCGGATTGAAGTGTCTTCCATGGGTCTGGACAGCCAATCTCTTACCTTGAAATCCACAGCCGCACAGAATGAAGGAACGGAAGGGATTGCGGCCAGCACGAAGAATGAGAACCTGCCAAGCTTAACAGGGTGTGTGGAAGAGCTGCCGCTTCGGAAGATTGAGCTGATCAGCGAAAGGGGGCAATCGTTTGATTCGTCCAATCGTGAGAAGGTGGTACGTGCCAGACTGCATCCGCCAGAAACCTCTTATCAGGAGGTCCAATGGGCTGTCGTGAACGATGCGGGGATCGAATCCAATATTGCAAGGGTAGAAGCCGATGGGCATGAAGCCAAGGTAACGGCTTTGGGTGACGGCGAATTTCGTCTTCGGTGTACAAGCCGAAACGGTACGGATAAAATCAAGCTTATATCCCAGCTGGAATTCAAAGTCGACGGTTTGGGGGCCGCTTACAAAGACCCGTACTCTTTCATATCTGCCGGACTTTATGATTACAGCCAAGGCGAAGTAGGGAACGGGAATGAAAGAGGTGTTGCTACCAGCAGAGACGGCGAGACGCAAGTCGGATTTCGGGACATCGACTTTGGTCCTCACGGCTCCGATACCATCACGATCCCGATATTTGCCCTCTCAAGCGAGGAGTACTCTTTGCAAATCTGGGAAGGCATGCCTGGTGAAGAAGGCAGCTCACAAATAGCCGATTGTATTTACCAAAAAGAGTCCAAGTGGAATGTCTATCAGGAAGAAACCTATCGGTTGTCGAAGAAGCTGCGGGGCGTTACTTCGATTTGTTTTATCCTTCATCAGAAGGTGCATATCAAGGGTTTCTATTTTCATGAAGGGAATAGAGCATTTGAGCAGAATTTTGCAGCGGATTGCGACCGAATTTATGGGGATACCTTTACCATTGTGGACAACAAGGCCGTTGAAGGGATAGGAAATAATGTTTCCCTGGAGTTTGAACAGATGGATTTTGCAGAAGCAGGCTCATCGAAATTGATCGTTAACGGCAGCTCTGCGATTGACAAGAATACGATTCATATCCGCTTTGAGAGTCCAGAAGGAGAGAGCAATCAGCTGGTAGAATTTACGCAGACCAAAGGGTACGAAGAGCAGGTATTTGATCTGGAACCTATCGCCGGTTGTTACAAGGTGACATTCATCTTTCTTCCGGGAAGTCAGTTTGATTTTGGTTGGTTCCGGTTTGTGCGGGTCGATGGATCATGAACGGGTTTACGAGGTTGCTGAGAAAATCGGCAGCCTTTTTTTATATACATGAGTAAATGCTTCCGTGCGGAGGTTCAATAGAAAATTAATTAACCCTGCGGTATAATTCGCTCACGAGTAAATGGACCCGAAGGGATCGTGAAGAGCATGAAGAAGTTCATTAACCAGGGGAACAAGAGCTGGCGGAGGATAACGATATGGACTGTAACTATCCTGTCCCTTGCTGTTATCGCATGCCTTCTCATTCTGGATTCACTTACGTACAAGCCGCTGGATGAAGCTGAAGCCGTGTTTCATAGCAACACGGAAATCGGTGTCGAACAGCTGACAGACGGTTACCGCTTCGAGCCCGTGACCGGGGATAGCCTTCCACCCGACATCATCTTCTATCCGGGCGGTTTAGTGGAACCTAAGAGTTATGCGCCTTTTTCCAGGAAAATGGCTGAGAAAGGATACCGGGTGTACATTGCTGCCATGCCCTTGAATCTGGCCGTGTTCGGACAAAATAAAGCCGACTCTTTCATTGAGGAATACCCAGACAACCGATATGTGATCGGAGGACACTCCTTGGGTGGTGTGTTCGCTTCTAGGTATGCGGCTGAACATTCAGATGCCATTGACGGTGTTTTTTTCTTGGCATCTTACGCTGACGATAAAGGGGCGCTGAACGGTTTGAACATGTCCGTGCTTCAAATTACCGGCACACAAGATGGGGTATTGGATAGATCGAAATGGGAGACTGCCAGGACGAATTTGCCTGACGATACCATGTATGTAGATATTGCAGGGGCTAACCATGGGCAGTTCGGTTCTTACGGTTTCCAAAAAGGTGACAGGGAAGCCTACTTAACCGCAGAGGAGCAGTTGCAAGAAGTAACGGAAGCGTTAGACCATTGGATTCAGGAAATGGATTAGATTTCAGCTATCTTAACGAGAATGTAACCCGATTGAAACTTCTGCGTATAAAGGTTATAAACATGGGTACATGTTTAACACCAATAGAAGTTGAGGGATTCCATCATATGAATGTTGCGTATACAGATCAAGCCGATACGGGATATCGGCTGGCTGAGCAGAAGGCGGCTCAGTATTTTGCATCACTTTATGTACAGGTTAAGGAAAAGACATATGTGCCGATCCTGACAGAAGACATTCTAATGTGGAAAAGGAAGCATGTTCGTCGTGATTCATGGCTATCCTTTTTTTCCTCGGGAAAGAGAAAACCTGATACCCGGGACTATCATAGATATATCGGGTGGCTCCATTATACAGGTAAACTGGATGGCTACTTGGATCGAAGCATTTCCTATATTTATATGAGGGATCTGGGCAAGGCCCTGGACTCGCCAGACACGAAAGCCAGCATTCATCGCATGGTTGCGGATATAAAAAAACATCTTCTTCAATCCACCAAATCGGATGGAGGAGGTACGCCGGATGGTATGAGTTTAGCCGGGTTATACCGGTGGGGCCAGAAGGAAGGCATCGAGAATGCCGTGATATGGGTCATCCATAAGCTGAAGCAAGTAGCAGGCCATATTCCGAAGGAGATGAATGCAGAGCATGCCCAGCGCAAATTAATGAAGATCATTGTGGGCGTTGTTCTGCATGTCATTGAAGATATGGATGATTCGGTATTGCCTGCGGAACGTTCAGCTCGTCTCGATGATGCCATCAGGCTCGGTTACTCCTATGGTCTAACCTATCCCTTTATCGACGATTTACTGGACTCGGGCGTCTTAAATGAGCAGGAAAAAGAACAGTATTCCCATATGATACGCACTGCGCTGCTTACCGGAACGGTACCGAAGCCAGGTGATTGGGGCGGTAATAACGTGGAGCTGATCCGTTTCGTGCACGCGGAGCTCCGTGATGCCTTTGAGTATATTAAGGGACACCAGCGTCCGGAAACGCAGGAGACGTTTTTCGAGCAAGCCAACGTGTTTTTTCATTCGCAGCATATCGATCGTATCAAGGATCTTTCCAATGCCCGATACACCAATGAAGAGTTATATTTGCCGATCATTCTAAAATCGTCATCTTCCCGCTTGATTGTGCGGTCAGTTCTAAGCGCTCAAGCGGATGAAGGCTTTGATGAACGGACCTTCTTTTACGGCATCTACAATCAGTTGGCCGATGATTTTGCGGATATGTTTGATGACATGGAGGACGAGGCCGTCACCCCTTACACCTATTATCTGAAATATCGCGGTCAACGCGCCGATCTGATCAACCCCTTCGAATTATACTGGGCCGTCATTTCCCATCTGATCCACAATGTATATGACTCGGATGCCAAGACGCGGGACGTGATTCTGGATCGGGCCATTAATGGTTTGAAGCGCTGTAAAGCACGGATCGGGATTGAGAAATATAACGAAATCATGGAGATATTCTCCTCGGGGAACCCTGACTTCAATCGACTGATTCAGAAGATGGTGCGGAAAGCAGATCATGTGGATTTTTTTGATAAGTTGCTGCGGGATCAGATCATCACGGTGTTAAGGAACAACCGCCAAGAGAAGGAATGCTTTTCGAACACCTTTGCAACTGTCCGCGATGAGATCAACAGCCAATTGCAGATCAAGCAGCCAAGCGATACACCGCCCATGCAAGTGTCGCTGATTGACACGGCCAACTACACGCTTGAGGGAGATGGCAAGCGTTTAAGGCCGATTTTAACTTGGGTCATGGGGGTAAATGAATACGGATTGGAGCCTTCCGCGATTGTGCCGCTCCTCCGATCCCTGGAATATATGCATACCGCATCCTTGATTTTCGACGATCTGCCCTCACAGGATAACGCATCTACGCGCCGCGGGAGGCCAACCCTGCATCAGGTCCATAACAGCGCCACGGCAGAAATAACGGGTCTGTATTTAATTCAGAAGGCGATCGAGGAGCAGTCGTCGCTTGTGGGATTTGATGCTAGCTCTGTCGTTTCCTTAATCCAGTATTCGTCTAAACGGGCTGGTGAGATGTGCATGGGGCAAGCGATGGATTTGGATTCCAAAGGGAAGAGGCTGACCCTGGAGCAGTTGAATATGATCTGCTTTTACAAAACCGGTATTGCATTCGAGGCCTCATTGGTCATGCCTGCCATTCTGGCTCAGGTAAATGAGGCAGAAATCGCCTTGTTGAAGAAGTTTGCTTATCATGCAGGCATAGCCTTTCAGATTAAGGATGACTTGCTTGATGTGCAGGGAGACCTGGAGCGGCTCGGCAAGCCCACCGGTCAGGATGCGGAGAACAACACGTCAAACTTTGTGACGATCCTGGGTCAGGAAGGCGCCAGCCAAGAGATGTGGGAACATTACTGCCAGGCTGTGGAGGCCTTGCAAGAGATGCCGCGGAACACTGCTTTTCTAAAGCATTTATTAAACTATATGGTTAATCGGGATAGTTAGTTCATTAATTTGTATAGGTTCAAGAAGGTCAACCAGACTCAACGGGTTGGCCTGTTTTTGTGGCTTGATTGTCCTGTTGCAGGAGGCAATACACTTGAGTGCTGGGAATAGCGGAGGCGGAATGCGATATTCTGAACGGACATTTATGTCCTCTGCCCATGCAAGGTACAGGGGTAATAGTGGATACGATGCCGAAGTGGGGAGGGGAGCGATCGGAAGGTGCTCCGTCTATTGATACACCGGCATTTATGCTGCTCGTAAAGCACGTGGGAAGATGTGAATTTAAAGAAGAAACGAAGATGTAAAATAATATAAATATAGGTTGATAGTGGTATATGTTAGGCATATAATGAAAATGTAAGCGCATTAATATATGTAAGTTTTTATTAAGCAACAAGTGAATGTTCATCATAGATCGGTTTTTGGGCAATGAATCATGAACAGGAGGAGAGGTGATTTCAGCTTCAGTGGACCGTCCGCTGGAAGAACAGCTGTGTATGTACACTAGGTATCTATGAAACCTTGATCCGAAAATAATAGGAGGGAACATGATGCTAAGAAAAGGAATATGTGCAGTGATACTGTTCAGTCTTCTGGTCGTTCTATTGCCTGGCAACACAACAAACGCGGCGCCGAACTGGAATCTGGTATGGAGCGACGAGTTCAACGGAACTTCGCTTAACAGGGCGAATTGGACTCCTGAAATCGGTACTGGCAGCGGCGGATGGGGAAATAATGAACTGCAATATTATACCGACCGTGCGCAGAACGTGCAGGTTACCGGCGGCAATCTGGTGATTACGGCGCAAAAGGAATCCTACGGCGGGATGAATTACACCTCTGCCCGGATCAAAACGCAAGATTTAAAAACCTTTACTTACGGGAAGGTAGAGGCCCGAATCAAGCTGCCATCGGGTCAAGGGCTTTGGCCTGCATTTTGGATGCTTGGAAGCAACATCACCTCGGTGGGTTGGCCGAAGAGCGGAGAGATTGACATTATGGAGCGGGTGAATAATAACCCTTACGTGAATGGAACCGTACACTGGGACGCAGGAGGACACGCGGAATACGGACGGGTATCGGGCAATCTGGATTTCTCGCAGTTCCATGTTTACAGCATGGAGTGGGACTCTAAATATATTCGCTGGTTTGTGGACGGTGTGCAGTTCAATGAATTTTATATTGAAAATGGGACCGGCAATACCGAGGAGTTCCAGCGCCCGTTCTTTATTCTTCTGAATCTCGCAGTCGGCGGGAATTGGCCTGGCAGTCCGAATAACGCAACGCCGTTCCCGTCACAGATGCTGGTGGATTATGTACGTGTTTATCAGGACAATGGGGCATCGAACGTGATTAGTGACGGCATCTATACGATAGCTGCCAAGGCAAGCGGCAAGGTAATGGATGTTGTGGATGTATCCACGGCAAGCGGAGCTAAAATCCAGCAGTGGACCAACTACGTTGCCAATAATCAGAGATTCAGGGTTGAGAGCACGGGAGACGGATATTACAAGCTCACAGCTGTACACAGTGGAAAAGTGCTCGACGTACCGAACTCATCTACTGCGACTGGTGTCCAGCTGCAGCAGTGGGATGACAATGGGTCGAATGCACAGCGATGGAGGATTGTAGATGTGGGTGGCGGTTACTACAAAATCATATCCAAAACCAATGGGCTGGTCGTTGACGTTGCCAGCGCCTCTACAGCAGACGGGGCTGCTATTCAGCAGTGGAGTGATAACGGCTCCGATGCGCAGAAGTGGGCATTTACCAAAATCAACTGATCATAACAGGCAGTCCCTCCGGGGGCTGCTTGTTTCATTTTTTTCGAAGTATCCTTACATTGGCACAGGCTGACGCGTGACGGCATGTTTGGTATAATAATGAAAAAATCAGGAGGAGTTCGGATATGCAGCCTGTTCTATTCACTAACGGCCAGCTTTTTTTACCTCATGCCGCTTCACCTGCGGATTCCGTATACGTGGAGGATGGAGTCATACGTGCCATTGGAAAAACTGCCGAGCTGCGGCTGCAGCTGGCGGGCAGGGACTATCGAACGGTGGATTGGGACGGAGGCTGCGTGCTGCCCGGCCTGGTCGACGCCCATATGCATCTCGGCATGCATGGAATGAAGCTGGGCATGCTTGATTTTACCGAAGCGGCTTCCAAGGAAGAGATGCTGGCCATGCTGCGGGCGCGGGCAGCCGTTACGCCGCCCGGAGAGTGGATTCTGGGACTCAACTGGAACGAGAACAACTTTCCTGACGGGAAGATTCCACACCTGCTGGAGCTGGATGAAATCACAACGGAGCATCCGGTGTATCTGACCAGAACCTGCTTCCATGCTTATCTTGGGAACTCGGAGGCTTTCCGCAGAGCGGGTGTCACAGCCGATACGCCTGATCCGGAGTCAGGGGCATTTGGCCGCGGTGCGGATGGCCGGCTAAACGGCTGTATCTACGAGAACGCTTCGGCCCCTTTTGCCGATGTCCAGCCAGTGCCTGATCCGTCCATGCTGAAAACGGTGATGTTTCAGGCCTGTCAGGATGCGCTTCGGCTCGGCCTTACTGGAGCACATACCGAGGATCTTCGTTTGCTGGGCAGTGTTGAAGCTATGCTTCGCATCCATCGCGAGCTCAAAGAGGAGGGCCTTTACTTCCGAACGCATCAGCTGATGTATCATGGCTTTCTGGATGAGATGGAGGCACTTGGTATCCAGGCAGGCAGCGGAAGTAACTGGAACCGTATCGGTGCCGTCAAGCTTTTTGCTGATGGTGCGATCGGAGGCAGAACAGCGCTGCTTAAGGAAGCCTATTATGATGCTCCGTATACCCGAGGCCTGGCCATGCATTCTCCGGAGGAGCTAAGGGAAATTGTCGGCAGAGCACGCAAGCTTGGTTATCCTGTTGCATTCCATGCAATTGGAGACGGTGCGGCTGAAATGATGACAGAGGTGCTGGAGCAACTTCCGCTGAGTAGGGAAGCCGGGCTGCCGGACCGCTTCATCCATGCTCAAGTTGTACACCCGGATACGGTGAAGCGAATGAGCAAGCTGAATTTAGCCGTTGACCTGCAGCCTCGTTTCGTAGCCAGCGATTTTCCATGGGTGCTGGAGCGTGTTGGCCCTGATCGGACAAGCTGGCTGTATGCATGGAAAAAATGGCTGCTTACCGGGCTGCCTTGTTCAGGCGGCAGCGATGCACCCATTGAGCCGCTGAACCCGCTGCTCGGAATTCACGCCGCCGTCACGAGACGCAAGCCGGAAGAGAGTCATGAGGGGTATATGCCGGAAGAGAAGCTGAGCATAACGGAAGCGATCCAGCTGTTTACAAGCGGCAGCGCGGGCGCCGCAGGAGAAGCGGGTCAGCGGGGAAGTATTGAACTCGGCAAATACGCGGATTTTACGGTTGTGGATCGTAACTTGGCTGATGGAATGGACCCGGATGACCTGCTTCGCACAAGTGTCAGGATGACGATTGTCAACGGGAAAATCGGTTATACGGCTTAAGAATTAACGACAAGCAAGCAGCGAGCAGTCCGTTATCGGGCTGCTTTTTGTATTTTGAGATGGCAAACAGGTGTGTAGACGTGTCTCTGCTTCATATAATGGTATCGACCGAAAGTGCCGAGGAAGGGGGAAAGTCTGTGAACCGGAAATGGAAAACCTATCTCCCGATGTTGTGGATTCTCATGATTCCTGCGCTCAACATTTTTTATGGTATCCTGAATCAGGCGCATACGCCGGTGTACAGTCTGATGACGGATCTGGATGCCGCCATTCCATTTATGCCGATTTTTATTATTCCCTATCTGATATGGTACCCATTTATAATTATTATGCTGTTTCTGTTCTGTGCCAGAGATCGAAGTGTGTATTATCGGACGCTGCTGTCGCAGTGCATCGGTTTAATCGCTTGTTACATCACGTTTTTCTTGTTCCAGACAACGGTTGATCGGCCACTGATCATGGAGGCGGGGATTCTTGACTGGCTAGTGAACCTGGTGTACAGCACGGATAATCCTTACAACTGCTTTCCAAGCATTCATGTGCTGACCAGTTATTTGATGATCAAGGGTGCGGTCACCAGTGCCGGTTTTTCCAACAGGGAACGGACTGCAGTGAAAATATGTGCGTGGTTCATCATTGGATCTACCTTGTTCGTGAAGCAGCATGTTCTGCTGGACGTAGCGGGTGCAATCGCGGTGGTGGAGGTTCTGTGGTATTGGGTTGGAAGAGGGTTCCACGGACAACGTTCTGAGCCAACAGCGGAATTCGTCCGCGAGGAGAACTTATCTTGAGGCTCCGTCAATATTAAAAGTCAATCAGAGACAGATCAGGCTGAGGGCCCCGGGCGGCTCCGCAGCTGGTTTGCTTGCAAGCAAAGTGTTCAAAACCGAATCGTAGTGAACATCGTAACTGAAATAAGATACCCT
The DNA here is from genome assembly GCF_029893715.1 of Paenibacillus sp. LBL. Lineage (NCBI taxonomy): Bacteria > Bacillati > Bacillota > Bacilli > Caryophanales > Paenibacillaceae > Paenibacillus > Paenibacillus sp. LBL. The sequence continues at coordinate 48,121 of NZ_JARXYU010000005.1, read as the reverse complement.
CAATGGATCATCCTTTCCGAAAATTTTATAAATAAGGTTTACCTGCGATATGGTTTTATATATAATGATTCTAATAAATGCGATGAAGAGACGAGTAAATAAATGAATTCTTGCACAGAGAGCTCCGGCAGTTGAGAAGGAGTGAAGCGTTCTTTATTGAAAAAAGACTCAGAGCAGCACATGGAAACCTCATGAGAGGTGGATGATGTGCCAGGAGCTCCTGTTACAGAGCTAGGGTATATGCATTACGTTGTAATGCCGTACTCGACGAGGCGAATATGGCGACATATTTGCAAATTTGGGGTGGTACCGCGAGTGTAACAATCTCGTCCCTGAGACTACGGTCTTGGGGGTGGGATTTTTTGTTATATCAGAAGAAAAACGAAGGCTCAAGGTAGGAATCCTACACCAATTCAGACGAGTTGAATAGTTATCTAAGAAGAAGCTTATTGCATGCCATTATCCGTACTCTAGATTAGAACCGATGTATGGGGAACATGACGCCACTATGGAAGGATATGAGCAACGAATGTCAGAAAAACTTAAAGTTGGTATTGTTGGTGGAACAGGTATGGTTGGTCAACGTTTTGTACAATTGCTGGATGGACATCCATGGTTCCAGGTAACCTCTATTGCGGCAAGCAAGAGCTCTGCTGGCAAAACCTATGAAGAATCCGTGCAAGGCCGCTGGAAGCTGGCTACCCCTATCCCGGATCCTGTGAAAAGCATTGTCGTACAGGATGCTTCACAAGTGGAGAAGGTTGCTGCAGAGGTCGATTTCGTATTTTGCGCAGTGGATATGAAGAAGAATGAAATACAAGCACTGGAAGAGGCTTATGCCAAGACAGGCACGCCGGTCATTTCCAACAACTCGGCACATCGCTGGACTCCGGATGTACCGATGGTCATTCCAGAAATTAACCCGGGTCATATGGATGTCATTGCTGCACAGAGAAAACGGCTGGGGACTTCGAGCGGGTTCATTGCGGTTAAGCCTAACTGCTCCATTCAGAGCTATGTCCCGGCACTTCATGCCTTACTCGATTATAAGCCTACCCACGTGGTTGCCTCGACGTATCAAGCGATTTCCGGAGCCGGCAAGAACTTTACCGATTGGCCGGATATGCTGGATAACGTGATTCCGTACATCGGCGGCGAGGAAGAGAAGAGCGAGCAGGAGCCGCTGCGCATCTGGGGAAGCGTGGCAGATGGCGAAATCGTTAAAGCAAGCTCACCTCTGATTACGACGCAATGTATTCGTGTCCCTGTAACGGACGGCCACTTAGCTACTGTGTTTGCATCGTTCGAGAACAAGCCGGCGAAGGATGAAATCCTGGACCGGTGGCGGCAATTCAAGGGTAGACCGCAAGAATTGCGTCTCCCGAGTGCGCCAGAGCAGTTCATCACGTATTTTGAGGAAGATAACAGACCTCAGACCAAGCTGGACCGTGACATCGAGCGTGGTATGGGCGTCTCGGTAGGAAGATTGCGCGAGGATTCGATCTACGACTATAAATTTGTCGGACTCTCGCACAATACACTGCGCGGCGCTGCAGGCGGCGCTGTTCTGATCGCTGAGCTGTTGAAAGCGGAAGGATATATTCAAGCTAAATAACGCATAGGGATTTCCAAAGGGCGGCTGCTTGTGCAGCCGTCTTTTTTGGTCATTTCACAATCCATACTGATGCTGGTTAAAGTGTCCTCTCCCGGCGGATCATGACGTTGACTAAGTCCACACTATCGTTTATAGTGAATTTCTGTGCTTCAATGCCAAAAAGCAAAAAAGCGCAAAAGCGAGAAAGTAAAACATATTTAACCATCAAAACAAACGCTGCAGGGTATCAAATCAAATCTCCCTCCCATATTAATGTACAAGGAGTCTCATCATCATGGAACGTCAGCTCAGTTTCTCCAAAAGCATCATCCTCATCGTATTTATTCTGGCACTGCTGTTTGTCTCCATCTTTCTTCTCAAAGCGGAGCCGCATCTGCCGCTGCTTGCAACCACCGTTGGCACAGCCGCGCTGCTGCGTTTATTCGGTTTCTCCTGGAAGAAGCTCGAATCTGCCATCATCCAGGGAATTCAAACGGCCATTATGCCGATTCTCATTCTATCGCTCATCGGAATTCTGATCGCTGTATGGATGATGAGCGGCACGGTGCCAACGATTTTATACTATGGCATGGATTATATAGAGCCGCATTATTTTGCGGTAAGCGCGTTATATGTGACCATCGTGGTCTCTATGTTCACCGGAAGCTCATTTACGACTGTCAGCACGGTTGGCGTTGCCTTTATGGGAATTGCCGCAACAACGGGCGTTTCTCCAACCCTGGCAGCCGGAGCGGTGATCTGCGGTGCTTGTTTCGGCGATAAGATGTCTCCGTTATCCGACACAACGAATTTTGCTCCCGCGGTAGCGGGAATATCACTCTTCACTCATATTGGCAACATGGTTTACACTACGGTACCGGCACTTATTGTTACAACGGTCTTTTTCCTGTTCGCTCCAACGACGGACTCCCTGGATTTGTCTTCAATCGAGCAAATGAAGGTAGCTCTGAATGATGGGTTCCAACTTCATTGGCTGACATTGATATCGCCGCTCGCCGTTATTGCTTGCTCCATCAAGCGGCTTCCGATCCTCCCAACACTGATTGTGGGTATTGTTACCGGACTTATGGTAACGGCATTCGTTCAGCAGCAGACGGCCATCGATGTCTGGTTCAGTGTCATGCAAAGTGGTTACAAGAGCACAATCACGAACGAAATCGTGGCTTCCATAGTCAACCGTGGTGGATTGCAGTCGATGATGTGGTCCGTGTCCCTGATCTTGATTGCTTTATCGTTAGGAGGATTGCTTCAGCATTGCGGTATCATTGAAGCCTTTTTCCATAAAATCATTCAACCCTTGAAGCGAAAGAGCAGCATTGTCCTCATGACGGGCGCTTCTTCAATCGCGGTAAACGGTATGACGGGCGAGCAATACTTGTCCATTCTTTTGCCAGGACAAATGTTCAAGGAGGAATACGCCCGCCGTGGAATTCCAGCGAAGACGCTCTCCCGTACATTGGAGGACTGCGGCACGCTTGTGAATCCGTTAATCCCTTGGGGTGTCAGCGGGGCCTTCTTCGCGGCTACCCTTGGCGTTCCGGTTGTGGAATATGCACCTTATGCCGTATTCTTATGGTTAAGTCCGCTGTTCACATTTGCCTATGCATTCATACCAAGGTTGCAGCGAAACTCGCTTGGACGAGAAATATGAATTTTGAGATCCATGGATGATAAACAGCCCCGTCTCCAGATGTTCAGGAAACGGGGCTGTTTATTTGTTTATAATGATTTAAACCCGAGCCATAACGGGATGGATTTGGTACGATGATAAGGAGCACAGTAAACATCTTTTATTTGAAAAGGGGATGAGAGCTTGAATCATTGCAGGGATAACGAGCCCACGGCCGAAGAGCTGATGGAGCTGCACGTAGAGGCGATGTTCACGCATGATCCAAACGGGCGGATCCGCGCAATCCACGAGCCATGGCCGGGTGAGGATCCAGCCCCGCGTTTTTTCCTGGGTCGGACGATAGACGGGACGGCACTTTGCAGGTTTCGCCATGATGTTCCAGATAGTCTTGCTCTTCTATTGAAAGAACTGGTCGAGGACGAGCCGATTATGAGAGATTTCCAAGCGAAGCCCAAACATTTCGGGTCGTATATGAAGCTTCTCCAGAGCGGACATCACGCGACGGGACCCTGTTATTGTATTCCAGTTCAAACGACGTCGACCATCCAGGTGGTACGCATCACCCGAGAACATATGAGCGATCATTCGCTTGCCGGTTTCGAATGCCTTGCCTCTGAAATAGAATACGTACAGCCTTGCGTGGCACTTGTACATGACCGCAGGATAGTATCGGTCTGCCGCAGCGTTCGGGTGACAGCAAAAGCACACGAAGCCGGGCTTGAGACGTTGGGCGAGTTTCGCGGCAGGGGATACGCCGCGGCAGTTGTTGCGGGTTGGGCGATGGCCGTGCGAGAGATGGGGGCATTGCCGCTCTACAGTACTTCATGGGAGAATCTCTCCTCCCAGCGGGTAGCCGGAAAGCTGGGATTGTCCTTGTATGGAGTCAATTTCACCATCAAATGAAATCATTGCTGCAGTATGACATTCCTCGCAAAAAATCCCCTCAACCATGTGAGGGGAGAAGTGCTTGGTTCCATATCGTCAGCTTGAGCTGCCTCTTCTATTTTTATAATAGCCATGCCCTTGATTTCCATGCCTGCGCTTGTAATCTGAAGAAGAGCCTTTACGACGTGAATACCCATGGCTGCTGCTGTATTTTCTTCCGTAATTCTTAGCAGAGCTGCCATGATGCCTTCGACTATCACTATGAGATGAGGAGTGAAGAAGCTTATTGATTATTTTCTTAAACATTTCGGTCTTCCTCCTTTCTAGTTCATCTTATTCCAGTCTACGTAATCGGATCGTACCACAGAGTAAGCCCCATAATCAACTTCAGTGCCTCCCATCATATGGATGGGAAGTTTTTGGCGTTAACCAGCCAGCGCAGCTCTTTCATAAACTCTGAAGATCCAGAATATGGATCTCGCAGCTGGAGTAAGCGTTCAATCATCATTTTCAACTCACTGGAGAGCTGCAATTCTTCCTGCCAGCTTCGCTCGGCGATAACGCTTTGGCTGCTCTCGGGCTCATAGACCGAATACAGCATAAACAGCATAAAATGGCCGATGTCCTGCAGATCCTCGCTTTCCTGCGATATTTTATGGTGTTCAGAAGATATCTTTCTGCCATGACGGAACCATGGCCGTGTTGGCTTCCGAAGCGGAGGTGGCTCGCCAATTCTGCGTGCCAACCCAAAATCGATGAGATTCAATTCTCCATTCTTAAACAGCACGTTGGGAATTCGCAGATCGAGATGAACAAAACCTTGTTTATGAAGGTACAGCACCAGCTCCATAAGCTGCATCGTAATAGACACGCAATGTTCTTCCTGATATTTTTGGTTTTGTTCAAAAATCAAGTCTTCCAGCGTATCTCCATTCATATAGGACATTACCAGATAGATATGGCGATGGTCCGTAAAAAGATCCAGGTAAGCCGGAATATGCGAATGCTGAAGAGATTTTAATATGGCAGCCTCCCGATTCAGCAAGTGTTCTGCGTAGCTGCCTTTGCTGGGTCTTGCTTGTTTGACGGCTACAATCTGACCACTTTTCCGATCCATGCACTTATATATTAAGCCGTAACTGCCTTCGCCAATCATGTTTTGAACAATATAGCGATTTCCCAGAACCGTATTCTTCTCGGCCGGATAATCCCGCCAAGCGTTGATGAAGGAGCTCAAGGATGAAATAAGACGCATATCGACTCCAACTCTCCTTTTTGGTAAATCCAAATATCTCAGACCGCTATCAACGTACATTATATGCTTTATGATGGGATTATACGAGTAGCGGAAGGTGCAAGAACCAGCTCGACTCTATCTTTCTTCGAAACTCAAGCGCTGATATGCCGGTATGATGACGAAACAGCTTAATAAAGCAACTGAAACAGGTGTAACGAATGAGGATGCGAGCCAGCAGAGCTATATCATGAATAACCTGGGATATACTGCAGCATTGTCGCTGCTTCGCACGGCTAGGGAGCAGGCTGTTCCCATTGAAATCTCTATGCTGGAGGAGCTCTTCAAAGCAAGGATTGTTATGTAAGGTCAACTCTACAAGACCTCTCCCATACCTTACAGGCATGAGAGAGGTTATGATATGAGTTTCGTTCCGCCTCATATTGTGCTAAGATGCACTGTTGTTTTTGGCTATAAAATCGTTGATCAATTGCCGGAGCTGTTCGTGATCCTCATAACTGTTGTACATGCGATAAGCGACCGTATGTGCATTGCCGAAGAAGAATCGTTCGAACTGGGTTTGCCGGCCACCGAATGAGCTTGCCCCAAGCTCCCAGGCGAGCCTGAACAAGGCGATGCGGTCGTAGGCCTCTGAGGTTGTGCCTTTTAAATATTGATCGAGGTAGTGTCCTGTATCCGAATCGAAATCCAGCTCGGAGGGAATCATGATCAGGCCGCTGGAACCCAGAATTTGAATCATCTCAACCATCTCAGGATAGAACTTGGGGAACAGGATGCTGGAAGCCAGGAGCGGGCTGGTGGCAGGAACGAGATATCCGAATTTATCATGGAGTGCGCCTTGCTCAGAAGCCAGTCTTAAGGCTTTAAAGGTCTCGAGGAATGTAATAATCTTGGAAACGTTCAAAACCATTTGCGGCTCAAGCCCTACATTTTGCTCATCTGCCAATGACTCTAGCAAACCGAGTAAAAACTCGGTTTTTACAATATAACGAGTGGTGATTTGATGGGCCATATGGGTATGGAAGTGACTCTCGCCAAACAATCGCCCCGCATAGGCTTCATCCCCGTAATAAAATATGCGATCATGCGGCACAAGAACACGATCAAATATAACGAGTGTATCCATCTCTTCGTACCTTGCGCTCAAGGGGTGATCATAGGTGGAGCTGGCTCCGTAACTCTCGCGGCAGATAAAAGCCATCCCTGGCAGATCATTGGGTACCGCAAAGGCAAAGGCAGATGGATTCACATTATTGAATATCGTGGGTGACGGAGTCGGAAAGACTAACATCTCCTCACAAGTAGCACCTTGCGTAGCCATCATAAAAGCTCCGCTTATGACCATCCCGTTGTCGTTAATTTCTACGACTTTAGCAGCGATGGAATCCTCTACATCGTCATTCTGACCGGATAGCTTGCTCGCGTAGGGCTGGATGAACGCATGGGACAAGGTAATATCATGCTCCCGGCAGTAAGCATAATATCGCCTGAGGTTGTCGGCATATTGCGGATTATGCTCTTCAAGAATATCAGCGGCCGTGAATAGAGCCATGATCGCGGTGTTCATGTAATCGGGAGAGCGTCCTAAGAATCCATGGTGCCTGTTCGCCCAGAGCTCCATCATGATTCTGCGTTTTTGTAAATCCTCGGCATTCCTTGGCGGGAGAAAAGATAAACCAACAAGCTCTCCCGTATCAGGTGAAGGATAGGTCATCCGGTCTAAATAGCACGCATCACATTGCATATCATAGAGATCGGCTTGGGTTTCAATAAGACCTTGAAATGCAGGATGCTGTGATAAAGGACCTTCGATACGTTCTCCTTTATACCAAATGTTGATATTTTGCTTATCAATCCGCTCGATATACTCTTTCCCCGATTTAATAGGCACTGTTTTCACCTCTTTGCGAAAATCATACTGTGCTAACTAACCTGTCTGCTGCTGTTAATGTACGTGTTTAGGCTATCTGGAGTACTTTGTCCCCATGTTGTGTTGCAAAATATGCGGTTGTACCTGCAAGCAAATTCAAGAGGAAATTAGGCGAAAAAAATGGGCCCGCAATGGCCCAAAAACGTTTCGTGTTATTATTGTTTTTTTTCCAGATATTGCTCGAGGGTCAGGTTTTGTCTCGTAATTTCTCCGGCAATGAATACCCCTACATAACGAACATGCCAAGGCTCGTAGGAATAGCCAGTCCCTTTCTCCTGACCTTTACCGTAACGAATAATGAATCCGTATTTAGGGGCGTTGACTTTCAGCCATTTGCCTTCCTTGGTATTTCCAAAGCTCTGCTCCAGCGCATAACCTACGGAAGCACTCGATATATCCATGCTCAGACCGGTCTGATGCTCGCTTTGTCCTGGTCTTGCACTGGTCTTGTTGGCAGCAGCCTCGCCCTTAATGCTTGCATTGCGTTCGAATATGGATTTTTGGGTTGCGTAGGAGCGGTAGCCCGACACAGCTTTGAGATCAATTCCGTCTTTCTTGGCGGCAGCGAACAGTTTTTCCAGCGAGGTTGCAGCTATTTTTCTCATCTGTTTTTTGGGACTAGGCCCCGAGAAGCTGAACGGAATTTGGGGTATAACCAAATCTTGCGGTACATAATGGGAAGGCAGGTTTCTCTTTTTATTGACCAGCACAACGGTACTTGATAGATTTGTGACCGTGGTAACGCCGTTAACATACTTCAGCGTCCGGCCAGGTGCGTTGTTTGCCAAAAACGCAGTGAAGGTGGAACTGGAGGAAGATGCCGCAGCCGCTTCCACTTGGTTCATTCCTGAAACGGTATCGAAACCGTTCATCATTAAACTTGCAACCACCAAACCGATCATGACGGCTGGTAGAATGGATTTGTATTTAACCCCATTCATTCTCATATGATGTCCCTCCTCGTTAGCTGTTTACTCAGTATATAGGAGAGTTATATCGATAGAGTCTCTAATATGTTTCTGAAATGTAAACAAAACGAGCTTGAGGTGACTCGCTTTTTTGGGGAGGATGAAATGACATGCAGATCGAGTTATTATTTAATATGGAGCACCCGAAAGTCCTATACTGATCGTAAGGAGAAATACATATGAGGGATGAAGAACTTCAGGATGTTTTAAGAGGTTATGGCATTGAGGAATCCGAGACTACCTTTATACGACATAACGAGAATAGAACCTACAAAGTGGATGAGGTGAACGGCAGCTCCTATTTGCTGCGCATTCATCAACCGGTCAAAGACAGCATGGCCGGCTTACAGCATACCTATGAGGGTCTGCAAGCAGAGCTGAACATGCTGGAAGGCCTGTCAAGCTGGAACAATCTTCATGTTCAGAAGCCACTCCGTAATCGGGATGGCGAACTGATTACGATCATACAGCACGAAGGGAAGACGTGGAACAGTTCCGTACTTACCTGGCTGGAAGGCAGGGATCTGCAAAAGGATGACGTGAAGGACCCGGCAGTGGTTGAGCGGCTGGGGGCTCATATTGCGGAGCTGCACCGTTTCTACAGCCAGCATCAGCAGGAAGGCTTGGATAAGCGTCCCAGTCAAGGAACCGCCTATCATGAATACATGATTGAGGTCATCAAGCGGGGTTTAGAGAAGGGGTTGTTTACATCTTCCGATGTTTCCATCATAGAGACAACGCTAAGATGGGTTAACACGAGGCTTGAAGACAGAGGGAGTGAGGGTGCCTGGGGGCTCATTCACGGTGACCTGAGTTTAGGAAACATCATTATGACGCCGGAAGGTGAATTTAGTTTTATTGATTTTGGTTTTTTCGGACCGGGGTATTATTATACGGACGTAGCTATGGGGGCTACGATGATTCCTTCGGAACATCGTGATCTATTCCTTAGAGGATATTATGGCGACAATATAACCGGTCAGAATGAGCTCGTGCTGCTCGAAGGGTTCATGCTCGTGGCCATTATCGGATATTATGTCTTCCAGATGGAGAACGAGTCCGTGCATGCCTGGATGCGTGAGCGGATGCCAAAATTGTGCGCGGATTACTGCATTCCTTATTTATCAGGAGAACGCATATTTTATATTGTATAGTCCGTGTACGGGGAGGCATATCTCGCTGGTTCACATGGGAAGCAGACGCTGTTTTTAACATTGCGTACATCGCGGTGTTTTGTTTTTTGAACGTTATTATCGTAAAAACTATATGAACCATCTTATTGTGAACCATCCTAGCGGGTGGTTTTTCTCTTTCTTCTATATGAAAAACCTAAGTGAATCTTATTTAATACATATTATCCATATAGTTGATCCTATGTTAGCATAATCGTAAACCAGTTTAGGAGAGAGGGGATCGATGGATATGAAGTCATCTTATTGGTTGACAAACGCCCGGCTGGAGAGCGGCTATAATATTCAACATGGTGTCATTACAGGCACCAGGACGGAAAGTTGTCATCTGTTTATAGAGGATGGAAAAATCGCGAAGGTGGTTTCTTGCGACACAAACATCCCGGACCAAGCCGTTCAACAGGATGTGAAAGGGCTGCTGCTGCTTCCGTCTTTTGTTGAAAAGCATTGTCATCTGGATAAAACGCTGCTAGGTGACCGTTGGCGTTCCGTAACGCCAGTCTCCACTATATTTGAACGCTTGGATATTGAGAAGAAAACACTGCCTTCGCTTGATACTCGTATTCAGGACCGCGCGGAAAAACTGCTCAACCTCTATGTAGACTCCGGAGTAACACATGTACGTACACATGTGGATATATATCCGGAGGCTGGATTAGACCATTTGGAAGCTGTTCAGCAAGCCTTGCACAGCTTTGAGGGCAAGCTGTCACACGAAATCGTTGCCTTTCCGCAGCATGGTTTATTGCGGTCACAGGCAAAGGAATGGGTGCGGGAAGCTCTTCGCAGAGGAGCCGGCTTGGTCGGAGGCGTTGATCCGGCTACGGTTGATGGCGATATCGAGGCCTCCCTGCAGCAAATGGTGGAGCTCGCAGTCGAAGGTAACGCAGGAATCGATTTGCATTTGCATGATGCCGACCACCAGGGGATATACACCTTGAAGAGACTGGCGCAGCTAACCCAGGAAGCAGGGCTGCAGGGGAAGGTTGCGATTAGTCATGCATTTGGTCTGGGCGATATATCACCGTCCGAAGCAGAGGAGATGGGGGATTTATTAGCCGATGCAGGAATTGCTATTATAACCAGCGTGCCGATTGGCCGAACGTTCCCTCCCGTTGGTCTGCTGCACATGCGTGGAGTAGAGGTGGCAGTTGGATGCGATAACATTTTTGATGTATGGTCGCCCTTTGGCAATGGGGATGTGTTGGAACGTGCAGGTCGTTTAGCGGAAATATCCAGATGGGTGGATGAACGCTCACTGGCGCACACACTCCGCTATATAACCGGTGGCATAACACCGCTTAATGACAAGGGGGAGCAGGTATGGCCGCGAGTCGGAGACGAAGCAAGCATCGTGTTCGTTGAAGCCTCATGCTCCGCCGAAGCCATTGCAAGAAGACCCAGGCGAGTCGTTACGATGTTCAAAGGGGATATCGTTTCGGGTTCATTTTAATTCATCCCTGTAAGGGGTGATGCAGTGGGAATCACGAAATCAGGCGACGATCCTCTGCCAAAGCGAGGTAAATAGATGTCCATCCGAATTAAATTGTTATTATCCTATACCGGCATGCTTGTCCTCAGCTTGTTGGTATTTGTGTTGATTGCCGGATTGTTTACCATCGCAGCAACCGGCGACATTCGCGACATTCGGGATTTTTATAAAGTGCATTATCAGGTCAACCCGCTAACAGAGCAAGAGGAGTCCATCTTTCTTGAATTGAAATACCTGGCTAAGAATGAACCGGACGAGCTCCAAAACCAAGAGCTGCTGAAGGAATATGATTTCAAGCTGAGAACGGTGAGAGCCGGGCTCTATGTCCGCCGGGAAAAAGATCAGGTGTTTGAATCCCATACATTCAATCAGCCCGAGCTGGAACGGAGTCTGCCTCATTATGACTTGAACAATAATCAGATCCGCCATACGTTTAACATTGGCGAACGATTCTATGCTTATGCCAAGTATGATTTCCGTTATTCGGATGGTGCGAAAGGAAGTGTCTTTGTCATACGGGAGCGTAGTCCCTTTGGTGAAGTGACACGCAAGCTGCTGCCTGTCCTCGTTCTGATTCTGATCGGCATCATTGTGATAACGAATGTACTGTTATACCGCTGGATTACCCGCAGCGTTGTCAAACCGCTTGATTTGCTCCGGAATTCGGCTGAGCACATCAAGGAGGGAAATCTCCAATTCTCGCTTGATTTGCAGACGAAAGACGAAATCGGACAATTGAACGAGGCCTTTGAGGATATGCGAAAGCGGCTGCAGGCCTCGATTCAGCTCCGGCTTCAGGATGAAGAGAACCGGAAGGAGCTGATCTCCAATATATCGCATGATTTGCGTACACCTATTACAAGTATCAAAGGATACATCGAAGGGATTCGCGACGGAGTTGCCGATACACCGGAGAAGATGGATAAGTACGTGAACATCATTTATGCCAAAGCGGTTGATCTCGATAAACTTGTGGGTGAGTTGTTCCTGTACTCCAAGCTTGATTCGAAGCAAGTGCCATTCATGTTCGAGCCTGTAGATATCATCGGCTTTCTAGACGACTGCATTGATGAACTTCAGTTCATTCTGGATGAAAAGGGGATTCAACTGGAGTGGATGGAGCGTACGGCGGATCGAGTTGAGGTCATAGCCGATCTGGAAAAATTGAAGCGAACAGTGCTCAATATTATTGGAAATGCCCAAAATTTTATGGATAAGCAACCCAAAACCATTCGTGTCTCGACCCGAATATCTCCCGAATGGGTGACGGTTGAAATCCAAGATAATGGGATGGGCATCCCGCGCGACGCGATCCCGCATATATTCGAACGGTTCTACCGCGTTGAACCATCTCGCAATTCTTCTACGGGTGGCAGCGGGCTTGGGCTGGCAATTGCAAGCCAGATTATAGAAGGGCATGGGGGTACCATCTGGGCGGAAAGCGAGCTGGGAGTCGGTACAAGCCTGTTCTTTACACTCAAAAGGGCGATCAATTAAGGAGGATCCATGACCACACGCATACTCATCATTGAAGATGAGACTACAATTGCTCAGCTGGAGCGGGATTATTTTGAACTGAATGGATTTTTCGCAGATTTATGCCATACGGGCAATGAGGGATTACATCTGGCACTTAACGAGGACTACAGTCTCATCGTTGTCGACCTGCAGCTCCCCGGGATGAACGGCTTTGAATTATGTCGCCAGATCAGGAAGAACAAGGAGGTCCCGATTCTGATCGTTTCGGCCAAGAATGAAGAGATTGATAAAATCCGAGCCTTTAATCTCGGCGCCGACGATTATATTACCAAGCCGTTCAGCCCAAGCGAATTAGTTGCAAGAGCCAAGGCACATCTGATGAGATACAAGAGACTGATGGGCAAACAAGAGACGGTTCAAAATGCAGAGATTCATATACGCGGCCTGGTCATTGATAAATCCGCTCGAAGAGTGTACGTGCGCAATCAGGAAGTTGTGTTTACGACCCGAGAGTTTAACCTGCTCGAATTTTTGGCAAGCCACCCTAACCGCGTATTCAGCAAAAATGAACTGTTTGAACGAATTTGGGGTATGGATTCCAGTGGGGATATAGCAACCGTAACGGTGCATGTCCGCAAGCTGCGCGAAAAATTGGAGCTGGATTCTTCCAATCCACAGTATATTGAGACGGTTTGGGGAGCAGGCTATCGCTTTTCTGTCTGATGGGGTTTATAAAAAGTTAATATATTGTTTCGAATTTATTAATCCCAGCTTTCTTGGTAGTTTAAGACTCTCCTCTATGATGGAGTTATGACGATCAGCTAATGATACGCATAGATTCTAAGGAGGGTTAACACATGAACAAGAACAAGCATGCTACTAAATGGGCTGCCCTGATGTTGGCAGCTGCACTGGGAACGGCATCTCTACCGTTCAATGTGCTGCAAGCTAAAGCAGCAGAAGTCATGATAGCACCCGAAGATATTCAGCAAGCGATCCAGGAGTTGTCCGGGCTTCGCGTGATGCAGGGTTACCAGGATGGAACGATGGGAATCACGAATCCCATTACAAGAGCCGAGTTGGCCAAAATGGTAGTCCTTACATTTGGGCTGGAGGGAGCAGCCGAGAATCAGGCAGGCTTAACGGATGTCAATCCAAATGCCTGGTATTCCGATTATGCAGCTGAGCTGGCGGCACTGGATATCATCACAACGACGGATGGACGTTTTAATCCAAAGGGAACCGTCACTCGCGACGAGCTGGTTATTATCGTATCGCAGGCATTGAAACGCGACGTGAAATCCGTGGCTTACTGGGCGGAACGTTTACGTGAAGGCGCAGGTCATGTCACTCGGGGAGAAGCTGCATACCTGCTGAACACGGCACACCAAGCGATCCCTTCGGCAGAAGCCAAAATTACGAGTGTCCGCGCATTGAATACCATTACGTTGATGATTACCTTAGATGCTCCCTTGACAGCAGACAATGAGGTATTTGCACAGGCTAAAGAAGATTTTGTATTTAGCGATGGACTTGCGCTAACCAACATGCCGCGTCTGAAAACGGGCTCGATATCCACTTATATTGTTCCGACATCCGTACAAAATCAGGATACCGACTATACGCTTACCTACAAAGGGCAGAAAGCAGGTACATTTGCAGGCAGCGCCACAAAGCTGGACATGACAGAGGCAAGGCAGGTCGCCAAGGATACGTTTGAACTGGAGGCGCTTAAGTCTAATGGGGTTGTAGACTATGGCTACGTTATTTCTGCATATAGCAGCGGCAGGGGAGAAAACGCATTCGTACTGGATGAGAACAACCGAGCTGATGGGAAAGCTTATCAAGTCATTTCCTCCGGTCAGGGCAGAGAAGTAACCATCACTCCGGAGGGCGGACAGCCCATGGTGGCAAAATACGTTCCATTCACGCAATCGACCGATGGCAAGCAAGAACCAAAATTCCGTTTACCTGAAGGTCAGCAGCTGACCCCCGGTGTTACGTATACCGTCACCTCTGATTGGGCACAGATTGCAAGCCGGACATTCGTTGCTAAAGAATTCATCCCGCTGGAAATGGTGGGAGCCGAGGCTATCGGTGAAACTTCGGTTGCCGTTACATTATCCGAGGATCCGGGAGATGAGTTGTTCTCCGGCCGCAGCGTGGAATTGATCGACGCAGAGGGTCATAAGCAGGTGGCCGTATATAAATATTCTAGCCGCAAAGGTGCGGTAGGCGTGTTTGATCTCACGGAGGGCGACGATAAACTAAGAGCAGGCACGACCTATACCGTAACTCCGGTAGGAGAATGGGCAAAAGGTACTTCCACGGGCCTGACATTAAATTAATCTCATTCTATCCGGATGAATTAGGACAGATGGTGCTGTTTAACCGAAGTAAAACAAACGAAGGCAGCTCAGCGCCCGTTAAGTGAAGCAAGAAAATAATGACTCTTACAGCCAGGCTGTAAGAGTCTATTTAGCGTGCTCGTCTTGCTAGGAACATATCTCTTACTTTGCTCTACGGATAATGACTTAATGCAGGCCATGAGCCAAGTCATAGAATGACTTGCGTAATTGCGCATTGAAGCTGACATGTAGAGAGTCATTGGATAGATAGGAGAGACTTAAAAAGGCTTATTTTCTATTATTTAGAAGATAAATGCTTGAACTTCATATATGATGACTTTATACTACTTCTTAAAAAACAAATAAATACTATTTTTATATTATATGTAATATTAATAGCTTTGCATATCACGAATGACACCCCGGATTGCCAGGAGTTACAGACTAGTTGGCCTATGCGTTTCTACTAGCGCAATCGATTACCCTCCAAAGCAAATGTTCTGCAAACTTCAGTGTCTTACCGGAACATCCTTCTTCCCTCAATCCTTATTTTTCCGCAATGCTGCTATCCATTACGCAATGATAATCAAATCGATGATGAACTTGTTCTGAAAAGGAGGTGAGGCTTCATGTAAATTTCACTGGACATGCGGGTTCGCTCAGGCTAAGGCGATTCACTGTTTCATGAATCGGAATGGGTCCAACCATTCACAGATTAAAAACCGGGTAAAAGGAGTGGAAAAGTTTGATAAAGTTAAATCGGTTACGCAAGCCTCTCTCCATGGGTCTGTCGCTTCTCCTGGCAGCATCATTCATTCATCCGGTTTCAGCAGACAACACCTCCTCTCAGAAGATTGACATGAAATCCAGCTTGGCCCAGATTGCAACGGACAAGGTCAGCAACAAGCTGAGCAAGCAGTTTGAGAAAGACGATTATGTCACCTATCTGGTAAAGATGAAGGAACAAGTGGACACCGCTTCGGTCTCTAAGCAGGCTATGGAGAAGGCAACGCTGGAGAAGCAGACCCCCTCGGCAACCAAGCTCTCCGTCAGGACTTCCGTTGTAAGTTCATTGCGGGAGACGGCATCGCGAACCCAATACACACTGGAACGTTATCTGGATAAGGCACTTGATCTCGGCAAGGTCAAAGAATATAAAAGCTATTTTATTGTTAATGCGCTGGCAGTGACCAGTACCCAGGAAGTTATGGAGGAGATTGCGCTCCTGCCCGAAGTGGATAAAATTTTGCCAAATGAAGAGCGTTTCCTTCAGAAGGCTGAGGTCAACACGAAGGACGCAAGCACGGAAAAGGAATCGAGTACTCCGAAGACATCCGTACAGGAGCCAGGCGTATCGGTCATTCAGCCTGCGGTTCCCAAGGGAGCCCGTGATGAAGCCACAAACGCTCCTCAACCGCAAACGGAAAATGTGGAATGGAACATTGACTACGTCAATGCCCCGGAAGTTTGGGAGAGGGGCATTGACGGGACGGGAATCGTGGTAGCCAATCTGGATAGCGGCGTGGACTACACCCATCCTGCCCTGAATCGAAAATGGAGAGGTTATGACGCTTCGGGTAATATCGTTGATCCCGAGCTGAGCTGGTATGATCCGCACAGCGGTTCTTCCCTTCCTGCCGATGGAGATGGTCACGGTACCCATACGATGGGCACCATGGTCGGCTCTGAGGAGGATGGGAGCAACCAGATTGGTGTTGCTCCGGGAGCAACCTGGATAGCCGTACGGATATTCAATCCGGGAACGACAGATGCCATCATCCTTGACGGCGGACAATGGCTTATTGCACCCGTGGACGCGGAAGGCAATCTGCATCCAGAGCTGGCCCCTGATGTGGTTAACAATTCATGGGGCGGAGGCGCCGGATTGGACGAATGGTTCCGGCCTATGGTCCAGGCCTGGCGTGATGCACAGATCTTCCCCGAGTTCTCCGCAGGCAATGTGCGGCCGACGAACCCGGGCGGACCGGGTTCCGTTGCCAACCCTGCCAACTATCCGGAGAGTTTCGCCACCGGGGCAACCGATATTAACGGCAACCTAGCCTCTTTCTCCTTACGTGGTCCTTCGCCCTATGATGAGATCAAACCTGAGGTTTCAGCACCGGGGGTAAATATCCGATCCTCTGTGCCAGGTGGTGCTTATGAAGGAGGATGGGACGGCACTTCAATGGCAGGGCCGCATACAACCGCGCTGGCAGCTCTGCTGCTTCAGGCTAATCACTCTCTAAACGTCGATCAGCTGGAGCAGATTATCATGGAGACGGCCACGCCTCGAACGGACAGTCAGTATCCGACTTCACCCAACAATGGGTATGGTCACGGAATCATTAATGCATTGGATGCTGTAGGTTCGGTGGTAGAAGGCATCGGCACCGTATCGGGCAGGGTTGTAACCGCAGGCGATGATCTGGAAGAGCCGGTGCTTGAGCATACACAAGTGAGCTCGGCTTTTACGGGGATTGACGTTCCGCTTACTGCGCGCGTAACCGATAATGTGGGCGTCACCGCTGTAGAGGCCTTTGCAAGAACAGCGGGCACAAGCCAGTACGTCTATCTGCCGATGAATCGCATAGCCGGGGATAGCAAGGATGGAACGTACACGGCGGTCATTCCCGCTTTTCTGATCGAATCGCAAGGGCTGGAATACTATATTCGGGTCAATGATTACGGCAATAACGGATTTGAGAGCAGCGTCTATAAAGTTGAGGTCTCGGACGGTGTGCAGCCTGGATATATCCAGGATTTTGAAGAGAATAATTTGGGCTTTACCGCAGGCGGGACAGGAAGCGCCTGGGCTTGGGGATCACCAACAAGCGGTCCAGGAGGTGCATATTCCGGAGACAAGCTGATCGCGACTAACCTCGAGGGCACGTACGGTGCGAACAGCAACGCCTATTTGCTTGCACCTCCAATCGACCTGACAGACAGTCCGGAGGGTGGCCTGTTAACCTTCAAGCATTGGTATGACCTGGAACGAAATATTGATTGGGGCAAAGTATACATTGCCGCCGAGGAGAATGATTTTGCTTTTCAGGAGGTACTGAGCTTTACGGGGACCAGTGGAGGCTGGGTAACACAATATGTGGATTTACGGGCCTACGCCGGACAGCAGGTGTTCGTCCAGTTCAATCTGACGAGTGATGCTTCGGTTCAGAAGGCAGGGTGGTACATCGACGATTTTGAAATTCAGGCACCGGATGACATTGCTCCGGGAGCGCCAAGCGGGCTGGCCGTTTCAGCCGATATATTGGGCAATGCAACCTTAAACTGGACCGGTCCGGATGCTGAGGATCTGAAGTCTTACACCGTATATCGATCCACCGCTTCGGGTACAGGCTATGAAGCGATTGGAAATACGGCGGCAACAACGTACACGGATACAACAACTGTCACCGGTTCTACTTATTATTATACCGTGGCGGCTGTCGATTACAGCGGCAATGAAAGCGAGAAGTCGAGCGAGGTGTCCATTGACATCGTGGTGCCGGAGGACATCTATACCGATCATTTTGATGGCAGCAGCGACAACGGCTGGACGCATTCCGGCGTCAAAGATGAGTGGGAACGCGGTGTTCCGGTTTCGGGACCTGGCCATGCATTCTCTGTACCCAATGCGTGGGCGACTGATCTGGACAATACCTATGAAAGTGGTTCGAATTATTCCCTGGTATCCCCGGTTGTGGATTTGACCCAGGTTACCGAAGCAACATTGACCTTTAATCATTGGTATGAAATTGAGGGAGGATACGATTACGGTTATGTTGAGGCCTCTTCCGATGGAGGAAACACATGGTCCGAGCTCGGGAAATTCTCTCACAATACCAACGGCAAGCAATGGACACCGGTATTTTATGATCTTGATGCATGGAAAGGAAACGAGGTCCAATTCCGATTCAGGCTGACCTCGGATAACAGTGTGGTGAAAACGGGCTGGTACATCGACGACTTCCGGATTCTTGGCGTTGCTCCTGGAGCGGTCACCAAGGATACTGCGGAAGTACTGCATAGTGACAAGCCGAAACCGGCCTATGATAATCCTTGGTACAAAATTAGCAGAACCGACAAGTATGAATTCAATCAAAGCAAGCAGCCGCAGCCGGAAGCTGGGAAACCGGGAACCGGAGAGGTGACACCGCAAAGCCTGCCTGCAAGCGCAACGGTTACGGTGCTGGAGACCGGGCGTTCGGTGAAGACTGATCCGGCAACTGGCAAATACAGTTTCTCTCATGTTGCAGGTGATTACACGCTGAAGGCCGAGGCCTACGGATACTATCCGAGAACCGAAGTCGTTACGATTACTGATGGCGGATCGGCAAAAGCCAATTTCAATCTGGAAGCCATCCCGCATGGACAGATTGAAGGTGTTGTAACCGACGAACGTACAGGAGAACCGGTCAGTGGGGCTAGCATAGCAGTTCTGGAAGATCCACGGGTCGGTGATGTGCGCACAGGGGAAGACGGCAGGTTCACCCTGGATGTCCTGGAAGGCACCTATACGTTATCGATTCTGGCTGCGGATTATTATGGTGAAACGGTTGGAATTACGGTTCCTGGCAACGGAACAGCTGAGGCCAATGTGACCCTTAAACCGTTTATCGGATTCCCTGGCGAAATTGCGTATGACGATGGCATACCTGAAAATGCCAGAGCCTTCGTAGCAGCGGGCAATGCCTGGGCGGTACGGATGACGCCGGAACACGAGGCCGCGCAGCTTACGGGCGCATCGCTCCGCTTCTGGAACACCGAATGGCCGCAACCAGGCGGCACCGCGTTCCAATATGCAGTGTATGACGTTTCGGGCGAGAATGGAGCGCCGGGTCGTTTGCTGGCAGGTCCTTTTGACGGAACCGCACTGCGCAACGATCAATGGACCACAGTTGAATTCCCAGAGCCCGTTGTTGTGCAAGGCGATTTCTACATCGTGTACGTTCAGACGGAGGCAGGAAACAATGCCCCTGGGCTTGCAACCGATGAATCGGGCGAAAATGCCTTAAGAAGCTGGCAGCGTGTAAGTGGTGCCTGGAGTCAGGCTCCCGCAGAAGAGGGCAATTACATGATCCGCGCAGTGGTGCGTTATCCAGTTAATGCACCCATCATTACGTCACCTGTCAATCATGCGTACACGAATGAACAAACGGTGACCCTAACAGGCACTTCTCCGGCATCGGGTGCAGAGATCCGGATCTACAACGGCGAGGAAGCGGCAGGGACCACCGTTGTTGAGAATGGGCAGTTTACGCTGAATGTGGAGCTGACACCGGGAACCAACTCGCTCACTGCCGAGGCTGTAGTCAACGGAAAGGCTACAGATCGCTCGCTGCCGGTAGTTGTAACGCTGGATCAGACTGCCCCGGAATTAACGATTGTGACTCCTGAGGAAGGCAGCCACACCAATACGGAGGTGGTCCATGTTACCGGCAGCGCCCTTGATGAATTCATTGACACGCTGACCGTGAACGAACAGCAGGTACAGCTCGGTGAGGACGGAAGTTTTACGCATCGCGTACTGGTCAACGAAGGCGAGAACACGATAGCCGTAAAAGCCAAAGACCTTGCAGGCAATGAGTCGACGGTAACTCGTACCGTCTATGTAGATACCGCATTGCCGGAAATAAGCAATATCTCACCAGCAGAGGATGTTCGAATTACAGCGGGGGAGACTGTAACGGTCTCCTTCGACAGTGTTCCGAATCTTCAAGCCTCTTTCCGAATTGAGCTTCCTTTGGATCTGAGTGCGCAGGGACGAGGCGAAATTCCATTGACCGAGACGGAATCCGGTCACTACTCGGGGACCTACACAACACCGTCCAGCCTGGTGCTGGATGGTGGAATCATAGTGATCCGGGTGCGGGATGCGGCCGGCAATACATCCGAGGCTGAAGCTGGCGGAAGGCTGTATGTATCTTCCGGCCAAGGAGAGAACCCTGAACCGCCGACCAATCAGGACCCCGTGGCCGTGATTCAGGCTCCGTCTAATGCAAAGAAGAAGAAAAATGTTGAATTCGATGCTCGCTCCTCCGTGGATGAAGACGGCGAAATTGTGAGTTATGTTTGGGATTTCGGGGATGGATCAACCGCTTCGAAGGCCAAAGTCAAGCATAAATTCAACAATGCAGGAACGTATACGGTGCGTTTGACCGTTACGGATAATGAAGGAGGCGTGAACAGTGCTGTTCACACCATCATCATTCAGTAAATGTAACCAAATCGCTGATGGTATCGTGATATGTGAAAGGTAGAATGGATAATCGAACAGCCCCGGGTCCTGTTGATTCAACAGGCCTGGGGCTTTGTTTGTCTTGTTTATTTTTGTGAGTGGTCGTCTAATTGTTGCAAAAATGGGTATTTAATTGATAGATGGTTGACAACCTGTATATACATGTTATCATTTCTTCATAGACAACCTGTATATACAAGATGATGAGGAGGACGCCGTTTTATGCATGCCATAGGGAACCCGCTCCAGGATTGGTGGAGAACTTCCACCGTTTATCAGGTATATCCGAAGAGCTTTAATGATACAACTGGCCGTGGTACAGGCGATATCCGCGGACTTATGGAGAAGCTTGATTATATAAAGGGGCTTGGTATCAATATCGTGTGGCTCCAGCCGGTCTACGTTTCTCCGCAAAATGATAACGGTTACGATGTTGCAGAATATTGCAGTATTGATCCCGCTTTCGGTACCATGGAAGATTTCGACGAACTTGTAGCAGAATTGAAAAAGAGAAATATGCACTTGATGATCGATATCGTTGTGAATCACTCATCCACCGAGCATCCATGGTTTAAAGAGGCAAGAACATCCAGGGATAATCGCTATCGCGATTATTACATCTGGCGAGATCCCGGAACCGATGGAGGTCCACCTAATAACTGGAAGTCCAAGTTTGGGGGACCTGCCTGGCAGTATGACGAAGGCACAGGGCAATATTACCTGACTCTTTTTGACAAGACACAGGCGGATCTGAACTGGGAGAACGAGAAGGTCCGAGAGGAAGTCGTTGATATTCTCAGGTTCTGGGCGGACAAGGGCGTAAGCGGATTTCGGATGGATGTCATTAATCTGATATCGAAAGATCCAGATTTCCCGGATGATGACGGCTCCGTGTCTCCCGGAGACGGCCGCAAATTTTATACCGACGGACCGCGGGTGCATGAGTATATCAAGGAACTGAATGAAAAAGTGTTCAAACCGTATAACCTGGTTACGGTCGGGGAAATGTCCTCTACAACCCTTGAACATTGCATCCGTTATTCGAATCCGAAGGAGAACGAATTCTCGATGACCTTCAACTTCCACCATCTGAAGGTGGATTATCCGAACGGGCAAAAATGGGAGCTCAAGCCTTATGATTTTGAGGAGCTGAAAAAGGTGCTATCCGATTGGCAAACCGGCATGCAGCAAGGCGGAGGCTGGAACGCTCTGTTCTGGAACAACCATGATCAGCCGCGCGCGCTTACAAGGTTCACGGATGATAAGGAATACCGGACAGAAAGTGCGAAGCTGCTTGCTACTACACTTCATGGGCTTCAAGGCACTCCTTATGTTTATCAAGGGGAAGAAATCGGGATGCCGGATCCCAAATGGAATGATATGTCCGAATTTCGGGATATCGAATCATTGAATATGTACGAGATTCTTCAGCAGCAGGGCAAAACGCCGGAAGAAGCTGCCCATATTGTGACCGTACGGTCCCGGGATAATTCCAGACTGCCTATGCCGTGGAATGACGGTCATCAGGCCGGTTTTACGACAGGCACGCCATGGATCAAGATCGATGAGCGGTATCCCCTGATCAATGCACAAGCTCAAGTGGAGGATCCGCATTCGATATATCACCATTATCGCCAGCTCATTGAGCTGCGTAAGAACCTTCCTGTTCTAACCGACGGGGAATACGTTCGGCTGGATCAAGGACATCCCGAGGTCTATGCCTATGCCAGAAGAACGCAAGAGCAGACGCTCATAGTAATTTCCAACTTTAGCAGCCGCAGCGTTTCGTACGAACTGCCACCGAATATGTGGGGGAAACCGGACATGGCTTCCGCGCAGCTGCTTATCCGCAATACGACGGAACAACCGGAGCTTGCCGAGGTTGTGAAACTTCAACCATATGCCTCTTATATGTGGCTTATTGAAACCAACTAAATTTATATAGTCAGGAGCGTACAGCTATGGCCATTGATCGCAAAAATGTGGAGCGAATTGTCGAAGCAGTCGGTGGAAAAGACAATATTGAAGCCGCCACGCATTGCGTTACACGATTACGATTTGCCCTTGCGGACGACAGTAAGGTTGATACCAAAGCTCTGGATGAGAACGATCTGGTGAAGGGGCAGTTCTCCTCTCAGGGTCAATTTCAAGTTGTTATCGGACCAGGTCTGGTGGACCAGGTCTACAATGAAATGATGGATATCACCGGTGGAACAAGAGCATCCAAGGATGATGTGAAGACCCTTGCCAGCAAGAAACAAAATCCGATTCAGCGGGCCATTAAGACGCTAGCGGATATTTTCATTCCGATTTTGCCGGCGATTGTCATGGCAGGTTTGCTGCTCGGCATTAATAATCTGCTTACGGGTCCAGGTATCTTCTACGAAGGACAATCCCTGATTCAGGTGCATCCCGAATGGGCGGATGTGGCATCCATTATCAATCTTATCGCAAGTACGGCATTTACTTTTCTTCCCGTCCTGATCGGCTGGTCGGCGGTACGGCAGTTTGGGGGCAACCCGCTGCTTGGGATCGTATTGGGATTGATTCTGGTTAATCCGGATCTTCTGAGTGCCTATCAGTATGCGGACGCCAAACTGGAGGGCACGGTTCCGGTATGGAATTTATTCGGTTTTGACGTTGAGAAAATCGGATATCAGGGTCAGGTGCTGCCTGTTCTGGTCTCCGCTTATATATTAGCCAAGATCGAGAAGTTTCTGGACAAGCGTGTTCATGATTCCATCAAGCTGCTTGTTGTGGCGCCCGTTGCCTTGCTGGTCACCGGCTTCCTCGCATTTATCCTGGTGGGACCTATCACCTTTGCCATTGGCAACGTCCTCACTTCAGGACTGGTCAGCATTTTCGATTCGTTTGCCGCTCTTGGCGGCCTGATATACGGCGGATTGTATGCGCTGCTGGTTATCACGGGAATGCATCATACGTTCCTTGCGGTAGATTTCCAGCTTATCGGCAGTAACGGAGGAACGTTCTTGTGGCCGATGCTGGCCTTGTCCAACATTGCACAGGGTGCGGCCGCGCTTGCCATGATGTTCATTCTGAAGGAACAGAAGGCCAAAGGGCTTGCTGTTACGTCATCGATCTCCGCCTTTCTGGGCGTAACCGAGCCAGCTATCTTCGGGGTAAACATTCGTCATAAATATCCTTTTATATTCGGTATGGTCGGATCCGGAATTGCCGGCGTGCTGCTGGCAGTCAACAACGTTCTGGCTTCTTCGATCGGAGTCGGTGGTATTCCGGGCTTCCTGTCCATATTCCCTAACCAGTGGGGCGTGTTCTTCCTGGGGATGGCGATTGTACTGGTTGTTCCGTTCACGGGAACCTTGTTGTTCGGACGTTATCAGATGTCGAGGCCAATCAGAAACCAAGGGAAGGAAATTCCCCAAGATAACGTTGAAAATGAACGGACGGACGGTGCGACTGCAGCCCCAACCCGTTCTTCCATATCCTCTGTTTCTGAGGCAAGTACTTCAGCAGATGCTTCCAAGAAGGTTATGGTGGATATCGCTGCGCCGATGAACGGTAAAGTCGTGCCTTTGGCTGAAGTTCCGGACCCTGCGTTCGCTGAAAAACAAATGGGGCAAGGTATTGCCATCATTCCGTCGGAAGGGAAAGTCTACGCACCGTTTGACGGTCAGGTCGCTCATCTGATCAAGAAGAGCAAACATGCGATTATTTTGACCGATACTAACGGGGTCCAGATCCTGATCCATGTGGGAATCAACACCGTCTCCTTAAAAGGGGAGGGATTCATCGCCCATGTAGAGACGGGGGATGCCATAACCAAGGGACAATTGCTGCTTGAATTCGATATCCATCGTATTGAACAAGCCGGCTTGCCTGTTATCACGCCGATCATCGTACCGGATGGACAGGAACTCATTCAGGAGGTTGTGGAGTATGAAGGAGAGGCCGTTCAAGGTCAGACCCGCGTGCTTCAAGCCGTTTTGCATTCTGAAATCTGACGGTACCTGTGGAGCATGTAATCATCGCTGGATCATGGTACAATAGCTGATGGTGATAAGGGATGACAAACAATATTTATTGGACGCTTTACAAAGATTATGCCGAACAAATCGATACGGGAATTCTCCAGGCCGGCAGTAAGCTGCCATCGGAGAACGAGCTTGCCGCCACCTATCAGATTACAAGGGAAACGGTTCGCAAAGGACTTAATTTGCTCGCGCAAAACGGGTATATCCACAAGGTTAAAGGCAAAGGCTCCTTTGTTCTGGATACAGGCAGATTGAACTTTCCGGTATCGGGTCTGGTCAGTTATAAAGAGATGGCTGAACGGTTAGGCAGAAGAAGCCGAACCTTTGTGTATGAAACGAAATGCGTCCCTGCAGGGGAGAGCATAGCGAAGGAGCTTCAAATCCGTCCGGACCAGCTCGTGTGGAAGGTGATTCGCGCCAGGGAGATCGAAGGGGAACGCATCATCCTGGATATTGATTGTTTGCTTGCCGACATCGTCACGGGTTTGACGAAGGAAATTACCGGCGATTCTATTTTTCAATATCTTGAGCAAGAATTGCATTTGAAAATCAGTTATGCCAAAAAAATAATTTCTGTTGAACGTGCTACAACCATGGACCACGATTACATGGATCTTGGAAACGATACACATGTCGTCGTAGTCCGGGGTTACGTTCATCTGGAGGATACAACACTCTTTCAATATACGGAATCGAGACACCGGTTAGATAAATTCCAGTTTGTCGATTTTGCCAGAAGAGAATCCAATGTGGAGCATTGGAACAAATAAAAGATAGAAGTGTCAAGCAGCCGCGATGAGATCGCGGCTTTTGCTGTTGCAGCAGCGGAAGGAGGGAAAATCATCTCCTTTGTTGAAGGTATGATAGTGACAACGATTCGGAATATCAAAGTAAAGGAGCCGATCATATATGGACTTAGGACTCAAAGACAAAGTTGTATTGATTACCGGAGGGACCCGGGGCATTGGCCTTGAAACGGCAGTCACGTTTGCTCTTGAAGGCGCAAAGGTGGCTATTTGTGCAAGGGATGAAGAGCAATTAGCTGCTGCGGCTGAACATATTCGAGATTCAAGCGGATTTCAGGCGCTGACGATAACGGCGGACGTGACTCAATCCGAGGAATGCTTGACGGCGGTAAGGGATACCGTTCAACATTTCGGTCGACTCGATATCCTGGTGAACAATGCGGGAACTGCGGCAGCGAAGCCATTCGAGCTGATTGAAGACGAACAATGGGCATCCGATCTGGATCTCAAGCTGTTCGGCGCCATTCGCTTTTCGCGTGCTGCGATTCCGCATATTCGTAAGTCTGGCGGCGGGGCGATTATCAATGTCACAACGTCCTGGGCCAAGACGCCGCCGGCTTCGTCCATGCCGAGCAGTGTCAGCCGGGCAGCCGGACAGGCCATGACCAAGGCCATGAGTCATGATCTGGCATCCGATCAAATCAGAGTAAACACGGTATGCATAGGAATGATCCGCAGTGCACAGTTGGAGGAGCGGTGGAAGCGGGAGGAGCCAGGGCTCTCATGGGAGCAATATGCTCGGGACCCGCGCCACAAGATTCCGCTGGGACGCATTGGAGATACGGATGAAGCCGCAAAAGTCATCGTTTTTTTGGCATCCGACGCGGCCTCCTATGTAACCGGAACTTCCATCAATATCGACGGCGGTTCAGCCCCGTCTTTGTAAGGTGCCAGAATAGGATTTCAGGAGGATCTTGGAGATGAATGATCAGGTAGTGATTGGGATTGACGGAGGCGGGTCGCAAACGCGCGTCATGGTCAGTGACTTGAATGGTAATATCCGGTCATATGCAGTTGGCGGCGCATCCTCGATACATAAGGACAGCAATGCGCACAAAAATGTTCAAGAAACCATTCAATCGTCGCTTTCTATGGCGCGCTGCAGCCTGGACCAAGTCATAGGACTATATGCGGGAATAGCGGGTTACGAGTCCGATCAAGATCTGGATTGGGTGACCCGTTTAACCGATGTGGAGGGGCTGCAATGCCCGAAATGGTATGTCAACGATTCCGTTGTCGCGCACGCAGGTGCATTCATTGGGAAGCCGGGTATCGTGGTTGTATCTGGAACGGGCTCCATGATTTTAGCCATAACGGAACAAGAGACACCGATCAAGAATATCGATTTTCACCATTATGCCGCCAGCGCAGCGAGATTTCTTGCGTATGATGCGGTGTACCAAATACTGGCCGGGAATATTCAACAATCGGATGAAACGCTGGTTCGCAGCGTTCAGAGCTATTGGAATGTTGAGAATATGGAACAGCTTCGCCTCTTGGCGGCCGCAGGATTTATGGAAGAGAGCAAGGAGCGCAACAAGAAGTTTGGAGACATGGCACCAATCATCACGATTGCAGCTGAAGCCGGAAGTCCATTGGCCCAGAATGTGTGTGATGAAGCCATGAAGCAAATCATGGTAGGCGTCGAGATTCTGGGATCGTTCTTTCAATCGGATCACGTATCGGTTACGGGAATTGGCAGTGTCGTGAACAGTCCCTATATGAAATTAAAGTTTAATGAGAGCCTGCGATTTGGGAAAAATAAACAGTATGTTTACAAGGCTCCTGAATTGTCGGCCGCATCCGGAGCTGTGATAAAGGCACTTCAGCATGTGAGTGTACCTGTTGATGCCCGTATGATTGAGTTCATGCGAAGACACCCTCATGCAGCGTGGTAGAGTCCGATGAAACCTGTTGCGAAATCACCTTTAAAGCATTTGATCTTGGATCAGATGCTTTTTTTTGTTTGTTAAATGGAGAGCAGTTGCCGAATTATATTGAATTCATGATATGAAATATTAATTTAATGAATTCTATAGCATGATATTTCCATTGGCTGAATTCTGGCTGTCAGGCTAGTAGCCCATTCTAGTTTTTTTGTAAAATATTTCATGAACATAACATAGAAAATATAGTAAATATTTCTTGTCTAACCTAAAAAAATGATGTAAAGTAACATATCAAATAAACTATATTTGGTTTGATGTCAGAGTTTTTTACATATTAATTGACCTGAGTTCAATTTTATGCTGATTTTCGTCGAAAGGTCACGGGCTATGGAAGGATGAGTCGAAAAAGGCTGCAAAATCTATCTTATCTACAGAAAAGAGGCTGTAATATGAGTCAACCTATTTTGCAGATTCAGGATTTGCACACGCACTTTTTTACGGACCGAGGTGAAATACCCGCCGTGGATGGTGTGAGCCTATATGTTAGGCCGGGAGAAGTGCTTGGAGTTGTTGGCGAATCAGGCTGCGGCAAGAGTGTCACAGCGCTTTCGGTATTAAAGCTGATTCCGCAGCCTCCGGGTAGAATCACTGGCGGTTCGATTTTGTTTAAGGGGAAGGATATCGTCCCGCTCAAAGAGCGTGAGATGCGTACTATTCGCGGCAATGCCGTTTCTATGATTTTTCAGGAGCCGATGACGTCGCTTAATCCGCTCCTTACGGTTGGCCAGCAAATTAGCGAGACCATTCGCCTCCATCGGGGGCTAAGCAGGAAACACGCTCGAGAGCATACGGTTGAGATGCTGAAAAAGGTTGGCATTGCAAGGGCAGTGGAGATCATCGATGAATACCCCCATCGACTATCCGGCGGGATGCGACAGCGGGTCATGATTGCGATGGCGATTTCGTGCAATCCTGAACTGCTCATTGCCGATGAGCCGACTACTGCGCTGGATGTGACGATTCAGGCTCAGATTCTGGATTTGATCCGCCGCTTGAATGAGGAATATCAAACCGCGGTGATGATGATCACGCATGATCTCGGTGTTGTCGCGGAGATGTGTCATCGGGTAGCAGTAATGTATGCCGGGAAGGTGGTTGAGGAAGGGAGTGTGCGGGATATATTCAAAAAACCGCTACATCCGTATACTCAGGGTCTTATCAAGTCGGTACCCAGGATGAATGAGCAGCATCGCCGGTTGTTCTCCATTTCCGGCAACGTGCCGGTCTTGAATACACAGATGAAGGGCTGTCGGTTTGCCGAGCGATGTCAGAACGTGATGCCGCTGTGCTTGGAGAAGCTTCCGGAGTTGAAGGAATATGAAGAGGCACATAGCTGCCGCTGCTGGCTGCACGAAACGCCGAAGGAGGAAGTCGTATGAGCGAACCGTTACTGCACGTGGAGCATCTCAAGAAATACTACCCGCTGGGAAGTCGGTGGTTCGGAAGATCGCAGCAGCAAGTCGTCAAAGCCGTTGACGATATTTCGTTTTCCGTGGAAAAAGGTGAGACGTTTGGATTGGTAGGGGAAAGCGGGTGCGGCAAATCCACTGCGGGCCGTTCACTGCTGCGTCTGATTGAGCCGACGTCCGGCAGGGTTCGGTTTGATGGGCAGGATATCACGGATTTATCCCCGGAAGAGCTCCGGCGGAAGCGCAAAGATATGCAAATCGTGTTTCAGGACCCGTTCTCTTCTCTGGATCCGCGGCATACTGTCCAGCGGATATTGGAGGAACCGCTCATCGTGCATGGAGTAGGGAATGCAAAAGAGCGACAAAACATCATCAGCCGCTTGATCGATGTCGTCGGCTTGACGCATAGCCATCTTCAGCGGTATCCGCACCAATTCTCTGGCGGACAACGTCAGCGAATTGGCATTGCCAGGGCGTTGGCGCTCCAGCCCAAGCTGATCGTTGCGGATGAACCCGTCTCGGCACTGGACGTGTCGATCCAGTCGCAGATTGTTAATTTGCTGCAGGATTTACAGGAGGAATTTGGCCTTACCTATATTTTTATCGCGCACGACCTGAGTGTGGTCAAGCATATCTGTGACCGAATTGCCGTGATGTACCTCGGGCGGATCGTGGAGATTGCCGAGAAAAACACACTCTATTCCTCGCCGCAGCATCCATATACGAAAGCGCTTTTTTCCGCGGTGCCTCAGCCGGACCCGGATATCAAAACCGAACGAATCATTCTGCAGGGAGAGCTGCCAAGCCCCGCAAACTCGCCTGTTGGCTGCGCATTTCACACACGTTGTCCAATGGTGATGGACATTTGCCTGAACGAGCGGCCCGAGCTGAAGGAAACCGAGCCCGCCCATCTGACAGCCTGCCATTTGTATAACGGGGCGAATGCAACCGAAAAAGCGATTTAAGACGTACGTATCGCAACCATTTATTTATAGCTGTCGAAGCACTTTTCTTCTTTCCGGTTTATAGTCTGGACAAGTTGTCCGGCCTCATATAAACAAATGAAATATTCGGTTGAATAGAAGGGAGCCAGAATATGAAAGTGAAAAGATGGAGCAGTCTCGTTATGGTATTGATGTTATGCACCGTTGTTGCCCTTGCGGGTTGCAGCGGCAGTAAGAGCAGCGGCAATAATGGTGCAGCAGGAACGGATACGGGAGAAACAACAGAACCGAATAACCCGTCACAGTCCACACAGGATACGTTGATTGTCGGACGGGGCGGGGATTCCTCATCCCTTGACCCCTCAATTGTAACAGACGGCGAATCCCTCAAAATCACGCACCAAGTGTTCGACTCTTTGCTGGAATATAAGGAAGGAACAACCGAGGTTCAAGGATCGCTCGCCGAAAGCTGGACGGTTTCCGAAGACGGGCTGAAGTATACCTTCAAACTTCGCCAAGGCGTGAAATTTCATGACGGAACCGATTTTAATGCGGATGCCGTGGTATTCAATTTCACCCGCTGGTCCGATCCAAAGAGCGAATACAAGTATGAAGGCGACTCCTTTGACTATTATGACTCGATGTTTGGTACCGATGGAAAACGGGTCATCAAGGAAGTTAAAACAGTGGATGCCAATACCGTTGAATTTACGCTGAATCAGCCGCAAGCACCATTCCTGCAGAACCTGGCGATGACCTCCTTCGGTATTGCCAGCCCTACGGCGATTCAAGAGAAACAAGCCAGCTTCAAGAACGAGCCGGTTGGCACAGGACCTTTTGTGTTCAAAGAGTGGAAACGCAATGATTCGATTACACTGGAGAAGAACCCGAACTATTGGAGAGAAGGACTTCCGAAGCTGAATAAAGTGATCGTTCGCTCCATTCCCGACAACTCTGCACGCTTCAATGCGCTGCAAAGCGGGGAAATCGACCTGATGGAAGATTTGAGCCCGGACGACTTGGCAACACTTGAAAGCAATCCGGATCTGCAGAAGATCGAACGTCCCTCTAACAACGTTGGTTATGTCGGCTTCA
The DNA here is from genome assembly GCF_029893715.1 of Paenibacillus sp. LBL. NCBI lineage: Bacteria > Bacillati > Bacillota > Bacilli > Caryophanales > Paenibacillaceae > Paenibacillus > Paenibacillus sp. LBL. Next base: position 16,878 of record NZ_JARXYU010000005.1, on the reverse strand, counting down.
ACCTCAAGAAAAAGCCGTTTGACGACGTGAAAGTAAGACAAGCCCTGAGTTATGCCGTCAACAAACAAGCGATTATCGATGCCTTCTTCGCTGGACAGGCCGTACCGGCCGTCAATCCATTGCCGCCATCTCTGTGGGGGTATAACGACAGCATTCAGGATTATGAATACGATTTGGAAAAAGCGAAGCAGCTGCTGGCTGAAGCGGGTTACCCGAACGGGTTGCCGGACGAATACACCTTCTACGCGATGCCGGTTCCTCGTCCTTACATGCCGGATGGTAAAAAGGTAGCGGAAGTGATTCAGGCTGATTTCGAGAAAATCGGTGTGAAGGTCAAAATCGAATCACCCGAATGGGCGACGTATCTGGATGATGCGCAAGCTGGAGAAAAAGACGACCTCTTCATGCTCGGTTGGACGGGAGACAACGGAGACCCGGACAATTTCCTGTACACATTGCTTGACAAAGATGCCATCCCATCCAATAACTACAGCTATTATGCCAGTGACAAGCTCCATGAAATTTTGATTGCCGCTCAAAAGGAAACCGAACAGACCAAACGCGAGGAGCTGTATAAAGAAGCTCAAGTCATCATTAAAGAGGATGCACCATGGGTACCCCTCGTGCATACGACACCTCTCCTTGCAGCCAAAGCAAATGTGAAGGGATACGTACCGGCTCCTACAGGAACGGAATACTACTATAACGTTTATTTTGAATAACGGGCTGTACCACAACGCCTTTGGCAGGTGAATCTATCTTGAAATCCTATATATTGAAGCGAATATTCATCATGATTCCGGTTCTGATCGGGATGACCATCATCGTGTTTTCTATCATTCATGCCATTCCGGGCGATCCCGCTGAGACCATTCTGGGACAAAAGGCGACGGAACAGTCCAAGGAGGCTCTTCGTGAGCAGCTGGGGCTTCATAATCCGTGGTATCAGCAGTATTTCTCCTATATCGGAGATTTGCTGCAAGGCGATCTTGGACAATCCATCCGTACCAGGGTGCCGATTGCCGAAGAAATCACACCGTATTTGGCAGCAACCGCTGAATTAACGTTTGCTGCCATGGCCTTTGCCATCTTTTTCGGCGTCAATGCGGGAATCATCAGCGCCTGGAAGCACAATTCATGGTTTGATTACATTAGTATGCTGGTCGCATTAATCGGGGTTTCGATGCCCATCTTTTGGCTTGGGTTAATGGAGCAGTGGATATTTTCCTTGGAACTGCACTGGCTGCCTTCGATCGGTCGGATGAATCAGCGTGACCCGGTAGAAGCCGTAACGAATTTGTACCTGCTTGACAGCATCATTGCCGGACGCTTCGATCAATTGTGGACGGTAGTCAAACATCTGATACTGCCCAGCGTGGCACTGGGCACCATCCCGATGGCGGTTATCGCCAGGATGACGCGATCGAGCATGCTGGAGGTCATGAATTCCGATTTTGTCCGCACGGCTAAAGCCAAAGGACTGTCCCAATTTTTCGTTGTTTACAAGCATGCGCTCAAGAATGCCTTCATCCCTGTGCTTACGGTTATCGGCCTGCAGACGGGCGCCTTGCTTGGAGGAGCGGTATTAACGGAGACCATCTTCGCATGGCCTGGTATCGGCCGCTATATTTATGAAGCGATTAGCTCACGGGATTACCCGGTTATTCAGTCCGGAATTCTGATCATCGCTTTTATATTCGTTGTCATCAATCTGATTGTGGATTTGCTGTATGCAGCAGTCGATCCGCGTATCCGCTACCGGTAGGAGGGAAGCTATGCCACAGATTACAACACACCTGAACGACAGCTCTGCCATTCCTTCCGAGAAGGTTTCCGGACCTTGGCGTAATGCGTGGAGAGCTTTCCGCAAGAACAAAATCGCGATGGCTGGACTGTTCATGATTATGTTCTTCATTGTCATCGCACTGCTCGCGCCATTAATCGCGCCCTATGATTATAAAGCGCAGGAGCTTGCCGACCGGTTAAAACCTCCGTCAGCTGAGCATTGGTTTGGAACCGATGATTTGGGACGGGATTTGCTCAGCCGGGTGCTGCATGGAACGCGCATCTCATTGTGGGTCGGTACATTTTCCGTGCTTGGCTCCATCATTCTGGGAACGCTGCTCGGTATTCTGGCAGGCTTTTACGGCAAGTGGATAGATATGATCATCTCGCGTTTCTTTGATATTTTGTTGGCGTTTCCGAGTATCTTGCTGGCGATAGCCATCGTAGCCATCCTGGGCCCTTCGCTGCAAAATGCGTTATATGCCATTGCCATCGTCAACATACCGACCTATGGCCGATTGGTTCGCGCTAAAGTCCTCAGCTTGAAGAACGAGGAGTACATCAGCGCTGCGCAGGCTATAGGGATGAAGAACAGTGGAATTCTGAGACATCATATTCTGCCGAATAGTCTGACTCCAATCATCGTGCAAGGAACGCTGGGCATCGCGACGGCCATTATTGAAGCGGCTGCGCTCGGATTTTTGGGCCTTGGCGCCCAGCCTCCCGCTCCGGAATGGGGAAAGATGCTGTCTGATTCGCGTCAGTTTATCGCAACGGCCCCATGGACGGTGATTTTTCCCGGAGTTTCGATCATGCTGACGGTACTCGCCTTCAACCTGATGGGGGACGGTCTGCGCGATGCTCTGGATCCGCGAATGAAAAGTTAATATACGATAGCAATACGACTGAATCACAGGAATGACGCTTTCGTCACGTTTATATGAAGAATCAAGGCAGCCGATGATCGGCTGCCTTTTTCAATGCAACTTCTATAGGAAGCATGCTCTAATCCGTATATACGGAAGCATTAAAGCATTCTGCTCCTGTTCTGCCCATATCCAGCACAAGTGCAGTCACATACATGGTATATACCAGAAGACCGGTTGGGGGAGGGGTTACATTATAGTCTGCAGCGACAAAGGAGACACTTTGGCTTTGAACCTGGGAAGGCTGATATTGTACATAAGTGGTATGGATAACTGGATCCGTTGTTAAATAGCCTCGCATGACATCAATTTGAATAATCGGAGCAAATATATCTTCACTTAGTATATAGAAGCCAACTTGCCCAAGAAGCTGAGTACGGAGGATACCGGTTGTATCGGCAGGCACACTCAAACCCACTTGACCGACCATGACGGGGGTGTCCACCACAAAACGTTCCATGGAGCCTGGGAATGCTATGGGCCAGTGATTGGAGGTGCGTGCATCTAAAAATTTTGTCAAGGCTAGCTTCACCACCTGTTCTATTAAGTCTGTCCATTGCTAGTAGTATATGATGTTTTGTATGATGGCTTGGACGAACATTTTGTATAGGAGATGGATGTCGTGATTTTATATATGAATTGTCGCATAGTTATACTAAAAAAAATGGTCAGATATGATACCTTATATGTGGAGTCAAGACCTCATTAAATGTATGGGGCAGGGCTCTATAATTATGCTTCTTATAAAAACTCATGAAAGTGATGGTGATGATACATGTCAAAAGTTTATCGCATTGGTATTATCGGCTGTGGCGGAATCGCAAACGGAAAACATCTGCCCAGCTTAAGCAGATTGAATAGTGTGGAGCTTGCAGCGTTTTGCGATATCGTCAAAGATCGGGCTGAAGAGGCTGCTGGCAAATATGGCAGCGAGGAAGCAAAAGTATATAGCGATTACACGGAGCTGCTAAAGGATTCTACCCTTGATATCATTCATGTGCTTACCCCTAATGATTCACATGCGGAAATTTCCATTGCTGCGCTTGAGGCCGGAAAGCATGTTATGTGCGAGAAGCCGATGGCCAAAACGGCTGCGGATGCCAAACTGATGATGGAAACAGCTCAGCGTACGGGCAAGAAACTGACGATCGGATACAACAATCGGTTCCGTGAAGACAGTCTTTATCTTAAAGAGGTGTGCGAAGCCGGAGAGCTCGGTCATATTTATTATGCCAAGGCACATGCGGTACGGAGAAGAGCTGTTCCGACCTGGGGCGTATTTTTGGATGAGGAAAAACAAGGCGGAGGGCCGCTGATCGATATCGGTACGCACGCGCTGGATTTGACGCTCTGGATGATGGATAATTACAAGCCGAAAATCGTACTCGGTACTACATATCATGAATTGTCCCGTAAGGATAATGCGGCAAATGCTTGGGGACCGTGGGATCCCGAGAAATTTACGGTCGAAGATTCCGCTTTCGGCATGATTGTAATGGAGAACGGAGCAACCATCATCCTGGAATCAAGCTGGGCGTTAAATACGCTTGATATTGACGAAGCCAAATGTACTCTTAGCGGCTCGGAAGGCGGGGCCGATATGAAGAACGGCCTTCGCATTAACGGAGAGAAATTCAGCCGTCTGTACACCAATGAAATTGAGTTGAACTCCGGCGGGGTAGCTTTCTATGACGGTAAGAAGGAACAGGCTCCGGATGTTGAAATGAGAAGATGGATCGAAGCCATTGATCAGGATAAAGACCCTGTCGTTACTCCTGAGCAAGCTTATGTTGTATCACGTATTCTGGAAGCTCTGTACGAATCGGCCCGTCTTGGAAAAGCAGTATACCTGGATTAATCAAGTTTATGAATATTTCCATATAGAGATAAGAAGAAGTCCTGAGGAATCAGGGCTTTTTTCTGTTATCACCTAGCTCGATGCTGAGATTCGGCGAATGAGACAGAGCTTAATGGTAATAATAAGCACATTACTCTATGATTGGAGACGGGATGTATGATCTTTATTTACAATGATTACGGGGGGACCCACACAACGTCGTTGGCGGCAGCGTATCATCTAAATAAATTGCCTACGAATCGACAGCTTACAAAAGAAGAAATTCTGGCGGTTGATTATTTCAACAAACTGAAAACCTCGGATATGGGCAAGCTCATTTTTCACGGCCTGGATGAGAACGGGAATCCGGTTTACTCGGTTGGGCGGGGATCCTCCAAGGTGGTAGTGGAAGCATTGAAGAACTTGAGCTTAATCCTGCAAGACAAATACCAGAACGATGAGCCTATCATATATTCCAACACGTCGCCAACGGTACCATTCTCCATGACGATGGGCGGACTGTTATCCAGAAGGTTGAAACTGGACTCTCTAGGGGTGCCGTTATTGGTCATGGGTGCGAAGAAATCCTGCAGCAATATTCATGAATTGGTCATCCATACCAAGAAGACCGCAGCTGCGAGATCAGGGACTGAACCCGTCATCGTCATTGACAATAAAGAGTATTCCGTTTAGTTATTTTCGATGGAGAAGCTCTTTATTTTGAATGTATTTGTATAAAATTCTTAGAAGATGACTTTGCTATAATTGGGTCATCTTCTTTTTTTGTCCCCAGGGCCCAATCGTCAGATTACGAGATGATAATTTCTGTTATAAACAATTGGTGGAACGGTCGTCTAATGGCAGATATGCTGCCGAAGCTGTTTTTGATCATTTTCAAGATACGGGTTTTATAGTTGAAGAGAATGGAGCAATGCTAGGTTTCCTTATTGGATTTTTATCCCAAATCCGAAATGAAGAGGCTTATATTCATTTGTTGGCATCCATCCTGCGCATCGGCAGCGTGGCATCGGACGTCAGCTTTACGAAACGTATTTTAATGAAGTGAATAAACGGGGTTTAGAAATTGTTCGCTGTATCACGTCTCCAATCCATACAAGCTCCATCGCTTACCATACCAGAATGGGATTTGTTATTGAAAAAGGAGATAAACCGCGTGGAGGGTATCGAAATACATAGCATTGGTTCAATCCAACCGTCTGATAACAGACGGTTTCTTTGTATGTTGGAGAGCGCATGGGAATGGATGGTATTCTGCGATCAAGATACGAACCTCTTCTCACGGTTTCATGGGTTGTTTGCCCTGTTTTTTTATCGCGCGCCATTTGGAGGGAGCTATTCCCGTCCAATGTTTGAAGTGGCGGTTGAAGCTGGATATTGTTGCATAGCCTACCTCTTGGGAGATTGACAGTATGCTGCTATCGGTATGGGATAGTAATGCAGAGGCCATCTGCATTCGCACATTGTGCAAGTAATCGAGCGGAGCCATTCCCATGCAAACGCGGAACGTTCGACGAAAATGCGTGACGCTTAAGCTGCAAACTGCCGCCAATTCATGAATATGAATCGGTTCCATGTAATGCTGTGAGATGTACTCCAGCGATTTGGAAATTGTGTTCATGGAATTTCGATCGGCAGCTCCAACTACTGGTGTATCGTCAGCCATCTGATCGATGATTCGGGTAATGAGGGTCATCAGCGTCCAAAGGCACCCTTTGACGGCCGATTCGTAGCCTGATAATTGCTGACTTAGTTCTTTCATGAGATATTCCGTCATTAATGTGATGTCGGGAGCATCGCCCGGACTGATGATATTAGCGAATCCCGCTGGAGCAGGGGCGTTCCACGATCGGGGATGGGCCGTGCCAAGCAGCGCATTCGGATCTAAGAAGCAAAAATCCCATCGGCTCACCTGACTTTTAACACTTTGCGCAAGGTGAAGCTGCCCCGGAAAAATAATGCTCACATCGCCTTTTGAGTAAGGCAGGATCTTGTCCTCTACAAAAAACACGCCTGAGCCCTCGTGACAGTATCCGATTTCAAGACAATTGTGATAATGAAGATACGTAATATCGGCATCGTTTTGGACATGGTTTCCGATCCAATCCACGGGAAACGTGGGAGGGAGCAAATACGGCTGACCGATAATCTCATAGGAAGATGGTTGTTTCTGCATAGTTTTCAGTCCTTATTGAGCAGAATTGTTATCTTTCATATTATAAACTAGATATGAAATCGATTACATATGAAGCGAGAGGAGAAAGTGACATGGCTTATCCTATAGAACCGAAATTGGCTGAGTTATCCGAAAAAATTATGGAGTACGGGCGATTAGCCCATGAATATGGTGCAGATGGCGTTTCCGGCATTTGGCAGGATATTGAACGGGCAATGCAGGAAGCCGCGGAGAAATTGCAAGGTCTGCCTGTTGATGGGAAACTGGCTTCCCAAGAGCCGAATGATCTGCGTGGGATTCAGCAGCTTCGTACGAATGGTCCTCGAAGAATGTGGAAAACATTCAATCAGTCCGAGTATAAAGATAAGCTGGAGGGCGCTATGCTCGCCCGATTCGCCGGATGTACGCTGGGAGCTCCCGTCGAACTATGGGAAGTGGATGAAATGAAGAGTTGGGCCGAGTACATTGGGGATGCCTTTCCACCGCGCAGCTATTGGACCCGGATTAAGAATCCGAACCATCGGCGATATGGGAAGAGCACATTTTATGAATATACGCTTGAAGGCATGAGCGGAGTTCCCGTCGACGATGATATTACGTATACGATTCTGGGGCTGCTGATCGCGGAGGAGCATGGGATTCATTTTACGACGGAGGACGTGGGGAAGAGCTGGGTGAAATATTTGCCGCTTGCATGTACGGCTGAAGAGGTTGCCCTTCGTAACTTGAGAGCAGGCAAGACGGCTATGGAAGCAGCAAGCTTAGAGAATCCGTATTGTCAATGGATCGGTGCAGATATTCGATCCGATCCGTGGGCATACATTGCACCGGGGTTCCCGTCGAAAGCGGCAGAGTACGCGTATCGAGACGCTTATTTGAGCCATCGAAGGAACGGAATTTATGGCGAAATGTTTTTTAGTGCGGCTCAAGCAGCCGCCTTTGCCGTCGATCATCCGGTGGACGCCCTTCGCACTGGACTGACAGAAATTCCTAGCGAATGCAGCCTATATAAGGATATCGAATGGGCGCTCGCCATAGGTGGAGATATCCGGAATTACGCAGAAGCGCGAGAAGCCGTGAACAAGCGCTTTCAAGGTATGTCTCCCGTTCATACGAACAACAATGCATGTTTGACCGTATTCGGTTTAATGATCGGAGGGACGGATGTGTCCAAGGTCATTTCCGAGACGGTGGCAATGGGGCTGGACAATGATTGCACAGCGGCTACCGCAGGGAGCATCGTCGGGGCAATCGTTGGCAAGGAGGGCGTTCCTGCCCATTGGCATGCGCCGTTTCATGATACGGTAAAGACTTTTATGATTGGTGCGGAGAATTTCAAAATCAGTGATCTCGTGGAGCGATTTACCATCGTGGCAGAGCAGACCTATATCGATTCCAAGCAAGAGATATAAATGGGGAGCCTGCTCCGATATAAAATTGCAGAGTGGTTCAATGCATGCTAAAAACTCCTATTCAATGAAAGTTAACATAGGGCGACCAGTGCCATGAAAATGTGCGCTGGTCGTCTGAAATCTAATGGGGATACGGCGTTTCGAACTCGACGCCGCAAGGGCCGCCATTCGGATTACTGTCCAGATGGACCTCCGTGCCGTCTTCCCGGAACAACGGCCGGTAGAAAGCACCGATCTTGGTTGCCGACGCGTTGGCATAGTGGCAGATAAAGGCACGGCGAAAACGGTTCGATTTGTTGCGGTAAGAGCCATGGATGAGGTTGCCGTTAAAAAAGAGCACATCGCCTTTGTCCATTATGGCGGGGAGGACCGTTTGATCTTTTGGCGGTTTCACGAAATGGGTGGTAAACGACTCGCGCGAATCGGCTTCCTCCGGGCACACAAGGGCATAATTACTTGTTTTCGGAACGACGAGCAAGCCGCCGTTCTCTTCATCAGCCGCGTCGATCGCCGTCCACGCCGCGATACAGTTGCCCGGCTCCACCTGCAGGTAGAAATTATCCTGGTGCAGCGCTTGACCGCGGGAACCGGGAGGTTTGTAATAAAACATGCTTTGAGCTGCGAGCGCAGGCTCGCTGTACAAATCAGCCAATACGTCCATGACAGGCTTGTGCAGCATGTATTTTTTTGCGATTGCATCAAAACGGTGCGGATGCATAACACGCGGATAGCGTTTCAGCGGTTCGACAGCTGTATCATTGAAGACCGGCTCGAAGTGGCCGGGTACGGTCTTTTGGCTGATCTCCTCAAACGTTGCTTCAATTTCAGCCAGTTCCTCCTGCCGGAAGAGCCCTTTTACAATTAAATATCCCTCTGTTTCGAACTTGTGCAGCTGCTCCTCGGTCAATACGTTTAACTTCTCTCGCATCGTAGTCCCTCCGATCAGATGATGGTTTTTCCTGTTGACAATAGAATAAGGTCTGCTTATCTTGAGAGGAAGTATGATATCTGCTTAAAAGTACCGGGATTCTGCTATTTGAGGAATCGGGGAGGAGAGGTTCATGCGAAACGAACGGGCTGTCATATCGTTGGAAAGTACCGGAACGATATTCGGCGACCATTTTGAACAAGACGATGCTTATCGCCTGCGTCGACCTCAAGGGATGCAGGACTGGCTGCTTGTTTATACGCTCCATGGAGAGGGCTACTTTCGCACGCCTGCCGGGGAGAAACGCTGCGGATCCGGGCAACTTGGACTGCTGCGCGCCGGCATCACTCATGAATACGGGACAGTATCAGGGAAGCGCTGGAACTTTCTCTGGATCCATTATCCTGGACTTCCGGAAAACTGGATGCTAAGAAACCAGGAGTTTCTGGTCGAAACCCTGCCCGATGAACGTGTCCGAGGCCGTGTCGAGCAAGCGTTCCGGAATGTGCTGCAAGATTCACTGGACCGCTTAGATTTGTGGGAGGCGCTGTGTGAGAACGCGCTGCGTGAGATTTTGCTTCTGCTTGCACAGCGCACAAATAAAAGAATGGACCCTAGAGTCGAGCAAACGCTGGGCTTGTTGTCCCGTTCGCTAAAGGAAGATATTCGAATTGACGCCATATCGCGAGAGGTCGGAGTCTCGGGGTCCAGGCTGGCACATTTGTTCAAACAAGAAACAGGGTACACCATCGTAGAGCATCTGAATCAAATGAGGGTTCGCCATGCCGCTTTATTGATGACTCATTCCGGCCGGACCGCAAGCGAGGCTGCTCAGGATGTCGGCTTTAACAGTTACAATCATTTTGCGGATCAGTTTCGTAAACAATACGGGGTTTCGCCGAGGCAGTATCGTCAGGATTACAAGCCGACATCCATGCTGTAAGCTGAAGTGCAATGCATGAAACGGCTATGCTTATTCGTATGGATGTTACATCGCGAGAGGTCGGAAACTTGGGTTTCACCGGGAGTACTTGCTCAAATAAGGAAAAGGCTGTCTCCTGCCTGCATGAGGGCTGTAGAAAAACGCTCTGTACAACTTCCCTTACGAGATGTTAAATTATAAGGATGTCCTACAAATAGAAAGAAGGTATTACGTTGGCACGATCCTTGTATATTGCGCTCATCCTCCTAAGTCTCATATGGGGAGGTTCGTTCTTTTTCATTAAAAGTTTACTGCACGATTTCGGTCCATGGGGGATTGCATTTCTGCGTTCTACCTGCGGATTTCTATTTATTTCGATTATCATGCTGATAATGCGAAAGCCGTTCGACCTGCGAAGAATTAAATGGCTTCCAACCTTCGTAGTCGCCATGATTAATATGGCTCTGCCATGGACCTTAATCGGGTTTAGCGAGACTAAGCTAGCCAGCAGCATGGCTTCGGTATTGAATGCAACGACGCCGATATGGACGATGCTTGTAGGGTTACTATTCTTCGGCTCCGTATTCCGGCGGATACAGTGGGTCGGCATGGGAATTGCGCTTGTCGGTCTGATCATTCTGCTGGGCATTCGCCCAGGCTCTTTCATGACCGTCGATTTCATTGGTTTTGCTGCGATGATCGGGGCCACTATGTGTTATGCCGTGGGTTCACAGTTATCCAAGCGATTGCTGGGTGGACTCACGATGTATCAGTTAACGTTCGGAACTCTGCTTGGCGCGATGGTAGGGAGCGGCATCCTTGCCTTTACGACGGAGAGGGTTGACGTGACAAAGATCTTAGAACCTGCCAACATGGGCGCTCTGGTCGGTCTTGGCATCTTCGGGTCAGGTGTCGCATACATCCTGTTCAATTATATGGTGTTAAAAGGAAGTCCGGAATTCGCCACCTCCGTCACTTACCTGGTTCCTGCAACGGCGATGATCTGGGGGTATACGCTGCTGGATGAACCTATCGGATGGAACCTTATCATCGGCCTTATTCTCATACTATCCGGGGTGTTCATTACCAACCGCGGGGGGAGCCGATCGAAGGGGAAAGCAGCCGGGATTCCTGGATAAGTAACATCGGTTGATGGGAATACGCAAAAAAGAGCAGATGATCTGCTCTTTTTTTTCTGCCCAGCTATGTTGCGAAAAAGGACTTGCAGCGTCCAGGTGTAACCGAGTGCAATCTCATAACTCATTGAAAAAAAGCCAACAGCCACGATATTTACGCGGCTGTTTTATTTATTTCACAAGCTAAGAAATTTACTGTTTCACACCTTCGTCGAAATTTGTCATAACAAATTCAGGCCTAATACAACTAAAGTCACAATTTTTCGATGCTATATTGACTGGAAAATAAATCCTCACTAAAATGTGTTATAACAAATAATCATATACATAAAAAATGTTAGAACAAATTATAAGGAGGGAGGTGATGAATTTCTGAACTGGGAGAATTCAATTGCATCGAGATTCTCTAGATCTGCTGAGATTGCATTAATCTCCCGAATCTCTGATCTGCAGCAAAAAAGGAGGTCATGACAAAGTATGGACGCCCGATTAAACTCGGCATCCCCACATCCCGTTCCCAAGCCGAGCAAATGGAAACATGTCAAGAGGCAGCTAAAGCGAAATATCGGGCTGTACATCATCATCTCCCCAGCGGTGCTGTACTTCCTGATCTGGCATTACTGGCCGATGTACGGTGTGCAGATTGCTTTTAAGGATTTTATGCCCGGACTTGGCATCTGGAACAGCCCATGGGTCGGTTTCGAGCATTTCGAAAGGCTGTTTGACGCGTATTACTTCTGGACGATTCTCAAGAATACGATTGGCATCAGCTTATACGGCCTGCTGATCGGTATTCCCGCTCCCATCCTGCTAGCGCTCCTGTTCAATGAGATTCGGAGTCGTAAACTCCGCTCATTCGCACAAAGCGTCTCTTATGCTCCGCACTTTATCTCGGTCGTGGTCGCGGTTGGCATTCTGTTCTTTTTCATCTCACCTACGAACGGCGTTTTTAACTCCGTTCTTACATCTTTAGGAAGGGAACCGGTAGATTACCTGGCAGAGCCTTCTAATTTCTGGCATCTGTATGTCTGGTCCGGCATCTGGCAAGGAGTCGGTTGGTCGTCACTCATATACAGCGCAGCCATATCGGGCATCTCCCCAGACCTGTATGAGGCGGCTTACATGGACGGTGCCAGCAAATTTCGGAGAATCTGGCATATCACCATCCCCGGTATTGTGCCAACGATTATGATTCTGTCGATTCTGAGTGCAGGAAGCATCATGAGTGTAGGTTTCGAGAAGATCCTCTTGATGCAAAATCCAATGAATTTGGAAACGTCCGAGGTCATTTCCACTTACATGTACAAAAGCGGGCTTTTGAATACGCAATACAGCTTTTCCGCGGCAGTGGGACTGTTCAATAACGTGATCAACTTTATCATTCTGATCATCGTCAACGCCGTTGCCCGCAAAGCAGGGGAGACCAGCCTATGGTAGGGAAAGATCACCGTGCAAAGAAGGGAGTTTAAGCCGTGCTGCTGAACATCAAACGAACGACAGGGGAAAAGCTGGCGGATATCATCATTCTTATTATGTCGATCATGGTGACCATCGTTATTCTATACCCGCTTATTTTCGTCCTGTTGGCTTCATTCTCCGATCCACGCCAGATTTGGGACAAGCCGCTGCTACTATATCCGGCAGGTTTCAATCTGGACAGTTATGCCAAAGTGTTCGAGAACAGTGAAATATGGAGGGGATACGCCAATACCATCCTCTACGCATTCGCAGGTACAGCCATCAATATTATGATGACGGTGCTGGGTGCCTATCCTCTGTCGAGAAAGCGTTTTTACGGTAAGGGATTGTTCACGCTGTTGTTCGCTTTTACGATGTTTTTCGGTGGCGGCCTGATTCCTCTGTACCTGGTGAACAAGGAGCTGGGCCTGCTGAATACGATGTGGGCGCTGGTGCTGCCTGGAGCGATTAGTGCTTACAACATGATTATCATGAGGACCTACTTTCAGACCCGTATTCCGGTCGAGCTGGAGGAGAGCGCTTATGTGGACGGATGTAATGACTTTCATATGCTGTATAAAATTGTGCTCCCTTTATCCATGCCGATCATCGCCGTCATGATCCTGTTCTACGGCGTTGGCCATTGGAATTCCTATTTTGACGCCATGATTTATTTGACGGATCGGGACAAATTTCCGCTTCAGCTCATTTTAAGAGAAATTTTAGTTCGGAACGATTTCAAGGAAATGGCCGGAATATCGGTTGGTGCTGAGTACGCAGATCAGATGATGGTGAAGGAAGGTTTGAAATACGCCATCGTTGTTTTGTCCGCCCTGCCGCTGCTTCTGCTGTATCCATTGCTGTCCCGTTTTTTTGAGAAAGGCATCATGGTGGGAGCTATCAAAGGGTAAGGCCGGTACTGAAGCGGGAAAAGCAGTTGGTTTTCCGTCAGGACCTCATAATCGTGGAAAGAGGGTTTGTGGATATGAGAAAAGGGCTGTATCTTCTGCTTGTCATAACAATGATGTTCTCTCTGGTGCTTTCCGCCTGCGGCGGCGGTTCAGGAGGAGAGGCAACACCGGAGCCTGCCGGAACGGACGGCGATCCGGGAAGCATTACGTTAAAGATTGTGAAACGCGGATATACCGATGTACATCCTCCAGCCGATCAATTGTGGATGTGGCAAAAATATGAGGAGATTTCCGGAATTCACGTTGAGTTTGAGGAGCTGGCCGGGTCTGCCGTGACGGAAAGGAAAAATGTGATGCTCGGGTCCAATGACCTGCCAGATGCGTTTTATCGCATTGCATTCGGCACGGACGAGCTGATGAAATACGGCAAGCAGGGTTTGTTTATTCCTCTGGAGGAACTGATTGAGGAGCACGCGCCCAATTTGAACAAGCTGCTCAAGGACAATCCGGACATCAAGGGAGCCATCACCATGTCGGACGGACATATCTATGCGCTGCCTTACGTCGATTTCTCCAAAGCGTTCAATTCCGTTCGCCTGTATATTAACAAAAGCTGGCTCGATGAAGCAGGGCTGGAAGTTCCGGAGACAACCGCTGAGTTCCGCGAGGCATTGATGAAGATTCGGGAGAAGGACAGCAAACGTCTGGGCTGGGTGCTCGAATCCCAATACTGGACGTTCCTGGAGAGCTTTTTGGCAGGCAGCTTCGGCATGGGAGAAGGCGGAGCCAAAGCGTTCGGCCAATACCTCTACAAGGACGCGGACGGCGCGGTTAAAACAACTTTCAATGATCCGAAGTACAGGGAGCTTTTGCGTTATATGAATGATCTGTATAAGGACGGCTCGCTTGCTCAGCAAAATTTTACGACCGGTTATGATTATGCCAAGTGGTCAACGGACGGCTCTAACAACTTGATTGGCTCCTTCGTGTGGGAAGGGCCGGGTTACATCGGTAAGGATGCAGCAGAAAACTATGTGGGAATCCATGCGCTGGAAGGTCCGAACGGTGATAAGCTGGCAGGCGTGCTCGGCCCTCCGGCCAAGGGTATCTTCGGTTTTGTAATCACGAACAAAAACAAGTATCCCGTTGAAACAATCAAATGGATTGATTATTTCTATGGAGAGGAGGGCATCAATTTTGGCACATTTGGCCTGGAAGGCGAAACCTACGACCTGGTTGATGGCAAACCGAAATACAAGGATGAGATCTTGAACTACAAGGGCGGCGTCCAGCTAGGTGCTTTCCAATATGTTGACAATGTATATGGAGCCTATTATCCATATGTTGAGCCGGACGACAGCTTGCGAATGGCAGCGAGGGGAACGACGGTTGCGGATGAGATCAAGGCGGATCCGGCAGAGCTGGATGTTTTGGCGCCCAAAGAGCTGTGGCCGGATTTTGTACCCACGGATGACGAAGCGAATCAAACAAGCGCGATCCTGACCGACATTAATAAATATATTGAGGAAATGCGGGTAAAGTTTGTCACGGGCAAAGCCAGTCTGGATACCGATTGGGATCATTACGTGAAGACGCTCGACAAGATGGGAGCCCAGAGCTATCTGGATATCAAAAAGGCACAGTATGAACGCTACTCAAACGTAAAATAAAATGAGGTAAGCCGCCCATCCGGAAAGGCTGAATTTCCATGATGTTAAGGGAGTCGCTTGACCGGATTGGGGAAAGTGGGATAGGACTGATCCTAAGGGCGGTTTACATGCTATTGATGCAAACGATATAATTTGAGTGCGACTAGTCCACAACTGGAAAAAAGATAAAGATGGGATGAGAACCAAGTTGAGCAAAGACAATAAACCGCTGTACAGCGTCATTATGGACGAGCTTAAATCGCAAATTTCATCGGGGCGTTACCTTCCGGAAGCCCAGCTTCCGACAGAGGCTGAACTTAGCACCACCTTCGGCGTGAGCCGTATTACAACAAGAAGAGCGCTCGAGGAGCTGGAGCGGGACGGGTTCATCTACCGAATTAAGGGAAGCGGGAGCTTTGTAAAGTCTCGAACCCGGGGCCCTGAGCAGCGTTCCGATGGAACAGAGAAAATGATCTCGCTTATCCTGCCTTCCGAGGACGACCGTGGTACGATGGGTTATATTCGCGGAGCTTCGGACTGGCTAAACGCGAACGGCTATTATTTGAGCATTCACCAAAGCGATTACGACTCCCAGAAAGAACGCGATCTGCTGGAGATGCTGACCCGGAAGGGCATTGCGGCCATCATTCTGTATCCGAGAAACGATCAGACGAACTACGATATTCTGCATCGGCTGTGCCTTGAAGACTATCCGATCATCACCATTGACAAGTATTTCGACAGCCTTCCCTTAGGAGCGGTTGTATCGGACAATTTCAACGGCTCCTACCAAGCCGTATCCAAATTGATTGAGCTTGGACATCGAAAAATCGCCTTTCTGACCGCGGTCAGCATCGAATCCACCTCTTCCGTGCGCGACCGATATTTCGGATACTGCCAAGCGCTTAAAGACCATGGAATTCCCGTAGACAGCAGATACATCAAGCTGAATATGAAGGGATACCGGGAAAAGATTGGCGTCGAACGATTTTATAATGAGCTGCTGGACTCTTACCGGATGGAAGGAGTGTCTGCGGTTCAGACAGAGAACGATCTGATTGCAGCTAATTTGCTGAATCTTTGTATGGAGAGAGGCATCCGCATTCCGGAGGATATTTCGATTATAGGTTTTGATAACAATCCGGTGACGGAGCATGTCATCATTCCGTTGACCACGGTAGAACAGAATTTTTACGAGATTGGTCGTCAAGCGGCTGAAAACGTGGTGAATTGGCTGGAACGAGGGAAGCAGACGCCGAGCAGGATGCTGGTACCGGTCAAGTTAGTGGAGAGAGGAACAACCGCAGTCGCTCCAAAAGGCAACTCGGTTCAGTAGACGGAAGTTTCACAGCTGATTGCTTGGCGGGATGCGGTCCTGTCAGCAGTCAGTTTTTTTTATGTGCGTATGATTAAATATCGGATCCCGGAAGGATATCGCATATGCGCGGAAAACGTATATGCCAAGCATTCCCTTTTGTACTCAGCGCTGCCTTCCTATTTCTTGCTGTTCTCGGTGTGGAACGAACATAACGTATGCCTCTCATGGGATGAGACAGAGGATTGGGCGGATCGTTTGGGGTTTGCAGCGGTTCCCGTTTTATACAAGGGGATATGGAATGAAGATGACGAGTGACTTGTTCTGCTATAACCGGTTTATAAAGGGAAAGGCGGAGACTTAATGAATTAAGTCTAACTCTGTGACCGAGGATTGGAATGAGGG